>MPNQ01000071.1 GCA_002239105.1 marine group bacterium Sva0996 bin134 | reverse complement strand
CCCAAACGGGGGCGAGGAGTTTCCCGCCTTGGTGGGCGATCCCTGGCTGCGGGAGACGGTGGACGATGCTGGGCCTCTGGGGCTGGATGTAGCCGGGCTGAGCGAACGGGACCGGGTGGTTCTCAACCTGATAGAGGATGTGGTTGTCGAGGGTGGCCGAGTCCGGCCAGTCGGTCAGTCGGACCCATTCCAGAATCACCGGTACACCGCGGGCTGGAAGCGGCGCCGTTCACCCCGCCTGATCCTGAGGCACTGGGCGTGAACCGCACCGAGGTGCGGGAGTTGGTGAAGCGGGGTTTCGTCGTGGAGCAGGACGGCGTGTTCTTCGCGGCGTCTGCCCTAGAGGCAGCCGGTTCGGTGCTGGCCGAGATGTTGGCGGTTCAACCCCGCGGGGTCACAGTGGCTGAGGTACGCGAGCGCCTAGAGACCACACGAAAGTACGCCTTGCCGCTGCTGGCATGGATGGACGGGCACGGCGTGACCCGTCGGAGGGGGGATGTGCGAATCGCCGGACCGCGCCTTTGACTTAGTGATTACGGCGCAGTAGTCAGTTTCGCCGGGTGGTGAGGATCTCCCGGCGCTCCAACTCGTTGAGTCCTCCCCAGATGCCATGCTGCTCGCGAATCTTCAGGGCATACTCACGGCACTCGTCCATGACACTGCATTCCTCGCAGATGGCCTTGGCCCGACTCTCGCGCTCGATCTTCTCTTCTTTTCGCTCAAAAGACGGGGGCGGGAAGAAGACAGCCGCGTGCGGCCCCCGACAGGCGGCCTTTGCTTGCCATGCCCTCTCACTGGTGACAGTGCTCACTATTTCCTACCCCCTTTGGGCGGACCTTATAGGCGAAGTTGGCCGCGCACAAGATGAGAGCAGAGCATTTCCCAATCGTTTTTCATCTGTTTACTGGCTTCAAAACCGTCCGCTGGCCTATCGACGGGGCTCTCGATAGTCGCGAGCCGCGCCTTCGATCGGCTCCACTTCCAACCACAAACCGTCTATTTCAACCACTCTGACCTGGTCACCAGCGGTTACCGGCGTTGCCCGGTTGGCCCGAGCCCGCCACAGCGCATCCCGGATTCGCACCACCCCGTCGGGGGAGACGTCCTCGACCACTTCGCCCAATTCGCCGATCATCCATTCCCGCCCGATTGTCGGTGTAGAGAAGCGGGTTCGAACCATCGAAGGCATTCCCGAGAACATGGCCACCGCCACCGCCCCGGTCATCACCACCATGGGGATCCACGACATTGACACCCCGTCGTAGAGCCACCAGGTGCCGGCGGCGAACATGACCATCCCGACACCGGTCCAAAAGCGGGGAACCGAGGTTTGGATGTCGATGCCAAACGCCACCATCGAAGCGGCCAGCAGCACCAGCGCCCACGTGTTGTGGGGCAGCACTGAGAGCCCGTACCCAGCCAAGATGAAGAGCAGTGCCCCCACCACGCCGGCCACGCCGATGCCGGCGGTGAAGAACTCGAACAGCATCAGGCCCATGCCTATGGACAGCATCAGATAGGCAACCGGCGGGCTGGCCACGGTGTGGAAGAGCTGATGGGCCAGCGACAAACCCCGGAACTGAACCTGGGTAATGGGCTCCAAACGCGGTTGGCCGTCGACCTCAACGAGATTCGACTCGAAGCCGAGATTGTCCAAATCGACAAGGAAATCGCCGATCAGCGGGGCGACGCACTGCTCTACTTCGGGGGGAACTCGCACGGTTTCGGGGTCGAACGGAATGCCGGCCTCGGCGTAGCGGTCACCCAGGTCATCGAGGGTGAAGCGGTCACAGGCGATAACCCCTTCGGAAATGAGCTGTCGCCATCCCAGTCTCTGGTCGCGGATCAGCTCCTGGTTGGCCCAGGCGACGGGATACTCGGCCAGCGCTAGCAGTGGGGATCCGAGGTCGCCCAGCTTGGTGCCGGGAGCGATCCCCACGGCATCGGCAGTGGCGAAGAGCTGGGCCACCTTGCCCTCCAAGGACGCGCCATTGGGACCGACCCATACCGCGACCGGGACCGGCGAGCCGGCGATGGCCTCGGCTAATTCAGCCACCCGCTCATCGGATACCACAGAACGATTGCTGTCGACGCGGAACACCAGCAGTCGGGCGCCGGCATCGGCAGCATCGCTCAATGTGTTTTCGACGAGCTCGGCCATGACCGGGTCGAGCAAGCCGGTCACCTCGACCACCACGGCCACACCGGCGCCAGGATCTGCATTGGTCTGGGCCGCGGCCGACCCCGTCCCGGCGAAGCCGAGAGCAGCCAGAACGCCACCCCCGACGAGGCAGGCAGTAGCCAACTTCAATCGCGGGGTTCGCACTGTTGAGTTACAACGCCTCGGGGGAATCGGTGTCCAACAGCGAGGTCAGCGCCTCCTCGGGGGTCTCGGCCACGGGGACTATCCGGTCGAATCCGGTGGTGTGCAGCAGCCGGGCCAAAGCCCCCTCCCCGCAGGCCACCACAACCTCGCCATCAGAATCGCGGATTCGCCGGATACCGCCGATCAGCGCCCCCAGTCCAGCCGAGTCCATGAACGGAACCGACCCCAAGTCGATAAGCAGCCGAGGTTCCATGGCCAACTCGCCAATGCGCTCCCGGAATTGGGCCACGGTGTAGGCATCTATATCGCCACGGGGACGAAGGACTGTATGGGTGTCCAGATTCTTGACTTCGATCTCTAGCAAAACGCCTCCCCTTGACCGCCCATGATGCTAACGCGAGACGACCTCAAAGCCATCGCCCCAGCAGGTTGTTGCGGCATCGGTTTGGGTACCATCGGAACGTGACCCAAGTGCTCTTAGCCACCGACAGCGACTCCGTGTACAACGCGGTGGACGCCGCATTGGGCAGCGACACTTCCGAGATCAACCGGGTGCGGGCCGGTGTGGAGGTGCTAGCTGCGGTACGGGAGCAGGAGCCGGATGTGGTGATCTGTGATCTCCAGATTGGGAACATGGGGGGGATGGCGACTTGCCTTGATTTGAGGCTCGAGGCAGAAATGGGGCGGGCGCCGGAGACGCGAGTGCTGATGTTGTTGGATCGTGAGGCAGACGTCTATTTGGCGAAGCAGGCTAGATCTGATGGGTGGTTGGTGAAGCCGTTGGACGCGGTGCGTGTGCAGAGGGCAGTCTTGGCGGTTTTGTCGTAGCAATTCCCCGGCTGTTTGGCGGGGCCTGTCCCGGCCCAGCCCGCCGTCCTCGATGAACTCCGGGCGGCGGGTGCCCTGAACCGGGCCACCCACCAAACCGCCTATGTTGTTTCCCCACCTCCTTGGTATTGTTTGGGTTTACGGGCAGTGGCGCAGCTTGGTAGCGCGCTTCGTTCGGGACGAAGAGGTCGTGGGTTCAAATCCCGCCTGCCCGACCAAAGGTTTTCTTGAGTTCCCTTGGCTAGTGTCTGGCTAAAGGGGGCGATCATGACTGAGCGTTATTTGGTTATTTCCTCGGACTGCCATGCGGGGTTGCCGAATTTGGAGTATCGGGTGTACTTGGAATCGAAGTTCCACGACGCCTTCGACGATTTCATGGTTCAGCGGAATGCCATCCGAAACCAGGGCAACATCATGGGGAACGCCGAGTTCGAAGAGGAGTGGTTCGGCGAGAACGAGGAGGGGCTGCGAGGGGGTTGGAACGCGGCCCGTCGGGATGCGGAGCTAGACGGCGACGGCGTTGCCGGCGAGGTGATCTTCCCTGATGCCGACGCGGTGACCGGGGGTGCCTCGGCACCGTTCGGGGCCGGGCTGGGCATGTCGTTTGCCGAAGATCCCGAGCTGCTATTGGCCGGGGCTCGGGCTCACAACCGGTGGTTGGCCGAGCTGTGCAACGACAGCCCCGAGCGGCGAGCCGGGGTGGCGGTGGTGCCGATCATCGCCGACGTGGGTGCAGCAGTAGCCGAGATCACCCGAGCTCGAGAGTCGGGTCTGCGAGGCGGCATTCTCATCGCCTCCATGTGGAACGAGGGCCCCGGCTATCACGACCGCCGTTACGATCCCATCTGGGCGGCCTGCCAAGACTTGGAGATGCCGGTTCACACCCATTCGGGGGCTGCTCCCCGGGCCGAATACGGCACCGGACCCGGATTCATCGGCATGTACGTGGCCGAAGTGCGTTGGTGGACCACCCGTCCCTTGTGGTTCTTGCTGTATTCTGGCGTGTTCGAGCGGTATCCGGGGCTGCGCTACGCGGTTACCGAGTGCGGCTGCTTCTGGGCCGCCGACATGTTGTGGACCATGGATGCCACCTATTCCCGCGAGCACGGAGGGGCCCAGAAGCTGGCGGCCGACGCCTACGGCCACCTGAGCTTGAGTCCCAGCGACTACTTCGACCGCAACTGCGCCATCGGAGCGTCCAATACCCGAAGGCGCGAGCTGGCTCGGCGCTTCGAGATCGGTGTGGGCAACATCATGTGGGGCAACGATTTCCCCCATCCCGAGGGCACGTGGCCGCACACCCGCAAATCGCTGGCTGAGGCGTTCTGGGACATTCCCGCCGACGACACCGCGGCCATTCTCGGGCTGAACGCGGCCGAGTTCTACGGCTTCGACACCGAGGCGCTGGCTCCGCTGGTCGACCGAATCGGCCCAACCCCTGAGGAACTGGGCCAAATCGACTCTGCGGACTCCAAGAGGAAGTGGGAGGCCCTTGAGGGGGCCGGGCGACCTTGGGTTACTGGCGTTGAGGCCGTTCCTCTGTCGATGGACTAAACGCTGGCATCACCGTATTGCGCATGTGGTCATTAGTTGATTTGGGGACGGTGAAGTCAGCTAGATCCATCACTTGATCCCAATTGTCGCGGTAGGACTCGGGGGTGGGGTTGAGATCGGTGTGGCCGGTGCTCGCAACCCAGCCCAGGCGGGCCATGCGGGGGCCATCCACGGTGAAGGACTCACCAGTCGCAGGGCAGTCCTCATGGGCCAGCCATATCACGGCGGGGGCAACGTTTTCGGGGTGAATGTGGGCTTCGATGATGGGGCCGAACTCCTCGCGGGAGCGGTCGGGGCTCCTGTCGGTCACCGCCCAGGGGAGCGCGCAGTTGACTTGAATGCCGTGATAGCGGCCCTCGCGGGCCAGCGCGCGGGTGAGGCCCATCACCCCGGCCTTGCAGGCGGCATAGGCAGCTTGGCCCCGCAGGCCCCA
Organism: marine group bacterium Sva0996 bin134; assembly: GCA_002239105.1. Taxonomy (GTDB): domain Bacteria; phylum Actinomycetota; class Acidimicrobiia; order Acidimicrobiales; family Bin134; genus Poriferisocius. The sequence goes on along the minus strand of MPNQ01000071.1, from coordinate 62 downwards.
CACGGCGCCAGAGGCCACGTTCACCAACCGGCCATAGCCGTGCTCAACCATGTTGGGCCACA
>MPNQ01000070.1 GCA_002239105.1 marine group bacterium Sva0996 bin134 | reverse complement strand
CCGGTATTGGTTGCGACACACCATGATGCCGTAGCGGACGCCGTGTTGGTGACAATCGGAGGCCAAAAGCCCCTCAGCGGGACGGCCCATGTCGTCGACACGGACAAAATACTCAGGCTCGGCCCAGGGGTGGATCATGGCCACCGGCCGGCCGTTGAATCGGGCCAGGTAGCCCCGTTGGGGGAGCATCTCAATTTCGTAACCCATTCCGTCGAGCAGCGTCTGCCAGTGGCCGATGATCGACAGATCATTTGTGATCTCACTAGCGGCTGGCCAGCGTTCGGAGTGATCGCGGAACCGAGCCTCCAGCGTGTGATGAGTGAGTAGGCCGTGGACCACCTTGCCTCGGCCAGCCAGCCGGACGACCTCACCGGCCAAGTGACGGACTGCGTCGAGGCTGTGCATTGAGGCGGTGTCCTCGATGGCCTCGGACAGCTTGGCGCAGTCCACCGAGCGGATGGGCTCGTTGAAGGTACGGGGGCCGAGGGTGCGGACGCTGTCGGGATGATCAGGGTCGTCGATCACCAGCAGATAGCGGAAGTCCATCTTGTCGGCGTGCTCTCGCCAGCGGGCCCGCAAGCTGCGCTCTTCCGGCTTCTCGGCGATGGCCACCTCAATCTTGTTGACCCGCACCGACCGTCTGATGCCGGACCGGTTGGGCATTTCGCGAGCAATTCCCAGGCCCATCAACCGGTTAAGTAGATCGTCGGCGTTCACCGACCTCAACTGTACGCGGCGTCGGTCGGAGACTGCGGTGTTTGCCGCCATGGTTCCCCACTCAGGAAGATAGATGTGTGGGGGAAGTCAAATATACTGTAATAATCTGAAATGATGTTATCAAGAAGGCGGTTCACCCTATTGCCACAGGCCGGTCAGACCTGCGCTTCGAACCCACGAGCCGGCGGCTTGGGCCTCTACACTACAAGTTAACTTGCTATACTATGTCTCCGATTATTGCTCCTAGTGCCGGGCGGCATGGGATTGGAGAAGACAGCATGATCCACGTGCGCCCGCCCGAAGTATCTTGGATGAGGTAATGCCGCGAACAACGCAAGAAATACTGGATCAGGCTGAAGAACTGGCTACACGGTTCGAGCAGCACGAGCCCGTTGAGGCCAACCTAGAAGACGCCACGGCGCTCAGGACGGTTCACGCCGCATTTCAAGCACGGGCCGATGCCGAGCGGCAGCTTTCCGAAGCGGTGGCCGGCGCAAGGCAGGACGGGCATTCTTGGGCTGCCATTGGCACCATGCTGGGTACTTCAGGCGAAGCTGCTCGCCAACGCTACAGTCGCTCGGTCAACGTCGGGGTGTAGTCGCCCCGGCTCGTTGGCGATCTTGGATTCGCGGCGGGTGACGTAGTCGCGCAGATCGGAGTCGCTGGCGTCGTCGAGGGAGAGCCAGTTAAATATGCTGAAACCACATCAAGTGCGGCATTCGAGGCCAAAACACAGCTTCCGGTAGCTTGTGATATATATGATTTGTATACTCTTGCCATGGCTAAGACGACTATCAGGGTTGATGTCGAGACGCGGGATCGGCTTGCTGAGATGGGGCGTGATACGGGCGCGACCATAGGAGAGACGGTGCAAGAAGCGGCTGAGGCGCTCTGGAGGATGCGGTTCGCACGCGATTCGATGGAGCATCTTGAGGCCCTGCGCCAGAATCCCAAAGAGTGGGCCGACTATCTGGCTGAGGCTGACTCAACTTATGTGGATGATGGCATTGGTTGACGATTTGTGGATGGTGGATTTTGGCGATCCCTACCCGGGGGAGCCGGCATCGTTCCGGCCCGCCATCGAGGTGGGGCCATCGCCGATCTTCTCCTTTTGGTCTATCCCAGAAAACGAATTCCCGTTCCTTTTCGTTATTCCGCTCACCTCCTCTGCCCGCGGCCTGCCGTTCCACATTGAGATTGAGCCAACTCCCGAAACTGGGCTTGTTGACATCAGCTATGCACAGTGCGAATTGATGCGCTCGATCGCCAGACGCAGATTGGTGCATCGCCTGGGGGTTATATCCGAACAGGAGAGCCGTCAGGTATCAGCCGTCCTCAAGGCTCTGCTAGGCCACTGAGACAACCTGCCGCGCAGGTGCCCTACGGGATGTGCCACCACTTCAGGAGGACTCGTGAGCCGCTCACTGCGGCCTACTGGCGATCTCGGCCTTGCGGCGGGCGATGAAATCTTGCAGTTCGGCGTCCATGATGAGCTTCTCGTAGCCCAGTGTCAGGCCCCCCTCCAGCCACCTTGCGGTGTGGAGGTCGCCGGACGGCTAGAAGTCGGGACGTGTTCCACAGTTAGTGCGCACTTTTTTGTTTTCGGCATACGGTCCTTGATACTCTTTGTCGCCGACACGAACCCGTGACCAGTACCGCAATTTATAGTTATAAGTTCCCCCTGAGCCACAATCTATGTATGCAGGGTATGCCTGGTCCGAGCGTGTGCGGAAAATGCCAATATTCAATGGTCCATATGTACGGTAACCTGACCAGCTAGAACGGTAAAATCTCCAATCCATTGCATGACTAGAAACGCCAGAGCACGTCACCCAACGTACACCTCGCAGCCATGCGACTTCGCGGACGACTCGAATTTCGTTGTTATGCAGATTGCAGCTCCAGGATGCAGCGGCAACAGTTTCAGTACCCGCCGGATTGTTCACGGCGTACAAGACTGTGTCACTTCTGATGGGAACGTTGTTGATGCCCCCGAAGACTATGGTGACGTTACCGCTGGTATCTCGCTCAACTCGCCACGGAACATCTGAGTCGGCAGATAAGTCATCAACATCCTCAAGAGAAGTTCCCGCGAGAACGTCATCAACGGTTGTTTCAAGAGGTTCAGTCGTTGTTGGCTCGTCGCGAGCATTAGCCGGCAGTGCGAGAAACGCAAATGCCGTTGCTGCAACAATTAGAAGGCAAATTTTCTTTTTCATGAGATGTTCTCCTTGCAACCAATAGTTAATTTGTGGGCTCTATAGCTTGAATGTGTGAAGTCAACATGTGGTCGATCTGGGCAGATTTGAGAATGAATTAGCTGACCTCCAATGTCCTTTCTCGAATCATTTTCCATATCTGCAAGGGTACGTTTGACGGTGATGCCTGGCAACCAAAACTGGTGTCAAAACATGTCAAGTTTTTGTCATGTTTTGACACTTGACAATCCTGGAGTAAGGGTGTAGAGGGTTGACATCGCTGACAGGTGTCGCAGACTGGCTGTGACCACATGGAACGGGACGACATGACTGGGTTCTCGACAGCGGAATATTCCAATTCTTCCGAGTTGTGCCGGGAGGACGCGAAGCTTAGGACAGGGATGTACGCTGGCAGACGTTCCGAGGGGGAGACTGGGCGAATTATGCGTGATAGTGAACTGCCGATCGTGGATCCATTTCCCGAAGAGGATCTTGTGCCATCTCCAGGAGGGTGGCGATATCCTGAATCGGAACGTCCCGGTTGGGACTGGGTGCCGCCAGGAGGCGCTTTCCCGCTTCTGGATCGCATGCCATTATGGCTCCGATTGATGTATCGGCTGCCTTTGGTGGACCGCAAAGCTCATGTGCATATGTGGTTTCGAGGTGGCTTTCTTGTGCTGCCCCCCGGCCATTCGTGGTTGCAGGAGATGTAAGGGATTAATCAGGAAGGCTCGTCGGTTAGTTCGGCCTTGCGGCGGGCGATGAAATCTTGCAGTTCGGCGTTTATGGCGTCGTCTATGGGGGGCGGCTGGTAGTCGGCTAGCAGCTCCTTCCAGCGGGTGTTGGCCCGCTGCGCCGCGGTGAGGGCGCCCTCTTCGGACCATTGCTCGTAGCTGTTGTTGTCGGCCACCTCGGAGCGCCAGAAGGCGGTCTCGAAGTTGGCCAGGGTGTGGGCGTTGCCCAAGAAGTGGTCGCCGTGGGTGTTTGTGCGGAACGCCTCCATGGCCTGGCCGTTGTCGGTCAAGTCGACGCCGCGGGCGTGAACCTCCATGGCGCCGAGCTGGTCGGCGTCCATGATGAGCTTCTCGTAGCCCAAAGTCAGGCCCCCCTCCAGCCACCCGGCGGCGTGGAGCACGAAGTTGACCCCGGCTTGCACGGTGGGCAAAAGCGTGTGGGCCGACTCGTAGGCCGCCTGGGCGTCGGGGGCCTTGGACGCGGTGAGCTGGCCGCCGGAGCGGAACGGCACCCCGCAGCGCCGGGCCAGCGCCGCCATGACGTAGATGGCCTGGCCGGCCTCGGGGGTGCCGAACGTAGGGGCGCCGGTGGCCATCGACATCGACGAGGCGAAGGTGCCGAAGACGACGGGCGAGCCGGGTCGCACCAGTTGCAGGTAGGCCATGCCCGATAGCGCCTCGGCCAGAGCCTGGGCGGCCAGGCCGCCCACCGTCACCGGCGACATGGCTCCGGCCAGAATGAACGGGCTGATGATGCTGGCCTGGTTGGCCCGGGCGTAGGTGGTGGCCGCGCCCAGCATGGTGGCGTCCCAGCGCATGGGGGAGGAGGCGTTGATCAGCGAGGTCATCACCGTGCGGTCGGCCAGGTCGCCGCCGAAGCCGATGCGGGCTAGCTCCACCGAGTCGGCCGCCCGCTCGGCGCTGGTCACCGAGCCCATGAAGGGCTTGTCGCTGTAGCGCAGGTGGGCGTACACCATGTCGAGGTGGCGCACCTCCACTGGCACGTCCACCGGCTCGCACACCGTGCCCCCGCTGTGGTGCAGGTGGGGGAGCTGGTAGGCCAGCTTCACCACGTTCTCGAAGTCGGCCAGGGTGGCGTAGCGCCGGCCCTGGTCCAAGTCGGTGACGAACGGCGAGCCGTAGTTGGGGACGAACACGGTGGTGTTGCCGCCGATGCTCACACTGCGCTCGGGGTTGCGGGCGTGCTGGGTGTAGGCAGCGGGGGCGTTCTCGGCCACGATCTGGCGGCACATCCCCCTGGGGAACCGCACCAGCTCGCCGTCGACATCGGCGCCCGCGTTTCGCCACAGGTCCAGGGCGTCGGGATAGTCCTGGAAGGCGATGCCCACCTCGGCCAGGATGGTCTCGGCGTTCTCCTCGATCTGGACGAGGCCGGCCTCGTCGATGATCTCCACCGGCGGCAGGCGCCGCTGAAGCGCGGGGGCGGCCAACACCTGGCTGGCTGCTCGGGCTGCTTGGCGACCGGCCCGTCCGCCGCCGCGTCTGCCTTGTCGCTCGCTCATCGTTGCTCCTGAGATGCATGCTGGCGGCGGACTGGTCTGCGCCGCTTGGGTCCGGCAGTCTCGCTATCGGCTGTGGATCGCGAGGGCAAATCCACCGCCTCGGCCAAGTGGGGAGTGGGGGCGGTCTCATGGGGCAGCGACATGGCGGCCACGAACAGCTCCTGGAAGCGGGCCTCAGTGGCCGTCTCGATCTTGACCACTTCCCGGGCGGCTCGCTCGGTCTCGGCTCGCTGTGATCCCGATACCAGCATCCGGGCCGCGCCCGCTCCCGAGGCGTTGCCCACCCCTTTGACCCCTTCCACCGGCCCGTCGGGCACCAAGCCCAGCACCATGGCGTGAACCGGGCTGATGTGGGCGCCGAACGCCCCGGCCAACCTCACGTCGGCCACCTCGGCGATCCCGGCGTGCTC
>MPNQ01000069.1 GCA_002239105.1 marine group bacterium Sva0996 bin134 | reverse complement strand
CGACACCATCGATGTCCACCGGGCCCACGCCCTGGGCTTGGTCAACGTGGTGTGCGAGCCCGGCCAGGCATTGCCCGAAGCCAAGGCCCTGGCCGAGCGCATAGTGGTCAACGCCCCCCTAGCCGTAAGGGCCGCCCGCCGGGCCATCCTCGACGGCCTGGAAGCCACCGAGGCCGAGGGGTTCGCCATCGCCGCCCAGCTGGGGGCAACAATCTCCAGAACCGAGGACTTCAAAGAGGGCCCCCTGGCCTTCGTGGAAAAACGCCCCCCCAACTGGCAGGGCAGATGAGTTCCCAGGCCACCGGCGAGCGCGAGCTGATGCTCACCGGGATCGGCGGCCAAGGTGTACAACTGGCCGCCCAGGTCATCGCCCAAGGGGCCACCGCCGATGGCAAAGAGGTGCTGGTGTTCGGCAGCTACGGCGGCATGATGCGGGGCGGCAACACCGACAGCACGGTGGTGATCAGCGACCAGCCCATCGAGGCGCCGCCGGTGCTGTCATCCACCTGGTCGGCCATATTGATGCACCACCAATTCTGGGCGCCGCTCCAAGAGCGCATCCGCGACGGCGGCCTCGTGCTGGTGAACACCTCGGTGTTCGAAGACGAGCTGCGCCCCGACCGCTACCGAGTAGTGGAGGTGCCCGCCACCGATGCCGCCACCGATCTGGGCAACCCGCTCTTGGCCGCCATGGTCATGGCCGGGGTATACGGAAAAACGTCCGGCTTGGTGAGCTTGGAAGGCCTGGTGGAGGGAATGCGCCGCTCGGTGCCGCCTTACCGCAGCCAGCTGATCGAGGCCAACGAAGCGGCGCTGGCCACCGGCTGGGAGATGGCGGCGTGAGTCCCAGCACTCCCCCAAGCACCGTCACCGTGAGGGGCACCGTGGTGATCGACACCGAGGCCTGCAAGGGCTGCGATCTGTGCATCGACGCCTGCCCTCCCCGAGTGCTGGAGATGACCACCCACGAGGTCAACACCCGGGGCTACCGCTACCCCCGGCTGCTGGCCGGCTGCACCGGCTGTCAGGCCTGCGCCCAGATCTGCCCCGATTTCGTGTTCCAGGTGTACAAGTACGACACCCCCCTGGAACTACCCGCCAGCCAAGGAAGCAGCCAGTGAGCGAGCGGGTGCTGATTGAGGGCTCGGAGGCCATGGCCCGGGCCGCAGTGGCCGCTGGCTGCCGGTTCTTCACGGGATACCCCATGACCCCGTTCACCGAGTTGCTCGAACACATGGCCGCCCTGCTGCCCGAGGTAAACGGCGTGTGCATGAATGCCGAGAGCGAGCTGGAGGCAGTGGGCATGGCCTGGGGAGCGGCCACCACCGGGCACCTGGCGGCCACCGGGTCTACCGGCCAGGGGCTGTCGCTGATGCAGGAGTCGCTGTCCGAGATCACCAACGCCCGCCTGCCGCTGGTGGTGTTCAACATGGCCCGAGGCCAGGGCGACTACTTCCAGGCCACCCGAGGAGGCGGCCACGGCGACTACCGCCACATAGTGCTGGCCCCCATGGACGTGCCCGAGGCGGTAGAGCTCACCCAGAAGGCGTTCGCCATGGCCGGCCAGTGGCGCACCCCGGTGATGGTGCTGGGCGACTACTACTTGGGCCACACCTATCAAGCAGTGTCGGTGCCCCCCATCCACGCAACCGCCCCCGAGTTGCCCGATTGGGCCCTGAACGGATCTACCGGCGGTTCGGGCGCAGCCAAGATCATGTCCCCTCTGGGCGGCGGGATCGAAGGAGAAGAGGGGTTCGACCTAGGCGCCCACTACGCCGCTTGCGCCGAACACATCGAGGCCATGGCCACCGGCGTGGAGCCGCTGATCGACGCCGGGTTCTGCGACGACGCCGAGTTGGTGGTGGCCGCCTACGGCTCGGTGGGTAAGTTCGTGCGCTACGCCTGCCTGCGGCTGCGCGACGCCGGGCACCGGGTGGGCTACATCCGCCCGATCACGCTATGGCCGTTTCCCTCGGAAGCGGTGCACAAGGCAGCCTCCGGCTCGGCCAAGGTGGCGGCGTACGAGCAGAACATGGGCCAGATGGTCGACGATGTGCGCTTGGCTACGATGGGGTCGGTGCCCGTGGAGTTCATCGGGGGCCCGAGTTGGGACCATTCCGGTTTCGGGATCGGCCCCGACATCAACGTCCCCGACATCTCCGAGCGCATCCTGGAGGCCCTTACATGAGGGGAAGTAGGCCTTGAGCGACGACCGACTCTTTCTGTCTACCGACCAGCCGCCTACCGAGCCCGCCGCGCTGGTTGACGACTTCACCCCCGGTCTCATCACCCAGGCCAACCACCACCTCTGCCCCGGCTGCGGGGAGCCCATCGCCATCCGTGCCGCGATGGAGGCCATAGAAGAACTGGAACTGGCCCAGTCCACCATCACAGTCTTTGGCATCGGGTGCTACACCGCCTTCGCCCACAACCTCGACGTAGAGGTGGTTCAGGCCCTGCACGGTCGGGCGCCGTCGGTGGCCACCGGGATCAAGCGGATGCTGCCCGAGGGGTTCGTGCTCACCGTCCAGGGCGACGGCGACATGGTCAACGAAGGCCTCCAAGAGGTGCTGCACGCCGCCGCCCGAGGCGAGAACATCACCTGCCTCCTGCTGAACAACGGGGTGTTCGGCGAAACCGGCGGCCAGATGACCACCACCACCACCTTGGGCCAGCGCACCAAGACGTCAATCGAAGGGCGCGACCCCCACCAGCATGGCCACCCCATTCTGCTGTCCGATCTGGCCGCCACCATGGACGGCTCGGCCTATGTGGCCCGGTGCGCGGTCAACAACGCCGGCAACGTGGCCCGCACCAAGCGCTACATCACCCGGGCCTACGAGTCCCAGATGGCCGGGGCCGGGTTCAGCCTGGTGGAAATCCTCACCATGTGTCCCACCGGCTGGTTCGTCGACACCCTGGATGGCCCCGAATACCTCCAAGACACCCTCGCCCCCGTTCACAACATCGGCGAGCTCAAGACCCCTTAGCCCAAGAGCAGATCCCGCAACGCCCGCCGATGGCCGTCGTTCAAACCCAGCCCGTTGACCCAGTAGTGGTCAAAGCCGCCCCAGGTGTCGGCTAGAACCCGCATCTGCTCGGCGAAATAGTCCTCGTGTACCGTGGCGAGCGGCATCATCAGATCGCCATAGCGGCCAGCAACCACATGCTGGTTCGTCTCCAAATAGTGATCCACCACCTGTTGATCGGGCACGCCCACCGCCAGCAGAAGCAGGCTGGCCGCCCAGCCGGTGCGGTCCTTGCCCGCGCTGCAATTGAACAGCACCGGGGCCGCTCCCGGTGCCAACAACCCTCGGACGAAGGCACCGAATTGCGCCGACCGCTCCGGATCGCTCACCGACCGGCCCGATGCCTCCTTCATCCATTGGAAGGCCTTGCCGTTGCCGAATCGCTCTTCCAACTCCTCCGCGCTGAAAGCAGCGAAATTCTCCCGAAGCCCGGACGGGTTCGCAGAATCGGCCATCGGCAGCGAGATCTGCTCCACCCCATCGGGCAAGCGGTTGGGACCCTCAGCGTCGAGGTCGCCCTGGTTTCGGAAATCAAACACCGTGCGGATGCCCAGCGCAGCCAGTGCTTCCAAGTCAGAGGCCGACGCATCGCCCAAATGACCCGACCGGAACACGAGGCCCGACCGCACTCGTCGGCCGTCAACGGAGGTCTGGCCTCCCACCGGTCGGAAATTACGAATGGATTCCACGCCGGGCACCTTAGCTGCGTGTCAACTAGGACCGTCCCCACAACCAGTCCCCGTTACAGGCCTATGTCGTGCCCGCTTTGTCGAGCTGTGCCAGCGTCCTTGTCCGACGCCCGCTTCGCGCTCCTTTGTTCCTGAGCGGCTATCAGGTGTTCGAGGTCGCCTAAGGCGCCTGTGATCGCTGCCCCCAGGTCGGCGTATTCCTCGTCGGCCAATCCGAACACCTCCGGCGCGAGCTCGGAGAACCGGCGCAGCCTTCCGGCGAGACGGTCCACGTCGAACCCGGTGTCCTTTTGGCCCGCCAATTGGCACATCTGATCGATGCTGTACCACCTGCTGAGGGCCGCGAAATCAAAGTAGTCCCGGGGCACTCCCCTCGCCTCCAGGGCGAGCACTTTGTCGGCGGCCAACTCCTGGACGTCCAATACGTATCCGGTTTCGGTCGGGGTGGCGTCCATCATCCTGTGGTCGGACGCCAAGTCGATGTTGGTTGTGTCGCCTCCTGAAGAGACTTGCAGTTGGGCGTATGTGTCGCTGGCCCTGACCACGACGACGGCCAGGCCGGCGTCTTCTAGGGCAGTCTGAATTGCTTCAGCGAGCCCGCCGACCGGGTTGGGGTAGGGGGTGAAGAAGTCGAGGTCCTTCGTGAGCCGGTCGATGACGCCGCTCACGATCAAGGCGGCTCCTCCTGCCAGCGCGAATCTCTCGGCCTCCGGCAACTGGGCGACGATTCGGCGCACCGCCTGCTGGATATCGCTGAGCACCCTGTTCCTAGTCGAGCAGATCGCGCTCGCTCAGCCACTTTGACCATGCGTCTCGGACATAAGGAGACAGGCACAGCTCGTCCCAAACGCCCAGCAGCACGTCGAGGTCGATGTAGCGCAGCACATCCTCTTCGAGCCCCTCAGTCATCACCTGCGCGTACGCCAACAGCAACTGGCACCGGTCGCCCAAGTCGAATTCGAACGGCTCGCTCCACGCTATGTGGCTCGGCAGCCGGACGCGCCCGCTGGCCTTGGGGACCGAGCGGTCCTCGAGGTTCGACGGGATCGCCACCGGCGGCCGTCCCAACGGGCGCACACGAGTGCCCATACGCACAATGCTACCCGCCGCGGGGCTCCACGCCTGCTCCGCTAACGTCGGCGGCGTCGTTGGTGTGCGCCCGCGAGGCCCCTCGGACGCTTCTATCCCCGGCGGGCCCACAGCGACGACATCGCCTTGCATGCCGCGGCGACCTCGGTAACCGCGGGAGCGATGCCTGCCGGGTCGGCGGGAAGACCCCTCACCTCGCCCTTCCTGGTGAAATCGACCGACAGCCTGTTGTTCTATTGAGCCCGATTCGCGCAGCTCAGCTAGCTACACAGCCATATGGCCCCAGCACTGCGGCCTCTCTTCTTTGAATTAGTGACATGAGCGGCTGAAGGGGCTAAAGTCACGCGGCAATATCCGAGTAGGGGCCGGCCGACCATTGGCGTGGTCCAAGGAGACACAACTATGACCAAGACCAAGTTGATTTTCATTGGGCTGGCAGTGGCGCTGGTCGGCTTCATGTTCGCCGGTTCCGCCTCGGCCCAGGACGAACAGACATTGACCGCTGATCCAGCTTCGGTGTCCGAAGCTGGCACCTACGACTTCACGTTGACGCCCAGCGGCTTCACCCAGGCCACGAACTTTGCGGTTTGCAACACCGGCGACTCATCGTTGGTGTCGGACCAAGCAGGTCTGATGCAGTACTGCGGTGGTTTCGGTAACGCACAGGACAACAGTGGCCCCTTCACCGCAGAAGGTGTGGAAGTCGGTGAAGACGGCGTCACCTTCCTCCTATTCCAGCTTGTTCCAGATGGCGAGGCTGCCTCCGTCTCCGTGAACATCGGCATGGACGACATGCTGGCTGACACTGGTGTGGAGACATCGGTGCTGGTGATCATCGGTGCGGGCATCGCCCT
>MPNQ01000018.1 GCA_002239105.1 marine group bacterium Sva0996 bin134 | reverse complement strand
CCTACGCGGTGGTGGGCTAGGAGATGATTTCGCAGGCCGGACTGGCCGGAACTAGTTGTGCAGGCCGCACTCGGTTTTGTCGGAGTCGGCCCAGCGGCCCGAGCGGGGATCGTTGCCGGGGGCTACCTGTTTGGTGCAGGGCATGCAGCCGATGGAGGGGTAACCCTGCTCCAGCAGGGGGTTGAACGGCACCCGGTGTTCGGCCATGTAGTCGGCCACCTGCTCGTCGGTCCAGGTGGCGATGGGGTTCAGCTTCACCAGGCCCCGCAGGTCGCGCACCACTATGGGCGCCGACACCCGGGTCACGGCCTCAACCCGGCGCAGGCCGCTCATCCACGCCTCTTTGCCAGCCAGCGCCCGGTCGAGTTGTCCGGCCTTGACCGCCGAGCAGCAGTTCTCCGGGTCCATGTTCCAGAACTCAAGGTTGTGGCGGGCCACGGTCATCAGCCGCAGGTTCAGCCCGTAGTGCCGACGCACCCGCTCCACCGTCTCCAGCGTCTCGGGGAAGTGGAAACCGGTGTCGATGAACACCACCTCGATGGCCGGGTCCACCTTCACGGCCAAGTCGATCATCACCGCGTCGGTCATCGATGCGGCCAGCGACAGGTGGGGGGAGAAGTTGTCCACCCCCCACTGGATGATTTTCTCCGCGGGGAGGTGCTCGAACTCCTCGTTTAGGGCGGCCAGCTCCGCATCGGAGTAGGCCGGGATGGTCAGGTTGCGCATTCAGAGTCGCCGATCACGGCTTCGTAGGGGCCAGTCTCGTCGTAGTCGACGTAGTACTCGGGGCCGGCTTCGAAGGCGGGGAACTCGTCCAGGTCGGCGAGGCCTTTGCCCACTTCTCGGGATCCGCCCCGGCGCTCCAGCCAATGGCGGAACTCCTCACCGGCCTCCCGCTCGGCGGTGAACTGGCGCACCACCCGCACCACAGCCTCGGGAGCGTTGCGGGCGGGCAGGCGCAGGGCCTTGGTGCCGAAGTTGATCTGGGCGTCGCCTACGTAGCCCCCCAGCAGCATCTGGTAGCCCGGCGCGGAACGGCCGTGGGCCCGGCGCTCAGCACCGAAGAAACCAATGTCGGAGGCGTGGTGCTGACCGCAAGAGTTGGTGCAGCCGGAGATGTTGATTCGCAGGCCGCCCACCTCGGCCAGACCCTCCTCATCGAGGCGGTGGCCGATGGCGTCGGCCAGCCCCCGTGATTGGGTCACCGCCAAGTTGCAAGTGTCGGCGCCAGGACAGGCCACCACATCGCGCAAAAGCTCCGCACCGGGCTCGGCCATGCCGATGGCTGACAGGGCCTCGAACAGCCGGGGGAGCTGCCCCTCGGTCAGGTCGCGGAAGACGATGTTCTGGCGGTTGGTCACCCGGCACTCGGCGCTCAGCTCTCGCTGTATGTCGGCCAGGGAATCAAACTGGTCGGCGGTGATGTCGCCCAGCCGGGCCCAGGCGTAGGCCGAGACGGTGCCCTTGGCCGCGCCCCGCACTACGTTGGCCTGCTCCCACCGCTGGTACGGCGCCCGCCCTCCGATGGACACCGAAACGCCCTGGCCCACCGGCGTGGCCTCGATCTCGGCGTGGCGCCCTGCGGGGGCGTCGCCGTGGACCTTCACCAGATCGGGGATGCCTCCCGGCCAGCTGGATGAGGCCAATAGGAACTTGCGCTCCCGGAAGATGCGGCGCTGGAGCTCCTCGAAGCCCAGCTTCTCCACCAGCCACTTCATGCGGGCCCGGAGCTTGTTGTCCCGGTAGCCGTCGTGGTCAAACACCCGCAGGCAGGCCTCGATGGTGGGCAGTAGATCTTCGCGCGAGGTGAACTCCTCCAGGGCCAACGCGGGATGGGGAGTGGCCCCCAGGCCGCCGGCTATGTACACCCGGAACCCGGCCTCGACGCCGCCGTCCACCTCACGGGTAGCGGCGATGATGCCCACGTCGTTGAACATCGCCTGACCGCAGTCGGTGGCGCACCCCGAGAAGTTGATCTTGAACTTGCGGGGCAAGCGCTGGGCGTAGGGGTGGCGGAGGAAGTGCAGGGCGGTAGCCCGAGCCCAAGCGGTGATGTCCAGCACCTCGTGGGGGCAGGCGCCGGCCAAATGGCAACCCTGCACGTTGCGGACGGTGTCGCCGCAGGCCTCCCGGGTGGTGAGCCCCACCGAGGCCAGAATCCGCATCACGTCGGGGACGTCGTCGATCTGCACGTAGTGGAATTGGATGTTCTGGCGGGTGGTGATGTGGCCCCAGCCTCGGGAGTGGGTACGGGCGATGTGGGCCAGGGCTTCGAAGTGCTCGGGGTGGGCGATGCCAGCGGGGATCTTTATCCGCACCATCTGGTTGGTGCCGCCTTGGCGCTGGCCGTAGACCCCGTTGTTCAGCCTGAACACCCGCATGACGTCCTCGGGTATCTCGCCGGCCTTGTAGCGGGCCAGCATCCGCTCGAACTTGTCGATGTCGGCTTGCTGAGCGGGGTCGATCACCGCGGTGTTGTCGATTTGGACCGTGACCATCGGACCTTCTTTGGGGTGTTGGGGCGGGAATGGGGTTCAGGCAAAAACTAAATCGGACTACTTTGATCCGATTACTTGTTTATCAGGATAGCGGCCTGGAATCAAATCCCGAGTGTTTTGGTCCGAATAATCCGAAAAAGGGGTGGAGCAGGGGATTCAGGCGCTGAGTCGCTTGTCCAGCAGGGATGCGAGAAGGTTTAGATCAGTCGCTGAGCTGCTCGGCCAGCCGGAAAGCCAACTCCAAGCTCTGGGCACCGTTGAGGCGGGGGTCGCACATGGTCTCGTAGCGCAGTTCCAGGTCGTCGTCGCTGATGGCCTCGGCACCGCCCACACACTCGGTCACGTCGTCGTCCGTGATCTCCAAATGGATGCCTCCCGGCCATGTCTCCGCCTCGGCATGGGCCCGGAAGTACCCGTCGATCTCCGTCACCACGTCTTCGAAGTTGCGGGTCTTGCGCCCGCCGGCGGTGGTGTAGGTGTTGCCGTGCATGGGATCGCACTCCCACAGCACCGGGTGGCCGGCATCGCTCGCCGCGGCCAACAGCGGGGGAAGGGCCTTGGACACCCTTTCGGCGCCCATGCGGCTTATGAGGGTGAGTCGGCCGGGAACGCGGGCGGGGTTGAGGATCTCGCACAGCTCAATGACCTCATCCGGCGATGCGGAGGGTCCGAGCTTGCAGCCCAGCGGGTTCTTAATGCCCCGCATGAATTCCACGTGGGCGCCGTCCAATTGGCGAGTCCGCTCGCCGATCCACAGCATGTGGGCCGAGCAGTCGTACCACTGACCAGTTATGGAATCCTGACGGGTGAGGGCCTCCTCGTAGTCGAGGACCAGCGCCTCGTGGCTGGTGTAGAAGTCCACCTGGTGCAGCTCAGGGGCATCGATGGCGATCCCGCAGGCGGCCATGAACCGCAAAGCGGAGTCGATCCCCTCGGCCACTTTTTCGTAGCGCTGCCCTTCGGGGCTGGCGGCGATGAACTCCTGATTCCAAACGTGGACCTGGCGAAGATCGGCGTAGCCGCCCTTGGTGAACGCCCGGAGAAGGTTGAGGGTGGACGCCGACTGATGGTAGGCCCGCACCAGGCGCTCGGCGTCAGCGGTGCGGGAGCCCTCGGAGAAGCTGATGTCGTTGACCATGTGCCCCCGGAATGAGGGCAGTTCAATATCGTCTACCACCTCGGTGGAAGACGAACGGGGCTTGGCGAACTGTCCGGCGATCCTGCCGATCTTCACCGTGGGGACCCCCGCCGAGAATGCCATGACCACCGCCATTTGGAGGATGACCTTGAGCTTGTCCCGGATGCTGTCGGCGGTGACCCCGTCGAAAGACTCGGCGCAGTCGCCGGCCTGAAGGACAAAGGCCCGTCCGGCGCAGGCCTCCGCGAGCTGACTTTGGAGTTGCCGGGCCTCACCGGCAAAAACCAGCGGAGGCAGGTTGGCCAGGGTCTTGCGCACCTGCTCCAGCGATGCCTGGTCGGGCCACATCGGCTGCTGGGTGGCCGGCCGATCTCGCCACGAAGAGGGATGCCAGGCGGTTTCGGTGGCGGGGGCCGCTTCGACTGAGGCCGAACTCATAGCAAAATGGTCGCCTGTAGGCGGGGATTGGGCAAACCGATTATCGACGGGCGGTTACGCGGCGTCGATATCCTGGAGTTCGGCCCGAGTCCGCACCGAGTCGAGCGACCGCCCGATGATGCGGCGGATGGCCTCTGAGGTGAGACCCAAGACCTCGCCTATCTCCCGGTAACTGTGCTTTTGACCGTCGATGAGCCCATAGCGCATTTCCAGGGCAAACCGCGACCGGTCGTCCAGCACTTTCAGCAGATCGGTCAGCGTGTCCATCCGATCGGCAGCCAGGACCAGATCTTCGGGGCCAGGGCCGGTGTCGGGTTGCAGATCCATCAACTCGCTGTTGTTGTCGTCGCCCACCGTGGCGTTCAACGAGGTCATCGAGGTGAGCCGATGGAGCAGGGCGTGTTCGGAGTCCAGGTCCTCGCCCCCTCCGGTGGCTTGGCGAACCGCGGCCCGCAAACTGGCGGCCCGCTCGCCCGGAAGCCGGATCAAGTTGGCCTTCTGGTCAAGCGCCCGGCCGATGGACTGGCGGATCCAGAACGTGGCGTAGGTGGAGAACTTGAAGCCCTTGCGCCAGTCGAACTTCTCCACCGCTCGATCCAGGCCCAGGTTTCCCTCCTGAACCAAATCCAGCAGTTCCATGCCGGTGGGCAGGGGGTATTTCTTGGCCACGCTCACGACCAAGCGGAGGTTGGCTCGAATGAAGCGCTCCTTGGCCCTGGCCGCGTCCCGAACCTGGGAGTGCAGCCGGGGATTGTCTTCTCCGGCGTCCAACCGGGCTTGGGCCTCGCGGCCTCGCTCGATTGTCTGAGCAAGTTTTCTTTCGTCGTCTTTGGTGAGGAGCGGCACTAAGCCGATTGCGTTGAGGTACTGGCCTGTTGAATCGTCCATTTCTTCCTTATCTTCTCGTCTCTAATGGCTGCAACCTCTCCTCCCGCTGTTTTGTTCCCAGGTGCAGCCTGTTGTTATGCCCCGAACATACCGACGTATTTCGCCAAAGTCGCCTGAATTTCCGCCAGCGGACCACCGTCGGGGTGGCAAGGCAGAGGTGCCTTCGTTTCGCACACCGATTCCTGTCGCCTCCAACAGCGATTGCGGGGCGGCACAGAATGGCCAGCCTCGTTTCGTACACTGCAAACAGTGAGTCGCATCGGGATCTTCGGGGGCACGTTCGACCCCGTCCACGTCGGCCACCTCGCGGCGGCGGTGTGGGTGCGGGATGCCCTGGAGCTCGACAGGGTCGAGCTGGTGGTGGCCAACGAACCGTGGCAGAAGCTGGACAGGCCCCAGCTCAGTCCCGCCCAGGATCGTCTGGCCATGGTGGAAGCCGCTGTTGACGGGATCGACGGGGTGGTGGCCTCGTCGGCTGAGGTCGACCGTGGCGGCCTTACCTACACCGTGGACACGTTGGAGTCGTACCGGGCCGGCGACTCCGATGGCTCGCTGTTTCTGATTTTGGGCAGCGATGCCGCCGGCGGCCTCGACACCTGGCACCGCTACGAGGAAGTGGCCGAGTTGGCCGAAGTGGTGGTGGTCGACCGGCCCGGTGCCGTGGGACAGCGACCGCCGGTGGCCCACCGGGTGGTGGATTGCCCGCTGCTCGACCTTTCCAGCACTCAGGTGCGGGAATGGGCTGACGCCGGCCGGCCCCTTGATGGCCTGGTGCCGGCGGCCGCGCTGGCCTACTGCCGCCAAAAGGGCCTGTATGGGTGATTCTGCGCCCAGCGCTGACGTCGCCGCGCCCAAGTCCCGCTGGTGGCGCTGGGGATGGCCGCTGGCTTTGCTGGCGATGGCCGTAGCCGTGCCGCTGTTGGTGTGGTTCGGATGGTCGGCCATCTCCGGCAGCAGCGACGGTACCGATGTGAGCGCCCAGGTCGATCCCTCAGCGCCCGGATACGAGGCATTCGTGGAACCGACGCCCACGCTGCTTTTGATTCACGCCAACGGCGACCGCCTCCACGGGGTCACGCTCTTGGCGCTGACCGATGAAGGTGTGGAAGGGGCCATCTTGATCATGGCATCGGAGACGAGTACTTCCGGTGGCCTGCTCAGCGACCGTTGGGCCCAGTCGGGCAGCACTGGGGTGGCCGACTCGGTGGCCGAATTGTTGGGTGTCCACCCCGGCGAGACGCAGGTGGTGGACGATGGCGGCTGGGCGGCTTTGGTGTCAGCGGTGGAGCCAGTTGCCTTTATCAGCCCGGTTCCACTGGTTGGCCCAGACGGGGAGAACCTGTTCGAGACCGGGGTTCTCTTGGGTGCGGCCGAAGTTGGTCCCTACCTGGCCGGGCGCAGCCCGGGCGAGTCTCCGCTTGTCGGCTTGTCCCGCCACGTGTCGTTTTGGGGGGCCTGGCTGCGCCAAGTAGCGGAATCGACCGAACCGGATGTGATTCCCGGCGAGACTGACCGGGGATTGGGACGATTCGTGCCAAGTCTGGTTGCGGGGCAGTTTCTTATTGGCACTGTTGGCGGAAGGGTCACAGACAGCGGGGAGGTGGTCGTGAATCCCGATCACAACACTCATCTGGTGAACGAGGTCATCCCCTTCCCCATCTCCGCGGCGAGCGGGAACCTGCCCCGAGTCCGGCTGCTGAACGGCGTCGGAGACCTCGACCTCACCACGACCGCGGCTAGAGCACTCAGCCGGGCCGGCGCCCAGATCACCCGCATCGGCAATGCCGCAGAATTCGGCTGGGAGACCACCAGGATCGCCTACCACGACACCGGATTCGCCTCCCACGCTGAGATCCTTCGAGACGCCATCGGCACGGGATCGGTATTCGCCGAAGAGCTGGCCGATTCCTCCGTCGACATCACGGTGACGTTCGGTGCGGATTTCTCCCACCTGATGGCGGGAGATGGTTAGAGTTGACATAGTGATGGCCGCATGAGTGCAATACCCGCCCTATGAACTTGCGGGCAACGACGTGATCGCCACATGAGCGTCGGCACCGCTGACACAACGGTCGTATGGGATTGGGTAAATGCCGCAGCGACCGCGGCAGAAGAGGGCCCCGGAGCCGACACCATCATCATCGACGTGGGCGATGTGCTAGTTATCACCGATCACTTTGTGATCACCAGCGGCGCCAACACTCGGGCAGTGCGGGCCCTGGCCGATCGCATTGAAGAAGCGGTGGACGACTGCGGCGGTCCCAAGCCCATCTGCATCGAGGGCCTCTCCGACTATGAGTGGGTGCTGATGGACTACGGCGACTTCGTGGTCCACATCTTCACCGCCTCAGCACGCGACTACTACTCCTTAGACCAGCTCTGGAAAGACTGCCCGACCCTGGCCGCTAATCCGTTGCCGTCGTAGACACAGCCCGATACAGTGGCCACGGGTCCCCGATCCGGCGGTGGTCAGAGCATTTGGGCCCGTACGCCGGGCGGGGACCCGCAGCGTGTCTGAACCCTACCGGGGAAACTGGCGTTTCAACTACTGTCAGTAAGTTTCAATCAACTACTGATCGCGCAATAGGCGGCCGGGGGAGGTGCCGGTTTCTTTGTCCTCTTGGATGGTTACCTCGCCGTTGACCAGCACATAGTGGTAGCCGGAGGCCCGCTGGACTCGGCGCCACTCGCCGGCGGGCATGTCGTGGACCTTCTCGCTTGCGCCGATGGCCAGGCTGTCTAGGTCATAGACGATCACATCGGCCGCCTTGCCCGGCGCAAGCGTCCCCCGGTCGGTGAAGCCGGCGCACTGGGCGGGGAGCCCGGCCATACGCCAATGGGCGTCCTCCAGCGAGATGATGTTGCGGTCGCGCACCCCGTTGATGAGCAGCTCGGTGGGCCACCGGCCTGCGGTGAGGAAGCGGGTGTGGGCTCCGCCGTCGGACACGCCCGGCAATGCCCACTGGTAATTGAGCAGGTCCACCAGATGGTCGGGGTTGTTGAACGAGCCCGAGGCGTAGAACGTGGCGGCCAAGTTGTCGGCCACCGCCACGTCAAGCATGGCGTCCACCGGGTGCACCCCCAGGTCGGCGGCGATGTCGCCCACTCGAGTCTCGGCGTAGCGCTGGTATTGCGGGCTGGCCGTCTCCAAGAGCACGATGTCGGCGATCGGGCAGGTGACCGCCAGCGATTCAGAGTCCCGCAGCGCTGGTCGGCGGGCCGGGTCGCCCAGCTTGGCCAATCGCTCCTCAACGGTGCCCAGCGTGGCCTCCCGCCAGGCATCCATGTCGTCCCACAGGTTCCACTCCTCGAAGGTGAAGGCCAGCCCCACGTCGGTGGTCACAGCCTGGCCGTAGATCGGCAGGCCTCGGAGGCGGCAATCCTCCACCCATTCGATCTGCTTCAGGTGCTGCTCGGGCCGCTGGGCGTTGGGGGTGATCACGTTGAACAGCACCGGACGGCCACTGATGTCGGCCAAGCGCTCGTAGGTGCGTCGATGCTCGGTGCGGGTCTCATCGGCAGGATCGGGGGCGAAGGTGGCCTGGATGAACCCGTGGTTGCGCTCGGCTAGCACTTCGGCCAGCTCAAACAGGGTCTCGTTGGACATCACGTCGGTGTTCATGGGGTTGCCGTCGTGGTCGCGCTGCACGTTGGAATCTCGCAGCCGCTGCACCGACCAGCCGCCGGCGCCGGCGTCCATGGCCTCGTGCAGCAGGGCCCGCAGTTGGGCGTGCTCCTCATCGGTGGGCATCTCGCCGGCCTTGGCCCGCTCGTAGCCCAGCACCCAGTTGAGGGCTGGGTTCAGGGGGAAGAACGACCGCATGTTGACCGCCTTGGGCGCGCGGTCCACGGCGTCCAAGAACTCGGGGTAGGTCACCCAGTCCCAGGGCATGCCCGAGGCCATGGCGTCGAACGGGATGGCCTCGGTGCGGGTCATGGTGAGCATGGCCCGCTCCCGGTCATCGGGGGCCACCGGGGCGAACCCGAAGCCGCAGTTGCCGATGACCACCGAGGTCACGCCGTGCCAGCCCGACAGCGTGCAGTACGGATCCCAGAAGAGTTGGGCGTCGTAGTGGGTGTGGAGGTCGATGTGGCCGGGGGCCACGATCATCCCGTCGGCGTCCAGCACCTCGTCGGTGTCGGCGGCCCGCAGCCGCCCGATCTTGGCGATCTTGCCGTCTTTGATTCACACATCGGCTCGGAGCCGCTGGGCCCGGGTCCCGTCGATAACCATGCCGCCAGCAATGATCGTGTCGTACGTCGCCATCTCGTCCCCCTGGATTTGCGGTGAACCCAGCATAGTGAAGCGGAAAATCCTCAAACCATCGGTGTCGTCCACAAGACCAGTGACGTGGCAAGACCTTCTAGCCCTCTAGTGTGACCTCGATGGAAGACGGCCAGTGGTTGAGCCAGTAGAGCGCCGCTCCTGGCTGGCCTTGGGGGCGGCCACTGCGGCGGCGTTCATGGTGGTGGTGGACGTCTCCGTCGTCAATGTGGCCTTCCCGTCTATCCAGCAATCCCTGGGGGCGTCCAGCGCCGCACTGTCGTGGATTGTGAGCGGCTACTCGATCACGGTGGGGTCGTTTCTGTTGCTGTCCGGACGGCTGGCCGACCGGAAGGGCCGGCGGCGGATGTTCAACCTGGGGCTGGCCATCTTCGCCGTCGGGTCGCTGTTCTGCGGGGTGGCGCCCCAGGTTGAGGTGCTGATCGCCGCCCGGGTGGTGCAGGCGATGGGCGGGTCGCTGATCATGCCGTCGTCGCTCGCCATGGTGCTGCCCGAGTTCCCGGTGTCTCGCCGGTCGGCGGCCATCGGCATGTGGGGGGCGATGGGAGCGCTGGGGGCGGCATTCGGCCCGTCTATCGGTGCGCTGTTGATCAACGGCTTGGGCTGGCGGTGGATCTTCTACGTGAACCTGCCCATCGCCGCGCTGGTGTTCTTGGCTTCTGCCCGGCTGGTGCGGGAGTCACGCGATGAAGACGCCGGAGGCCGCCTCGACGTGGTGGGTGTGCCGATGGGCACGCTGGCCCTGGCGCTGGTCATGGTGGCCATCGTCCAAGGCGAGGGGTGGGGCTACAGCGATGAACGCATCATCGTCTTCGCGGTGGTGGGCGTGGTTCTGCTGCCCTTCGTCATCTTGCGGTCGCGGTCCCACCCCAATCCGCTGCTCGACCTGACCCTGTTCAACTATCGGTCGTTCTCGTCGTCAACCGCATCTTTCGGCTTGTACGCGCTGGGGTTCGTCCCCGGTTTCCTGATGAGCTCGTTGCTGCTGCAAGACCTGTGGGGGCTCTCGGTTCTGGAGGCCGGACTCGGGTTGACGCCGGGGCCGATCATGGCATCAGCGCTGTCAATCCCTGCTGGGCGGCAAGCCGACCGTTGGGGGCACCGGTGGCTGCTGACGGTGGGGGTGGTGCTTTGCGGCCTGTCCTATGTGTGGCTGTTATTGATGGCGGGAGAGTCGTCGGCCTACTTCGCGGTGTTCCTGCCCGCCAACATTGTTTTGGGAATCGGTGTGGGGCTGTCCATCGCCACGTTTGTCAGCGCGGCCATGTGCGACATTCCGCCGTCGCACTTTGCCATCGCCAACGCCACCACCCGCACCGTTCAGCAGGTGTGCTTCGCTCTGGGCATCGCCGTGGTGGTCGCGCTGTTCAACTCCGCGCCGAGCGGCGACCTGCTGGGTGGATTCCAGCGGGCCTGGGTTTGGGTCATCGTCGCGTTTGCCGCCTCAGCAGCGCTGATCATGGCGACATTCCCCTCCGGGACCGCCAGCCGCCGCGCCCGGTAGGACTGATGGCCGGGCGATCCGGTGTGAGACGCTAAGCGAATGTCGGATTCGATTGAGACGCGGTTGGCTGCACTGAGCACCGAGGAGAAGGCCGATCTCGTGGCCGGAGAGGCGATATGGACCACTAAGAGCTTTCCGGAGGCCGGTATTCCCGCCATTGGGGTGACCGATGGCCCCAACGGCGCCCGGGGCGGCGGGCTGCTGGGCACCGGTACGGCCACGGCCTGCATTCCGGCCGGGGCGGTGCTGGGGGCGACGTGGGATCCTGAGCTGGTCGAGCGGCTGGGCGGGGTGCTGGGCGAAGAGGCCCGGGCCAAGGGTTGTCGGGTGCTGCTGGCCCCCACCATCAACCTGCACCGCAACCCGCTGGGCGGGCGCAACTTCGAGTGCTACAGCGAGGATCCGATTCTGTCGGGTCAGGTGGCCGCCGCGTTCGTGCGGGGTGTGCAGTCCCGAGGCGTGGCCACCACCCCCAAGCACTTCGTGGCCAACGACTCCGAGTTCGAGCGCAACTCCATCGACTCCCAAGTGGACGAGCGCACGCTGCGGGAGGTGTATCTGGTGCCTTTCGAGTACGCGGTGCTCGAAGGCGGCACCTGGGGGATCATGAGCGCCTATAACCGGCTCAACGGCACCTTCTGCTCCGAGAATGAATGGCTGCTCACCCAGGTGCTGCGCCAAGAGTGGGGCTTTGACGGGTTCGTGGTCTCCGACTGGTTCGCGGCCCGGTCCACCGCGGCGTCGGCCCGAGCCGGCTTGAGCCTGGAGATGCCGGGACCAGGCCAGTGGTACAACCGCGGACCGATTGGCGAGGCGCTGGCGGCGGGGGAGATGGATGAGGGCCATCTCGACCGAATCGCCGGCGACGTGCTGCGCCTGCTGGAGCGCACCGGGGCTCTGCACGGATCCGACGGCTGTGTGCCTGGCCAAGAGCACGAGCTCGACCGTCCCGAGGATCGAGCGCTGCTGCGGGAGACGGCCGCGGCGGGGACGGTGCTGGTGGCCAACAACGGGGTGCTCCCGTTGGAACCGGCCATGTCGGGAACGTTGGCGGTGATCGGCCCGAACGCCCGCAAGGCCCAGATCATGGGCGGGGGATCGGCCACCGTGCAGGCGTATCGCAACGTGAGCCTCATGGATGCGCTGGCCGACGAGCGCAGCCACCTTGATGTTCGCTATGCGCAGGGTTGCGACATCGAACGCTCGCTGGTGGCGCTCGCTGCCCCGATGCTTCGGGGCAAGCTCCAGTTGGAGTACTTCAACGGCCACGACTGGTCGGGTCCGGTGGTGCACACCCGAGAGTCGGCGTCGGCCGAGATGGTGTTCTTTGGCGAGCCGGGACCGGGGGTCAACCCCGAGGCCTTCTCGGTGCGGGCTTCGGGCGTGCTGGTGGCCGAGAGAACCGGCGAGCACACCCTGGGGCTGGTGCAGCTTGGACGCTGCCGGATTCAGCTCGACGGCGAGGTAGCGCTGGACGCCACCGAGGGCGACTACGAACGGGGCGACGACTTCTTCGGGATGGGCTCAGTGTTGATCTCGGCGCCGGTGCAGCTAACCGAGGGCCGCGAGACGCCCATCGTCATCGAGTACTCCAGCAAGGACAGCTTCATGTTGTGCGGGGTTCGGGTGGGTCTGAAATCGCAGGTGGAGCGGGATCTGCTCGCCGAGGCAGCCGAAGTTGCGGCCGCGGCCGACGTGGCCGTGGTGGTGGTGGGCACCAACGCCGACTGGGAGACCGAGGGGCGCGATCGCGACTCCTTCGACCTGCCCGGCGACCAGCCCGAGCTGATCCGCCGAGTGGCCGCCGCCAACCCCAACACCGTGGTGGTGGTGAACACCGGCGGGGCGTGCAACCTCGATTGGGCCGACGAGGTGGCCGGGGTGCTGGTGGCCGGGTTCGGCGGCCAGGAGATGGGCTACGCAGTGGCCGATGTGCTGTTCGGCCAAGCCGACCCCGGCGGGCGGATGACGATGACCGTGCCGGCCCGCTATGAGCACAGTCCGGCGTATTTGAATTATCCGGGCGAGAACGGCGTGGTTCGCTACGGCGAGGGCCTCTACATCGGCCACCGCTGGTTCGACGCCCGGGCCATCGAGCCGGCGGCTCCCTTGGGCCACGGCTTGTCGTACGCGTCATTCGAGTGGTCGCAGCCCCGGGTGTCGGGCGGGGGCGACACCGAGATGGCCGACCCGGTGGTGGTGGAGGTGGATGTGGTCAACACCAGCGACCGCCCGGGAAGCGACGTGGTGCAGGTTTACGTGGAGCCGCCCCCGTCGTTGCTGCACCGCCCGGTTCGAGAGCTCAAGGGCTTTGCCAAGGTCCACCTGGCCCCCGGCGAGGCCACCACCGCCCGCATCGTGCTCAACCGCCGGGCCTTCGCCTACTACGACACCGGCGACCAGTCCCCGCCCGGACTCGAAATAGGCAACCCGGTTCCC
Source organism: marine group bacterium Sva0996 bin134 (assembly GCA_002239105.1). Taxonomy (GTDB): domain Bacteria; phylum Actinomycetota; class Acidimicrobiia; order Acidimicrobiales; family Bin134; genus Poriferisocius. The sequence goes on along the minus strand of MPNQ01000018.1, from coordinate 47,286 downwards.
GCCGGCGAATCGCAGAAGCGCACCGACGCCGGCTGGTACGTCGACCCCGGTCCCTACTCCATCTGGACCGCCCGCTCCAGCGCCGACCTCGTCGATGCCGCCGAGGTCAATCTCAGCGACTGAACAGGGGGCGCCTCGGTCAGTTTTCCTTCACGATGAAGACGTTGTCTTGGATCTCGTCGTCCATGGCGGTGTTGCAGCGGAAGATGCTGGCGAGGGTTATGCGGCCAACCTGGTCGAGAACTTCAGGATTGGCCAGGAAGTAGGGGTCGTTTTGGAACCAGAAGCGGTCCCCGTCGCGCAGCCGGCTGAACTGATCGGAGATGATGGTTTGGAGGGTCTCACCGACCATCGCTCCCGGCGCATGGTCTTCGGCCAGGCCGCCCGACCATAGGTCAATTTTCTCGACTTCTCCGTAGGCCAGCATCATCGCCTGCTGAACGCTGGGGTCCGTGGAGATGTCGGCAAACGTCTCCAGCGGGTCCAATCCGTAGGCGCTGCGCACAGCGTTGAAGTCGCCCACGCCGTGGTCGCGGCCCCGCTGGATGTTGAGGGCGGCCAGGTCGAAGATGGGTCCATTGGGCCCCCTGAGGAGCATGTTGCGGACTTCGTCGATGACCTTGGAGTCGATTTCTTGGGCCAGTTGGGAGGCGAAACCGCGCAGGATCACGGTGATGCCCCGGTCCTCCACTGTCGAGGGGGTAAAGAACGCTCGGGCCAAGTTGACATGCTCCGACTCTCCATCAGCGTTGAGCAGATGAAGGTTGGGGGAGAGCAGGGTGTGGCCCACCCGATAGGCCGTAGCCGAGAACTCGCTGGCGATAGTCGGGTCAACGGTTGCGTCGTAGCCGGAGTAGGGGGCAATGGCGTCGGGGCCCAACAGCAGCGGCAGAAACTCGTTGAAGGTGATGGCCTGTATCTGAGCACCAACGATCTTGCGGGCCAGGTGGTAGATCTCATCGCCGCCCAGAGACGGGTCTTGGCTGGCGATGATGTCTGCCAAACGATTGTGCTCTCGCACGAACAGGGTGTGCATCGATGTGAGTCCGATCTGCTCGTTGACCCGCAGATCGCCGGCCAGGAACAAGGTCGTCAGTTCGCTGCCCCCTTCGTTGTCGAGCCCGTCCTCGTTGTAGGGCAAGAATCGCCCTTCGTGCGAAGTCTTCAGCCTTCCAGTTTCGTCGTTGGTACGAAGCGCTAGGGCCCGAGTTTCGTCTGAACCGTATACTTGAGAGGCATCTATAAATGCGGTAATAGCATTCATCTGTCTCCTTATATTCTGTTGATCTGTTCCCGTTTCGGGGTCGAATACCGAGCGATCGACATGGATGGATTTTCGACCAGTTCTGTCGGGATCGAATACCGGATCTCCTGAGGAACGCGGACTGGGAACGGCTCTTCAGGATTGTCGAGGCTCAGGGTGATGTCATGGTCGATGAACTGCCCCCACTGCCACAAAATGTCACTGGCCTGTGAGGCGTTGGGCACTGATTCGGATTGGGCAAACACGACGTTGCTGATGGTTCGGGCGTTCGGCCGCAAGATCGTCGGTGTCGAGATGCCGTCGGCGTAGGAGGTCGGGGCCAATTTGAGGAGGGCGGTACCGGCCATTCCCCATGTGGGGTGGTCGAGGTTGTTTCCCAGGCCGTCCATCGACCGATGCTCAAGCGGCGAATCGGTAGCGACGCTGAAACCCAGCTCACTGTCGTCCTGAGCAGCAAGGCACATTGCCGGCGCTTCCTGGGTGTCTGACTCATTGTCGGTTTCTGGTTCGGGTGTGGACTCTGGCGTCTCGACGGGGGCCGGTGTGCTAATAGTCGAGGGTGTGGTGATAGTCAAGGATGTTGTGACCAGCCAATTTCCTGGCTCGGTGTCTGTTGGGAAGAAGCGGCGTTAGGGCAGAACGCGCTCGCCCCAGGATTCGTCGGTCTGCTGCTGCTGAAGGGTGAACTCAACCCGCCCGTCGTCGCGCAGCCGGGCCGATATCCGCACCTGTCCAACCGTGTCGATGGCCAGCACCGGGCTGTCTAGCCACTCTCCGGCGGTGGCATCGGCGGGGAAGTGGTGCTGCTCGGGCCGTTGACGCTCGCCCCAGGTGCCGTCGAAGCGCTGCTGAAGGGCGAAGTCCAGTCGTCCGTCCTCCAGACGCTGGGCCGCGATCCGCACTTCGGCCTCGCCGTCTTGGGCGCTGGCGCTGGTTGTGACCAGAGCCAGACCTGCGGCCAGCGCCGCGACAGCGAGGACAGGCGCGGCAATCTTGCCGATCAGCGAGAACGACATAGGGAAACCTCCAGAAGGAGAAGACAAACCAAACACACACATCCTGGGAGAAGGACCTGTGAGTTCTAGTCGTTAAGTGGAGGTTGTCTGCAAGTCATCAAAGGCGAAAGGCGCGCAAATAGGCTGCCGAAACACAACTTTAACGAAGCGATAGCAATAAGATGTCAAAGTCAAACCGGTACAAGTGCTTTGACAAAAAGATGGCAACAAAGGGATGACGCTACCCAGTTGGAGATGCGCTGGTCGAATACCGGAAGAAATGCGGTGGAGCTGATGGGACTCGAACCCACGACCTCTTGCATGCCATGCAAGCGCTCTAGCCAACTGAGCTACAGCCCCGCGAGCAGGAAACTCTAACAGCCGTCGTAGGGCACACCCACATGGGATAACGGTTATTGGCCTCGACCGGGCGCTCGGTAGATTGAGCGGCCATGGACGGCTACGACCCGGCGGCCATCGAGCCCAAATGGCAGCAGCGCTGGATCGACGACGCTACCTACGACATCGACAACGACGATTCCCGCCCTCCGTACTACGTGCTGTCGATGTACCCGTACCCCAGCGGCCCGGCCCACATCGGCCACGTCCGCAACTACACCTTCGGCGACCTGCTGGTCCGCTACCGCACCATGCAGGGCGACGGCGTGCTGTCGCCCATAGGATTCGACAGCTTCGGGTTGCCGGCCGAGAACGCCGCCATCAAGACCGGCAACCACCCCCGGGTCCACACCGACGCCAACATCGAGCGGCTGTCGTCGTCGCTGCGCCGCATCGGAGCGGTGTACGACTGGCGCCGGACCCTGAGCAGCCACGATCCCGACTACATCCGCTTCACCCAGTGGATCTTCTTGAAGTTCTACGAGGCTGGCCTGGTGTACCGGGCCACTGCACCGGTGAACTGGTGCCCCGGCTGCCAGACGGTGCTGGCCAACGAGCAGGTGCTGGCCGACGGAACCTGCGAGCGCTCCGGCGACATGGCCCAGCAGCGCGAGCTGGAGCAGTGGTTTTACCGCATAACTGCCTACGCCGAGGAACTGCTCGACGGCCTTGACGGCCTGGACTGGCCCAACCGGGTCAAGACGATGCAGCGCAACTGGATCGGCCGCTCTGAGGGCGTCGAGTTCACCCTGCCCATCGCTGATGACGCCGGCCAGCCCCGCCACGACATAGAGGGCATTCCGGTATTCACCACCCGGCCCGACACAAGCTTCGGCATGACCTTCGCGGTCATGTCCCCCGAGCACCCCCGTGTGCCGGAGCTGGTAGCCGACCATCGCCAGGTCGAGGTGGAGGCATTCATAAGCGCAGTGGCCGAGCGCAGCGAGATCGAACGGTTATCGACGGGCGGCCCGGCCGACAAGCGGGGCGTGGACACCGGCACCCGGGTGGTCAACCCGTTCACCGGCGAGGCGATTCCGCTGTTTTTGGCCGACTACGTGCTCACCACCTACGGCACCGGGGCGATCATGGCCGTACCCGGCGAGGACCAGCGCGACTGGGACTTCGCCACCGCCTACGGCCTGCCCATTATCCGTACCGTTGAGCCTTCCGAGGATTTCGATGGGGAGGCCTACACCGGCGACGGGCCGTCCATCAACAGCGAGTGGCTCAACGGCCTGTGGATGGCCGAGGCCAAGTCCGCTTCCATCGACTGGCTGGAAGAACGGGGCATCGGCGAGCGCAAAGTCAATTACCGGCTGCGCGATTGGCTGCTATCCCGCCAGCGCTATTGGGGATGCCCCATCCCCGTGGTGTACTGCGAGGGGTGCGGGACGGTGCCGGTGCCCTACGACGAACTGCCGGTGGGCCTGCCCGATGACGTGGCCTTCATGCCCACCGGGCGGTCGCCGCTGGTGGACCACCCCGGCTTCTTGCACACCGAGTGCCCCGGCTGCGGTGGCCCGGCCCGGCGGGAGACCGACACCATGGACACTTTCGTGGACTCCTCGTGGTACTTCCTGCGCTTCGCCGACCCCCACAACTCCGAGATGCCATTCAGCCAAGAGGCGCTGGAGCGGTGGCTGCCGGTGGACCAGTACATCGGCGGGGTGGAGCACGCCATCTTGCATCTGATGTACGCCCGGTTCTTCACCCGGGCGCTGTCAGATCTGGGCGTAGCCCCTGCCGGGCTGCGAGAGCCCTTCCAGCGGCTGTTCACCCAGGGCATGGTGCGAATGGGCGGGGGCAAGATGTCGAAGTCGAAGGGCAACCTGGTGGCCCCCGAGGACTTCATCGACACCTACGGCGCCGACACCCTGCGCCTGGCCATCTTGCAGGTCAAGCCCCCCGCCGAGGACGTGGACTGGGAGGACTTCGGACTCGAGGGCTGCGCCCGCTTCTTGGGCCGGCTGTGGCGGTTGGCCGCCGGCACCGCCGAGCGGGCCAACCCGGCCCGCACCGGTGCGGCCACCCCAGCAGACGACGCCATCGACGCGGCCACCCACCGGCTCATTGATCGCATCACCTCCGAGTTCGACCGCTGGTCGTACAACACCGCGGTGGCCGGCTGCATGGAGTTCACCAACGAGCTCTACCGCTACGTGCAGTCCGACGACGGTCCCCACCACGACACGCTGGCGTTCGCCATCGACTCGCTGCTGCTGGCTATGGCGCCCATGGTGCCCCACATCTGCGCTGAGCTGTGGGAAATACGCCGGGGCGGCAACGTCCACATCGAGCAGTGGCCCACCGCCGATAAGGCCAAGCTGGTGCTGGAGACGGTCACCATGGTGGTGCAAGTGAACGGCAAGGTGCGCGACCGCATCGAAGTGTCCGCCGACATCGCCGACGCTGAGGCTGAGGCACTGGCCCTGGCGTCAGAGAGGGTGCAGGCCTACCTCGATGGCGGCGAACCCCGACGGGTCATCGCCCGCCCCCCCAAGCTGGTCAACGTGGTGGTGTAGCACTCCGCTAGACGTCCCACTCCACATGAAGCTCTTCTGGGCCCCGGAAGGCCACCCCACGGATGAGGGGAGGGTCGGCGTCGGGGTCGAGGCGCAGTCCGGGAAGCCGCTTGAGGATGGTTCGCAGGGCCACCCGGAGCTCGAGGCGGGCCAGGTGCATGCCCAAGCACAGGTGCCGGCCCCAGCCGAACGCCATGTGGGGTACGGGCTGCTCCCGGTCAGGATCCCAGCGGTCGCCATCGGAGTACACCTGCTCGTCCCGGTTGGCCGACGTCATGGTCATCATCAGCCGGGTGCCGGCCGGGACAGGGCATCCGCCCACCTCGGTGTCTGCCGTGGCTTCCCGGGTGGCCAGCGGGGCAGAGCTTTCCCACCGCAGGGTTTCCTCGATCACCTGGTCGAGGAGCGACCAGTCGGCCTTGAGCCGGTCGAGCCAGCCCTCGTGGGTCAGCAATGCCGTCAAGGCGATGCCCAGCTCCCGGGAGGTGGTCTCGGCTCCGGCGGGCATCAACAGCAGCAAGAACCCGTAGATGTGCTCGTCGTCGAGGCGCTGGCCGTCGATCTCGGCGTGGATGATGTCGCTGATGAGGTCGTCTTGGGGGTTGGCCTTGCGGTCTTCCACGATGGGCTGGAGGTAGTCCCGCATGGCTTGGGAGGCGGCGTGGCCCGGCTCGGGATAGAGGGGACCGGCGCTCACCTGCTCGGACCACAGCCGGAACTGATCGGCGTCGTCCAGCGGCACGCCCATGATCCCGGCGATCACCCGAGTGGGGAACCGCTGGGTCAGCTCGGCCACCAGATCGGCCCTTCCCCGAGGAGCGATGCCGTCGAGCAATTCGTTCACGATGGGCGCCACCAGCTCGGTCTCCCAGCGGGCCAGCGCGGAGGATCGGAACGCCCCGGACACCAGCCCCCGATAGGCGGTGTGCTCATCGCCGTCCATCCCCAGCATGAGCGGCCCCATGAACGGTGTCATCGATTCGGCCACCACCCGGGTGGAGAACACCCCGCTGTTGCGCAGCACCGCCTCGGTGTGGTCGCGGCGGTACAGGTTCAGGATGCGCCCGCCGAAGCCGTCGTCGCGCACTTCCGGGGGCTCAGCACGGCCCCGTTCCCATTCCCTGTGGGGGTTGATGGCGGCCTCTTCGGCCTGGGCCAGCCCCTCGTGGTAGTCCGAAGGATCCTTTGAGTCCACCGCGGCAACCCTATTCGGGCGACCGTCCCGGAATGGCTCGAAGCGCCTCGCGCACCTCGGCCCAGGGGCCGTCGGTACGGAGGCCCTGGCCGAACGACATCCGGTCGATCAGCCCCCCGTAGCTGGCGGCCACGCCGCTGGCCAGGTTCTGGGGCTCGGCCACCACCCCGAACGTTCCCAACATGGTGTCGTCGATCACCTCGGCCATCTCCACCCATTGGCCCTGCTTGGACATGCGGTTCAGCTCGTCTTGGGCGTCGCCCCAGCCGTGGTGCTCTAGCACCGGGCGATATGCAGGCGTCGAGCCGTAGAAGGCCAGTTGCTGGCGGGCCGCTTGGGCGGCTGACGCCATTTCCTCCTCGGATTCGCCGGTGACAATGAACACGGGCATTGACACCTCTATGTCCATGGGGTTGCGCCCTGCCTTAGCGGCCCCCCGCTCGAGGGCGGGCAGCGACACCTCCCGCACGTAGCTGGGCGTGGTGAATCCGTGGCTGATCCAGCCGTCGGCCGACTCGCCGGCCGCTTCGGTCATGAGGTCGCCCACCGCGGCCAAATGGATGGGGGGTGGGCCGAAGGGATTGGATCCGGGGCTGAACATCGGCGTCATGAGGGTGTGTTGGTAGAACTCGCCCCGAAAGTTCAGCCGCTCACCGGTCTCCCAGCTGTCCCATGTGGCCTTGATGGCGTCGATCATCTCCTTCATGCGGGCGGCGGGGTGAGACCAGGGCATGGAGAATCGCTTGGTGATGTGGGGCTTTATCTGTGAACCGAGGCCGAGAATGAAACGCCCGCTGGAATAGGCCTGGAGATCCCACCCCAAGTTGGCCAAGACCATCGGATTGCGGGCGAATGCCACCGCAATCGAGGTTCCGATCTGGATGCGGCTGGTGTGCTCGGCGGCCAGCACCAGCGGCAGGAATGGGTCATGGTCGAGCTCGGCCGACCAGACCCCGTCGTAGCCGGCCGCCTCCAAGCTGCGGGCGTTGTCGGCGGCATCGCCAAGTGGTCCAACCGATCCCTTTCTGGACGCTCTGGTAACGAGGCCGCCGTCTAGCTTCATGCTCTGTCCTCTCGGGTAGTGGTGGTCATTTGGACTCGTCCTGATCGCGCAAAAAGCGCTCCAGCTCTTCGGCCAACTCGTCCCCGGTGGGGATCTCGTCGCCGTGTTCTCCCATGGTGGTGTCGTAGGCGCCTTCCAGCTGCCCCAACAGGCGCTTGTGGCTGGCGTTCTGGGCGATCATGGTGTCGAGCCGACGGGACACCTCCAGCCCCTCGGCGATCAGCGGTGCCGGATCGAACCGCAACTCGGTAACGGTGCGCAGACCTTGTATGAGGGCCGCAGTGCTGGCCGGGAATGGCGATCCGGATGCGTAGTGGGGCACTTGGGCCCACACCGACACCGTTTCCAGTCCGGCGGCCTCGAATAGCTTGGCCAAAGCTGAGCTGATGCCGGCGGGAACCTCCAGGGTTCCCTGAAAAGAGCCGAACCGCTCGATCAGATCCTGAGTGGTGCCGGTGGCCGACAGGCGCACAGGTCGGGTATGGGGCACCGCGGCGGGGTAGGCCCCCAACGACACCACCCGGGCTACCCCCAACTGCTGCACCAATTCGACGACCGCGGTGCAAAACGCCTGCCAGCGGAAGTCGGGCTCGGGGCCGTGGAGCATCAAGAACTTGCGCTGGTCGAGGTCGCACAACACCTCGAGCCTTATCGCCGGCCACGAAATGTCGTCGACCCGGCCGTCTCGTACGGTCATAGTGGGACGGCGGGCTCGGTGATCTATCAACAGGTCGGAATCGAAGCAGGCCACCTGCACCGCTTCGCTTGAGTCGATCATGATCTCAGCGGCGTTGCGCATGCCATATCCGGCGTCCACCCACCCGTCGAGGGCCACCACCAATACCGGGTCGACCAGGTCAGGCAGCTGCTGGACGGTGACCAACTCGCTGCTCATGCCACCTGCTCCGCGGCTGATGTGGCCATGTCAACCAGGGTGTCCACCCGGGCGACGAAGCTCTCGGCCCCCTGGGGCGGCGCTTTGTCGCCCATTGCCCCTCCCACATAGCGGCTGTACACGCCTTCCAAGATGCAGGCCAGCTTCCAGTAGCCGAAGGCCATATAGAAATCGAAGCTGTCGATATCGCGCCCCGATGCCTCCAGGTATAGGTCGAACATCTCGGCCCGGCTGGCGAATCCGGATTCGGCGGTGGGGGGATCGTCCAAGGCAACCTCCAAGTCATCGGGCTCGGCCCAATACACCAGAAGCTGGGCCACATCGGCGTTGCGGTCGCCCAGGGTGCACAGCTCCCAGTCGAGCACCGCCACCACCTGGCCCTGTTCGCCCAGGATGCAGTTGTCCAGGCGGTAGTCGCCGTGGACGATGCCGGCTTCTCCCTGGTCGGGGATGCGGGCGACAAGGTGGTCGTGAACCTCTTGTATCTGGGGGCGGTCCTGGGTCTTGGACTCCTCGAACTGGCGCAGCCAGCGCCGGAGCTGGCGGGCGATGTAGTCCTCCTTGCGGCCCAGATCGCCCAGCCCCACCTCATCCACGTCCACCGCGTGGATGTGGGCCAGGGTCTGGGCAATCGACTGGGAGGCGGCCCGGCGCCGATCAGGGGCCAGGGCAACGGCATGCCTGCGGCTGCGCACAACCTTCCCGTCCACAAAGTCCATGACGTAGAACGGGCGCTCGTTGACTGATTCGTCCTCGCACAGCCCGAACGCGCGGGGAACCGGCACGTCGGTATCGGTCAGGGCGGCGATGATCTTGTGCTCTCGGCCCATGTCATGGGCGGTGGCCAGCACCTGGTAGAGCGGGGGCCGGCGCAGCACGTAGCACTGGCCATGGGCATCGGCCACCTTGAATGTGAGGTTGGAGTGCCCGCCGGCCATCAACTCGAACGTCAACGGCAAGGCCACGCCGGGAACATGGGCTTCGAACCACGCGCTGACCGCGTCATGCTGAATGCCTCGGATGTGGTCCATGCAACTGGTGAGGGTAGCGTTCAATCTGGGTCAATGAGAGGTAGCCGATGGCCGATGTAAGCGACGCAACGTTTGCGACCGAAGTAGTGGAGCGATCCCACACCGTGGCGGTGGTGGTGGATTTGTGGGCGCCGTGGTGCGGACCGTGCAAAACGCTCGGGCCGATTCTGGAGCAGGCAGTGGCGGCCACCGACGGGGCGGTGGAGCTGGCCAAAGTCAACGTGGACGACAGCCCCCAGACCGCCCAGGCCTTCCAGGTGCAGAGCATTCCCGCCGTGTACGCCATGCGAGACGGCAAAGTGGTGGACGGCTTCATCGGTGCCCAGGGCGAGGCCGCGGTGGCCGAATTCGTGCAGCGACTGCTGCCCACCGAGACGGAGACCGAGCTGGAGGCGCTGGTAGCCGCGGGCGACGAGGATTCTCTGCGGGCGGCGCTGGAGCTCGACGCCGACCATGAAGGCGCAGTGGTGGCGCTGGCCGACCTGCTGGTTGCCGATGGACGGGCCGATGAGGCCCTCGAGCTGCTGGAGCGAATTCCCGAGACCGCCGAGGTCCGCCGGGTGGCCGCTCTGGCCCGAACCGGCGGTGGTGGCGCTGCCAACGGCGACGTCGAAGCCCGTCTAGAGGGTTTGCTCGGCCAGGTGAAGGCCGACCCGGCAGCCCGCCAGGAGTTCGTGGACCTGCTCGAGATCATGGGTACAGAAGATCCCCGCACCCCCATTTACCGGCGTCGACTCACCGCTCAGATCTACTGAGCCCCGTTCAATTGGCTCCGGGGGACTCAGGCCCCTGTCGATTCTGACTTTGGGCTGATACCCTGACGCTGCTTCCCCCTCCACTGGCATGGCGCGGCGCGCCCGGAAACAGCCATGGAAGATTCCTCGCTGCCCCCTCCCCGGCTGAGCCCGGCGGAGCGGGTCCGGGAGATGTGGGATGACTACCGCCACCTGATCACCGGACCCCGGCTCCTGATGGCAGGGGCCGGACTCGTGATCATTGTCGCAGCGGCGGCCTACATGATCGTCGGTGCCAATGGCGCTCCCCGGCCAGAGGCGATCATTCCCATGGCCACTCCGCTGCCTGCCCGCCCGACTCCGGTCACCGAACCGACCCCGATCCTGGTTCATGCCGCCGGTGCGGTGCAGGTCCCCGGTGTGTACCTGTTTCGGGGCGAAGCTCGCGTGCTCGACCTGGTTGAAGCGGCCGGTGGGCTGACCGGCGATGCCGACTACGACCGGGTGAACCTGGCCGAAACGCTGTTCGACGGGCAGTGGGTGTACTTCCCAGTGGTCGGCCAAACCGAGATTCCCGCTCCCCTGAACGGAAGCGGACCGGCTGGTGGCGGGCCTGCCGCGCCATCCGGGCCTTTGAACCTCAACTCTGCCACCCCCGAGCAACTGGAGTCCCTACCTGGGGTGGGACCGGCTATCGCCGCGGCCATCATCGAGCACCGCCAGCGTATTGGCGGTTTTGCCTCGGTCGATGGGCTGCTGGCGGTATCGGGCATCGGGCCCGCAAAGCTCGAGCTGATCCGAGACCTGGTCGCCGTGTGAGCAACGGGCCGCAATGAGCGACCGACACGCTGTGGCGTTGGCGGTTGCCGCCATGGTCGGCGCCTGGTGGTCGGCGGCGGTACCGCTGCTCCCCGCGGTCGCCTTGGCGCTCGTGGCCCTAGCCGTCCGCAAGCCGTGGCTGCTGGTGGCCGCCATCATGCTGCTCAGCTCTTCGCTGGGGGCAAGGGCCTGGGCAGGACTCGACCCAGTTGAGCCCGCGGCGTTTGAAGGCGAAGCAACCTTGGTGGCCGATCCGGTTCCCGTCGGCGAAGGGATGAGGGTGAGCGTGCGGGCGGAGGGACGGCGCTACGAAGCGTGGGCCTACGGCCGAGCCGCCCGCGACCTGGGAGAGCGCCTGGCTGGGGATCGCATCCTCATCACCGGCAGCGTGCGCCCAATTCAGCCGCTGCCCGACTACCAAGCGGCCCGCCACATCGCCAACCGGCTGAGCATCGACCGCATCCACAGCCATCGCGACGGGTCGCCGCCCTATCGGCTGGCCAACTGGCTGCGCCGCACAATCGCCTCCGGTGCTGAGTCGCTCGACGACGACCGCCACGCCCTGTTCACCGGGCTGTCTTACGGCGACGATCGCTACCAGTCGCCGGTGGTGTCAGACGACTTCCGGGCCGCGGGCCTCACCCATCTGCTGGCCGTGTCGGGCCAGAACGTGGCCTTCGTGTTGATCCTGGCCCGCCCGCTGATCGAGCGCTTCGACTACCGGGGCCGCTGGGTGCTCACGCTGGGGGTGATCGCCTTCTTTGCCTTGGTCACCCGGTTCGAGCCCTCGGTGCTGCGGGCCACCGTTATGGCGGCCATCGCCGCCACCGCCACCCTGTTGGGCCGCGATGCCTCCAGCCGCCGGGTGCTGGCCCTGGCCGTGGCCCTGTTGGTGCTGGTCGATCCGCTGTTGGTGCACTCTGTGGCCTTCCGACTGTCGGTGGCGGCCTCGGCGGGCATCATCTTGTGGGCACCTCGTCTGGCCGAGCGCCTGCCCGGTCCTCGGTTGCTGGCCGAGGCGCTGGCCGTGACCGTCTCAGCCCAGTTGGCCGTGTCGCCTCTGTTGATCGCCATCTTCGGCGGGGTGCCGGTGGCCTCCCTGCCCGCCAACCTGCTAGCCGCCCCCGTAGCCGGGCCGATCATGATGTGGAGCCTGTCGGCCGGAGTTGTCGCCGGACTCATGGGCGGCCCGCTGGCCCAAGCCATCCACTGGCCCACCGCAGTGGGCATCGGCTGGATCGAGGCGGTGGCCGGCTGGGCGGCGTCAGCTCGTCTGGGCGAGCTGCGGGCGCCGCACTTGGTTGTCGTGACTGTAGGCGTCGGATGTTGGTGGCTGGCTCGACGACGCCCGCTGCGGGCGGTGGCCGCCTCCGCTCTGGCCATAGCGCTGCTGGTGCCAGCGGTGGCCCTGCGGATCTCCGACCCGCCGTTTCACACCGTGCTCGAATCCGGAGTCGAAGTGTGGCGGGAACAGCAAACCGTGGTGATCGCCCTGGCCTCCAATCGATCGACCGAGAGACTGCTAGAAGACCTGCGCCGGGCTGGCGTCGGCGCAGTCGATCTGGCAGTGGCCGACCGGGGCACCCGTGCCCAACGCGACCAGATCCGTTCGCTAAAAGAGCGCATGTGGGTTGGAGCGGTCATAGCCCCACCCGGCCACCGCATCGGCGGCGCCACCACCGTCCGATCCGGCCAGCAAGTACTCGTCGGCGGCCTAGAAGTGGAGGTGGTGTCCCACGATCCCCGCCTGGTAGTGACGGTTACCCCGACAGGCGGTGTAGCGTCGCCGTCGTGATTGTGGAGCTGGGGGCCCACCGGTTTGACGTGACCACCCGGGCTCTGGTGATGGGGATTTTGAACCGCACACCCGACTCCTTTTACGACGCCGGCCAGTACTGGGATTTCGACGACTTTTTGGCCAAAGCCGAGACGCTGGTGGACGAGGGGGCGGACTTCTTGGACGTGGGCGGCGTGAAGGCCGGTCCCGGCCCGGAGGTGACTGAGGCCGAGGAGATGGACCGGGTGGTGCCGGCCATCGAAGCGTTGCGAAAGCGCTTCGACCTACCCATTTCGGTGGACACCTGGCGGGCCTCGGTGGCTCGGGAGAGCTATGCCGCTGGAGCGGTGGTGGGCAACGACATCAGCGGGTTTGCCGATCCTGACTTCCTCTGCGAAGCCGCTGAGGCCGGGGCTTCGGTGGTGGCCTGCCATGTGCGCCTGGCCCCGCGGGTGGCCGATCCCGAGCCGTTCTACGACGACCTGGTGGGCGAGGTGAGCCGGTTTCTGGCCGAGCGGGCCCAGTGGGCGGTGGACGCGGGAATTCCCCCGCAGCGGGTGATGCTCGACGCCGGCCACGACCTGGGCAAAACCCCCGATATGTCGGCTGAACTGCTGCGCCGGGCCGACGAGTTGGCCGGTCTGGGCTACCCGGTGTTCTTGTCGGTGTCCAACAAGGGGTTCTTGGGGGCGCTGACCGGCACCGAGGTGGGGGACCGGCGGGAGGCCACCCTGGCGGCCCATGCCCTCGGCATTGGATTGGGCTGTCGAGTTCTGCGGGCCCACGATGTGGCCGGCACCCGCCGGGTGGCCGACTTCATGAGCGCAGTACTCCAACTCCAGCGAGAAGCCCCATGAGCGCGGTGTTCAACCATCCATGGGGTTCGCGATGAGCGCCACCGTCATCCTTCTTCACGGCGACGATGATGTGCTGTTGGCCAACGCGGTCCGAGACCGGGTGGCCCAACTGGTGGGCGACGGTGACCGGTCGCTGATGGTGGCTGAGCTGAACGAGGCCGCCTACCAGGAAGACGAGGACTACCAGATCGCTCCGCTGGTGGACGCCGCCCAGACCCCGCCGTTTCTCACCGGCCGTCGGGTGGTTGTGGGCCGGCAGCTGGGCCGGTTCTCCACCGTTGACTCGCTCGGACCCCTGCTCGGCTACCTGGACAACCCCCTGGATACCACCGATTTGGTGCTGGTGTGGGAGAAGGGGCCGGCGCTCCAGCGGATGGGAGCGGTACCCAAACGCCTGTCCGAGGCAGTGACCGCGGCGGGCGGCGAGGTGATAGGCGCTGGGGTTCCCCGGGGTCGAGATGGGGCCGCCAACTGGATGGACACACAGATTGCCGCCGCCGGTTTGCGGTTGCGGCCGGGGGCCAAGCGTCTGCTGGCCGATCACCTAGGGGAGGATCTGAGCCGACTCCCCGCAGTGCTCACCACTTTGGCCTCGGCCTACGGACCGGATCGGGCCTTGGAGGCCGACGAAGTGGTCCCCTTCATCTGGGAGGCCGGATCGGTGCCCCCCTGGGAGCTCACCGACGCGGTGGAGTCGGGCAACATCGCCGACGCCTTGGACAAGCTGCGCCGCATGCTCCACGCCGGGGGCCGAAATGAGATGCAGGTGTTGGCCACGCTCTACAACCACCACACCCGCCTCCTGCGCCTCGACGGCGCCGATGCCGCCGACGAGAAGGAGGCGGCCGAGCTGTTGGGCATGAAGGGCTCCACCTTCCCGGCCCGCAAAGCGCTGCGCCAGTCCCGCAAGCTCGGATCGAAGAGGATCGCCCGGTCGGTCGAGCTGCTGGCCCAAGCCGATCTGGATCTTCGGGGCGCCACTGCGGTGGCCCCCGAGGCGGTGCTGGAAGTGCTGGTGGCCCGCCTCACCCAGCTCAATCGCTAGGGGCTGGCCGCGGCCTACTCGGCTTGAAGGCGGGCCAGGCGCTTCATCAGGCGGGACTTCTTCCTGGCAGCGGTGTTGGGGTGCAACACGCCCTTGCTGGCGGCCTTGTCGATGCGCTTTATGGCGAGGCGAGCGGCTTCGGCAGTCTCTACCTCGTCGCCGGACTCCGCGGCGGTCTCGGCATTCCGGGTGCGGGTGATGATCTCGGAGCGCACGGCCCGGTTGCGCTGGCGGCGCTTCTCGTTCTGGCGGTTGCGCTTTATCTGGCTCTTGATGTTTGCCACAGAATGACAACTCTACCGCCCGCCAACCCCACCAACCACACGGGAGGGGCGGTAGCGTTTCTAGTTGTCGTGTCCATTGACCTCTCCCGAATCCGCAACACCTCGATCATCGCCCACATCGACCACGGCAAGTCCACGCTGGCCGATCGCATGCTGGAGATTTGCGGTGCGGTCGACCCCCGGGAGATGCGCGCCCAATATCTCGATTCCATGGATCTGGAGCGGGAGCGGGGGATCACCATCAAACTCCAGAGCGTCCGCCTCGACCACGATGGCCACGTAATCAACCTCATCGACACCCCCGGTCACGTGGACTTCGGCTACGAGGTGAGCCGCTCCTTGGCCGCCTGCGAGTCGGTGATCCTGCTGGTGGACGCGGCCCAGGGGATCGAAGCCCAGACGCTGGCCAACTGCTACCTGGCCATGGAGAACGATCTGGAGGTGGTGGTCGCCGTCAACAAGATCGACCTGCCCGCGGCCGAGCCCGAGCGCCGGGCTGAAGAGATCGAGCAGGTGCTGGGCATCGCCGCCGAAGACGTCCTGCACATCAGCGCCAAAACCGGCGAGGGGGTTCAGGAGCTGCTCGACGCCGTGGTGGCCCGCACGCCGCCGCCAGTGGGCGATCCCGAAGGTCCCCTCCAGGCACTGATTTTCGATTCCCACTTCGACCAGTACCGGGGTGTGGTCAGCTCCGTGCGGGTTATGAACGGACGGCTGCGCTCAGGGGCCAAGATTCGGTTCATGCAGGCCCGCACCGATCGGGAGACCGACGAGATCGGGGTGTGGGCGCCACAGCCGACACCGATCGACGAGCTGGGGCCTGGCGAGGTGGGCTACCTCATCGCGGGCATGAAGAACGTGGCCGAGGCCCGCTCGGGCGAGACTGTAACCACCGCCCGCAGTGGCGCGTCCGAGCCCCTGGCCGGATACCAGGAGCCCAAGTCGATGGTGTTCTGCGGTCTGTATCCCATCGACGGCGACGAGTTCGCCGCCCTGCGCGACTCGCTTGAGCGGTTGCGGGTGAGCGACTCCAGCTTCAACTACCAGCCGGAATCGTCGGGCGCGCTGGGATTCGGCTTCCGCTGCGGGTTCCTCGGGCTCTTGCACATGGAGATCGTGCGAGAGCGCCTCGAGCGGGAGTTCGGGCTCAGCCTCATTGCCACCGCTCCTTCAGTGGCCTACCGGGTAGAGCTGGACAACGGCGAACATGTCGAGGTGGACAATCCCTCGGCCATGCCCCCCGCCGCCGAGGTGCGGGGCATCCAAGAGCCCATGCTGGCCGCCACCATCATCGCCCCCGCCGACTACACCGGCACCCTCATGGAGCTGTGCCAGGCCCGCCGGGGGGAGATGAAGAAAATGGAGTACCTGTCGCCCGAGCGGGTGGAGCTGTCTTACCGGCTGCCCCTGGCCGAGGTGGTGGTGGACTTCTTCGACCAGCTCAAGAGCCGCACGCAGGGCTATGCCAGCCTCGACTACGAGCCCGACGGATACACCGCCGCCGACCTCACCAAGGTGGACATCTTGCTCCAGCACGAGCCGGTGGACGCCTTCAGCTCCATCGTCCACCGGGACTCGGCCTATTTCTACGGCCGGCGAATGACCGAGAAGCTGAAGGAGCTGATCCCCCGCCAGCAGTTCGACGTACCCATCCAGGCGGCCATAGGCGGCAAGATCATCGCCCGCGAAACGGTGAAGGCCTTCCGCAAAGATGTCACCGCCAAGCTGTACGGCGGCGATGTGACCCGCAAGCGCAAGCTGCTGGAGAACCAGAAGGCTGGCAAGAAGAAGATGAAGGCCATCGGCCGGGTGGACGTGCCCCAAGAGGCGTTCATATCCGCGCTCCGCCTGGATGACTGACGGTCGGTCGGCTCGACGGAGGTCAGGCTCGGGCTGCCCATTAGTATCAGGGATTCAATGAGGACAGGCAGCGAGACCCTCTCGGCCCGCAAGGCCGCGGTGCTGCGGGCCGTGGTGGAGGGGTACATATCCACCACCCAGCCCGTGGGCTCCTCCCATGTCTCTGAGATGGCCGACTTGGGCGTGTCGCCGGCCACCGTCCGCAACGAGATGCTGGCCCTAGAGCAGGCTGGATATCTGAGCCAGCCCCATACCAGCGCGGGCCGCATCCCCACCGAGAAGGGTTACCGCCATTTCGTGGACACGCTTGCCGACGTGCCCGGCACCCTGGGCCGCAGCGAGCGCCAGCAGGTGCGGGCCTTCTTCGACACCACCCACAGCGAGCTCGAGCAGATGCTGGCCGACACCAGCGCGTTGCTGGCCGACCTCACGGCGTACGCCGCTTTGGTGGTGGCCCCCCAGCATTCCAGCGCGGCCATCCGGTCGGTGAATTTGGTGGACCTGTCGGAGCGGCTGGTGCTGGCCCTGGTGGTGTACGAGAACGGATCGGTGGACAAGCGCACCATCGAGATGGACCAGCCCGCCGATTCTGTGGAGCTGGCCCGGGCCGCCACCGCGCTCACCGAGTTCTTGGCCGGGCGACCGGCCACTGCGCTGCGGGATCGGGGCGCTGTGGCCCGGCTGAGCCCGTTGGCGTCTCGGATCATGGGCTCGCTGGCCGATTTGAGCGACGCCGAGGAGCAGCTCTACGTGGGAGGGGCGGCCAGCGTGGCTGGTCTGTTCGACGCCACCGACACGGTGAGGTCGGTTCTGGGAATACTGGAGAAGCAGTTGGTGGTTGTGTCGTTGGTGAGAGACATCTTGGACCGGGGCCTCACCGTGGCCATCGGCTCGGAAACCGGGGTGGCCCCGTTGGCTGAGTGCTCGCTGATAGTGGCCCCCTACGAGGTGGCCGGCCAGCCTGTGGGCTCCATCGGGGTGCTGGGCCCCACCCGCATGAACTATCCCCAAGCTTTGGCCGCGGTGGCGGTGGTGAGCCAGAAGCTGGGCGATCGGCTGTCGACCCCCTAGATCATGTCTGCCGACTTCTACGACCTGCTCGGCGTGGGCCGAGACGCCACCGAGGACGACCTCAAAAAGGCATTCCGCAGGCTCGCCCGCCAGTACCACCCAGACGCCAACCCCGACGATGCCGAAGCCGAGGCCCGGTTCAAGGAGATCGCCCTGGCCTATGAGACGCTGAGCGACCCCCAAAAGCGGGCCCACTACGACCGCTTCGGCACTGCGCCGGGGGCGGCGGGCGGCGGCGAACCGTTCTCGGGCATGAACCTGGGCGACATCTTCGACGCATTCTTCGGGGGCAACAGCCCGTTTGGGGGCAGCCCGTTCGGCACCGCGGGCGGAAGGACTAGAACCGGTCCCCAGCGCGGCGCCGACCTGGAAGCGGTGCTCACCCTCGACTTCGAGGATTCTGTGCTGGGAGCCGATGCCGAGGTGACAGTGCGCACCGCCTCGGTGTGCGAGTCGTGTGAAGGACGGGGTACCGCCGAGGGGACCAAGCCGATTACTTGTGGGACCTGCGACGGCATGGGTCAAGTGCAGCGGGTGCGCCAGTCGATCCTTGGCCAGGTGGTAACCCGCACGGTGTGTGAGACCTGCTCGGGCAGCGGCGAATTGATTTCCGACCCGTGCCGCAACTGTCGAGGCGATGGCCTGGTGGTGGGGGATCGGGACTACACGGTCACCGTCCCCGCCGGTGTGGGCCACGGGTCCACGCTGCGGGTCACCCGCCGGGGGGCGGCCGGGCCTCGGGGCGGGCCCCCGGGCGACCTCTATGTGCACATCGAGGTGCGCCCCCATCCCCGTTTCCGGCGTGAGGGCGACCACTTGGTGGATGAGCTCCACCTCACCATGGTCCAAGCCGCCCTCGGGGTGAACGTGAAGTACGAGACGCTGGACAGCGTGGAGGACTTGGACATCCCCGCCGGCACCCAGACCGGCCAGGTGTTCCGCATCAGAGGCCGGGGCGTGCCCCGGCTAGAGGGCCGAGGCCGGGGCGACCTGTTGGTGCAGGCGGTGGTGGAAACGCCCACTGGGCTGAGCGACGACGAGATCGACCTGCTCCAACAGCTGGCCGAGCTGCGGGGCGAAGAGGTGGCGCCCTCCTCGAGGAAGCGACGCCGTGAAGCCCGGCGGAAGTGACGGATTCGGTTGGACGAGCCGTGAAGCCCACCGGCGCAAACGGCCCCCACGTCTTTGTCGATGATCTAGAACGCCTCGAGCTGCGCGACGACGACCGCCATCACCTGACCAAGTCGCTGCGTCTGCGCCCCGGCGACGCCTTTACCGCTTCCGACGGAGCGGGATCATGGCGGGTCTGCCGCCTGGGGGCCGCCTCCGACTCCGAGCCTGATCCGGACGGCGAGGTGGTATTCGTCGAAGCACCACTTCCAAAGCTCACCATCGGCTTCGCCCTCATCAAAGGAGGCCGCCCCGAGCTGGTGGTGCAAAAGCTCACCGAGCTGGGGGTGGACGCCATCGTCCCGTTCACCGCCGAGCACAGCGTGGTGCGCTGGGAGCCCGACCGAGCCACCCGCCACACCGAGCGCCTCCGCCGAGTGGCCCGCGAGGCCGCCATGCAAAGCCGCCAAGTGCGCCTCCCCGACATCGGCGAAGTAACCGACTTCGCCGCGCTAGCCGCCCACCCCGGCGCCATCCGAGCCGACATCGGTGGCAACCCCCCGTCCCTCGACCACCCCACCGTCCTCATCGGCCCCGAAGGCGGCTGGTCCGCCACCGAGCGCCACCAACTAGACGCCATCCGCATCAGTTCCTCAGTCCTCCGCTCCGAAACCGCCGCCATCGCCGCAGCAACCCTCCTAACCGCCTTCCGGGGTGGCCTGACTGGAGTGAGCTGAGGAGCGATCTTGGCTGACGCCCCGAGGCGGTGATCAGCGCTGGTTGATGGGGGTGTAGTTGCGCTCTTGGGAGCCGGTATAGACCTGGCGGGGGCGGGCTATGCGGCTGTCTTGTTCTAGGAGCTCTACCCAGTGGGCCAGCCAGCCGGCGGTGCGGGCGATGGCGAACAGCACGGTGAACATCTCGGTGGGAAAGCCCATCGACTGGTAGATGAGCCCGGAGTAGAAGTCCACGTTGGGGTACAGCCGGCGGCTCACGAAGTAGTCGTCGGCCAGGGCCACTTCTTCGAGCTTCAAGGCGATGTCGAGCAGCGGGTTGGAGCCGGTCACCTCGAACACGTCGTAGGCCGCTTCTTTGATGATCCGGGCCCGGGGGTCGTAGTTCTTGTACACCCGGTGGCCGAAGCCCATCAGGCGGGTGTCGCCGGCCTTGACGGCCTTGATGAAGGGATCGATGTTCTCGTAGCTGCCGATGTCGTGGAGCATCTCCATGACGGCCTGGTTGGCTCCACCGTGGCGGGGGCCGTACAACGAGCAGGCCGCAGCCGAGATCACCGAGTAGGGATCGGTGTGGGCGCTGCCCACCACCCGGGCAGTGCTGGTAGAGCAGTTTTGCCCGTGGTCGGCATGGGTGATGAGCAGAAGATCCAGCGCCCGGCTGAACGTCGGCTCGCACTGGTACCTGGGCTCGGCGATCTTGAACATCATCGACAAGAAGTTGGTGGCGAAGTCCAGGTCGTTGTCGGGGTAGACGAACGGCATGCCGGTGTTGAATCGGGCCCCGGCGGCGGCCACGGTGGGCACCTTGGCGATGAGCCGCACGATCTGGTGCATCCGGTTCTCAGGGTCTTCTATGTCCTTGGCCTCGGGATAGAAGGTGGACAGCGCGGCGATGGTGGAAACAAACATGCCCATTGGGTGGGCGTCGTGCAGGAACGACTCCATGAACCGCTTGCGGAAGCGCTCGTGGATGAAGGTGTGGTGGGTGATCTCGTCCTTCCACACGTCGTACTCGCCGGGGGTGGGCAGCTCGCCGTGGAGCAGCAGGTAGGCCACCTCCAGATAGGTGGAGTGCTCGGCAAGTTGCTCGATGGGGTAGCCCCGGTAGCGCAGTATCCCGTTCTCGCCGTCCACCTCGCTGACGGCGCTGGTGGTGGCCGCGGTGGTGCTGAACGACGGGTCCAGGAACCACACGTTGGGGAGTAGTTTTCGCCAGGCTGTGGCATCCACACCACCGTCGACAATCGGAACCTCTATTGACTCACCGGTCCGATTGTCGGTGATCGTTATGGACTCAGGCACGCATGGCTCCTTTCGCTGCTCCCTCCTGCGCTGCCGCAGCATACCGCAGGCAGCCCGGTTCGCTCCCAGGGGAGGGGTTCGTGCTGGTCAAAGAGGGGTGTTGTCGTGGCGTCGGCGGGGGAGAGACTCCCGCTTGGACTCCAGCAGCTCCAGGGCGGCTGCCACCTCGGCGCGAGTGTCAGCCGGGTCGATCACCGCGTCGATCGAGCCCCGCTCGGCCGCGATATAGGGATTCAGGTAGCGCTCCTCATAGGCGGTCTCCAGCTCGGCCCGCTCCTCGGGGCTGGCCCGGCGGTGGACGATCTCCACCGCGCCCCGGGCCCCCATCACTGCGATCTCCGCCGAGGGCCAGGCCAGGGCGATGTCGTTGCCCATGTGCCGGGAGTCCATCACGATGTAGGCCCCGCCGTAGGACTTC
This sequence comes from marine group bacterium Sva0996 bin134, assembly GCA_002239105.1. Taxonomy (GTDB): domain Bacteria; phylum Actinomycetota; class Acidimicrobiia; order Acidimicrobiales; family Bin134; genus Poriferisocius. The sequence continues at coordinate 25,905 of MPNQ01000018.1, read as the reverse complement.
CGCAGGGTCACGTTCACCCGGCCCACCGTGGCTCTGGCATAGGCGAAGGCCAACTGGGCGCCGTGGCGGATGATGCCCCGCCACTCCAGGTCTTTGCCCGGTTGGAACCCCGAGGTGTCCACGAAGGTGACCAACGGAAGATTGAAGGCGTCGCAGAACGACACAAACCGAGCCCCCTTCTGGCTGCACGCGATGTCGAGGGTTCCGGCCAGGGATTGGGGCTGGTTGGCCAGCATCCCCACCGGCCGTCCGGCCACGGTGGCGAAGGCGCACACCAAGTTGGTGGCCCAGTCGGCCTTGTACTCCAGAAGGTCGCCGTCATCGGCCACCGCCCGGGCCACGTCTCGCACGTCGTAGCTGCCTAGCGGCGAGTCGGGCAAAAGGTCGCAGAGTTCGGGGGTAGGGCGATCGACGGGATCGCCCACCGAATATCGGGGGGGCAGCTCGTCGGCGTGGGCGGGAAGCAGGCTCAACAGAGCGCCCACCAAATCGGAGGCGGCGTCCTTGTCTTCCACCAAGAAGGCGGCCACCCCGCTGCGCCGGGATAGCTGGCCGGCCCCACCCAGGGTCTGGTTGCTGATGACCTCTCCGGTGAACTGGGTGACCATGCGGGGACCGGAGACGAAGGCGTAGCTGTCTTCGGTGGCGATGGCGATGTCGGCCAGACCCAAAAGCAGGGCCGGACCTGAAACCGCCGGTCCGGTGGCGCAGAAGATGGTGGGCACCTGGCCCGAGCAGTCCACCACCGCTTTGGCCACCCGGCCCCAGCCCATGGTGGCGGCGATGCCCGAGTCGATATCGGCTCCCGACGAGGCGATGAACCCCACCAGGGGGATCCGGCGCAATAGGGCCTCGTGGGCGGTCCGCTCCAGGGTCTCGCTGTCGGTCGGGCTGAGGGCTCCCCGGTCGGCGTCGTTGTCCTCTACCTCGAAGGCCACGCAATCCCGGCCGTCGTAGGAGTCCAGCCAGGCGCGGGCTGAACCCGGAGATCCGGCCCGCAATGGAACCCGGTGCGGCCGGTTCCCGGTGGCAGTCATGGCATCAGACATTGGTAGCGGCCAGTCTCGCGCGCCGATGTCAACTTGGGTACACCCCGGCTTGGTCATAGCCGTGAGTGCCCACCACCTCGAAGATCACGTCGCGCACCGCCCGGGTGATGGCTGACGGGGCCACCTGGCGGCTGAAGATCATGCCCACCGAGCGGGGGACCAGGCCGGTGATGGGGATGCGCCGCCATGCGCCTTCTTGAGGGGCGGCAGTAGCAGGCAGGATGGCCGCGCCGAATCCCACGTAGACCAGGGTGGCGATCATGCGCATGCCGTCGATCTCGGCCCGAGTGGTGAGCTCCACCCCTTGCTTCTTTAGCTCCGTGTCGATCTCGTCCCGAAATGCGGTGCCCACCGGGGTGAGCAGCAGCTCATGGCGGCCCAACTCGGTGGGGGAGACCGAAGATTGGCGGGCCAGGGGGTGGTCGGGTGGGGCGAAGAGCAGGCGGTCTTCTTCGAACAACTCCTCGACTCGGATCTCCGACTCGCTGAGGGGGAGGTTGACCACCGCGCTGTGCAGGTTCCCAGCCACCACCTGGGGGAGCAGGCTGGTTGTGGTGGCGGTTAGCACCTGTAGCCGGATATTGGGGTAGGTGGCCTCCAGCGCCGGCAGCACCATGGGTATCAGCCATCGGGCGGTCGAGTCGATGATCCCCAGTCGGGTGACGCCGGAGATGTCGTCGCGCATGGCGGCCATGTCGTCGGCGATGGCGTCGGTCTCGGCCCGGATGCGGCGGGCCCGGGCCACCACCGCCTCTCCCTCCTCGGTGAGGGTGCCGGCGTCGCGGTCCACCAGGGTGGCGCCCAGCTCCTCTTCCAGCCGGGCGATGTGCTTGGACACATTGGACTGAACGGTGTGCAGCGACCGGGCCGCGCTGGTGAACGTCTTGTGGTCGGCTATCGCCAAAAGAGCGTCGAGCTGGCGGATGTCCATAGTTGTAAATCTACGGCTGGCAGTAGGAGCGAATGTCCATGGCGGCTCGCCGCGGCCGGTCAGCCCATGGTCCGCTGGCGGATCAGATTCAGCGCGCTGCCCGCCTGGAACCATTCGATCTGATCGTGAGACAAGGTGTGCTCCGCGGTGACCTCAACGGCGGTCCCGTCGGGCTTGGCCACCTGCACCTGTACCGGCGCACCGGGGGCCAAATCGGCCAGGCCCAGAATCGAGATGCGGTCGTCCTCGCCGATGCGGTCGTAGTCGTCGGGATCGGCGAAGGTGAGGGCCAGCACGCCCTGCTTTTTCAGGTTGGTCTCGTGGATGCGGGCGAAGGATCGGGCGATCACCGCGGCGCACCCCCGGAAGCGGGGCTCCATGGCGGCGTGCTCCCGGGATGAGCCCTCACCGATATTCTGGTCGCCCACCACAACCCAGCGCTGACCCGCGGCGTGGTAAGCGGCGGCCACGTCGGGGAACGACCCGGTGGAGCCGTCGAGCTGGTTCTTGCCCTCGCCGACCGCCCCGGTGAAGGCGTTCACTGCCCCCAGGTACAGATTGCCGGAGATGTTTTCCAGGTGGCCCCGGTAGCGCAGCCACGGCCCGGCCATGGAGATGTGGTCGGTGGTGCACTTGCCCTGGGCCTTGAGCAGCACGGGCAGGCCGTGGAAGTCCTCGCCGTCCCAGGCGGCGAACGGCTCGAGAACCTGGAGCCGCTCGGAAATGGGCGACACCCGCACATCTACGGAGCCGCCGTCGGAGGGCGGGGCCACGAATCCGCTGGCACCGGGGTCGAACCCCTGGTCGGGCAGCTCGGTGCCCGGGCCCACCATGAGGGCCACCTCGGTGCCGTCGGGGGCGGCGATGGTGTCGCTGGCCGGGTCGAAGTCCAGCGTTCCGGCCAGGGCCAACGCCACCACCGTCTCCGGCGAGGTGACGAAGGCGTTGGTGGAGGCATAGCCGTCGTTGCGCTTGGGGAAGTTTCGGTTGTAGCTGGTGACGATGCTGTTGGGGGTGCCGTCGGCCACGTCGTCGCGGCTCCACTGGCCGATGCACGGCCCGCAGGCATTGGCCAAAACGGTGGCCCCGATGGCCTCCAAATCAGCCAGCAGCCCGTCGCGCTCGATGGTGGCCCGCACCTGCTCGGAGCCGGGGGTGACCATGAGGGGCGACTTGGCGCTGAGCCCGTGGGCCGCGGCGTGGCGGGCGATGCTGGCCGCCCGGGTGATGTCCTCATAGCTGGAGTTGGTACACGACCCCACCAGCGCGGCGCTCACCTCCAGGGGCCAGCCGTTCAGCTTGGCCTCGGCTCCCAAGTCGGCCACCGGGCGGGCCCGGTCGGGGGTGTGAGGGCCGTTGATGTGCGGTCCCAGCTTGGACAAGTCGATCTCCACTACCCGGTCGAAGTAACCGCTGGGGTCGGCCAGCACGGCGTTGTCGGCCCGCAGGTTGTGGGCGGCGTCGTTGGCCGCGTCGGCCACTGCTTCCCGGCCGGTGGCCTTGAGGTAGCGGGCGATGGCGTCGTCGTAGCCGAACAGCGAGGTGGTGGCACCTATCTCGGCCCCCATGTTGCAGATGGTGGCCTTGCCGGTGGCCGACAGCGAGTGGGCTCCCGGTCCGAAGTACTCCACGATGGCTCCGGTGCCGCCGGCCACGGTGAGTATCTCGGCCACCTTCAAGATCACGTCTTTGGGAGCAGCCCAGCCGTCGAGCTCTCCGGTGAGGTGGACGCCGATTAGCTTGGGCCAGCGCACGTTCCAGGGGAACCTGGTCATGACGTCCACCGCGTCGGCCCCGCCCACGCCCACGGCCACCATGGCGAGTCCGCCGGCGTTGGGGGTGTGGCTGTCGGTGCCGATCATCATGCCGCCGGGGAAGGCGTACTGCTCCAGCACCACCTGGTGGATGATTCCCGAGCCCGGCTTCCAGAATCCGGCGCCGTAGCGGGCGCACACCGACTCCAAAAAGTCGTACACCTCTTCGTTGTTGTCCAGCGCGGCGGCCAGGTCGCGCTCGGCGTCGACGCGGGCCGAGATGAGGTGGTCGCAGTGGGTGGTGGTGGGCACCTGTACCTCGTCGAGTCCCGCGGTCATGAACTGGAGCCACGCCATCTGGGCGGTGGCGTCCTGCATGGCCACCCGGTCGGGCCGCAAGTCCACATAGGACACGCCCCGCTCGGGAGTGACGGTGGAGTCTTCGAGGTGGTTGACCAGGATTTTCTCGGCCAACGTGAGCTCTCGCCCAAAACGCTCCCGGGCGGCGTCAACCCGCTCGTCCAGGGTGGAATAAACGTTTTCGATCAGCTCAATGGGGGTGGAGGCGGCTACCGGCATACCTCCGATCCTACGGGCTTATCGGCGATTTGGCCTTGTCGCGGAACGGCTGTCCGAGGGGTTCTACTTGGGCCAGCGCCGGTGTTGGCGGCGGGAGCGGGGGGAGCGGTCGCCGAGGGCCCAGGCCCGGCGCCAGGGGGAGACATTGGGACCGGTGAGACCGGGGGTGGTGCCGGAGTGGGCTCGGCGGCGGGCCTGGTACCAGTCGGTGGCGCACTCGTCGGCCAGGGTGGCCACCGCCACCTCGATGCGGGCCGCGAACCGCCGGGCGTTGTCCTCTTCGGTGGGCACCAGGGGGTCGCCGAAGGTGATGGTGGTGGCTGACACCTTGGGTACGTTGCGGCCCTTGGGCAGGATGCGGTCGGTTCCCTCCACGTGAACTGGCACCACCGGCACGCCGCAGCGCACCGCCAAATAGCCGGCCCCGCCCAAAAACGGCTGCCCCCAGCCGTCGGGGCTGCGACCGCCCTCAGGGAAGATGAGCAGGCTCCAGCCGTCTTCGATGAGCGACGCGGCCAGGCGGGCCGAGCGCCGCCCCACCTTGGACCGCTCGATGGGGATGGCCCCGATCACCAGCGCCGAGACCGCCGACTTGAGCGCCCCGGTGAAGAAGTAGTCCGATGCCGCCCCCACCACCAGCCGGTGTCGCCAACGGGGTGGGATGGAGGTGAACAGCAGCGGGGTGTCGATGTGGCTGTGGTGGTTGGCCGCAAAGATCACCGGGCCGTCGAGGCGCTCCAGCCGGTCGAGCCCTTGGCGGCGGGGACGGGCCACGACCGACATTACCGGCTGCATGATTGCCTCGGTGATGGCCCGCCGGGCGGCTCGAGCCGCCGGCTTGCGGGCCCAGTCCGTGTCGTAGTCGGCGCCTCGGTTCTTGGTCTGGGGCGCGGGTGGCACCCCGACGGGTGGTCGGCCCGTCCGGTAGGGGAACTCCAGCTTCGAGATCACCCGTCTAGCTGACATCGGCCATCAGGATGGGGGGATTGTGGAGGTGGGTGACGGTGGGCTGGCGGCCCACGGTGTCGCTGGCGATCTCTAAGGCGTCCTGGAGGGTGGACGCGGGGCGGAAGCCCATGCGCTGCACCGCCCGAGTATCGCCGCCCACGATGATCACCTCGCCCAAGTGCTGAAGAGCATGCGCCCCCCAGTACCACATGTAGAAGGGGTGGACGCCGTGGTAGGCGTACGACGTGCGGTACAGGTGGATGTACCACTCGTCTTCGGCGAATTGGCGCTCGTAGCGGGCCTCGATCTCCACCGGATCGGTGGTGTCGGCCAGCACCTGCTCGAAGAAATCGATGTAGCTGGGGTGGTGTACCGGGTGGAACTCCCATCGGGTGGGGTGGCTCATGATGACCACGCCGCCCTCTCGCACCAGCGGGCGGCCCCGGTAGAGGTTGAAGAAGTAGCCCAGACCCAGGCACATGACCAATATCGGATTCATCACCGAGTTCACGTTGTAGGGGCAGATGTAGGGCAGGCCCATGGTCAAGATGTCGGTCTGGCCCTCCACCGGCACCAGGTGCTGCTCATAGACATTCTCGGTGGTCACCTTGTGGACGGCCTCAACCTCTCCGGCCTGCACCGAGGTGAGCTCGTAGGGAGACCGCCACGACTGGAAAATCTGGCGGGCCATCCGGGGCGGGGTCTGCTTGAGGCCCGCGGTCATGGCGATGAACGCGGCTCGGTCTTTGGCGGTCCACTCCCACTCCCGCTTCTGGAGCATGGCCAGCGGCCCGTCCACCCCGAAGGTGTTGTTGTTGACCGTGGTCTCGATCTGGAAGATCTTCACCCCGGCGTCGCGCAGCACCTTGCCCATGCGCCAGTTGGAGGCGTGCAGTTCGGAGCGGTGCTGGTCCATGAACGAGCGGGACTCCTGCATGGTCTTGACGTTGTGGTGGTGGCGCAGCCCCTGGTAGCCGGCCAGGCCGGTGGCGGTGCTCTTGTGGCCGCCGTCCATGGCCACCAGGTTGATGTTCACGTACACCACCAGATCGCTCTCTGCGGCCCGCTTGGAGAACTGCACCTCCTCGCCGTGGGGGGTGGTGCCCAGCATCACCATGCCGTCAGGGTCCTCGGCGTCGTGGTTGTACAGACATCCTGAGGGGGCGAAGGCGTCATAGGTCCGGTCGCCCACCGCGTGGCGCAGTTCGGCCTCGGTCATGCGCCGGTGAAGGGCCAAGGCGGCGATCACGTGGACGTCGTCCACTCCGGCCGCCGCGGCCATCTCCAGCACCTGCTCGATCACCATCTGGCGGATGTCGGGGCGACGCATGGGGGGCAGCGGCAGGGAGATGTCGTCGAACGCGATGGTGAGCTTCATGCCCGGGCGAAGCTGGGCGGGCAGCGGATCCTGGTCGATGGGGTTGAGCAGCGCCCGGCGGATGGCGCCCTCGGGGTCGGCCAGTCCCAGCAGCGGCTCGGCCGGATAGATCACCCGGCTGCGCCCGGCGGGGAGCTTCTCGGTGCGGAACCCCTCGCCGTGGTGGAACAGGATCGGCGGGGTGGAGCGGTCAACCTCTAGCACCATCCCCGGACGGGGGGTTGGTCGGATGCGGTCTTTCATGACGCCTTCCGGGCTCCGATGGGCAGCAGCTTGCGGGGGCCACCGGGCGCCTTGTCGAAGTTCTCGATGAGCCAGCCCCGCTTGCGGGCCAGCATGGCCAGTTTGGGCTCGGGATTCACCGCCACCGGGTAGCCCACTGCCTCGAGCAGGGCCAGGTCGCTGGCCGAGTCGGCGTAGGCCACCGACTCCGACATCAGCAGGCCCTCGGCTCGGGCAAAGTCCCGCAGCACTTCAGCCCTCGACTCGCTGGTGGGTGGCACCTCAGCCAGCTGGCCGGTGTAGAGGCCGTGGGACTGGCCCAGCTCGGCGCACACGATGTGGTCGAACAGGGGGCGCAGCGGCTCCACGATGAAGTCCAGCGCGCCGGTGATGAGCACGGTGGTGTGGCCCGCGGCCCGGTGTTGGCGCACCCGGCGGATGGCTGCGGGGTAGGCCTGGGTCAAGATCAGGTCGCTGAACATCTCGCCGGAATCCTCGGCCATTTGCTCCACCGGCGCCCCCTCGTAGCGGCGGTAGAAGTGACGGAGGAAGTCGCTGCGGTCCCGGTGGTCCAGAGCCAACAGCGACGGGGCCTCAAGCAGGATCTTGGCCACCAGCCGGGCCCGGTCGTCGAGAGGGAGGCGTCGGGTGGCCAGCCAGCCGTAGGCCATGACCACGTTGGCGGCGATGACGGTGTTCTCCAAGTCGAATGCCGCAATGTGCCGGTCGGGAGAGAGCACCTGGATTCGCTGGCGGACTTTGCGGGACGGCCCCGAGCGCCCAGACGGGGCCGTCTTCACCCGGCCTTGGGCCACCACGGTGGGCAGGTGGATGTCGGTCACGTAGTGGGGCCAGTCGATGATCCGGGGGTCAAAGCAGAAGGCTTGTTGGTCATCGTCGTCGAGGCTGTCCCAGAGCTCCAGCAGCCGGTCCAATCCGAACAGGGCCTCGCATTCGGTGTAGGCCCCGTATAGCTCTACATAGCCCAAGGCTCGCTCCACCTGGTCGCGCCGCTCGTCCAGGTCGGCGGTGATCTCGGCCTGGCGTCCCCGGATGGGCATGCGCCCCAACACCCGCTCGCTGACGTCCAGTCCCCGGCGCAGCCGTTTGAGATGGCGGACCACCCGGCCCCGGCCCGGGTAGGTCCAGTTGGGCGGGGGAATGGGCTGGTCTCGGTCGTCGTAGATGGGATTCTCGCTGAACCAGCCGTGGGCCAGGTCGGCCAGCTGGTTGAGCCGGAACGGGTTGACCGCTCCCGATGCCACCTGGATCACCGGCCGCTCAGGGTCGTGGCCCCGGGCGGCCACCGCGCAGATGGCGGCGGCCACCAGGTCCACCGGGATCACGTCCAGCACGCCCTGGGGGATGCCGGGGAAGTCGGTGAGCAGCCCTCGCCCGTAGCCGATGATGATGGGCTCGGCCATGCGAAACCCCCGGATCCATCCGGGGAAGGGTTCGGAGTAGGCCGACTCGATGATCGACGGCCTCACGGTGGAGACCCTGAGATCACCCTTGATCTCGGCCACCGCGGTCTCGGCCAGCGCCTTGGTGAAGGCGTAGGCGTCGGGGAATCCCAGCGAGGACGCCCGCGACCGGCCGGCCTCCACCATGTGGTCGTGGACCCAGCGGCTGCGGAGCTGCTCGGTCTTGGCGGCCAGCGCCGGGGTGCCGGCCGCGCCCAGCTCGTGGCGGGCTCGGCTGCGGAACTCGTCCAAGCGGCTGGGATCGCGGCTCTCGGTCTCGGTGGTGATGCGCCGTCGGCGGCTGGCCTCGGCCTCCTCCTGCCACGACACCGGCACGTACATGGGGCCGTCGGTCAGCGGTTCCTCGGGGGCGTTGCCCCGGCGGCTGCCGGCCACATAACAGGTAGACACCGCGATGAAGTGGGGAGACGCCCCCATCTCGTTGAGCATCTCCACTAGGCGTACCGGCCCCATGAGGTTGACCTCCACGGCGGTGTCCAGCGGATTGTCGAACGCCACTGCGGCGGCCGAGTGGATGATGATGTCGCTGCTGGCAATCAGCTCCCGGCCGGCGTCGTCGAGCCCCAGGCCGTCGATTCCCACGTCTCCAGCCACCCCGGTGACCTGCTCCTGGCACAGCCGTTCGAACTCGTCGTTGCCCAGTTCGTCGCGCAGCGGGTCGAACACGTCGTTGCGGATGATCTCCCGGCGGATGCGCTGCTCCACGCCTCGGCGGCCGGGACGCACCAAGAGCACCAGTTCCACCTCGGGCACGCATCGCAGCAGGCGCTCTACCAGTGCGGTGCCCAAGAACCCGGTCGTGCCGGTGATGGCCAGCCGCTTGCCCGCCAGAGCGTCAGATATCACCTCAGTGTTCTACCAAACCCAGGGGGTATTCCCCGAATGCGCAAGGGCTGCCCTGGCTCCAGGTCGGCCGGTGCTCAGCGGTCGGTGCGGCGGTGTTGGAGGCGGCGCTCGTAGCGCTCGACGGCTAGAGCGACCAGCGTCTCGATGAGCTGCGGGTAGGGGAGGCCCGATGCCTCCCACAGTTTGGGGTACATGCTGATGGGGGTGAAGCCGGGGATGGTGTTGACCTCGCTGATCAGCATTCCCCTCCCGTTGGGCTCGTAGAGGAAGTCCACCCGGGCCATGCCCTCGCAGCGCAGGGCGCGGTATGCGGTGACGGCCAGGTCACGGGCTTGGTCGGCGGCGGCTTGGGGTATCTCGGCGGGAACCACCAGTTTGGCGCCGTCGGTGAGGTACTTGTCGGCGTAGTCGTAGAACTCGGCCCCGGGCACGATCTCGCCGGGGACAGACGCCTCGGGGTCTTGGTTGCCCAGCACGGCGACTTCGATCTCTTGGCCGGTGACGGCCTCCTCAATAACCAGCGTCTGGTCGTACTGGGCGGCTGCTTCCAGCGCTTTCACCGTCTCGAACTCGGTGGTGGCCCGGCTCACCCCCACCGACGAGCCCATATTGGCCGGCTTCACGAACAGCGGCAGACCCAGATCGGCGATGGCCTCTCGGGCAGCTTCCTCAGTGGAGTCACCGGCCGATGCCGTTCGGTAGCGGCATTGGGGTATCTGGTGCTGGGCGCACGCCAGCTTGGCCATGGCCTTGTCCATGCACACCGCCGAGGCCAGCACTCCCGACCCCACATAGGGAACGTCGGCCACCTCCAGCAGCCCCTGAAGGGTGCCGTCCTCGCCCATGGGGCCGTGTACCAGAGGGAAAACCACTGTGCCGGGTTCGGCGAAAATCTCGGCCGGAGTCACGCCCAGGCCGTCGGCGTCCAGTCGGTCGGGAAGGGGATCGGCCAGCTCGGCCAGCCGCCACTGACCTGAGCGGGAGATGCCCACCGCGACCACTTCGAAGCGCTCTCTGTCGGCTGCGGCAGCCACATGGCGAGCCGAGACGCAGGACACGTCGTGCTCAGCCGAGCGGCCGCCGAAAAGCAACACCAAACGGGCGCGGGTTCCCACAAGCCGACGGTACCCCACCAAGTCAGCCGACAGTGGGAGGCTAAGAGAGTGCAGTTGGAGGCGTCGGAGGTGGCCCGGGCGGTCGGCGGGCGGCTGATTGGCCCTGATGTCGCAGTGTCGGGAGCTTCCATCGACTCTCGCACGATGGTGCCGGGCCAGTTGTTCGTGCCGGTGGTTGCCGAACGGGACGGCCACGACTTCATCGACGACGCATTGGCTGCGGGTGCAACTGCCTACCTGACCTCCGCCCCTTCCCGAGGAGCCACTGCGGTGGTGGTAGAAGACACCGCCGCCGCCCTGGCCGATTTGGGCCTCCACGCCCGTGGCCGGTTCGACGGGCCGGTGGTGGGCATCACCGGGTCGGTGGGCAAGACATCGGTGAAGGACATGGCCGCCGCGGCCATCGGTGTTGGCCGCCCCACTCACGCCAGCCCGATGTCGTTCAACAACGAGCTGGGGGTGCCGCTCACCCTGATTAACCGCCCGGAGAGCGCTGAGGCGGTGGTGGTGGAGATGGGCGCCCGGGGCAAAGGCCACATCGACTGGCTGTGCTCGCTGGCCCGGCCCACCGTGGGCGTGGTGACCGCAGTGGGAGCGGCCCACACCGAGCTGTTCGGGACGGTGGAGGCGGTGGCCGAGGCCAAGGGGGAGCTGGTGGAGTCACTGGGCCTATCGGGCGTGGCCGTGCTCAACGCCGACCAGCCGCTGGTGATGGCCATGGCCGAGCGGACTGGGGGCGCCGTGCTGAGCTTTGGCCGCTCTGCGGGCGATGTGTGTGCGTCAGGGGTGAGCTTGGACGATGGGCTGTGTCCCCGGTTTCGGTTGGAGACGCCCAATGGACATGCCGAGGTGTCGTTGGCGGTGTGCGGCGAGCACATGGTGGACAACGCCTTGGCCGCGGCCGCGGCCGCATTGGCCGTCGGAGTGGGGGTGGATGAGATCGCCGCCGGATTGGGCTCAGCCAAGTTGTCGCCGTGGCGCATGGAGGTGACTGATCTGGCCTCGGGGGCGGTGCTCATTAACGACGCCTACAACGCCAATCCCATGTCGATGGCCGCTGGACTGCGCTCGCTAGCCTCTGTGGACCGACGCCGCCGAGTAGCGGTGCTGGGGGTCATGGCCGAGCTGGGGGAGCGGGCTGCGGCCGAGCATGCCGCCATCGCCGCATTGGCTCAAGAACTGGGCATCGAGGTCATCCCGGTGGCAACCGCCGACTACGGCCTGCCCCCGGTGGCCAATGCCGCCGCCGCAGTAGCAGCCCTCGGGGTGGTCGACGACGACACCGCGGTATTGGTCAAAGCCAGTCGAGCCGCCGGTCTGGAAGTGGTGGCCTCGGCGTTGTCCCAAAGCTGAACGCGGCCGCGGCTCGCGGTTGTCTTGGGGGGATGTACTGTCGGGGATTCGGCGTTGAAGGAGCTTCCTATGGACTTTCGTGAGCGGTCGGTGCAGGGGTGGGCCACGGCGGTTCAGGGCCGGGAGGTGTCGGCCCGGGAGATGGTGGAGGCCTCGCTGGCGGCCATTGAGGCCCAGGATGAGTTGAACGCCTTTGTGGCCACCGATCCCGAGCGGTCGTTGGCGGAGGCTGACGAGATTGACGCCCGGGTGGCCTCGGGCGACGAGGTCGGTCCGTTGGCCGGGATTCCGTTCGGGGTCAAGGATCTGGAGGACGCCGCCGGGTATGTGACCTCTCAGGGTTCGTTTCTGCATTCCGACGACCCGCCTGCGGAAGCCGACAGCATCTTGGTGGAACGGCTGCGGGCCGCGGGCTGCGTGGTGATGGGAAAGACCAACACCCCGGAGTTCGGCTGGACCGGCGACACCTACAACCCCGTGTTCGGGGCCACCGGCAACCCGTGGAACCCGAAGCGCTCACCGGGTGGGTCTTCAGGGGGCACCGCGGCGGCGCTGACCGCGGGGCTGGTGCCGCTGTGTACCGGCTCTGATGGGGGCGGGTCGATCCGCATCCCCGCCGCCGCCTGCGGGTTCAGCGGCTTCAAGGCCAGCCTGGGCCGGGTGCCGGTGGAGGGGCCGTACCGACTGTGGCCCCTGTCGGTCCACGGCCCGATGGCGCTGCGGGTGGCCGACGTGGCCTTTGTGCAAGACCTGGTGATGGGGCCGTCGCCCCGCGACCTCGACTCATTGCCCCGTCCCGAACATTCATGGCGCCAGGCACTGGATGAGGACTGGATGCCGAAGCGGGCGGTGTGGTGCCCTTCACCCGACGGCAACCCGTCGGATGCCGAGGTGGTGGCAGTATGCGAGGCCGCGGTGGCCCAGATGGAGGCCGCCGGCGTGGCGGTGGAGGTCCGTGAAGAGGCGCTGTTCAACGACCCCATCTGGGAGTACGTGCTGTTATCGGCCAACGCGGTGTCGGGCGAGTTGGGCGAGCTGACCAAAGAGCAGATGGACCAGATAACCCCCGGTCTGCGCTACTACTTCGGGCTGTCCGCTGAACCCCAAGTGGCCGATTTCAACCGGGCGCTCGACATCTTCTACGCCATGTCCGAAACGCTCAACGGTGTGCTGGCCGACGCCGACCTGCTCCTTACCCCCACCGTGGCCGGCCATTTTCCCGAGTGCGGAGGCCAGGGGTCGGTCAACGGCGAACACGTCGACAACTGGATCCGCCACACCTACCCCTACAACCTCACCCGGCTGCCCGCGGGCAGCGTCCGAGCAGGATTCGCCTCCGACGGCATGCCGGTGGGCCTCCAGTTGGTGGGCCCCCAGCTCGGCGATGTGCGGGTGCTCCAAGCCATGGCCTACTGCGAACAACTCTTCGCTCCGCCGATGTGGCCTGAGCTATCCTGAACGGCCCCCGGACCGTTAGCTCAGTTGGCCAGAGCGCTCGCCTCACACGCGAGAGGTCACTGGTTCAAGTCCAGTACGGTCCACCACTCTTGCTGGTCTAGCCCCCCATCAAGGGGCCCTCGGACATCGATTCGATGGTGGACACGGCGGTGATGTTGTGGTCGGCGTCGAGCGACTCGAACAGAACGCCGGTGGGGGAGTGGAGGTTGAACAGCACGATGGCCCCGTCCGGCCCGCCCCGCTCCATGTGGATCTCCCCGCCGGGGCTCTGGCCGTAGGTGCCGGGGGGCTTGATCTTGTGGATGGTCTCGCCGTCGGGCTCGATGTCGAACACATGGTGCTCGCCTTGGAGCACGAGGGTCCGGGTGGCGGCCACGTGGCGGTGGAAGTGGCAATGGGAGTTGGGGGCGAAGCGAACCAGCAGGTCAAGCGTGCCGTTCTCGGGCTGTGAGCCCAGCACGGCCACGTCGTATTCGATGGGATAGTCGAACTCGGGGCCCCCTTCCATGTGGGTCCAATGCACATCGCTCAGGTCGAATCGGGCCTCGAAGGTCATGAGTTCTATCGTAGTGAGCTATGAGCGACACTCTCTCTTCCGACACCAGGATGGACTTCGACCCCGATGCTCTGCGGGAGAAGTATCGGCAGGAGCGCGACAAGCGCCTCCGGGCCGAAGGCAACGATCAGTACATCGCCATGGACGGCGAGTATTCCCGCTACCTTGACGACCCCGCCCAAGCCGGGATCACCCGGGAGCCGCTCACCGACGAGGTGGACGTGGTCATCATCGGCACCGGGTTCAGCGGGCTCTTGGCCGGGGCCCGGCTGCGCCAGTTCGGGGTGGAGAGCATCCGGATGATCGAGACCGGGGCCGAGTTCGGCGGCACCTGGTACTGGAACCAGTACCCGGGCGTGCAGTGCGACATCGAGTCGTACATCTACCTGCCGATGCTGGAGGAGATGGGCTACATGCCCAAGGAGAAGTACTCCTATGGCCCCGAGATCCTGGAGCACTGCCGGGCGCTGGGCCACCACTTCGATCTGTACCGCGACGTGTGCTTCGGCACCCGAGTCCATGAGATGCACTGGGACGACTCCGACAACCGCTGGGTGCTGCACACCAACCACAACGACCGGATGCGGGCCCGGTTCGTGATCATGGCCATCGGGCCCCTCAGCCGACCCAAGCTGCCCGGCATCGCCGGCATCGACACCTTCGAGGGCCACTCGTTCCACACCAGCCGGTGGGACTACGACTACACCGGCGGCGACACCAACGGGGGCCTGACCGAGCTGTCCGACAAGGTGGTCGGGGTGATCGGCACCGGCGCCACCGCGGTGCAGTGCATTCCCCATGTGGGCGAGGCCGCCCAGCACCTGTTCGTGTTCCAGCGCACCCCGTCGTCCATCGACGTGCGGGGCAACCGGCCCACCGACCCGGAGTGGGCCATGTCGCTGGAGCCCGGTTGGCAGCAGAACCGCATAGAGAACTTCGGCAATATCGTGGCCGGCAGCATGCAGGACGAGGACTTGGTCAGCGACGGTTGGACCGACATCTTGCGTAACCTCACCGCCCTGGGTGAGGGCACCCGCATGGGCACTCCCGAGGAGATCGCCGAGGCCATGGAGATGGCCGACTTCCAGAAGATGGAGCAGATCCGCCGCCGGGTGGAAGAGTTGATCGAGGACCCCTCCCTCGCCGAGGCGCTCAAGCCCTACTACCGGCAGTTCTGCAAGCGGCCCTGCTTCCACGACGACTATCTGCCCACCTTCAACCGCCCCAACGTCACGCTGGTGGACACCGACGGCCAAGGCGTGGATCGCATCACGCCCCGGGGCGTGATTGTCGGCGGACAGGAGTACGAACTGGACTGCCTTATCTTCGCCACCGGGTTCGAGGTGGGCACCGACTACTCCCACCGGGCCAACTGCGAGATCTACGGCCGGGGCGGGGTGACCCTGAGCGAGCGGTGGGCCGACGGCATGTCCACCTACCACGGGGTGGTCACCCGGGGATATCCCAACTTGTTGCACATGGGCGGCATCCAGTCGGGGGTTTCGCCCAACTTCACCGAGCTCTACAACGAACAGAGCCAGCATGTGGCCTACATCGTCGAGCAGGGCCTGTCGGCAGGCGCTGAGGTGGTCGAGCCCACCGAGCAGGCCGAGGCCGACTGGGTGCGGCTGATCACGGAATCGGCCTATCGCCGAGCCGGCTTTCTGGAGTCGTGCACACCCGGCTACTACAACAACGAGGGAAAGCCCGACGACGGCCCCGGCTGGTTCGGCGGCACCTACGGTGGGGGCGCCCAGGAATTCTTCAAGCTCCTGAAGGCATGGCGAGACGATGGCACCCTTGAGGGCTTGGAATTCCGTAGTTGACACGGGGAGTTTGCTCTTGGTCCTTGCTGCCTCAGCCTGGCGGGGGATCCCCGGACAGAGTCGCAAGTTGCGCTGATGTGGCCATAAGAGCCTTCTGCCCTTTGTCCTTGGTGAAAGATTGTCGTGGGTATCCATCCAAGGAAACTCAACCCCCTTGCTGAACAAGCAACCGGGCCGCGCAACCCCGGCCCTTTTGGTACGAGTAATCGGACCATTGGAGGCATAGGGTGATGCCCGGTAGACCCATGGACATAGGTCGATGGTGATGCAAGAGCTGCGCCCGCTTGCCGCCCTGTTAGCCACGGTGTTATTGGTGTTGCTGAGCGGCTGTTCCGGCTCCACCACACCACCTCTGACCCCGACCACATATACCGCCATCTCCGCAGGCGGAGAGCATTCTTGCTCCATACGCTCCGACGGAACTGTCGAATGCTGGGGAGACGCCGAGTACGGGCGAGCGGACCCGCCCCGAGGCCGGTTCGCGGCCATTTCCGCTGGCGGTGCGCATTCTTGCGGCATACGCCACGACGAAACTATCGAATGCTGGGGAGACAGCCGCTTCGGTCAGGCGGACCCGCCCCGAGGCCGGTTCACGGGCATCGCAGCAAGCTACGGGCACTCTTGCGGCATCCGTAACCACGGAACTGTCGAGTGCTGGGGATGGGACAACTTCGGTCAGGCGGATCCGCCCCGAGGCCGGTTCGCGGCCATCTCTGCAGGCGGTGCGCATTCTTGCGGCATACGCCACGACGAAACTATCGAATGCTGGGGTGACAACAAGTACGGTCAGGCGGACCCGCCCCCAGGCCGGTTCGCGGCTATTTCCGCAGGCGGTGCGCATTCTTGCGGCATACGCCACGACGAAACTATCGAATGCTGGGGTGACAACAAGTACGGTCAGGCGGACCCGCCCCGAGCATCTGCCACGATTTCGAGCCCCACAGAACGAGCCGAATACCCGGACATAAATCTGAGCCCCGAAGATCAAGCCGAACTAGCCGAATTGTCCGGGGGGCTGGTGTCGGGGATGACGGGAGAGCAAACCGCGCATGCAGTAATCTGCAACGTCGCTTTGAAGCAAGCGGACTCGAACATGGGCGTTGTATTCAACCTCTTGTTGCTGGTGCAACAGGATTTTGCCGCGTCGGGGGTAGAGCCCATCGGGCGGGAGTGGGAGCGGTACATCGACGAGGAGGCCGACTACATTATGGCCATCGAAGCCTACGAGCGGGCGAGCGTTGAGAACCCCGATGTGGTTCACGTGGGCCTGTCATACGCCGCGAACTTGGCTTCTGCTCGGCTCATTGAGGCCCTAGCAGAATGGTCCGCGGCTGGAGCTGAGGTGGTGGAGTCGCTGCGTGGCCCCGACGAGTCGATGGCCATTGGGCGGATGGGGCTGTTGGCCGAACAATCGGAAGAGCTCGTTGGTGTGATAGCCCCCTGCCTCGAACATCCGGATGACTAGTACGGTATTCGAAACTCAGGGCCTCTTTGGGCCTGCTTCACTGATGCTAAAGGGCCAGTGGTCAGTCGAATCTTGTGAGACTATATTCGTCAAGTTGATACCTATGATCTGTAATCCTAAATAATTGTGACAGAATGTTCTGGCGAAATTCATTTGCATCAAAGATATATCGGCTACCATTATAGAGGTCCACTAATTCTTGCTCTTCCTCGTCGCTTAGAGTTCGAATAGCATCTAAGAATTGTGCTAACCGGTTAGAAATGGGGAAGTTCTTATTACCTTTTAAGTTCTCCAATTGACTAAAGTAGGCTCTCTTGGATCGTTGTCGAAGACTTTCGGAGACCACTTCTCGCTCATCCTCTCCAAGTAGTAGTTTGTAAATTGTAACAGCACACTCTTGAGAGTTGCCCTCTATCGCTTGGTACTTTTGTAAGAAACCATGAGGGTTATTCTGGCCTATCTTGATTGGATAGACGGGTATCTCACGTCCAATGCCAACACCAACTTCTTGATCAGTCCAGTCGCTTTGGCCAAAATCATCAGATAACAATGCAATCATGATATCGGCACTACCTAGAGCGTCTTCAAGAGCACTTTGCCATTCCTGTGATTGTCCAATATCTCGAATTGCGACAAAAGACTCAATGCAATATTCTTCCAAGCAGATCTTTAAATCTTCGGCTCTACTCTTGTGTGCATTATTGTAGCTAATGAAAGCCTGAATTGGTTCATTGCTGAATGAGCCATACAATGTGTTTGATTTTTCCTTTTGGAATTCCATTGCTTTTCTCTTGGATATTCTGCTTTGAGCAGATAAATTCTAGCACTGTCGGTAGGTACGAGTATTTCTAGAGTGGGCGAGGGCGGTGGGGGTACCCTGCAAAACGAGCAGATCGCCACCTGGCTCAGCCCCGAGTCCCGTCAATCTCGTTGGGTCCAGGTGGCCAGTTCATCTTGTTAAGTGACTAGAATTTCCGACTATAATGTGGAGCCATGGAAGAAGGCCCTATGGACACTGCCAGAACTATGCCGGCCAATGAGTTCAAAACCCACTGTCTGCGGGTTATGGACGAGGTGGCTGAGACCGGCCAAGCGGTGATCGTCACCAAGCACCGCAAGCCGGTGGCGAAGCTCGTGCCCATGCCCGCGCCCGGCGGTATCGTCGGCTTGTTTAAGGGCGTAATGACAGTGTCGGGCGACATCGACGAGCCTCCCATTCCCCTAGATGAATGGGAGGTGTTCTCCAATCCAGAGCAGGTGGTCGACCCCAAGCCGAGAAAGGGATGATGCTCACACTGGACACCAACGTGCTCATCGGCATCACCCTCGATGATTACCGGGTTGGTCCGTCGTTCAGGGCTGAAGCAGAGAGTCTCGCCGCGGAGCGGAGGCTGGCGGTGTCCTCGGCAGTGGTGCTAGAGATGGTGCGGCTCAATCGGGACGGAGTGATCTCGATAGGTATGCCCCCATTGACGTGGTGCCGGAACCTGTTGGGCACCGGGGTCGTAGACATTCCCATCGATTACCGCATCGCTGCCGAAGCAGTGCTGCTGGCCGATAGGGGATTCCATCCCGACCCGATGGACCAGGTGATCGCAGCCACTGCCATTGTGTGCGGGCACGAACTAGCCACTTTTGACGAGGACATCATCTCGTGGGCAGAGCGCAACCCGGAACTGCAATTGGTTGACCCCCGCCGATGAGTTCTGTGGCCACTCTACGCGGTAGAGGAAGGGTTGGTCTGCCAGTGGGTCTTCTCGCAGGACTAGTTTGAAGACATGACGGTCAAATTCGCCTACCGCAGCGGCGGCACCTGGGCCGAGCCATGGGCCGACTATCGCGCCCTGCGCGACCAAGATCCGGTCCACGAGGTGGGCGACGGCCAGTTCTGGGTACTGTCCCGGTTCGACGACGTCTTCGCCGCCGCCCGCGACACCGCCACCTATTCGTCGGCCAACGGCCTGACCACGGCCCCCGACGACATGGCCAGCTTCGACGAGAAAGCCCGGCCCATCGTGATGATGGACCCGCCCGACCACACCGCCATGCGCCGACTGGTCAGCCGGCCCATGACCCCCCGCCAGGTGGCCCCGGTGGAGGACCTGGTTCGGGAGTTCATCGCCGAAAAGCTCGATGCGGTGGCCGACGCCGGCGAAGTCGACATCATCCAAGCCCTGTTCAAGCCGCTGCCCAGCTACCTGGTCGCCCACTACCTGGGCGTCCCCCCCGAAGACCGGGTGCTGTTCGACCGGTGGACCGAGCGCATTGTGCAGGCCACCGCCGAGTCAACCGCTGCCTATGGCCAGGATCAGAGCGCGTTCCTCGAGCTGTTCGAGTACGCATCCGGGCTCATCGAGCGCCGCAAGTCCGACCCCGGCGACGACTTGGTTACCGGCCTAGTGCAACAGGGCGAAGACGTGGCTTCGGCCATGTGGATCGTGGGGTTCATCTTCACCATGATCACCGGCGGCAACGACACCGTCACTGGCATGCTCAGCGCTTCAACGGTGCTGCTCGATCGCCATCGGGACCAGCGCCAAGCGCTGATTGACGACCCGTCGGTGATCCCCAACGCGGTGGAGGAGCTGCTGCGGCTCACTTCGCCGGTGCAGAACCTGGCCCGCACATTGACCCGTGACGTGACCCTGCACGGCGTCACCATCCCCGAGGGCAAAAAGGCGCTCTTGCTGTTCGGGTCGGCCAACCGAGACGAGCGGGAGTTCGGGCCCACCGCCGACGAGCTCGATGTCAATCGCAAGATCGACAAGATCGTGGCCCTCGGCTACGGCGCCCACCACTGCCTCGGCGCGTCGGTGGCCCGGCTCCAGTGCCGGGTCGCCCTCGAAGAGCTGTTGCGGCGGTTCCCAGACCATTCGGTGGATGAGGAAACCGCCCGCTTCGCCGGAGGCTGGTCAACCCGCCGCTACGAGTACCTGCCCTTCTCGGCCAACTGAGCTCTAGAGCCCGTCCAAGCGCTCCAGTAATGCGTCGGGGGCGCCCACGTACTGGGCGAGCTCCGATGCCGTGACTATCTCGCTCCAATGCCCGTCGCGGTGGCGCACGATGGCGGGTAGCCCAGTGGTGGCGGCGAGCTGCTCGGCGGAGGCCTCGTTGCGATGCACAAGCTCCAAATCGACGTCCGACACCGAATACGCCTGCTTCCAGCTCTTGGATCCCATCGGGTTCCACCCGTGGGTGATGTCGCACAGCGCACACTTCCCCCGCCCCAGAAGCTTGCTGGCCACATATCGCAACTCGCCGCTGAGCCCCCCGTCAGCGTCGTAAATCCCTACGAATGACACGCTCAAGCGTATCGGCCAAATTCCCGTTTACTAGGGCTGGCAGGCCCACTGCGACCACGGCTTTAGATCAGTTGCCTCTTCGAAGTACCGGACAAACTTGGCCGCTTGCAGGTTCGTCGCCGGATCGGTGAGATCGACGGGCTGCCCATTGTGGGAGAGGATCGACCATTCCGGTTCGCTCCAGCCGGTGAGCCAGCCCTCATTGACCTGCATGAGCCCCACCGACTCCACACCCCACTCCTCCATGTAGCGGGTGTTCGGATTGCCGTGAGACTCACAAGCCATCACCGAGAGAACGTCGTCTACCTCGTCGGCCGGGAAGATCTCGGCCACCAGCGGGCGCCACTGCTCCACGCCGAAGTGGTCGTAGCTTTCGATGCTGGCTCCGGGGGCAACCAAGGCCAAGCCGGACAGGGCTATGAAGCTGAGCAAGCGGATTTTGGGCATGAAGAAGGGAGTGGGGTCTCTGTCTGTGCAGACAGGGTGCGGATATTGAAATTACAAGCAAGATTTTGATATAGCAAGCATCTTGCTTCACTCCGTTATCCGTAATCCCGCCCCGGCCGCAGTGCAGCCGGGTCCCTTCACGGAGCAGTCGAGCAGGGTAGCGGCAATCACCAAGGCGATGCCAAGCAGTTTTGGACCGTAGATTGCAGGGATGGACACAGGTGAGATGCGGCGGCGAGTGGGAGAGGCTCGCTCCGCGGTGTTGAGCACCGTCACCGCCGACGGCCGGCCCCACGCGGTGCCGTGCTGCTTCTTCCTCAAGGGCGAAGTGGTGTACTCGGCGATCGACGCCAAGCCCAAGTCCACCCTGGCGCTGCGCCGCCTCGAAAACCTGGCCGCCAACCCGGCGGCCTGCTTGTTGGTCGACTGCTACGACGACGACTGGTCGAAGTTGTGGTGGATCCGAGTGGACGGCACCGCCCGAGTGCTGGTCGACGGCGATGAGCGCGACCACGCCCTCGATCTGCTGGCCGCCAAATACCCCCAATACCAAGCCACCCGCCCCCCCGGTCCGGTGATCGCCCTGGGAGTCACCGCCTGGCGGGCCTGGCCGTAGTTGGGGTTGGCTCGGCCTAAAGAGGTGGCTCGGCCGCGGCGTTGCGGCCGGCGACTCGGCCGAAGGCCAGGGCGTCGCCGATGTGGAAGCCGCCGTCCTTGCAGCGGCTGTAGGTGGAGCTGACCGTGCCGGCGGCGTAGAGGCGGCCGATGGCCTCGCCGAAGGGGTCGAGCACCTGGGCCTTCTCGTTGCGGCGGGGGCCGCCGTTGGTCCAGCCCAACAGCGGGGCGGAGGTGAACCCGTAGTAGGGGGGAGTGGCCAACGGGGCGAGGGTGGCCGCGGGGCGGCCCAGCGAGTCGTGGCCGGCGGCGCAGGCGTCGTTCCAGGAGGCTACCGACGCCTCCAGTCCGTCGGGGTCGATGCCCATTATTTCAGCGAGTTCGGCAAGGGTGTCGGCCTGTTGGATCCAGCCCTTTTCGATCTCAGCGGAGTTGTCGGCGCTCCATTCGTAGCCCTCCATGAGCAGGTTCCACCCCACCGGCAGAATCTCCCGAGGCGGGGAGATGGGCCCGGCCTGCCGGGTGGCCTCGTCGAAGATCACGTGCAGCGGCCGGCGATGGAAAAGCTCGTAGTCGCCGTCGATCAGACCGTGGCCGTGGCCCTGGGGCGGCATCTCGTTGTGGGACCGTCGGCCGTCGTTGCCCACGCAGATGAAGCCCATGGAGAAGATAAACATCACGTACATCCCCGACTCGAATCCCTCGGCGGCAAATCCGAGGGCGGCCATCATGTTGTCCATGTGCCACAGATCGGCTCCTGCCTTCTGGGCCATCTTGATGCCGTCGCCAGTGCCCGCCGGCGAGCCCCACACCGGAGAGCCGGGAAGCTGCAAGTAGTCGCGCACCATCTCCGGGTTGTTCTCAAAGCCGCCGGTAGCCAGCACCACGCCCCGTCGGGCGCCCACCCGTAGCGGTTGGCCGCCCGAGGTGGCCGCCACGCCTACCACTGCGCCGTCTTCGTCGGTCACCAACTCTTGGGCCGGGGAGTCCAGCAGCACCTCCACGCCCCGGTCCCGCACAACCGCCGACAGGGCCTTCCACAGAAGCTGCTGGCCCATCTCCCCGTTGACCCCCAGATAGCCGCCGTAGAACTCGGCGCCGGGCATCTCGGGATATTCGGGCTTGTAGTCGGCGTGGACGCCGGGGGTCACTCCCAGGCCCTCCAGCCACTCGGTGTTCTTGTAGGTCTCGGTGGCCCACACCTGCACAATCTCCTCGGGCAGGGTGTAAGGGCCGCACAGCGACCGCAGGTATGTGGCCATCCCGTCGGGGTCGAGGCTGTTGAACCAGATCCCCCCGGAGATGCGGGTGTTGCCCCCCTCGCGACCCTCGGGCATCTTCTCTAACAAGATGACCGACGCCCCCGCATCGGCCGCGGCGATGGCCGCGGCGCACCCGGCCGCGCCCATCCCCAACACCACCACATCAGCCTGCCGGTCCCAGTTTTCGCTCATGGCAGGAATCTACGCGGGCGACTCCACTCGGTACAGTTTCTCGGCGTTGCCCCACAGGAGTTGGTGGCGGTCTTCGGGGGAGAAGTGGCTGAGGCTGGCGGAGATCTTCTCCTCGACGTTGTCGTACAAGCACGTGGGGTGGGGGAAGTCGGTCTCGAACAGCACGTTGTCGAGCGGGATGCGGTCGCCCAGCACGTCTTGGGGCGCCGATTCCTCAAACCAGAACGTGGTGAACACCTGGCCGGTGAAGTATTCGCTGGGCAGCTTTTTGAACTCGGGCCGCTCCTGGCGGCCGCCGCCCTCGACGAACTGGTGGTCGAGCGCCTCGAGCATGAACGGTAGCCAGCCGATGCCCGACTCCACCGACACCACCCTCAGCGTGGGGAAGCGGGGCAGCACGCCCGAAAGCAGCAGGTCGCACACTTGGATGCCGTTCTTGGTGAACAAGTCGATGGATTGCAGGGCGTAGGCCTCCACAAACCCCCGGCGTTCCACCCGGGTGCGGTCCCAGTTGAACTCGCCGCTGCCGATATGGAATGACACCACCATGTCGTTGTCGCATATTGCCGACCAGAACGGGTCCCAGTGCGACTCGCCCAGATAGGGCAGGCCGAACACCTGGGGTTCGCCGGTGAAGTTCACCGACCGGTAGCCCAGCGCCGCGCACCGTTGCACCTCGGTCACGGCATAGTCGACATCCCAGAACGGGGTGGCCATCGACGGGATGAGCCGCCGGTCATCGGCGCTGCACCATTCGGACAAGAAGTCGTTGTAGGCCCTCACGCACTCGTACTTCAGCTCGGCGTCCTCGATGGACAAGAACTTCTGGGCGCCGAACCCGCCCACGTTGGGATACAGCACCTCGGCCCACACCCCGCGCTGGTCCATTAGCTCCAAGCGAGCTTGGGCGTCGTAGGCCGCCGGATGCACGTCGTCGTAGCCGGCCGGGGAGTCGGGCATGGGGTTCTTCCACCCGGCGGGGGCCGTCGGACCCACCGCGCCGATGCGCTCATCGCCCAGCAGCCACACCTCCCGACCTTCGGCCACCTCTACCCGGGGGACGAGGTCGCGGTGGCGGGCGGAAACCCGGCTGGTCCAGGTGTCGGCCGGCTCGGTGATATGGGTGTCGACATCGATGATCGAATAGGCCATGTTCCAGTTTCGCGCTATTGCCCTTGATAATGCGTTGTCGTTGGCACCTGTATCGGTCAAGGATTGAGGGATGAGCAATGCCGGGAGCACGGGAGGCGACGAGCCCGGCGAGCGCAGCGACTTCATTCGCAGCCTCATCCGCCAGGACATCGCCGACGGCACCTTCGGCGGACGGGTGCAGACCCGGTTCCCCCCCGAGCCCAACGGCTACCTCCACATAGGCCACGCAAAGTCGATCTGTCTGAACTTCGACCTAGCCGCCGAGTTCGGCGGCACCTGCAATTTGCGGTTCGACGACACCAACCCCGAGACCGAGCGTTCCGACTTCGTGGCCGCCATCGAAGAGGACATCGCCTGGCTGGGCTATCAGTCCGACCGGGGCACCCTGTATGCCTCCGACTACTTCGAGCAGCTCTACCAGTGGGCCGAGGATCTGGTCCGGGCCGGGCTGGCCTACGTGGACGACCAGGACGCCGAGGCCATCTCCGAGAACCGGGGCGGCTTCACCGAGCCGGGCACCGACAGCCCGTGGCGCAACCGCACCCCTGAGGAGAACCTCGACCTGTTCCGGCGGATGCGGGCGGGGGAGTTCGCCGACGGCGAGCGGGTGCTGCGAGCCCGCATCAACATGGCCCACGAGAACATGCTGATGCGCGACCCGGTGCTGTACCGCATCCGCCACGCCAGCCACCACCGCACTGGCGACCAGTGGTGCATCTACCCCACCTACGACTGGGCCCACGGCCAGAGCGACGCGGTGGAAGGGGTGACCAACTCCATCTGCACCCTGGAGTTCGACGCCCACCGCCCGCTGTACGACTGGTTCTTGGACCACCTCGATTTGCCCGGCGACTGCCCCCGCCAGACCGAGTTCGCCCGCTTGAACGTCACCCACGCCGTGTTGTCCAAGCGCCGTCTGTTGCAGCTGGTGGACGATGGCCATGTCGACGGCTGGGACGATCCCCGCATGCCCACCCTGCGGGGTCTTCGCCGCCGGGGCTTTCCCCCCAAGGCCATCTGGGAGTTCTGCCGCCACGTCGGGGTGGCTCGGGTGGACGGCACTGTGGAGGTGGAGCTGCTGGAGTCGTTCGTACGCCGGGAGCTCAATGCCACTGCGTTGCGCCGGATGGCGGTGCTCAACCCGCTGCGGTTGGTGATCGAGAACTACCCCGAGGACCAGGTGGAGATTCGGGAGGCGGGCAACAACCCCGAGGATCCATCGGCCGGAGCCCGGCAGGTGCCATTCACTAGGGAGCTCTACATCGAACACGACGACTTCAAGCTCGACCCGCCCCCCAAGTACTTCCGGCTGTCTCCGGGACGCGAGGTGCGGCTGCGGTCCGGCTACTTCGTGACCTGCACCGGGGTCGACACCGACGCCGACGGCAATGTCACCGAGGTGCGTTGCACCTACGACCCGGATACCGGATCGGGGAAGGCCCCCGACGGCCGCAAGGTAAAGGCCACCATCCACTGGGTGTCAGCCGCCCACGCCCTCGACGGCCGGGCGGTGCTCTACGAGCGCCTGTTCACCGACCCCCACCCCGGCGCCGACGGCGCCGACCCCATGGCCTCGCTCAACTCCGATTCCGCCCAACTAGTCGAAGGCGCGAAATTCGAGCCGGCCATGGCCGACATCGCCCCCGGCCAAGTAGTCCAATTCGAGCGCCTCGGCTACTTCGCCCGCGACCCCGAAACCCCCGACATGTTCCACCGCACCGTCGGCCTAAGAGACGAATGGGCCCGAATCCAAAAACGCCAGGGCAACAAGTAGGCGGAGAGCAGCCTCGTAGCTCAGTCCCGGGTGCTTGTTCCAACTTACAGTAGTGTCTTTTGCCGTGTGTAGGGTCTGTCAGGAATTTTGTGTATCGGGCGTGATCTGAGGGTCCGCGGCCGGGTGCTGCGGGCCGGGAAGGATCATGTCTGTGACTGATCAGGATATGCCGGCGGTGCCGGCGGACGAGGCTGCCG
>MPNQ01000068.1 GCA_002239105.1 marine group bacterium Sva0996 bin134 | reverse complement strand
CGACGCTGGTTCTTGTTCGGCTGGCGGTGCCGGCTGCTGTGGTGGCTCTGGTGTGGGCGGGGAAGGGCGATGCCGTATGGCATGAGGTATTGCTAGTGGGGGCGGTCACTGGAGCGGTGGCCACCATCTCGCTGAGCGCCCCGGTGGGCCAGGTATTTGTGAACGGCATCTCCTACGGCGACGAGATCAGGCTCTTGCTGCGGCCGAATGCGGTGCTATTGGCCGGGCCTGTGCCCGCGGCGGCTGCGATAACGGTTGGAGGCGTGGTCAGCGGGCCACTATTGCTGGCCGCCGAGTTGTGGGCGGCCGGGGTGGCAGTCACCGTGGCAGGAGCGGCTCTAGCGGTTCTTGGGGCCCGCTCTCTCTACTCGCTCACTCGGCGGTGGCTGGTGTTCGTTCCCGCCGGTGTTGTACTGCACGATCACCAGGCAGTCCAAGACCCCGTGCTGCTTCGCCGCCGAGCATTGGCCGGTATCGGTCCGGCTCCGCGAGGAACCGATGCGCTGGATCTGACCCAAGGGGCCGCTGGTTTGATCATCGAGCTCGCCATGAACCAGCCGATCACCTTGGTTCATCCAACCCGGCGAAAAAGTCAAGCCGAAGAAGCCCAGGCCAGCGCTGTTCTGATCGCTCCCTCGAGACCCGGCCATACTGTCGCCCTGGCCCGACAGCGCCAGCTCATCTAGCACCCGGAGAGCCGGTTGCCATGAGACCTCAAGCGCGGAGGATGCTTTGGCCCTAAGATACCGAGCACTGAAATACCTAGAGGGAGAGACGTCATGGCGAGTCAGTTCACCGATGCCGAGTTCTTCGAACACGTCCAGCGCTATGGCAGCAAGGAGTTGGACTGGGAGCCCTTTGCCGCTCAGGGGGATCTGAAGGAGAAATACCGACGGGCCCACGTACGAATGGTGGGGGCGAGCATCACCGGCAAGCACTTCGAGCCCGGGACCGTTACGGCCGACAACTTCACGCTGTCGGTGATGATGATGCCCCCCGGAGCCGAGGCTCCCTCGCACGCCCATGAAGTAGAAGAAGTGTTCTTCGTGGTCAAAGGCGAGTTGACGGTTTGGTGGGAGGACGACGAAGGCCGGATCCTCGAAACCGTCTTGAAAGAGCGGGAGATGATCTACAGCCCCGCGGGGATCATGCACGGCCTTCGCAACCACACTGATGGAGAGGCCTTGGTGCAGGTGGTGATCGGAGTGGGTCGCCCGCAGAAGCCCTCCTATCTAGACGCCGCCCTCGCTGCCCTCTGAGGCACCTGTGCGACTGGGAGAGATGAGCTGGACGGCTCTGGGAGAGCGGCTCAACCAGGATCACCTGGATGTGCTGATTCCCTTGGGTGCCCTAGAGCAGCACGGTCCTCATCTTCCCCTGGACACCGACTCTGTCATCGCCGAGGCGGTGGCCGACCGAGTGGCCCAAAGAGCGGGGGAGTGCGTGGTGTCGCCCAGCATTCCCGTCGGGGCTTCCAGCCATCACTTGGCGTTCCCGGGTACGGCGAGTCTGAGCGAGAAGACTCTCCAGAGCGTCCTGATGGAGGTCGTCCAGACTCTGTTGGGGCACGGTTTCCGGGGCGCCTATCTAGTGACCGGCCATGCCGGCAACGTTGGGGCCATGGCCGCGGCCATGGCCGAACTAGATCCGGCTGACCGCAGTCGGGTGGTGTCGTTTGACGACTGGCCCGCCCAGCGGGACGCCGTTCACCTGGTGGCCGAGGCCAGACTCGATTTGGACCGAGAGCTGGTGGGAACCCACGGCGGGCATTTCGAGACCAGCATTATGCTGGCCATCGCCCCCGACCAGGTGGACATGGCATCAGCAGTGGTTGGGCACGTAGGACCAGCAATCTCAGCCAGCGCCAAACTCCGCTCTGAGGGCATGGCCGCTCTTTCCCCGGTTGGCATTATCGGCGATCCCCGCGGAGCCACCACCGAAGCCGGAGAGCTCTACCTCGATGCCTTGGTCAATCTGGTGGTCGAGGGCATCGAAGCCCATCGCAGCCAATTCAAGCAGCGGGTGGCCCCGTGACCGAGGCAACGGCCGCCATCGGCTGGAAGAAGATCCGGGTCGCTATCCCCCGGGTAGTTGAGGCCGGGTTTGCGATCTTTGTGGTCGTCGTCCTAGGCGCGGTCATGTCCGTGAAATCTGACGTTTTCTTGACCACCGGAAATCTCCAGAACATCCTGCTGCAAACTTCTTTCTTGGCCTGCGCGGCGTTCGGGATGACCCTGGTGATCATTGCGGCCGAACTGGACCTGTCCCAAGGGTCGGTCTTGGCCCTGATCGGGGTGGTGGCGGCCGAGACCATGGTGCGCAACAACAGCATCGTGCTCGGTCTGCTGGCCGGAGCGGGAGTGGGCATTGCCGCCGGCCTGTTCAACGGGCTTGTCACCGCGGTGCTCAAGGTTCCATCGTTCATCACCACATTGGGACTTCTGATCATGGCCAGAGGTCTGGCTAGGGAGATCACCGCGGGAAACACCGTGGGCAATCTCCCCGGCGGTTGGAAGGCGTGGTGGAGCGGGGAATTCATCGGCCTGCGGATGCCGATTTGGGTGGCTCTGGGCCTCGGAGTGCTCTACCACGTGATCCTGCGCTATTCCCGGTTCGGCCTGCGCATCTACGCGGTGGGCGGCAACGCCGAAGCAGCCCGTCGAGCCGGCATCAACGTCACCCGGGTTCGGGTGCTCACCTTTGTTCTGGGCGGCTTCGCCGTCGCCATCGGCGGCTTCACCCTGCTGGGGCGGGTCAACGTAGGCCAGCCCAATGCCGCGGTGCTCACCGAGTTGTACGCGGTGGCCGCCGTCGTGCTGGGTGGCACCAATCTGTTCGGAGGACGGGGGTCGATTCCCCGCACCCTGGCTGGTGTGCTGCTCATCGGGGTTATACGCAACAGTCTGAACCTGCTCAACGTGTCCTCCAACATGCAAGACGTATGGCTGGGGGTCGTGTTCGTATTGGCCATGACCTCGCAATTCTTGCGCCGATACCTGGAACGGTGGGCCAACCGAAGCGAGGACACCGCTATCGAAGAGGAAGTCGAGCACGAGCTCGACGAAGAACGACGCGCCATCGAACTGGCCGAGGAATCGGCCCGGTCGGGCGAACAAGAACTCCAGGGCGCCGAGCAGGCCGAGCGATCGGCCGGGTCGACGTCGGAGCAAACATGAAAACCCGGAGGGGAGCACAATGAAAACCAAGAACCTGTTGTTCAAGCTGCTGGCACTGTTACTGGCCTTTGGGCTGGTGGTGTCGGCATGCGGCAATGACGATGATGACGACGCCGCGTCTGGCGAAGGGGGTTGTGAGGAGACCTACGAGGTTCGGTACGCCAACTTGGCTACCTTCATCTTGTACTTCCGCGACCTCGAAGCCGGTCTGGCCGATTTCGGTGCCCAGAACTGCTGGAACTTCGTCGCGGCCGACGCGGCCTACGTGATTGAAGACCAGGTGGCACAGATCGAGGACTTCGTTACCCAGGGGGTAGACCTCATCATCGCCTCACCGGGCGACCGCCAAGCGCTGATTCCCGCCTACGAAGCCGCGGCGGCAGCGGGCATCCCCATGCTGTCCACCGGTGACAGCGTCCAGCAGGCCGCCCCGGAGATCGGCTTCATCGGTACTGATTGGGGCGATGAGGGAACCAAGCAGAGCGAGTGGATGGTCGAGCAGATGGGCGGATCGGGCAAGATCGCCCGGATCGGCGGCCCGGGCGCCAGCGAGTACGTGGAGAAGCGTCGCGAGGGCTTCGAGCACACCATGGGGGCCAACCCCGGCATCGAGGTGGTGTTCAACCAAAGCGCTAACAGCTTCACCGCAGAAGAGGGCCTCCGCTTGGCCCAGGACGCGTTGACCGCCAATCCCGACCTAGACGGAATCTGGGCTGACAGCGATGCTCTGGCCCTTGGTGCTGCTACCGCAGTGGAAGAGGCGGGCATCGACCACGCCGACATCCTCGTCAGCGGGACCGACGGCGAGCCGGCGGTATTCGATCAGATCCGGGCCGGTAGCGGTGTGGATATGACCATCGCCTTGCGGGGCTATCAGTGGGGTTGGCAGACCGCCGAGGTCGCCCACCAGTACCTGACCACCGGTAGCACCGGCCAGGGCTACTTCATTCAGGCGCCCACCATCGTGGTGGATGCCGACACCATCGAAGGCACGACCAACGCCGATCTCCGGTAGGGGTTCTTCCTCTCTGGATCTGCGATAGCGAACATGACCTATCGGGCCGACGTCCTCATCATCGGTGCCGGTGCTTCCGGCGGGGTGGCCGCGCGCCACCTTGCCGAGCACGGCTTCGATGTGGTCTGCCTCGAGCAGGGCGATTGGCCCGATAGGTCTTCGTTCCCCGGAACCCGGCCCGACTGGGAACTGGCTATCCGCAAGGACTGGGCCATGAGCCCAAACGTGCGGAATCGGCCGGAGGACTACCCGGTGGTTCACGACGACTCGGATATCGAGCCCCTCATGTACAACGCCGTGGGGGGCAGCATGATCATCTACGCCGGTACGTGGCCGCGGATGCTTCCATCAGATCTGCGGGTGCGGACCCTGGATGGCGTGGCCGATGACTGGCCCATCGCCTACCGCGACCTGGTTCCGTATTACGACGCCATCGACCGGCAGATCGGTGTGTCCGGACTGGCCGGCGATCCGGCCTACCCGCCCCATGACGACTACCCGCTTCCGCCGCTGCCCTTGGGAGTGGCCGGACGGCGGGTGGCCGAGGGGCACAACCAGCTGGGATGGCACTGGTGGCCCGAGCCCAACGCCATCCTGTCCGCCCCCTACGACGGTCGGCGGCCGTGTGTGCAGCGGGGAGTGTGCACTTCGGGATGCGCCGAGGGAGCTAAGGCTTCCACCGACCTGACCCACTGGCCCAAGGCGACCGCAGCCGGGGCTCGGCTTATCACCGGAGCCCGGGTCAACCGGATCACGCTTGGCTCTCGGGGCCTGGCCACTGGGGCCCTCTGGTTGGACCATGACGGGGTTGAGCACCACCAAGAAGCCGATGTGGTGATCTTGGCGGCCAACGCGGTGGGCACAGCCCGTCTGCTGCTCTTGTCGGCTGACGACCGCCACTGCCCTGACGGCCTGGCCAACTCAAGCGGTCTGGTAGGACGGCGCTTGATGATGCACCCCTTCTCGGTGGTGACCGGGTGGTGGGACGACCAAGTGGAGGGCTGGCAGGGCCACTTCGGGGCCAGTATCACCACTTACCAGTTTTACGAAACCGACCCCGACCGGGGGTTCGTGCGAGGGGCCAAGTGGGCGCTCTCGCCGGTCGGCGGCCCGCTCAACCACATCCTGCCCATGCGGGCCGGAAACGAGGTGTGGGGATCCGACCACCATGTGCTCATGGGCCGGACCTTTGGAAGGGGGGCGAGCTGGGCCATCTTCGGCGAGGACCTCCCCGAGGAGTCCAACCGCGTGGAATTGGACCCCGATCGCACCGACAGCCACGGCATTCCCGCGCCCCGGGTGAGCTACCGGATCTCGGACCACTCGCGTCGGCTCATGGCCTTCCAGGAAGAACGGGCCACCGAATCCCTGAGGGCATCGGGATGCCAGGAGACCGCGGTGGCCAGCATGATTCCCTATTCGGGGTGGCACCTCATGGGGACCGCCCGGATGGGAGACGACCCAGCCTCCTCGGTGGTCAACTCCCGCCAACAGGCCCATGACGTGGCCAACCTGTACGTCGCCGACGCCAGTGTGTTTGTGACCAGCTCTGGGGTCAATCCCACGTGCACCATCACTGCCTTGGCACTGCGAACCGCCGACCTGCTGGTTCAGCGCCGTCGCGAGCAGAAGGTACCGGCATGACCGCCGCCGACAGCAGCACAGCGGTCGACGTTGCCCGCTTGGAAGAGCTGGCCGACGTGATGCTGCCCGCAGCCCACGGGATGCCCTCGGCATCTGAAGTCAGGGCGGTGGCCTCCTTCCTCGACGAGGTGTTGGGTTGGCGCGACGATCTGCGCCTGCCCCTGATCAAGGCGCTGGCCGCGCTTGATCCGGCAACTTTCACCGTGGAGGCGCTGTCGGCCTATCTCGCCGAGGACGAAGACGCCTACACCGCCCTCACTACCGTGGTGGCCGCCTGCTATTACCTCAGCCCGGTGGTGCGCGATCAGATCGGGTACCCGGGCCAGGTGGCCAAAACCTACGATCCATTTGCCTACACCGAGTGGGTGGCCGATGGGCTGCTCGATCCGGTGGTAGAACGAGGCCCAATCTGGCGGAAGGCCCCGGAATGACTTGGCCAGCTTGGGTGACCAGGGAAGATGGGGCGGCCGTGGAGTCGTCAAAATGAGCAGGACAGTTGTCTTAGCCGACTACGCCCGCGGCCCGGTGGTCGAACGCCTGGAACTGGGGCCGGTACTACCCGGAGGCGCCCTGGTAAGGATCGACGCCGCCACGGTGTGCGGGACCGATGTCCACATTTCCGACGGCGTGTTCGAGCACCTAGCCCGCCTTCCACTGGTGATGGGCCACGAGGGCACCGGCACAGTGCTGGAGTTGGGTGCCGGCGCAGGGCACGACGCACGGGGCCAGCCCCTGCAACCGGGCGACCGCATCGTATGGGCCCACAACTGGTGCGGGCGGT
>MPNQ01000067.1 GCA_002239105.1 marine group bacterium Sva0996 bin134 | reverse complement strand
TATGCGGTGCAACTCACCGCCGAGACGTCGGGAACCGCCTCTTTGCCCGCGACAGCCTCTGCCTCCTGCACACCCGTCGCCCCGCCCGCCCCAACCGGCGTCACAGCCTCCTGCGCCAACGGCGTGCTGACCGTCACCTGGGAACCCGGGGGCGCCGGCCTGGCCGAAGCCCCCGCCTACAAGCCCCGCATATTCACCGGGGCATCCACGATCCAAGACGCCAGATGGACCGCTGACGCCGCAGGCCACGACACCACCACCGCTGCCATCCCCGGCCCAGGCGAGCCCGACCTGCCCGCCACCGGCGTATTCCAGGTCAAGGTCAAGGCCTCCAACGCCGCCGGCGGCAGCGGCTGGAGCGATGCGGCCGATGTCACCTGCACTATGCCCGGCAAGCCCAGCGGCCTCGAGTGCGCTGCCATCACCGAGAACCGCATCACCATCCGGTGGGACTCGGTTCCCGGCGCCCAGGGATACCGGTACGGGGCGGTGATAAGGGGAACCGCGGACGTCGACAGGCTCGAGGCGACCGACGGGGACGACTTTCCGAACAGCTCTGCTCCCGCTTCTGGGGTCTCGTTGGACCTCGGCACCGAGGGGCGGTACGAGCTGTGGGTGTGGGCCTACAACAACAACGGGCGAAGCGGCACCGCCTCAGTGGACTGCGACACCATCAGCGACACCTGGCTCAAAGCAGACTGCACCGGCTCGGGAATCCTAAGAGTCCGCTGGGACGATCCTTCGGGCGACCGAACCGCACCGTCGGGGTACGCTGGCACCATCACATTGGTTTCGCCTTTGCTCGACGGCTTGGTGGCCTCCTACGACGAGGCCTACGACAGCAGCAACACAAACGTGGAATGGGGGGCAATCGGCGCCCCGGGAGCCGAATATCAGGTGCATGTGAAGTCGAAGAACGCCGGCGGCGGCCCCGTCTACTCCCAGGCCAAGACCATCACATGCCCGCCCCTGTCCGCTCCCGACTACAACGGCCCCAACCTGCCGGCGAATCTTTCGTGGTGGCAGAGGGGCTTGATCCTGCTTGGCGCAGTTGAGGGTCCTCCTCGCACACCTTCGGCCTCGGCGGCATCATTGCTCTACTTCGAGGGCGCGAACTACGCCCTCAACCGAGTGAGCCGTGCCTGCAACACAGCAACAGATGAAGCCACAGGCATAGTCACCCAAACCTGCGACGAAGTGTGGAACGAGTACATTACCGTCAGACTCGACGAAACCAGCTTCGACGAAACCGCGGCATCCCTAGTGGATTGGATCATACCAGCCGATGAAGCACATCTATTCGCTGAGATCGCTGTTGGCTCGATTGGACTCGGTGAAATTCTGGCGCTAGCAAAAAAGTCTGGAAAGAAAGCAGCCCTAAAGGTAGTGGGACGTAACATCGTCGGAGCCGTGGCGGTGCCTTACACGATTTGGGTGTACTACGACGCTACTGCTCCGTATGCTGAAATAAACGGAAAGGACAACTGTGTTTTCGAACCGCCGGAAAACAGGGGTAGTGACATCAAGAAGTGGACTGCTGTCAAAGTGAGTGCTCCTGCCACGGAATCGATTGGGAAAGTCAAAAGCGTGAGGAACACGGTCGTGCATTACTGCAAAGAAACCGAATAATGCTCTCTCAACGTGACTCTTGCACTGGAAGCAATATCCGAACCGGTTAAATTGCAATTATGTCTTTGAATACATTCAAGCTGATCTTCAAGTGGGTGTACCTAGTACTCCATTGGCCAAGCTTTATTCTTGCGTTGGTCATGTATGTGATGATTGTGTTGAATGTGTGGGTGTTTGAAGTGGATACTTCACAAAGAGTACGTAGTTCGGTGTTCCTTCTGCTTTTGCTTTATCCCGCTTTAGTCGTCCATTATCGCGAAATACGCGATTACTTTAGAAATAGGCATTCGGTTGCATCGTCTGTTAAAGAAGAAGTAGACTTTTAACCTTACAGGACCGTATCTGTTGCTCTGGGAGTTAACACCACCGGGTAGAGGCCGAAGTAGGGGCGGAAAGCCACATGCCGCCGAACTGCCTGGCCAACTCCCACCTCCGCGACGGGAACACCTTAACCCGCCAGAGCCGCTCCAGCCAGCCCCCGACTCGCCGGTCCCGGACTCGACCCGGGCCTACCTCCCCATCAGAACCCAGACCAAATATGATGGCCACATCACCATCATCAACCACACCATCGATTACTGCGTCGAGGCCACACAATGGCTGGCCTGTCCGATGCCTTCAAAGACGTCACGACCCGTGGCACGATAGTCGACCTCACCAACGACGACTTCGCTACAATCACCCCCCCCAACGCAGGACTGTGGACACTCCATAGTCTCGCCCTTCTCTGGGCGCGAGGAAAAGCGGCACCGCCACCATCACCGGGCGACGGGACCAAAGCGGATTCGGCGCAGCCACAGCAGCATTCGCCGCCGCCACAATCGCGGGGCTCCCCAGTGCAGACGACGGGCCGGTTGGCGAGACGTACCGGCGCAGCTTCTCTGTGCTCGGCACCAACCGCGCCGCCGCGGTGGCCGGGTCGGGCTGCTCGCTGGCCGAGGACACGGCCCTCAGGGCCGGCACCACCCGCCACCATCGAATTCACCGCCCCGCCCCCGCCGCCCACCCCCACACCCACGCCGGAGCCGACCGGCGGGAAGCTGGCAGCGCCCGGGGGCCTCGGTTGCACATGGCGCACCCAGGGCAGCGGGCGGGTGGTCTGCACCTGGGATCCGGTCGCAGGCGCCACACGCGGCTACACGGTCAAATACGAACTGACGTACAGAATCCGGGGAACCGACAGGACATTTCCCAACCAGATAACGACAACCCGCACCGAAGTTCTCCCGCGGGATGAGCAGATACGTGGCAAAAGCCTGATACCGCGTCGCCGCCAAAGGCTCCAACGGAACCGGCCCGTTCACCGAATGGGCCGCCGTCGCCCGGCCCGGGCCTGCGCCCCGCAACCTCGAAGTGGAGTGCCGCGCCGACGCCCGGGTGTACGTGTCGTGGGACCCGGTCACAAAAGCGTCCCGGTACACCGCGGCGGTCACCTCCACGCCGCCGCCTGCCCCGGCGGCGGTGTCGCTGACATCGACCGAGCACTTGGCGCCGCCGAACCCGGGCGCCCGCCCGCCCGCAAGCTTCAACTTCGCCGGCCAGCCGAACTGGTCTTATGTGGTGCAACTCACCGCCGAGGCGTCGGGAACCGCCTCTTTGCCCGCGACAGCCTCCGCCTCCTGCACACCCGTCGCCCCGCCCGCCCCCACCGGCGTCACAGCCTCCTGCGCCAACCGCGCGCTGACCGTCACCTGGAACACCGCCGGTGCTGGCCTGGCCAAAGCCACCGCCTACAAGCCCCGCATATTCACCGGCGCCAACACGGCCCCGGACGCCAGATGGACCGCCGACGCCGCAGGCCACGACACCACCACCGCTGCCATCCCCGGCCCAGGCGAGCCCGCACTCCCCGACACCGGCGTGTTCCAGGTCAAGGTAAAAGCCTCCAACACCGCCGGCGACAGCGGCTGGAGCGACCCCGTCAAAGCCACCTGCGGCCCCCCCGGGCCTGTTACGGGCTTCCAATGCGTCAAGGCCACAGCAACCAGCATGACCGTGGAGTGGGATTCTTTGGATGAGGCAACTGGCTACAAGTTGCTGACCCCCAGGACGGGCGCGGCAGCCCAACGGACTTGGGGCACAGCGGGCGGCACACCATCGTCATCGGATCAGAAGAGGCTGCGCCATGTATTCACCAGCCTGGACGACGGGCGGGATCTCGTGGACGGGTACACCTATGAACTAGGCATTCAGGCTGTGAGCAATGGCGGAGAGAGCTCAAAGAGCTACGCGTTCTGCAGAACCGCTCACAGACGGTGGCTGGAAGTGGCCTGCAGCGGTGACGGCGAGTTGACCGGGCGCTGGGACAGACCTTCAGGTCGCACTGCGAACATGCCCAGCCCCTCCGGGTACACCGCGACTGTCGCTGACCAGCACAGTCAGGTGTTCACCCTCTATGACGGGCCCGGCAACTATCCCAACCAGACCGAGGCTTCGACAACAGTGGCCCTGGGAGGGACATACACGGCGACGCTTACGTCCAAGAATGCCAATGGCGGGCCCATATACTCCCAAACGAAGGTCGCGCGGTGCAGGCCGGGGCCGATCAGCGGCCTCAGATGCAGCGCGTCTACTCCTAAAAGCCTGACGGTCGAGTGGGATACCGTTGTCGGAGCTGACAGCTACGCGGTGAAGTCCAGCTATCAACAGCCCACGATCCAAATGTGGAACCGCGGCTACACAAACATTGGCAAACCAGAAGGACCGGCACCCGACAAGCACTCGTACACCTTCACCGACCTTTTTGGCACCGCCGACGACCACAACTATTGGCTAGGAGTACGAGCGGAGAACTCAAAGGGGAAAGGTGATGTCAGCCACATATGGTGCAAGACCGTCGACAACGACTGGATCGAGGCCGAGTGCTCAGACACCCGAGTCCTCGACGCAAGCTGGGACAACCCCCCCGACCAAAACCAGAGCTACACGGTCATATTGACATCGCCAGCCGATCCTCCCGCAGCAAGAAGCACCCGCTCCTTCCCAGCTGCAGGAACTGGAGCAGCAACAAGATGGACAACTCCTGGCCCTATTGGACAGACCAAACAAGGCGCTAAAGACACATGGGAGGAGGAGTACCGAGTGGTCGTCGCGTCAAATGGCCACAACGGGCCCATCTATTCGCACAGCGTCAAAGGCTCCTGCTCGGGGTCGCCCAGCCTGGTATGGGACTCCCCGAATGATGACGGCGACTCCGCGCCGTCCTGGCTGTCGCTGGGATCATTGCTGCTTCCAAACGGCTGGTACCACCTAGCCGTCCATGGCGAAACTCCCGCAGAGACTTGGCACGACACCCTCGTCGGCGAGCAGAATCCGACATTCGGACTCGCTTCCCGCACGTGCCGCACGCCCACCCAAGACGAACTCGCAGCAGACTCAGACCTAGACCGGGTCTGCGAAGAAGCCTGGAGCGAGTCAATCAACGTCAGACTCGACCCGGTGTGGGACTGGCGAGACGTTGAAACACTCCGAGTCTGGGACGCCATAACCAACCAAGACATAGTCTCCCTGACGACCACGGGAATATCGCTAAGAGATGTCTATGTCACCATAAGAAAGAATTTGGATGCCGGCAAGACTCTGCGGGTAGCTGTCAGGCGGGCGGCTGGAAGATTCCTGGCGACTGAGGCATTGTTCTACCTGTACAACGCGTCCACCAATCAGGACTGGGTCAGGATCTACCCCGAACAGGGCTGCTTGAACTCTCAGAGCATGGCATACGACGAAGACGTCGGCTTTGCCCCGGTAACCGCGACATCCACTGCCCACGAGACTGTCAACGGCTACAAGACCAAGACCACCGCGACAATCAAATACTGCAAAGAAGGCGCGGAACCGGCCAGTTCATGATTCAGTTGCTCCCTAACCTCCCACCGTTCCAGTGACGGACACCACGAAGTGCTGTGCAACATGCCCACCGACGACAATCGATCGATTGTCCTGAGGTACAGGTGGATGATCGACGGAAGCCCGTCAGAATACTTCCAATACTGCTCCCGACGTCGTTGTCAAGTTGCAATCGTTCATCCCCAAACCGGCTCAAATGAGCTCACATGAAAACCAAAGAACGTGGAGACCACACACAGTCCGACGGAATGCCGGTGGAATTACCGCCCAACGAGTCGACTAGGATTCGGACAGCCGATCAGGAGGGAGGCAACGTGAAGGTAAAGCTGCTCAAGACAGCAGAAGCAAGGAGAAAAACCGAGAAATTGCTGAGGCTGAGTTTCGCAATCCGCCTAATGTTCATCTTTGTCCTGGTAACGCAATCACCTTGGAATTGGGTGATCTGCGCTCTACTGGTGTCGGCCTGGGTGTCCGTTGAGGTCTGGCACCGTTCCATAGCCAAACAAGACGCCGAACAATTCGCCGCCCTTCAACCCCAGCCTGACGTGTCACCGCCCGCGTAAGCCAGCGTTGCTGTGGTTTGCAGCCACACCCTCATCGCCACCCGCACCACCGTAACCACCGCAACCATCACCCCCCCCCCCCCCCCCCCCCCCCCCACACCCGCGCCGGAGCGGACCGGCGGGGCGCTGGCAGCGCCCGGGGGCCTCGAGTGCACATGGCACACCCAGGGCAACGAGCGGGTGGAATGCACATGGGACGCGGTCACAGGCGCCACACGCGGCTACACGGTGAAATACGAGCTGACCCTGAACCTGCGGGGAACCACCAGAAAGTACCCCAGCCAAAAAACGACAACCCGCACCGAGTTCTCCGGCGGGATGAACAAATACGTGGCAAAAGCCCGATACCGCGTCGCCGCCAAAGGCCCCAACGGGACCGGCCCATACACCGAATGGGCCACCGCCGCCCGGCCCGGGCCTGCGCCCCGCAACCTCGAAGTGGAGTGCCGCGCCGACGCCCGGGTGTACGTGTCGTGGGACCCGGTCACAGGCGCGTCACGGTACACCGCGGCGGTCACCTCCACGCCGCCGCCTGCCCCGGCGGCGGTGTCGCTGACATCGACCGAGCACTTGGCGCCGCCGAACCCGGGCGCCCGCCCGCCCGCAAGCTTCAACTTCGCCGGCC
>MPNQ01000066.1 GCA_002239105.1 marine group bacterium Sva0996 bin134 | reverse complement strand
TACCGCCGGCGACAGCGGCTGGAGCGAAGCGGCAGCCGTCACCTGCACCATGCCCGAAAAGCCCGGCGGCCTCGAGTGCGCTGCCATCGCCGAGAACCGCATCACCATCGGGTGGGACTCGGTTCCCGGCGCCGACGGCTACCGGTACGGGGCGGTGATAAGGGGAACCGCGGACGTCGACAGGCTCGAGGCGACCGACGGGGACGACTTTCCGGATAGCTCTGCTCCTGCTTCTGGGGTCTCTTTGGACCTCGGCACCGAGGGGCAATACGAGCTGTGGGTGTGGGCCTACAACAACAACGGGCGAAGCGGCACCGCCTCAGTGGACTGCGACACCATCAGCGACACCTGGCTCAAAGCAGAGTGCTCCGCCAATGGCGTGCTGTCGGCGGAGTGGTCGGATCCGTCTGGGGGGCTGCCGAAGCCGAGCGGTTACCGCGCCGTCGTCTACAACGACGACCCCGAGCGGGGCAGGGTCGCGGTGCACACCCATAGCGGAACGGGCACCGAGATGGCGAAGCCCCTGGCGTTCGGCAAGGCCTACGAGGTGTCGCTGACATCAATGAACGGCAACGGCGGACCGGTCTACTCCCAGACCAACACGACAACCTGCCCCGCCCACACCGACAACTGGAACAGCCCCAACTTCTACGACCCCGACGAAGACTGCAACAGCAACACCCGCCTTGTCGGCTGGATCAAGAACGCCTTTTGTCGGATAGGAGAGTCACAATCACAGATCGCAGAGTCGTACCAGGAACTCCTCGGGCTGAAACCCGCGCTCATCGACGTCGACCCGGTGCTGCTGTCCCGCACATGCGACACCACCGTGCCGAACCGCAGAACCTGCCGCGAAACCTGGTCAGAGAACATCATCCTCCTCAAAAACCCCGGCATAGACTGGGGAGCCCTCCGAATCACCGACTGGAGCGGACCCGAAGAAGTGCTGGTAAATGTTTCCACTCTTGCAGGGTTAGTTGGAATACTGGCACCAGTGAGTTGGCCGTGGACAATGATCGCTGTCGCAGGGTCAGGCGCGGGCAGTGCAGCCCAGGTACTTGCATACAAGAGAGATGCGGCAGCTAAGGAGTACGTGCGGCTGTACCCGGTCAAAGCAGCCGCAGAAGCCGACGCAGTAGGAACAAGCCTAGATGTGGTAGACATCGAGAATCTCCAAGGCTGCCTGTCCGAATATGATCTCTCACCTCGAATGGACACCATTACGGTGACCAACATCTACGGCACCTTCACCGACGAGCGGATCTCCACCTATCACCACTGTCTGCCAGTTCAGAAGCCATCCAATGGATAACACACCGTGCTCTGCGCACAATACGAACCCTAGGACAGATCAAAGAGTTGGTCAGACTCTGAAAAGGTTGTCAATCACCCGAAAAACCCCAAAAGTATGGCAGCTTGTATTTTTTGCAGTGGTGGTCGCTTCATGGTTGGCGAGTGCTGCTGTTAGTGACATCGCTTTCGTGCGTATTGTTCATGGAGCTTGCGGGATAGTGGGTTCAATCATGTGGATGGCAACAATATTTCGTTGGAAAGCCGACCGTCGCTCATGAATGAATCGAAGGCCCCTGGACCGCCGCCAAGACCACCACCTTCCCGCAATAGTCCATCAACCAAGTTTACCGCTACTAAGACTGTGGGC
Source organism: marine group bacterium Sva0996 bin134 (assembly GCA_002239105.1). Taxonomy (GTDB): domain Bacteria; phylum Actinomycetota; class Acidimicrobiia; order Acidimicrobiales; family Bin134; genus Poriferisocius. The sequence continues at coordinate 5,348 of MPNQ01000066.1, read as the reverse complement.
AATGTTACAACTATCAGAAATGCAATTATTCACTACTGCGATGAAGAAAGATGAGCAAGCAATGAAGAGCGACGATCGAGGACCCATCCCTGTCGAAAAGCCAGAATCCATGAAATTGACTTTCAGACAATTCTGCACATGTGCCTGGATTGCGATAAAGCAAGTAAAGCCCATTTTCTTGCCAGTCTATGTTGCTTTGACCATATATGCTTCATTTGGAGGGTGGCCGTTTCCTGAAGGCAGATATGTAAGTATAGTTGGTGGTCTATTTGTGGTAATTGGGTTTGCCATTGTCGAAGTGAAATTGAAGATGGCATATCAAGAGGCTCGGCGTAATTGCTTTGAACCTGCAAATTGACAGCCGGACAACAACTCTGTAGACGGCCAGACAGGGGTGAGAAGCACTTAGCCTATTTTGTGTATGTAGATGTAGCGGTGGTGGCCTCTGTGCCGTTCATAATCGCCCGCCAGTTCCAGGTACACCAGCACCGAGGTGAAGTGCCAGGCCGACGGGAAGCTCAAGGCGACCTGGGTGCGCACCGCCGCCGCCCGAGACTGCACCGCATGGTCCCCCGAATCCCCGACAGCCGACACCTACACACCCATCACCCCACCCAAGCCCACAAGCGTCCCGGCCTCCTGCGCCAACGGCGTGCTGACCGTCGCCTGGGAACCCGCGGGTGCCGGCCTGGCCGAAGCCACCGCCTACAAGCCCCGCATATTCACCGGCGCCGACGCGGCCCCGGACGCCAGATGGACCGCCAACGCCGCAGGCCACGACACCACCACCGCTGCCATCCCCGCCCAAGGCGAGCCCGACCTGCCCGACACCGGGGTGTTCCAGGTGAAGGTCAAAGCCTCCAATACCGCCGGCGACAGCGGCTGGAGCGATGCGGCCGAGGCTGGCTGTGCCCTCAACCCGGTGAGCGAGCTGAGGGCGGTCTGCCGCGACGACGGCAAGCTGGGGATCACCTGGAAGGTGGCCGAGTGGTACCGGCAAAGCGCCGCATCCCGCCAATTCGCCGTGGAAATCGACGGCGCCCACGTGGGCGACGAAGCGGCCTCGGGCCAGCCAGAGCAGGCCTACCACTGGGACGGCGCCGTGGTGAACAAGCAGCATAAGGTCAGGGTCGGGGCCCGGACCCTCGGCGCCCACACCCCGGTGCAGTACCCGTGGACCGCCCGGGTCGCAGCCGACAAGTGCCCCCGATTCGTCCCCCAGAACGCGACGGCCTCCTGCAACGGCCACGGCGTGGTCAAGGTGTCGTGGGATGCTGTGGAGGGCGCGGCGAAGTACAAGCTGGACAACCTGGCCTATGAGGGCCCCGGCGGCGCGGACGGCGACCGCAGGTACGCCGTCGCCCAGCGCAACGAGGGCCAAACATACACATTCCGGGCCGCGGCCCACACCGCCGGCGACTGGGGCGGCTGGTCCAACACCGCCACCACCACATGCGACCCCCTCGACCCCGCTGAGCCCGGCCACCCGGACTGGCGAAGCCCCAACGGCGAACGCGAATCAGGCTGTGTTCAGGGCGTCTGCGTCAACCGGTGGGTGAACCCGCCGCTGGCCCGGTATGTGTTGGACGCGGCAACCGCTTTCGGGTCGGGCCGCGACAACTGCACTCCAACCGTCAGAAACGCTGCCAATACTGGCTGGACCCGCACCTGCACCATCTATTGGACCGAGCACCTAGATGTTGAGGTCGACGACGACAAGGTGCTCGAGTACTTCCAGCACGGCAAAGGCAGGGCCCACGGGGCAGACGAGCCCCACCTGCACAAAACAGCCGATGGCCGGGCCAGCGTCGAGGCCCACCGCCACTGCGGCGACCACACAACCGACGGCACATGCTCCGACGAGTCAGACATCCCCGACCTCCCGTGGCACCCGCCCCTGCCCAAGCCCGGCGACACATGGTGGGACAACGCGCTTGAAGAAAACGGGGCCAGCATCATTGTTGGAACAACCGTAGGCGCTGCTTTCGGCTATGTGGTGGCCAGTGGCGGCGGAACAGTCGGCTCAACGCTGGGGCCCGTTGGGACTGTGGTCGGGGCTGTGTTGGGATTCGCCGTCGGCATGGGCATCGCGTGGCTGAACAGCCGAGACGACGACGTGACGCTCAGCATCTCCGGATTCACCGAATGTCTGGCGCCGCCATGGTTGAGCGCCACCGACGCGAAGTGGGCAAAGCAGACCGCGACCGTCTCAGAGACATTGGAAGAAAACGGCTACACCACTATCATCAGCAACAAGATCGACCACTGTGTGGAGACCGTCGGATGACAAGAAGGGTCAGCGAACAGGACTTCCCGTCGAGATCCGAATACGCCGCAACACTCAACTGGCGGCAGATAATCGCCGAAACCAGGTTCTACACACTGCCCCGCATTGAGATCACCCCGCCGGAGCGCTACGGAAGGCTCACGAGATGGCTGATCCGCGCAACGACCTACAGCCCGGATCGACTTGCTTGGCGATTTTGGATGATCTGGACAATAGTGGTCACTTTTGGTCTTGCCGCCGCGTTCTTTCTCACCCTTGCGCCGGGGCTGATCTCCTCTCTGGTTTTCTCGGCCTCGTGGGCGTTGCTGCTCGTGTACGTGTTCTCGGTTCGGATACTGCTGTTTCGGGCTGGCGGCTGGGAGGCGATGCTCGAGCAAAGAGATCAAAGACTGGCTAGAAGAGCGGAAGCTCTCTCCAGCGACGGGGGGCCAACCAGCGCACACGATGACACCACCTCTTCTTCTTCAGATTCAATTTGAACTCCATCGGTGACTCTGATGGGTCAGCCATGATGGCCGGTAGTCAGAGTCAGCGACCGGCCGGTAGAGATCGCCCACGTTCCGGCACCGGGCTTCCAGGAGAACGGCGATCAGCTGGGCGGCCAGGAGACTGCGCTTCCCCAGGGATTGACCGTTTCGAGTTCGGCCGGGGCAGCCACAGCCGAGTGGAATATCGAGCTTGTAGGCCGCCTTAGGCGGCGCCGGTGCTCCCGCGAGACCTCAACAACCTGCCCAACCCCAACCTCCCATGCGCAGGCCGCACCCCCTGCCCAACACCTGCCCCAAAACCCGCCCCGGCGCCGACGCCTACCCCGACGCGGACTCCGACATCGAAGCCGACCCCCAAGCCTGCCCCGACGCCAACGCCGACGCTGACCCCGGCGGCCGCGCCGGCGCCGGTGGTTGCGCCTGGGGGTTTTGGGTGTTCGTGGCTGGTCGAGCGGCCAGATCAGGTGGAGTGCTCATGGCAGCCGGCAGCCGACGACGCGAAATACGAAGTCCAGTACAAGGCAATGAGGCGCGGGAGCGTGCTCCTCAGCCGGACAAAGCCCGTCTCCACCGCTAGGTACCGCATCGGCGTGCCCAGATCGGTGGACACGGCCAGCGTTAGAGCAAGGGCGACCAGACCCGGCGAGACCGGCCCATACACCGAATGGGCCACGGCCGCCCGGCCCGGGCCTGCGCCCCGCAACCTCGAAGTGGAGTGCCGCGCCGACGCCAGGGTGTACGTGTCGTGGGACCCGGTCACAGGAGCGTCCCGGTACACCGCGGCGATCACCTCCACGCCGCCCCCCGCCCCCGCCGCGGTGTCGCTGGCATCGACCGAGCACCTCACGCCATCGTTCCCGGGCGCCCGCCCGCCCGCAAGCTTCAACTTCTCCGGCCAGCCGAACTGGTCTTATGCGGTGCGACTCACCGCCGAGGCGTCGGGAACCGCCTCTTTGCCCGCGACAGCCTCCGCCACCTGCACACCCGTCACCCCGCCCGCCCCCACCGGCGTCACAGCCTCCTGCGCCAACCGCGCGCTCACCGTCACCTGGAACACCGCCGGAACCGGCCTGGCCAAAGCCACCTCCTACAAGCCCCGCATATTCACCGGCAACCCCCCGACAGAATCGACCAGATGGACCGCCGACGCCGCAGGCCACGGCACCACCACCGCTGCCATCCCCGGCCCAGGCGAGCCCGACCTGCCCGACACCGGCGTGTTCCAAGTCAAAGTCAAAGCCGCCAACAATGCCGGAGACAGCCCCTACAGCACCCCCGCCAAAGCCACCTGCGGGGCACCTAGGCCTGTTTCGGGGTTCCGATGCGTCGAAACCACCTCTAGCAGCATAACTGTCGAGTGGGATGCACTGGAGGAGGCGACCACCTACAAACTGATGTATCCAAAAACAGGGTCATTTAGTGACGAAATATGGAATCAATTCAACGGCACTGCCTCATCCAAATCCCCCAACCGGCTCCTTCACACGTTCACAAGCAGAGGTGACGGTCGGGACATCGCTGCCGGATACTCATACTCGCTGGGCATAATGGCTGTAAGCGACGGTGGTGAAGGCCCGCCCAGCTATGCATACCGCTGTAAGGCACCTGCCAACGGGTGGCTAAGAGTCGATTGCAGCAGTGAGGGCGAACTCTCCGCAGAATGGGCTAGCTCGTCTACATCTCAAGACACTGTCACCGTAGTCGACCAGGACGGACAGACATTCACGCTCTATGACGGCCTAGGAAGTCATACCCGACTCGAACCATCTAGAACCGTTGCCTTCGGAGGGACATACAAAGTTTCGCTTGCATCCGATAACGGCGACGGTCAACCAGTCCGTTCACAATCAAAGACGGCACGATGCATGCCAGGACCGATTAGCGGCCTAAAGTGCAGCGCATCAACTCCCAAGAACCTGGCGGTCGAGTGGGATGCCGTTGTGGGAGCAGACAACTACGCGGTGAAGTCTAGCTATCAACAGCCCACGATCCAAATGTGGAACCGCGGCTACACGAACATTGGCAAACCAGAAGGACCGGCACCTGACAAGCACTCGTACACCTTCACCGACCTTTTTGGCACCGCCGACGACCACAATTATTGGCTGGGAGTACGAGCGGAGAACTCAAAGGGGAAAGGTGATGTCAGCCACATATGGTGCAAGACCGTCGACAACGACTGGGTCGAGGCCGAGTGCTCAAGCACCCGGGTCCTCGACGTAAGCTGGGACAACCCCCCCGACCAAAACCAGAGCTACACGGTCATACTGACATCGCCAGCCGATCCTCCCGCGGCAAGAAGCACCCGCTCCTTCCCATTTGCAGGAACTGGAGCCGCAACAAGATGGACAACTCCTGGCCCTATTGGACAGACCAAACAAGGCGCTAAAGACACATGGGAGGAGGAGTACCGAGTGGTCGTCGCGTCAAATGGCCACAACGGGCACATCTATTCGCACAGCGTCAAAGGCTCCTGCTCGGGGTCGCCCAGCCTGGTATGGGACTCCCCGAATGATGACGGCGACTCCGCGCCGTCCTGGCTGTCGCTGGGATCATTGCTGCTTCCAAACGGC
>MPNQ01000065.1 GCA_002239105.1 marine group bacterium Sva0996 bin134 | reverse complement strand
CCACCGCGGACGTGGTCGGCGCCTGGGCGGGCTAAGTCAGCCCAAGCCGCCTCTCACGAAGGCCACCACGGCGGCGATCTCAGGGTCGGTGAGTTTGGAACCGAACTCGGGCATCTCACCAAGGCCATCACGCACTATTGCCTCCATGGCCTCGGCCGAGGCGTACTTCTCCAAGACTTCGCCGGGGCGGATGTCGGGACCGACGATGCCGCTGCCGTCGACGGCATGGCACCCCACGCAGCGCTGCAAGTACACGCCCTTGCCGACCGTGGACGACTCAACTGTCTGAGGCTCAACGAGCCCCTGGGAATCCGGGGCAGCAGACGCCTCTGGACAGGGAATGCTGGATTCTTCTCGAGCCTCGTCCAAGCACATGGAGGCCGGAGCCGGATCAGGCGGCTCGTCGGGATCCTCTCCGCCGCTGCACCCGACCACCACGGTCAGCGCGACCAAGCCGCCTGCCAACAGTCTGCCGAAAGCTCTTCCCCAATGGGGACGGAGCAGGCTCAAGCTCCCACCGGGGCGCTGGGGGTGAATGTCACCGGCATTGCCTCGGGGCCGACGATGAAGTTGGACGCTCGCCAGGGCAGCGGGTCATCGCTGGCCAGTTGCATGTCCGGCATTCGCTCGGCCAGCCGCTGGAACATGATCTTGAGCTCCAGGCGAGCCAAAGACGCCCCCAGGCAGAAGTGCGTTCCCCAGCCGAAGGCCAAGTGGTGGTTGGGATCGCGCTCCAAGTCGAACTTAAACGGGTCGTCGAACACCGCTTCGTCCCGATTGGCCGACGGATAGAACAGGATGACCTGGTCATCCTCGCCGATGGTCTCGCCGTGCATCTCCACTTCCCGAGTGGCGCTGCGGGACATGTTCTTGATGGGAGTCACCCAGCGCAGCATCTCCTCCATCGCCCGCTCCATCCAGGCGTCGTCGGTCGCCCGCTGGTTGAACAGCGCCTTCTGGTCGGGGTGCTCCATGAGCGCCAGCATCCCCCCGCTGATCACGTGGCGGGACGTCTCGTCGCCCCCGATCAGAATGAGAAGCGCCTCCTGATTCAACGACTCGTCGTCGAGCTTGTCGCCGTCCACCTCGGCATGGCACAACACGCTCACCAGGTCGGACTGGGGCGGGCGGGCTCGGCGGTCGGCGATCACCTCTAAGAGGAACTCCCGAAAGGACACGCCGGCCATGATCCCCTTCTCGAGCGCCTCCTGGTCGGTCTCGGTGGTGGCCCGCATCATGTCGTCGGACCACTCCAGCAGGTCTTCGTAGCTCTCCCGAGGAAAGCCCAGCATGTCGCCGATCAGGATGAGCGGCAGGGGCGCGGCGATGTCCCAGATAAAGTCGCACTCGCCCCGCTCGCATACCTTGTCGAGGATCTCGTCGCAGATGGCGGTGACCTCGGGCGTACGATCCCGCACCCGCTTGGGGGTGAAGCCCCGGTTCACCAGCTTGCGGCGCTGCTTGTGCGGAGGGTCGTCCATCGAGATCATCATCGGCAGCGGGTTCCCGTGGGGGCGGGGGCTGCGGTAGGACGAGAACGTCTTGGGGTCTTTCTCAACGGCCAAGATGTCGTGGTAGCGGGATATGCCCCACACATCGCTGTTGGCGTCGTAGTACACCGGGGCGTTCTCCCGCATCCAGGTCCACGCCTCGTGGGGCTCGTGCTGGAACCAGAATCCGTCCATGAAGTTGACGCCATCGAGAGTTGGGTGATTGGGCATAGCTCTCCCTAGTGCTTGACCTGCTGGATTAACCCTCGCCCATGAGCCGGGCGATCATCTGTTGGCCCTTCTCGGCATCCCACGCCGCCACCATGTCGTCGATTCCGTCCTCCCACGACACCGCACACCGTCCGGTGATGGAAATGCGCCTGGCGCTGTCGTAGGCCCGGCTGTGGGTGCCCACCGGGAAGTACTGGAAGTCGGGCTCCACCCCGACCTGCTCCCCCATGCGGCGGCACATGTCCTCGATGCTCACGTTCTGGTCGCCGCCCCAGTTGACGATGGTGGCCGGCACGGTGGCCGACTCCAAGAAAGCCTCGGCGTGGGCGCACATATCTTGCTCGTGGACCGGGGAGAACATGTTGGGCTCCGAGTCCTTGAGCATCACCGGCATGCCGTTGGTCATCATGGCCAACAAGATGGCCGGTAGACCCCCGTTTTGGCCGTAGGCCACGTTAATGCGGCCGATCACGGTGGGCAGGTCATAGAGCCGGCACATGGTGCGGGCCACCGCCTCGGCGGCCATCTTCGTCACTCCGTAGGTCTCCGAATAGGGCTGCTCGCTGTCGCCTAGCGGATCGCCCTCGGCGTAGACGTAGGTATGGTCGGGGTTGTTCTTGTACGCGGCGGCGGTGGACGCGTGCAGGAAGCCCTTGGCATTGCGACAATGCGCCATAAGCAGGCCGGTGGCCTCGGCATTCTGAGTGAGGGCGAAGTCGTAATCGGGGGTAGCGGCCATGAACGCGGCCATGTGGATCACATAATCGAAGTCGTCGGGCAGCCCGTTCAGTTCGCCGGAGGCCAGATCCGCGGCGTGGGGAATGGCCCCGGCCTCCTCCACCTGCTCCCGAGATCCCGGCTGGCTGAACCGGGCCAGCCCCCACACCTCGTTGTTCTGGGCGAAGTGTCGGGTCATGGGCAGGGCAATCTGTCCTGCTGTCCCGGTGATAAGAATCTTTTGGCCTTCCACAGTCATTCCTCCTAGACCATTGCTGACCCTGTACTAGCACGGCGAGCGTGCAGCGTTGACATGATAGGGATAGAGACATGATTCGCACCGAGTCCATCGATGCCCCTCTGGGTGCGCTAGCCACCGGCTGGGATCCGGGCGCGCCGCTGTCCGAAGACGACCTTGCCGCGCTGCGCCAGGCGCTAGCCGACCGCCTGGTGGTGGTGCTGCGGGGCCAGCGGGGGTGCGACGCCGACGAGTTGGCCGCGCTGGCCCGGCAGTTGGGCGAGCCGTTCCCCGCCGATGAGCTCTACAACATCCCGACCGAGGTGCCTGAGGTGCTGGCGGTGTCCAACGAGTTGAACGACGACGGCCACGAGATTGGCACGGCCGGCAGCGGTCCCCTGCCGTGGCACACCGACTACGCCTTCCTAAACACCATCGCCCGGGAGTCGCTGCTCAACGCCCAGCGGGTGCCTGCCGACGGCGGAGCCGACACCTCGTACTGCGACATGTACACCGCCTATGAGACCCTGCCCGGCCATCTAGCCGAGAATTTGGCCGGGCGCATCGGGCGCTACACCATCACCTCGGAGAACAACACCCGGCTACGCCAGAACCATCACGACGAAGATCCCGCTGCGGCCGCCGCCCGTCGACTCCGGGCCAACCCCGACATCGTCTATCCCGGCTCCGGCGAAGTGGTCGAGCACCCGGTGGAGATGCCCCACCCTGACACAGGACGGGTGGCGCTCTATGTCTCATCTTTCTCGTGCGGCTTCGAGGGCATCGACGAACCAGAGGAGGCCTTCGCCCTTGCTCAGGCGGCCATGGACCACGCCATCGTCCCCGAGCACACCTACACCCACCGGTGGCGCCAAGGCGATGTGGTGATCTTCGACACCGTCGGCACCGTCCACCGCCGGGAGATGCCCCACAGTCCCGGCCCCCGCTCCCTGCGCCAACTGTCCATCAAGTACCCCTGACGCTGCTGAATGCCCGTTAGCTGGCCGCGCCCCTAATCTGGCGCCATGCCAACGCCCGCCCGAGTCGCCGTCGTCCCCCAGGAAATGGGCCAGCCCCTGCGGATTGAAGAAGTAGAGCTGCCCGATCCAGGACCATTCGATGTGGTGGTGCGCCAGTACGCCAGCGGGGTGTGCCACAGCCAGCTCCACGAGATCCATACCCCCCGGGCCAGCGATGTGGTTCTGGGCCATGAGTCAACCGGCGAGGTGGTGGCGGTGGGTGCCGAGGTGAGCCACGTGGCCCCCGGCGAACGGGTGTACGTGACCTGGCTGCCCCGCAGCACCCAACCCCCCGATCGCCGTCCGGCCATGGCCCAAGTCGTCCAAGGCGACGGCTCAACGGCTAGCAGCCTGGGGGTGTTCACCTGGGCCGACCACACCATCGCCGATGAGATGTTCATCGTGCCGCTGCCCGATGACGCGCCCACCGACGTGACCGCCATCATCGGTTGCGCGGTGATGACCGGCGCCGGGGCGGTCATGAACACCGCCGGGGTCACTGCTGGGTCGTCGGTGGCGGTGTTCGGTGTGGGTGGCGTGGGCCTCTCGGCGTTGGCCGCGGCCAAGGCGCTGGGCGCCGACCCCATCATCGCGGTGGACCTCTCCGAGGAGAAGCTGGACTTCGCCCGTAGCCACGGGGCCACCATCGGGGTGAACGCTTCCGAATGCGACCCGGTGGCCCGCATCCACGAGCTCACCCCCCGAGACGGCCTCGACCTGATGGGGGCACCGTGCTCGGGGGTGGATTTTGCCTTCGACTGCATCGGCGCCGCCGTCGGCCAAGTGGTGCCGTCGCTGCGGAACAAGCGATGGGGGTCCAACGAGCGGGCGGTGGCGGTGCTGGTCGGGATACCCACGGCCGCGCTCGACGTCGACATCGGCGATCTGCTGATCCACGAGAAGCACCTCACCGGGAGCATCGGGGGCACCTGCCATCCAGAACAGGACTTCCCGATCTTCATGGACTGGTACCGCCAGGGCGTCCTCGACCTCGACAGCCTGGTCACCCAGCGCTTCGCCCTCGACGAGATCAACGAGGCGGTGGACGCCCTAGAGAACGGGCGGATCGCCGGTCGTTCCATCCTGGTATTCGACTGAGCTCGGAGAAGACAGGAGTCCGCCATGCCCGACACCGTGCTCTATGAGCAATCCGGCCATGTGGCCACCATCACCTACAACCGCCCTGAGGCGCTCAATGCGGTCAACGGTGAGCTGCGCCAAGATCTGAACGCCGCCTGGAACCGGTTCCGGGGCGACAACGATGCCTGGGTGGCCATCCTCACCGGGGCGGGCCGGGCGTTCTGCGCCGGGGCCGACATGCGCGACGGCGCCGGATCGGTGGGGGTGTTCGAGGGCACCTTCTGGGAGAAGCCCACCATCAATTCCTTCGAATCGGGCTTGGAGCTGTTCAAACCCACCATTGCCGCGGTCAACGGACACTGCTTGGGCTACGGGCTTACCGCTGCCCTGTCCTGCGATTTCCTCATCGCCAGCGACCGGGCCACATTCGGTTTCCCGGAGGTGCGCTTGGGGGTGCCCACCATCGTGGGCGCCATCATGCTGCCCCGACGGGTGGAGTGGGGCGACGCCATGGAGCTGCTGTTGACCGGCGAGCGGGTTGACGCTGAGCGGGCCCGGGAGATGGGGCTGGTGTGGCGGGTGGTCCCCCACGACGAGCTCATGGACGGCCCTCGCCGAACGGCTCGTCGCCTCGGCACCGCTGGCGTGCGGGCCACTAAAGAGGTAGCCACCCGCACCCGGAACATGTCTTGGGTGGAGGCGGTGCGATTCGGCGAGACCATGCGCCTGGTGGCCGGGGCCACCGAAGACGCCGGCGAGGGCATTGCCGCCCGGGCCGAGGGACGTCCCCCCGATTGGCAGGCCCGCTAGTGGGCGTACGGGCCATCGTCTTTTGCGTGGTGGTGGCCGGATTGGCCTTCGTCGCCCTGTCTATGGCTGGCATCGTGTCCACCTGGGGATTCGACTGGGTCACAATCGAGTCAGAAGAGCCCGAACCCGACTCCACCGCCGAGTCCACTCCCACTGCCACCGAGGAACCCCTGCCGGAGCCGGTCGAGGTGGTCGAATTGGAGATCGACCCCCGCTATCCCCCCGACACGCAGTGGACGGTTTTCGACGTACCCTCAGCCCTCAACGTGAGGGCCGGCCCCAGCACCGCCCACCAAATCTTGGGAACCGCCAACCTGGGTTCCACCGTCACCCTCACCGGCCAAGTGGTGGAATCGCCCACCAGCGGCACCTGGGTCCAAGTCCGCACCAACACCGTAGACGGCTGGGTCTTCGCCGCCTACCTAACTCCCGAAGGCTGAATCTCCTTGGACCCTTGATCAGGGTCAGGAAGTCCCTAGGGAACCGACAACCGGAATCTGGTCGTCGGGGATGGGGGCCATGGGGGTGCGGCGGGCGAGGGCGGCTTCGATGTGGGGGGCAAGACGTTCGGCCTTGGCCGCTTCCCGCTCGTCCTCGCCCTCTTTGAGAACGGGCATGACTTCTTTGGCGAACATTTCCAGCGACTGGCAGATGTGGTCGTGGCGGTTGCGGCCCGACTGCTGGATGAACATCACCTGGTCGACACCGGCCTCGGCATAGCCCTGGAGCTGCCTGGTGACCTGCTCGGGAGTGCCGATGCCCAGCGTCTCACCCAGGCCCTCGAATGACTCCTTGGATTCCTGGAAGTTTTCCCACACGTTGGTTCGGCCCGGCCGGTGTTGGCCGATCACGTAGTAGTGCAGCAGGCCGTGGCCGAAGAACTGGAACCCCTCCAGGCCCCGGCGCTCGGCCTCGTCACGGTCGTGATGCATCGACAGCCCCACCACCATGGCGATGTTGGGATTGACGGTGTGGCCGATGGGCACGCACTCGGTCGAAAGGATCCGGTAGTAGTCGTCCACCCACTGGGCGGCCTCGTCGGGGTCCACGAAGGCGAACGTCAACGCACCCATGCCCAGGCGGGCGGCCAGCTTGATTGTCTCCCGGTTGGAGCACGCCACCCACAGCGGCGGGTGGGGCTTCTGGGCCGGCTTGGGCACCACGTTGCGACAGGGCATCGAGAAGTACTCGCCCTCGAATCCCGGGTAGGGGTCCATCACCATCATGTTGCAGCACTGCTCGGTGGCCTCGGCCCACGCCGGGCGCTTGTCGGCGTGCTCGATGTTGAACCCGCCCAGCTCCACGGCGGCCGACGACTCCCCGGTGCCGAAGTCCACGCGACCGTTGGAGATGAGGTCCAAGGTGGCGATGCGCTCGGCCACCCGGGCCGGATGGTTGTACTTGGGCGGCATCTGCACGATGCCGTGCCCCAGCCTGATCCGCTCGGTGCGCTGGCTGGCCGCGGCCAAGAACACCTCGGGGGCCGAGGAGTGGGAGTACTCCTCCAAGAAGTGGTGCTCCACCTCCCAGGCGTAGTCGTATCCCAGCTGGTCGGCCAGCTCCACCTGCTCGAGGGCCTCGTGCAGCAGCCGCTGCTCGTCGCCGGGCTGCCACGGCCGAGGCAGCTGATGCTCATAGAAAACGCCGAACTTCACGGGCCGAGCCTACGCCCTGCC
>MPNQ01000017.1 GCA_002239105.1 marine group bacterium Sva0996 bin134 | reverse complement strand
GACGACCTAGAGCTCGCCACCCTGGAATGGGTCGACTGGTTCAACAACCGGCGCCTCCACCACCACAACCCCGGCCGGATCCCACCAGCCGAAGCCGAGGAACTCCACTACCGTCAACAACACTCACGCCGCCAGGCAGAGACTCACAACAAACAGCCTGCGTGAAACCCGGAGAGGTTCACGCGGGGAGTACAGCGGGAGCGATCACGCGAGTTCATAACCGGGCACTCTGGAACAAAATCCTCCGCTGCCGATAGGTAAACGCCGCCTGGGGTGCCGCCATGTTCCTTTGAGTCCGCGATGTGATGGTGCGCGCTGATGGTGTCCGCGGCGACCAGCCGTTGCGGGCCGCCCTTGATCTCACGGAAGTGAATCGTTACGACCAAGTCCCGGTGACCGAGGGTGATGATGGCCCGCTAATCGGGCCGATCAGCTATCGCTTCTTGAGCGAAGACCGCATCTTTTATCAATTTGGTCCCGTAGTTGGCCAACCCACCAAGGACTCGATGCGCCGTCTCGAATCGCTCCCAGCTTGAATGGTCGAGGAAGGCGGGGAAACCGAAGTGGACGATGAACTTCTGCGCTACTACAAGAACGACTTGATTCTGGTCGTCGACTCGCAGCGTTGCGTGTCGGGTATCGCCCAGCCATAGGAAATCGCCAACGGGCTACTGCATATCCAGTGAGCCACAATCTCTTGAAGACAACTTCTGGCAGTGACGAGAGGGCTTCACCGGCCGAGATCGTCCAGATTGCTCACCTCGGCTGGAGGTGAGGATCAGGCGGGCGGCACGGTCATGGTTGCTGGCCGGAATCGGCGGCAGCTGATTGCAGTTGTTGTCCCGTCGACTGCGATGTGGAAGATCGCGGTCTGGCCGTAGCGCCGGCCCAGATGGCGCGCCCGGCGGCCGCTCAACCCTGTCACAGCCCAGGATTCCTCAGAGTGATCGATGCTGCGTCCACATCCCATGGCGGGCGCTGTGTCAGCGCCCATCTTGTCCAGGTCAGCTCGCAGGGCCTCGTTGGCCTTCCGGTTAGGGGCGTCGCCGGGCCGCCGCGATCCCGGATTCCAGGCTGTGATCACATGCAGAGCCACGCCCAGTTGACCGGCGTATTCGCTTGCTGGCATCCACCCCGCCTCGCAGTCGCGCACCCACACATCAGTGTCCGCATACTCCGGCGGGAGGGACCCTCCAACAGAGCCCCGGTCGGGGACTAGCCGCACTTGCCGCTCACTTCCGGTTCGGCAGACAGCAGGTGCCGCTACTGCTGCTTTTGGTCGGTGCCGGGCGGCCTCCAACTCGGCTACCGTGCCAGTTCGATTCGCCCAGGCCTGTGGTCTTCGTTGCCGCTCGTTGCCCTCTTCCTTTGGCGCTGGCCGGGCTTTTCACGCGGTGGCTTCACTGTTGCAGCCCGACCAACGACGCAGGCGGTAGGTCGTGCCCTGCGCCTCCAACTCGGCCTGCCTCATGGCGCATTCAATCTCGAAATGTCTGGACATCGGACCTTCATAGTCTGTCAGTGTCTCATCCTGGTACCAAGCGGGCAGCACCGCCCCTCGTCGCCCCCGGCACCCTCCGTGCATTTTGTGTCGGGCCGGTGGGCCGGCTCATGTCGACACCGCGGCGGCCAGCGCGTCGGGGACAGCCGCCCAGTTGACCTTGCGGTCGGCGTCTCGGTGGGCGATGCGGGGCGGGCTGGCGGTGCGGTGCAGCGGCGCGAGGTGTATCCAGTCGTCTCCGCGAAGAGCTGCGCCGCCCAGCTCGGCCCACCGGGCGTCGACGTCGAACCCCAGGCTCTGTCCCGTGGGGGACTCGGCCAGCCCCTCGGCCAGAGACGAGATCCTTCGCAGCCCGGCCCGCCAGCCCAATTCGCCGGCCGCGTCGGCGACCTCGCCCGGCGCGCACACCTCGAAGCGGTAAGCCAGCATGCGGCCCACGTACTCCTCCCAGCGGTGCGAGCGGTGCGGCCAGTGGGCGCACTCCAAAACCGCCCGAGCGGGGGTCGACACCCATGTGTGCTCCGTCAACTGCGCCGCGCCCACCAAAAGCGACTCCCGCTTCTCCCGCCACGACGCGAACCCGAACGGACCAGTGTCGAACGCCACGCTCGCCTCCACGCTCACCTCGGGACGGCAGATCAACGCCGTCCCCGCCATCCCCAAAGCGGTCAGACCCGAGATTCGGCGAACCGTGCCGCCGTAGGCCGCCTCCAGCTCCGCCTCCCACTGCGGCGTCCAATGGTGCGACACAGGGCCCGAACCGACCAACAGATCCGACGCCGAGGGCCACGCCACACTGAAGTTGCGCCACGTCCCCCGGCGGATCCTCTCCACCCTGCCCCCGACCGCCAACTCCCCCAAAGCCCGCGACGCCGAAGACGGGCGCACCCCAGCCGCCTGCTCGAACTCCCTCGTCGAGAACACCGGTCCCAGACCGCCCAGAACCTCTACAGAGCCCATACGAGAAATATGCCAGAGCCGATGTGAGAAACAACCATCCAACGCGGCCCGCACCCCGGCCCCGCCAACACCAGCACGGCCACACCCCGCCGCGCGTTGAAGGCTGAAAGCCGCTCTCATGCCCGTCATCATGCAGCACTCCGCCGGCCGCGACCGGTCGCAAGCCCCCCACCAGCCCGCTCCGACCGGTCGCAAACCGAAAAGCCCGCCAACAGGCTGCTTAGGCCCAGTGCACCTCCGCAGATCCCTCCGCATCTGCAGCTCCCAAAGCACGCGGCCCGAGCCGCCGCCGACGCCCACGAGCACAAGAAGGCGACCCGACGACTACCGCACAAGAGCTCGGGCTTGCAACATCATCCATCCAGGAACCCACCAGACCCAGCCATCAGCCAACAACGACCAGACCTATAGCAACAAACAGCCAGCAAGACATCCAACGCCAACAATCACCGAAGACCAGACCAGAACCCCCAGAACCCAGCCACCAGCGACCACCCAAGCCCGCAACCCACAGAGAACAATGAGCCGAAACACATCCACACGTTTGCACTGGAAGTGCTGTCCCCGAACACAGTCACTGTTCAATGATCGAACACAAGTGTGTTCAGAAGTCGAACGGCTATCGTCTGCGCGGTGAAGAACGCATCGGGACTGGCTGGTTTGACCGACGAAGGGTTGAAGGGGCTGCTGAACGACGAGAGCCTGTCTTTAGCCCGTCAGCTCCAGGTTCTCGATGAGTTGTCCCGGAGGGCCGCTGTTCGGCGCAAGGCCGAGGAGATGGCTGAATTGGTGGCGACAGTTCCGGTCATGGCCGCTTTGGACGAGAGCGCCGACATGGTGCGCGAGGCCCAAGCCTGGCTAGACCGTGCCAAGTGGGTGCGAGCCAAGGCCGTCCAGTCGGCCCTTGCTGCTGATTACAGCCTCCGCACGGTGGCTGAGATCGCTCGGATGGCGCCTTCCACTGTACTGAGGATCGGCTCTCAGGAACTCCCGACGGAACCCCCGCCCGCGTAGCCCGGGCATTCGCCAAAGCGAGCGTATCGGTAGACAGCGGGTCTGGCGGTTGCAGTTTCAGATGCGAGATCTTGGCGTGCGGCCGGCCATTTTTGGTTTGCGACCGGTTGCGACCGGTCTGCTGCGCCAGGATGCCTGTTGTGGTTTCTGCAGACGCATATCGTGTGTTCTGGGTCGTTTGGCGTTGTGCTCGATTTTGTCGTTGTTTCGTCATCGGCACATGAGCCCTCGGTCGCCGCTGTGGTCTAGCAGCCGTCGGTCGGCGGAAACTGCAGTGCCCGACTTCCGTCATTTGGTTCCAACCGGGGTTCTTTTGACAGTGGCAGTGGTAGGGTGGTGGCATGGGAGCCAACACGGTGCTTGTGGAAGGGCTGCATGACATTCCTGGGACTCGCGTGCCCCCGGCGGACTTGGCTGCTGGGGTGAACATGTTGTTTGAGGAGAACGCCGAGGTGGTGACGCTTGAGGATTTGAGTTCGTTCAGCGGCAGGCGCACTCCCCAACAGGCCGCGCGCGCATTGCGCGAGCGAGGATGGCTTTTCCCGTTGCCGGTGAAGGGTGCTTGGGGGGTGGCCACGGGTTTTTCTGCTCCGCACATGGGGGCATTTGTCGTGTTGCGGGCGCGGCTTTCGGTGAGTCCGGGCACGGAGGCGTGTGTGGGCGGGAGGTCGGCTGCTGAGGTGCGGGGCTGGTTGCGTCGCCCGACTTCTGCCGCGATCGGCTTTCCCGCGAACGAGCGTGTGCCCTGGTGTCTGGCCGCCTATGCGGTGTGTCGGTGGTCGCCGCGCGTCCCGATGGATGTGCTGCACGGGCTGCCGGTGTGGAAGCCCGAAACCCTGCTGGCGTACATGGGCACTCGTCCGGGCCGATTCCCATGGACAGACATCGCCGAGTGGCTCCCCGAGGCCTGCTCGGATGTCGACCCTGAACTGGTCGCAGATGAGTTGATTGGCCGGCCGGCAGCGGCTTGGGCTCGCACCGCCTACCTGTTGCATCGCGGCGGCCAGCACGACACAGCGGCGGCCCTCAGGGCCCGGGGTCCGCGATTGGATGGCGGCCCCTTCTACTTCGGGCGGGCCGTCGCTGGCCTGGACGACGCGATGCCCTGGCTGCCTGTGTGGTCTTCTGAGTACTGCGTCGTGGACTACGCCTTAGAGCGCAACTGGTCCTACGACTGGGACACATGAGCACGATGCCCGGCGAACAAATCAGGCGCGACGACATCTTGAGGGCGTTTCCCGTTGCGGCCCGTTCAAAGGACGTCTTGGAGGCGGCGGTGCTGGACGCGGCGTTCGATGTGCTTTTGCGGGAGATGCACACACAAGGACTGTTCGAGGAGTTCAGCGTGGTGTTCAAAGGGGGCACCGCGCTGCGCAAGCTCCGATTTGGCCACAAGGGCAGGTTCTCTTTCGACTTGGACTTCGACGTCGAGCCCGGCAGCGAGGAGATCATTGCCGAAGAGGTCGATGGGTTCGCCTCGGCAGGCTTCTTCTTCGAGGTCGCCGAAAGACGCGGCCACCGGCACTTGCGAATAGCGTCGGGCCTTCTGCCCGACGGCGCATACGACGTAAAGCTGGACTTCTCCCACCGCGGACATTGGCTGGGCCCCGACCACCTGCGTCCTGTGGCCTCCCCGGCGCTGCCCACAGCCATCTGGGACCTGCAAGCCGCGGTCCCGACCATGAAGCTCGAAGAGAACATCGCGGAGAAACTGAGCCGCTGGCAGACGCGGCGCCTGGTACGCGACCTCCACGACATCGCCGCCGCCTGGCGCCTCATCGACGACACCGAACTGGTCGCAGAGCTATACGTCCTGAAATCCCACCGCAACTGGTCTGCCATGCTTCCATCCCGCAGACCACCCCAAGCCGCAATGCCCCTCGCAGAGACCACAGCCGCCACGAAACCCAGCCATTTCGCGCTCGACGACCTCGTCCACCCCACAATCCACACCAGAGCCGAAAAACTCCACAAGATCCAAGCCGACCTCGAGATCGCAGCAACCGCCACCTCAACCATCGACCGCCACATCGCCGACAGTCCGCTCCAAGAACTAGCGCTCGACACCGGCAGACTCGCCTGGAAAGCCACCCAACGCATCGAAGCGCTCCAAGACGCCCACAACATCCAAACCGCCGACCCTCTCGCTCTAGGCCCTCTCTCCTCAGATCTGGAGTCCCGCCTGCCGGACCCGACGACCCGGCAAGCACCGGGTCTCGACCTCTGATCTTGCCGACGGTTGCACGCGGGCTGCAACCAAGCAGCGCTTACCGGCATCGTCCCAATGACGAGGCAATCAGCGATAACGGATCGAATTTCAGTTCGTAGAGATTTGCCGCCAGACTCGACCGCTGCCCCATCGCCCATACCTTCCGCGGCCCTTACCGGCCCCAGGCCACGATTGGCCGGATAATGCTGGGACAACAGCGTCGTCGAGTCGTTCTTCTCATCCCTGAAAAGAGAGCTCGTCACACAGACCCGATTCGCGACCCGAGAACAGGCACGCCGCGACATCTTCGCCTGGATCGGCCGATACAACATAGGGTGAATCCACTCCACCCTCAACTACCAGACCCCCACAGAATGGGAGGCGCACCATCGGCAACGACTAAACCAAGCCGCATAAACCAAGTGTCCAGCCAACAGGGGGAAGCCCACACCCCATGTGTGGGACAGATTGGGGGACAAACCAGCCAGACGGCCATCTACAGCGGCTCTACCTGGGGATTTGCAGAGGCTTAGAATGCCGTACGGGGTGCCAGCACTACGGATAAGGCCGCATAGGTATACTTCCAAGTATGCCTGATTCGACTACCATCAAGGTCTCATTGCGGACACGGGATGCCTTGCGTCAACTCGCCGATCGTGAAGGACTCACATTTGACGCGCAACTAGAGATGATGATCCGACGGGAGCGCCGTCGCATCATCGGGGCACAGCTGGCAAGCGCCCCACTTGATGCTAACGACGAGGCTGTCCTCGATGCGTCGGCGAGCGATGTTGCTGATGCAAGCGGGTGACGTCGTCCGTTGCGACTTTGGGACGCCGGCGCGGGGCGAGGCGGGGTTCGTCCGACCGGCAATCGTCATTACATCTGATGATGTGCTGGAGTTTCGGCAACACGCGATCGTGGTCGTGCCCTGTACGACCACGAAGCGGGGATGGTTGAGCGAGGTTGACGTCTCCGGGTTCGGTGTCGCCCAAGCGCACCTGCCGACGACCATTAGCGTCGACCGCGTCGTCGAGACGACGGGCACCAATGTCGGGTCTGTCGCGCTTCAACAGATCCGAGAGCTCATCGCCGATCTTCTCGGAATCTGACCATGCCGCTTCAGACAGCAGGTGTTCTTCGATGTTGATGACGCACCGCGAACAGCTGGCAGGCTATTGCGGCGGTGCCGTAGGCGAGGTAGCCGACTCCTACTGGGGTGACGGTGCCGCTGACTGCTCGGTCGATGAGGGCGGCTAGGCCGGCACCGAACAGGGCCATGGTGAAGCCGAGGACGGCGGAGGCGGTGCCGGCCATCTCGCCCATGGGCTCCAACGCCAAGCTCTGACCCAAAGGAAAGAACGCCACCAAGCAGGCATTGGTCAGGCTGAAAATGGTGATCCACAGAACAAACGGCGGCGTTCCCCCGTTGACCATTGCGAGACTCAGCATGGTGCTGGCCCCTGCCATCTGAAGCAGACCCGCGCCCAGCGCCAGGTTGCGGGCCCGGAACCGGTGCAGGGCGCGGTGGTTGAGCAGCGCCACCAGGCCCATCCCGGCAGCCATGATCGAGAAGTAGGGGACGAACCATTGCTCTTGATCGAACACATCGTCGAAGATCAACTCGGAGCTGCCCAGGAACGAGAAGAAGGCGCCCGCCGAGAACGTGGTGGCCAGGGTGTAGCCCAGCGTCACCGGGTGGGAGGTCACCGAGCGGAATCCGTCGAACGTGGTCCTGAAGGTCAAAGCCCGACGGTGCTCCGGTTTCAGTGTCTCCTCCAGTCGCAGCGACCACAGAACGATGGCCAGCGCGGTGAACACGCTGAAGGCCATCACATAACGCCACGACCCCAGCGCCACCAGGCCCTTTCCCAGAGGCGGCCCGGCGACCGGGGCCCAGAAGAACACCGTCATGACCAGGGTCATCACCCGGGCCATGGCATCGCCGGAGTAGTAGTCCCGCACGATGGCCTGGGAGGCGGTCCGGGGGCCGGCGGCGGCGAATCCCCAGATGAATCGGCTGACGTAGAGCATGCCCAGCGTCACCGAAAAAGTGGCCATGAGCGAAGCCAGGGCGTAGAGCACCAGGCTTCCGACGAGCACTCTCTTGCGGCCGAGGGAGTCGGCCATTGGGCCATAGACAAGATTGCCGATGCCCGACCCCACAAAGAACAGAGTGATGGTCAACGACAGGCCGGTGGAGTCCTCTGGGAGGTTGAACGCCTCCCGCATGGCGGAGAACGCCGGGAGCAGGGTGTCGATGGCCAAAGCCGATACGGCGCTGACCATGGCGATGAAGAGGATGAACTCCCGTTCGCCCAATTTGCGGCCAGTGTGTGTGGATGCGTTAGTGGTCACACCAGCCGACTTCTCATAACGGCGTAGCCTGTCCCTCTTATGGCGAAGATGTCAAAGGAGTTGGATGGCAAGGTGGCGCTGGTAACCGGGGCGGCTCGGGGGCTGGGCGCTGAAATCGTGCAGCGCATGGTGGCGGCCAGAGCCCAGGTGACCGCGGCCGACAAGAGAGTGGACGTCGGGGCCGCGGCCGCTGCTGAGGCCGGAGCCGAATTCGTCGAGCTTGATGTAACTGATGCCGAGCAGTGGGCAAACGCGGTTGCGTCAGCCGCTGACGCTGGCGGCGGGCGACTCGACATCTTGGTCAACAACGCGGCGATCACCAGGGTGATTCCGATCTTGGACTGCGACCCCGCCGAATTCCGCAAGGTGATCGACACCAACGTGGTGGGCACCCTTTTGGGCATCCAGGCTGCCGCCCCGGTCATGGCCTCGTGCGGGGGTGGCTCCGTCGTCAATTTGAGCTCGCCGAGCGCATTCGAGGGCACGGTGGGGATGTCGGCCTATTCCACGTCTAAGTGGGGGATCCGAGGCCTGACCCGCACCGCGGCTTTGGAGCTGGCCGACTCCGGCATTCGGGTGAACTCGGTGGTGCCGGGCCCGCTGCGCACCGCCATGACCCGTCGACCGGGATGGGAAGACGAGGACTACGAGCGCCACTACGGCACAACCGTGCCGCTTCGGCGCATGGCCGAGTTGGGAGAGGTGGCCAATCTGGTGGTGTGGCTGGCATCCGATCAGGCCTCCTACTGCACCGGGGGCGACTATTCCGCCGACGGCGGTCTAGGCGCGGGCACGCCTGCGCCTCACCCCGGTTGAGCGTGCCAGACTGACGCAGACTCGAGGCAAGTACACGAGAAACGGAGCAACCCATGGGTCGTTTGGACGGAAAAGTCGCGCTGGTTACTGGGGCGAGCGGTGGGATCGGCATGGCCGCGCTGCGCCGGTTGGCCGAAGAGGGCGCCGCAGTGGTGGGCGTCGACTTGGCGGACGAGGCAGGCGAGAAGCTGGTGGCCGAGCTGACCGAGGGAGGGGCTCGGGCGGTGTACCAGCACTGCGACGTGGGTTCTCTGGAGGACGTGACCGCCGCGGTGGAGCGGGCGGTGTCGGAGTTCGGCCGCATCGACGTGCTGTTCAATAACGCGGCCACCAGTACCGGGGGCTATATCCCCGAGCTCGACCCCGAGGGCTGGGACGCCAGCCTGCGGGTGATGCTCACCGCGGCCATGTACGGCATGAAGGCGGCCATCCCCCACATGGCCGACCAAGGAGGAGGCTCCATCATCAGCACCTCATCGATCTACGGCGTGGTGGCCTCTCCGGGAAACGCCCCCTACTGCACGGCCAAGGCGGGCCTCATCAACCTGACCCGCACCGCGGCGGTGGAATGGGGGCGCAAGAATGTCCGGGTCAACGCCATTTGCCCCGGTGTGGTGGAGACGCCCATGTACGACTCGGTGCTCGGGATTGGCCTCAAGACCCATGAGGAGATCTCCGATATGCACGCCCTGGGCAGGACCATTCATCCCGATGAGATCGCCAACCTGGTGCTGTTCTTGGCCTCCGACGAGTCTTCGGCCATCACCGGCCAAGCCATCGTCATCGACGGCGGCCTCATCTCCGAGTGCAACCTGACCGGAATACCGCCAGCTTAAGGGTCAGCTCAGCAGCCTCTGCACGGGGCACAATTCATGGGCTACTCCATCAGGGGCGGGCTTGGTAGATGATGTTGGCGTTGGTCTCGGTGACGCGCTCGAAGTTGGAGAATCCGGCCTGAGTGAAAACTTCTCGCATGGCGGCTTCGCCCGACTGGGCGCCCATGCCCAAGCCGACGGGTTGGGCCAGAGAGCACGGGGTGCAGAACACCGCAGAGGCGCCGTAGGCGGTGGCTGCCATGGGATTCTCGGCCAAGTTGTGGACATGGCCATCGAGGGCGAAGGGCTCCACCATGAGCACCGAACCGCCCTCGGCCAGCTGGCTGCGGGCGTGGGCGGCAATGCCTACCGGGTCGCCCATGTCGTGCAGACAGTCAAGGAAGAAGATCACGTCGTAGTTGCCCTGGTAGCCCTTGGAGTCGGCCACCTCGAATGAGGCGTTGCTCAGCCCGGCCTCAGCGGCTACCTCGATGGCCTGATCGATGGACGGGCCGTGGAAGTCGATCCCGGTGAAGTGCGACTCGGGATAGGCCGAGGCCAGGATCTGCACCGAGTCGCCGCAGCCGCAACCCACGTCGGCGGCGGTTGCCCCGGCGTTGAGAAGCTCGTCAATCCCATCGGCGGCCGGGATCCACTCGTTGGCCAGGTACATCTCGTACTGGGGCCGAAAGAACCGGGCGGTGGAGGAAAACAGGCAGGGGTGGTGATCGCCCCATGCCAGCCCGCCGTCGCCCCGGAAGGCTTCGAGGATGTCGTCCATGTCGGCGAACATCGCCCGGAACATGCCGATGCCGCCGGCCAAGAACGCGGGGCTCACCTCCCAGGCCAGCACTGCGGCGGCCTCGTCGGTCAGTTGGAAGGTGGCATTGTCGTCGCCGTCGCCGTCGAGTTCGACGAGGCCAACGGCGGCCTGCTGGCGCAGCCACTCGGTGACCAGTCGGGGATTGCAGCCGGCCGAGGCGGCCAGCGCGTCGGCGGTCATCGGTCCTGCTCCGGCCATGGCCTGATACAGGCCCAGCTCGTCGCCGATGTGGACCATGGCCATGGTGGTGGCCCCGGCCATGTGGGTGGCGACCTCGCCGGCCAACTCGGTTATCCGATCAACGTCGATGTCCATGTCAGATCCTTCGCAGTTGCGTGCCGGCTGGAACCCTAGCGGGGTGTCTACGCGGTGAACCGGCCCGAAGTGCGGCGCTTCCATCCGGCGGCGGCGATGTTGCCGCCGTCAACGTGGATGGTGGTGCCGGTCACGAAGCGAGACATGTCGCCGGCCAGATACACCGCGGCGGCGGCGCAGTCATGAACCGAACCGCCCTCCAACCACGGCTGGGGGGCCAGGCCGGTGCGATCGTCGGTGCTCTCGTCGCCGAGCATTCTCTCGCCCTCGGTGGGGATCACATCGGGGGCGATGCAGTTGACCCTTACTTTCGTCGAGGACAGCTCTAGCGACAGGCTCATGGTGAGGTTGGCCTGAGCCGCTTTCATGGCCGAGTAGATCGAGAAACCGGGCCCGGCCCGATGGGCCTCGATGGAGGTGACGTTGATGATCGAACCGCCTTCTCCCATCAGCGGAAGACAGCCTCGGATGAAACCGGTGACCTGGGTGAAGTTCTCGGCGATCAGCGCGGCCTCGCCCTTGGGATTGATGTCGGCAAACGGGGAGTTGAATGTGCCTCCGGCGTTGTTCACCAGCACATCCACCCGCCCATAGTTCTCGCCCACTTCGGCCAGCCAGGCATCGCGGGGCTCGGGGTGGCGGACGTCGAACAGCCCGGTCAAACACCGTCGGCCAAGCGCCTCCACCGCGGCGGCAGTGCGGGCCATGTCGTCGGCTTCCCGATCGCAGATGGCCAGATCGGCGCCGAAGCGGGCCAGGGCCACCGCAGTGGCCGCCCCGATTCCCCGAGCTCCGCCGGTGACGATGGCCACCTTGTCGGTGAGCAGCACGCTGGACGGCTCCAAGACGTTTTCATCGCTCCAGATGGGATCCACCGGGCTCTTGAGCCCGCCCAGAGTCCACTCCCAATCAGTCATACTCCTACCCCCACTGCGGAACCGATCCCGAACGTAATAGCGGCTGCGGCGGCGGCAATCACAAGCTGGCGGAGCGACCCCCGCACGATCGACCGATCGGTGGCCAGCGCCAGCGCACTTCCCACCAGCACCGCGCCCACCGCCCCGAGGAGAATCGACGCCACGATGGCACCGTTGCCTCCGCCGAAGAACCAGGGCAGCAGCGGAAGCACCGCGCCGAGGGCGAAGGAGAAGAACGATGTTGTTGCAGCAAACACCGGATTTCCCAGCTCGTTGGGATCGATGCCCATCTCTTCTCGAGCATGCACTTCGAGGGCCTTCTCGGGGTCGTCCATGAGGTTGGTGGCCATCTCCCGAGCCATGTCCGGGTCGACGCCTCTGGACTCGTAGATCTCAGCCAGCTCCTCCACCTCGTGCTCCGGGTTGCGGACGTGCTCTCGTCGCTCCATCTCCAGCTCACGCTCGAGCAGCTCTCGCTGGGCCTGCATGGAGATGTACTCGCCAGCGGCCATCGACACCGCCCCGGCGATGAGCCCGGCCAAACCGGCGATTCGCACCAGCTCCTGTCCTGAACTGGCCCCGGCCACCCCCAAGATGAGAGCCACATTGGACACCAAGCCGTCGCTCACTCCGAACACCGCGGCCCGATACCCGCCCCGGGTCACATTGCGGTGGTGCCCCTCGCCGAGATGCCCCGAGCCGCTGCTCTTTCGTGCGAACACCGTCTCAACCTACCGCCCCTCCGCCGTACTGGGGCGGAAGAACTAGGTCACATTCGCCCACGGGGAGCCATCACCACCTGTTCGTCTTCGCCGGCCCGTACCACCCAGTTGTGGCCTCGGCGGAGGACTTTGGCCCCGGGAGCGCTCAGATCATCACCTGCTCGGACCCAACTCACCGCCTGGCTCATGGAAACGTCGACCAACCCGGCACGACCGGCGGCTACGGCCTCGGCCGCAGCGCGACACGCCACCAACCCGGCCACCGGATCGGCTGCGGCATCAGCCACGAACCACGGCAGTCCTCCGTCCGGGTCTTGCAGCCACAGGCCCCCGCTCACCGCGGCGTCGTCGCCGAAGGCGGCCCGGTCGTCGCCATGGCCGGTGATCGACACCCACACCAGCCCGCAGGTCTCGGCCACATCCAGACGGTCGACACCCCAGTTGGCCCACACCCGGGGTCGCAACCCGTCGACCACCACGGCCGCCTGCCGGCACAGATCCAGGAAACGGCGGCGGCCGTCGTCGGACCTCAGGTCGATGACCGTGTCTTTCTTGCCCTGGTTCAACCGCTCGTAGAACGCAGGCGAGCCATATCGAGCGCCGTCGGGTCGGCCTGGTGACTCCACCTTCACCACTTCGAATCCGAAGTCACCTAACAGCGAGGCGCACAGCGGGCCAGCCCACAGCGAGCTCACATCCAGCACCAGACTCCGGCCAATTTCTGCCGGTCCGGCATCGGCGAGCGAGCAGGGCTCCGACGGCGGCGACGGGCGGACCGCCTCCCCCACCGCCAGTCCCAGCCAGTCGGCCCGCTCGATCAACTCGGCCACCGGCCTATCCCGCGCCCCCGCAGCCACCTGGGACCACACGTCGCCTCCAAGCAGGCGATCGATCTCCAACCAGGCCGGAACCGCTTCGGTGTCGCTGGTGCGGGCCAACGACACCGCCAACACACCGTCGGCTGCGGCCACCATGCGACACGCACCCCCCACCGAGACCGGCCCTCGCCGGATACGCCCCACCAACGCCGACCGTTCCCCCAGAAAACCAGCGGCATCAGTCCTCAGGGGCTCGCCCCTCAGCTCAGCAATGTCGTCCACCACGCCTTCAAGCCGCTCAACCCAGCGCCCCGAGGCCACCGCCGGGGGTCCGTGCTCCAGCCCGCTCAGTCCCATCAACCCCGACTCGGCCCAAACCAGCGCCGGATGACGGCCGCAGTGGGTGGAGTCCATCACTGCAGTTTGTACCTGTTGAGGCTGACGGGAAAAGATTGAAGGACATCTTTCAGGAGGTAGGAATGGACCTGAAACCGGGTAGCCGCCTCAAGAGCTCGGTATGCGATACCGAGCTCATCGTGGTCAAAGCACCAAGCGGCAACGTGGACATCTCATGTGGCGGCGCGCCCATGGCCGATCCGGCCGAGGCCGAGCGCAACGGCGAGGTATCCGCCGATGCCGCCGAAGGCACCGCTTTGGGCAAGCGGTACGTAAACGAGGACGAGTCTCTCGAGGTTCTGTGCACCAAGCCCGGCGACGGCTCTTTGGCGGTGGGCGGCACGCCCCTCGGGCTGAAAGAAGCCAAGCCCCTCCCGGCCTCCGACTAGCTGAGCCAACGGGAGAAGCGCCCCACCGGATGAGCCCATGAACCTGATGATGCTGCTGGAAATGGCGTCCAGCGGTTTTGGCGATCGCACCGCCGTCGGAACCCAGGGGCAGGGACTCACCTACGAGCAGCTGTTCCAGCGGGCCGGGGCCGCCGCCGTGCGCTTCCGCGAGGCGGGAATCGACAGGGTCAGCATGGTGGACACCAGCAGCGAGGCCCTCCCCATCGCCCTGTTCGGCTCGGCCTGGGCCGGAGTGCCATTCGTCCCTCTCAACTACCGGCTGACGGTGCCTGAACTGCGGCACTTGGCCGCCGAGGTGGCCCCCTCGGTCACAGTGTGCAACGACGACGCTCTGGGCGCCATCGGCGACCTCGACGGTGTGCGGGCCGTTGTCAGGCCGGATTTCTTGACCCAGTGGGCCGAGGGAGGCACTCCCGACAGCGACTGGAACGTCGATCCTGATGAAATCGCCATCCTGCTCTACACCAGCGGCACCACTGGCGCTCCCAAGGCCGCCGTGCTGCGCCATAAGCACTTGGTGTCATACATCATCGGCTCGGTGGAGTTCATGGGTGCGGCCGAGGACGAAGCCACCCTGGTGTCGGTGCCCCCCTACCACGTGGCCGGGATGGCCGCGATCTTGAGTTCGGTGTACGCCGGGCGCCGCATCGTGCAGCTCCCCAACTTCGACGCCGCCGACTGGGTGGGCTTGGTCCGGGCCGAGGGCGTGACCCACGCCATGGTGGTGCCCACCATGCTGGCCCGAATCGTGGACCATCTGGAGGACGTAGGGGGCGGTCTCCCCTCGCTGCGGGCACTGTCGTACGGAGGGGGCAAGATGCCCGCTCCGGTAATCGCCCGGGCACTGGAAGTGCTGCCCGAGACCAACTTCGTGAACGCCTACGGCCTCACCGAAACCAGCTCCACGGTGGCGGTGCTCGGACCCGACGAGCACCGGGAGGCCCATCGCTCTGACGATCCCGCCGTGCGGGCCCGGCTGGGCTCGGCCGGCCGGCCGCTACCCACCATCGAGGTGGACATCCGCGACGAGGAGGGAACGCCGGTGCCTACCGGCAGCTCTGGTGAAATCTGGGTGCGGGGCGAGCAGGTCTCGGGCGAGTACCTGGGGCGGAACTCCCGGGTCACGCCCGACGGCTGGTTCCCCACCAACGACGGCGGCTCGCTGGACCCCGACGGCTACCTGTTTGTGGAGGGCCGCATCGACGACATCATCGTGCGGGGAGGCGAGAACATCTCCCCCGGCGAGATCGAGGACGTGCTGCTGAGCCACCAATCCATTGCCGATGCGGCCGCTATCGGCGTGCCCGACGAGCAATGGGGCGAGGCGGTGGCCGCGGTGGTGGTGCCGGCCAAGGGCCAGACGCTGGACATTGCCGAGCTCCAGGAGTTCGTGAAAGCCCAAATGCGGTCGTCGCGCACCCCCGACCGCATCGAAGTGCGCGACGAGCTGCCCTACAACGAGACCGGCAAACTCTTGCGCCGAATCCTGCGCGATGAGCTCGCCGAAAGCCGCTGATTCCCGCCTGGGCTAACCTGCGATCACTCAGTGATGGCTGCGCCAATCCAAACCTCGGGCCTGGCTGAGGCCCACGCGCTCTTGTCCCACCCCTATGCCGGTGAGGACTTGGGGCTGGCCGATTGCCCGGTGATCCTCGTCGAGCTGACCGCCGCCGACCTGTCGGCGCGGCCTTCCGATGAAATGGCCATGCTGGTCAAGAGCACTCCTGCGGTGACCGCGGTGGTCGTGCCCGAAGGCTTTGTCGGCGTCGACGCCGACAAATTGGCCGACCTCTGCGAACTCTTCGACATCGTGCTGGCTCCCGACGATGTACCGGCCCCTCTGGCCGTGCCCCCCGGCGAGCTGGACCAGATCTCCGCGGCTGCCATGGCGTCGCCGGCCGCGGCGGTGGCTTTGGTGCAGCTTCTCCGACTGAGCGAGAGCTGCTCCACCGCCGACGGTCTGGTGGCCGAGTCGCTGGCCTATTCCACCCTCCAGTCCGGACCCCAATTCCAGGCCTGGCTGGCCACCCAGCCGACCCGGTTGGTGAGGGTGAATCCCGAACCCGCGGTGAGGGCCGAGCGGGTGGGCTCCACCCTGCGACTCACCCTCAACCGGCCCGAACGCCACAACGCCTTCAGCGCCGAGATGCGCGACGGACTAGTCGAGCAGCTCCGGGCCGCGTCGATCGATCCCAGCCTGGACGGCATCGTGCTCGACGGCGCCGGGGCCACCTTCTGCTCCGGCGGCGACCTGGCCGAGTTCGGCACCACCCCCGACCCCGGTACTGCCCATCGCGTTCGCTCGGTGCGCAGCGCCGCGTTCTGGATCGACCGACTGGCGGCCAAGACCCGGGTCATGGTCCATGGCACCTGCGTGGGGGCGGGCGTGGAGCTGCCCGCCTACGCCCATGACGTGGCCGCTCACCCCGACACCACCTTCCGCCTCCCCGAAGTGGCCATGGGCCTGGTTCCCGGTGCCGGCGGCACCGTCAGCATCGCCCGCCGCATCGGCCGCCAGCGCCTCTGCTACTTCGCCCTCACCAACACCGAAATCGACTCCGCCTGTGCCTTGTCCTGGGGACTCATCGACCGTATCGAACGCTAGAACAGGCTGGGGACTCCGAGTTCGGTTCCTCCGGTGACGGGAAGGGTGGCGCCGGTGATGTAGGCCGCCTTGGGTGAGGCCAAAAAGACGATGGCGTGGGCCACATCGTCGGGCTCGCCCATGCGGCCCAGCGGGTAGCGGCGGCCGAAGTCGGCTTTCTCCTCGAGGGTCATCGACGCGGTGAGGTGCATGGTGTCGATCGGGCCGGGGGCCACTGCATTCACTCTCACATCTGGGGCGTACTCAGCGGCCAAGTCCCTGGTCATGGCGATCACTCCGGCCTTGGCCGAGGCGTAGGCCACATGGAGAGTGGTGAACCGCAAAGCGGCGATGGAGGCCACGTTCACCACGTTGCCTCCGGTCTCAGCCAGCGCGGGATAGGCCCGGCGGGTGAGAAGGAAGAACGACCGCAGGTTGGTGGAGAGCTGGTCGTCCCACTCCTCGGGGCTGATCTCCGCGGTGGGCTTGAGCAGCCACGCTCCAGCGTTGTTCACCAGCACGTCGAGACGGCCGAAGGCGGCCACTGTGTCGTCGATTATCCGGTGGGCGTCGTCGGGGTCACCCACGTCGCCACCCAGACGCAGCGACAGCTCCTCCACGGCCTCCAGGGTCTCGACATCTAAGTCGGCCCCAGCTACCACCGCCCCGGCGTCGGCGAACTGGGCCGCAGTGGATCGGCCGATACCCCGGGCTGCACCGGTGACCAGCACCACCCGGTCGGCGAATTGGGCCATGGACTCGCTACAAGCGCTCGATGATGGTGACGTTGGCTTGGCCGCCGCCCTCGCACATGGTTTGCAGGCCGTAGCGGCCGCCGGTGCGCTCTAGCTCGTTCAACAGGGTGGTCATCAGCCGGGCTCCGGTGGCGCCCAGCGGGTGGCCCAGGGCGATGGCGCCGCCGTTCACGTTTACCTTCTCGTGGGGCACGTCGTGCTCGCCCATCCAGGCCAGCACAACTGAGGCGAAGGCCTCGTTGCACTCGAACAAGTCGATGTCGTCGATGGCCATCCCGGTGCGGGCCAGTGCGTACTCGGTGGCGGGGATGGGGCCGGTGAGCATGTAGATGGGATCCGCGCCCCGCACCGACATGTGATGGAAGCGAGCCCGGGGCTTGAGGCCGTGGTCGGCCACCGCCTGCTCCCCGCAGATCAGCATGGCGCAGGCCGCGTCGGATATCTGGCTGGAAACCGCGGCAGTCAGCCGCCCGCCTTCCACCAACACGGACAGGCCGGCCATCTTCTCCATGGTGGTCCCCCGGCGGATGCCCTCGTCAACCTCCAAGCCGCCCAAGGGCAAAATCTCGTTTTCAAACCGTCCCTCGTCGGTGGCGGTAGCGGCCCGCTCGTGGCTGGCCAGGGCGAACTCCTCCATCTGCTCCCGGCTGATATCCCAGTGCTCGGCGATCATCTCCGCACCCCGGAACTGCGAAACCTCCTGGGTTCCGTAGCGGTCGACCCAGCCGTCGGAGCCGGTGAAGGGATCGGGATCGGTCACCCCCACATGCTCGGCTACGGTCATGGCCGCGCCGATGGGGATCATGCTCATGTTCTGGACGCCGCCGGCAACCACCATGTCGTTCACTCCGGCCATCACCGCCTGGGCCGCGAAGTGGACGGCCTGCTGGGCCGACCCGCACTGGCGGTCGATAGTGGTGCCGGGCACGTGCTCGGGCAGCCCGGCGGCCAGCCATGCGGTGCGGGCGATGTCGCCAGCTTGGGGGCCGAGGGCGTCCACGCAGCCATACATCACATCGTCGACCGCGGCCGGGTCGACGCCGGTCCGGTCGAGGAGACCGAGAATGGGATGGGCCCCCAGATCGGCCGGGTGGACCTGCGACAGGCTGCCGCCCCGCCGCCCCACCGGGGTGCGGACCGCGTCGATGATGTATGCCTCAGCCATGGCTGCTCCTATTTGTCGGTTTAGAAATCATCGCGGCTCCCGGGGCAAGCCCAAAACCCGCTCGCCGATGATGTTTCGCTGAATCTCGTTCGATCCGGCATAGATGGTGTGGGCTCGGCTGTACAGAAACGTGCGCTGCCAGGAGTCCAGCGTGTACTCCTCGCCGTCGTCGGCGGCCACCGCCAGCGCGTCGGCCCCCCGCACCCCCACCATCAACTCCCCCAGCGAGCGGTGCCAGTTGGACCACACCAGCTTGCCGATGGACATCTCCGGCCCCGGCACGCCGCCGGCGTCCACCACCGTGAGCATCCGCAGGTTGTTGTACCGCATGATCTCCAATGTGGCGTAAGCCTGGGCCAGATCCTGACGGACTACCAGATCATCGGCAGTGCCGTTGGCCCGGGCCTCGGCCAGCAGCGCATCCAGCTCCTGGCGGAAATAGGTCTGCTGGCCCAATGTGGACGCCCCCCGCTCGAAGGCCAGCGTGCCCATGGCCACCTCCCAGCCCCGCCCGGGCTGGCCCACCACAAGATCGCCGTCGGTCACCGCGTCGTCGAAGAAGACCTCGTTGAACTCGGTTCCCCCGGTGACCTGCACGATGGGGCGGATCTCAATGCCGGGCTGGTCCATGGGCACCAGCAGGTAGGAGAGCCCGGCGTGGCGGGCGGAATCCGGGTCGGTGCGGCACACTACGAAACACCAGTCGGAGTACTGGGCCAGCGAGGTCCAGATTTTCTGGCCGTTGACCACCCAGCGGTCGCCATCGAGCACCGCCTTTGTGCCCACGTTGGCCAAATCGGAGCCGGCGTTGGGCTCGGAATACCCCTGACACCAGAACTCATCGCCCGACAGGATCGAGGGCACAAACCGCTCCTGCTGTTCGGGAGTGCCGTAGGCCACCAGGGTCGGCCCCAGCAGGGTGACCCCCATGTTGGGCAGCCGTCCCGGCCCCCTGGCCTCCACATAGGTCTGGTGGAACAGCACCTGCTCCGACAGGCTGCACTCCCGACCGCCCAAGTGGGCGGGAAAGTCGATGCCCAGCCAGCCTCCGCCAGCCAGCTCGCGCTCCCAGGCGATCTGCTGTTCGGCCGGGATGTCTTCTTGGCCCATACCGCCCCGGCCCCGTAATCCGGCGAACTCCCCCACCAAGTGCTCTTCCAGCCATGTCCGCACCTCGTCGCGGAAGTCCTTTTCGCCAGGGCTGAGGTCGAAATCCATCTGCCGGAAATCTACCGGCGGGTAAACCAATCGGACGACCCGCCATTCAGGTCAAATTCCATCGGTGCCCACTGTTCGGGCAGGCGAGTCAGTGCCCGCGATCCACTAAGAGCACTAGGCCTCGTCGGCCCTCACTTGGATGGTGTGCCAGCCGGTGGCTCCGTCGGGGGCCGGGTCGCTGATCTCCGAAGTCTGGGTGGTACCAGTACCGTCGGTGGCCCGCACCCGAACCAGGTGCTCGCCGGGGGTGGCGTTCCAGGTCACCATCCATTGCCGCCAGGAGTTGATGGTGGTCTCGCGGCTGAGTTCGGCCTCCACCCACGGCTCGTCGTTCACCTGCACCTCCACCTTGTCGATGGAGCGGCTGGGGGCCCAGGCCACCCCGGCAATCGCCGTGGGGCCCGGATCGATGGTGGAATCCCGGCGGGGCACGTCGATGCGGGACTGGGTCTTGATCGGCCCCTCCTTCGACCAGCCGCGGGGGATCCAGTAGCCGTCGAAGGCCTCCCAGGTGGTGAGCTCGATTTCTGACAGCCACTTGGTGGCCGACACGTAGCCGTACAGCCCGGCCACCACCAGACGGGCCGGGAAGCCGTGGGAGATGGGCAGCGGCTCGCCGTTCATCTGCACGGCCACCATGGCGATCCGTCCGTCGAGGGCTACCTCGGTGGGGAAGCCCGCGGTCCACCGATCAACCGAGCGGCCCACGATCTGGGTGGCCCTGGGCTGCACCCCGGCCTGGTCCAACACAGTGGCCAGCGGCACTCCCACCCATTCGGCGTTGCCCACCAAACGGCCGCCCACGCGGTTGGACACGCACGACAGGGTCACTTGCTCTCGAACCAGGCCCAGGTCGAGCAACTCGTCGAAGCTGATCTCCACCTCTCGGTCCACCATGCCGTGGATCCGCAGCGACCAGTCTTCGGGGTCGACTTGGGGGTACGACAGTGCGGTGTCGATCAGGTAGAAGTCCTCGTTGGGGGTGACCAGGGGCGCAATCCCGGCGATGTAGTCGAAGTTGGGCTCCCGAACCGGCTCGGCCGTGACCGAGGGGGAGGGTTCGGCCGTGGGATCGGCCGTGGCCTCTGCGCTGCCATCAGCCGAAGGTGTCGAGGCTGCGTCAGCCGTAGCAGTCGGGGTGGCCTCGGCATCCGTCATGGCATCCCCGGCTTGGTCTTGGCCGCTGGCCGTCGGGGTGGATCGGGCCGTCGGGGTGGCGATGCTGCGTCCTTGGAGGGATTCGGCAACCCCCTCGCGGGCTCCTTCTACAGTGTCGCGCCGTCGCAGCCACCGCCCGAGCAGGCCACCGGCCAGGGAGGCCCCGGCCATGATGCCCACCGCCCCCACGAAACGGCGTCGGTCGTCGAAGCGGCCCCGACCGACCATCGGAACCTTCTGGGTTTCGGCATCAGAGGGATCTTCATCAACGGGAAGACGGGAGAAAAGGGCCAGCGCATACAGGCTCATGAACACGCCAATGCCAAAGGCTCCCGACAACAACCCCGACATCCATCCCAGCCCATCACTGGACAGGGGATTGCGGGCCGCAGCCCAGCCGCCGACCAGGGCGAACACCACCAAGCCAGCGGGCATCACCCACCAGCGCTTGCGGGAGGGCCAGCCCAAGACCGCGCCGAGCAGGATCGAAACGATCACGATGCCCCACACCAATGCGGGCTTCTGCGCGCTACCCAGGGTGTCGATGGACCAACGAGCAATGAAACCCGGCGTGATGTCCACAATCTCCTCAGCCACCGAGACCACCAGCGATGGGATCTTGCGGCTCAACCCCGACAAGATCTCGCTCAAGCCCAGTGCAGCCCCAGCAGCCACAATGCCAGAGGCAATGGCTTGCAACGGTGAGATGACCGCTCGCCGCTCGGCGGATGCGGTCGCTTCGGATTCGCTCATTTCTGCTTTCCGATCAGTTAGGGGCCACGCCGTGTGCCCTGTCCGATAGCACGTAACTAAGGCTATTGTGAATTTCGGCTGTCTGGGCCTAAAACCCGCTACTCGGAGCCAAACTATGGAACTCGTGCCTACTTGCATCCAATGACGCCACTGGAGGCCTTGGGCGTCAACCAGCATTGGCGAGAGCTGGCTCAGAGTCAGGCGGGACTTTTGGGACGGGTGGTGCAGGTGGACCGGGGCGAGTGCGAGGTGATGACCGACGAGGGTCAGATCCGGGTCACGTCTGACTCCCAGCGAGCCCAAGGCGATGTGGCCCCCGTGACCGGCGACTGGATCACCGTCGCTCCCGGCCCCGATGACATCCTCACGGTGGAACAGGTGCTGGAGCGACGCACGCTGGTGGTACGGCGGGACCCGGCTGAGCAGGCCCGGGCCCAGACACTGGTGGCCAACGCCGATGTGGTGGGGGTGGTGCACGGCCTCGACCGGCGCATCAACCCGGCTCAACTAGAGCGCTTCTGCGTGGTGGGCTGGCAGTCGGGCGCGGCGGTGGCGGTGATCCTGGCCAAATCCGATCTTCGCCGCCATCCTGAGCGGGATGCTGAAAAGGCCGCCATTATGGCCCCAGGGGCGACGGTGGTGGTCACCGCGGCGCTGCGGGGCGAGGGGCTTGACAACCTGACCGCCTTGCTAGAGGGAGGACGCACTCTGGCGCTGTTGGGGCCGTCGGGAGTGGGCAAGTCCACGCTCATCAACACATTGATGGGGACCGAAGTCCAGGCCACCCAGGAGGTGCGGGCCGGAGACGCCCGAGGCCGGCACACCACCATCGCCCGGCGGCTCATCGCGCTCCCTAGCGGGGGTTCGATAGTGGACACCCCCGGCATCCGAGCCGTGGGGCCGTGGGATGCGTGGGAGGGGTTGGCCGCGGCCTACGCCGAGATCGACGCCCTCGACCACGAGTGCCGCTTTGCGGAGGACTGCTGGCACCAAGGCCAGCCCGGCTGCGCGGTGGCGGGCAACGTGGATGCGGGCCGCCTGCGACGCTACTTGGAGCTGGCCGAAGAGCTGGCCGACCAAGATCTAGACCGGGCTCGCCGTAGGCGCCAGTAACCTTCCTCGGCCCAGCCGATCAGATGGACAGGACACCGGCGGCCCAGTTGGTACTACCGGTGTCGCGGAACGGGGGCACTCCGAGTCG
This sequence comes from marine group bacterium Sva0996 bin134, assembly GCA_002239105.1. GTDB lineage: Bacteria > Actinomycetota > Acidimicrobiia > Acidimicrobiales > Bin134 > Poriferisocius. The sequence goes on along the minus strand of MPNQ01000017.1, from coordinate 43,721 downwards.
CGTTAGCGGGCTTCAGCCTCGGCCTGGGCGCGGATTCGGATGTCCTCCTGCTCCTCGGTGCGGGCGGGCAGGTGGTGGGTCAGCCAACCACCGTCCACAAAAAGGGTGTGGCCGGTGATGTATGAGGCCTCGTCGCTAGCTAGGAAAACCGCGGCGTCGGCGATGTCGCCAGGCTCGCCAAAGTGGTTGAGCGGAATCATCTCGGCCATCCCCTTCTCGAGTTCGGGCACTGCTCGCAACCCCTCGGTCATGCGGGTCTTCATGTAGCCCGGCCCCACTGCGTTCACCCGGATGCCGAACTGCCCCAGGGCCATTGCCCCGCTGCGGGTCAGCGAGATCACCCCGGCTTTGGATGCGGCGTAGGCCGGGGTCTGGGGATGGCCTTCCGCCCCAAGAATGGAGGAGGTGTTCAGCAGCACACCGCCTCCGCCTCGCGCCACCATGTGGCGGGCCGCGATCTGGTTGCACAGAAACACCCCAGTCAGGTTCACCTCGAGCATCCGGCCCCAAAACTCGTCGTCAATATCCAGATACGAAGGGGAATTGGCGATGCCCGCGTTGGCCACCATGATGTCCAGGCGCCCGTGGCGCTCGACGGCCCCGTCCACCAGGGCCTGCACCGAATCCCGATCGGACACGTCGCAACCCTGAGCTTCCACCCCTAGCTCGTCGGCCACGTGCTCCATGGCCACCTCATCCACATCGGCGATCACCACCACCGCCCCCTCGGCGGCGAATTTGCGGCTGATTGCCTCTCCCAGACCGTTGGCCCCGCCGGTGACGATGGCCACCCTTCTTTCCAAGCGCATGCTCATGGCGACATCTTGGCAAACCCCGCTCTCCGGCATCGATGTCAGGCCGGGGCAATCGCCTCCTCGATAGGAGCGGAAGCAGACGGGATGCGCTAAAAACCTCGGATGCCGAGCGCTACGCCATTAGCAGACAAGATCGCAGCCGTTACCGGTGGGGGCGGGGGAATCGGGGGGGGAATCTCCCGTTTGTTCGCCGAAGCTGGTGCCGCGGTAGTGGTCAACGACATCGACGCCGACCTGGCCAACGCCGCCGTCGGCGACATCACCGACGCCGGAGGACGGGCCATCGCGGTGGTGGGCGACATCACCGACGCCGAAGTGGTGGCCGAATTCCACCGGGCCACGGTTGAGTTCGGCGACGGCCAAGTGGACGTGCTGGTGAACAACGTGGGCGACTACCGACCGGGCGCGGGCAAGTTCATGCGCACCACCGAGGCCGACTGGGATGCCCAGATCAACATCACCTTCCGCCATGTGCTGCGCTGCACCCACGCGTTCATGCCCACCATGGTGGAAGGAGGCGGCGGCACAATCGTGAATGTGTCCACCGTGGAGGCCATGCGGGCCATGCCCCGTATCGCGGTGTACTCGGCCTCCAACGCCGCCATCATCGCCTTCACTCGATCGGTCGCCCTGGAGATGGCCGACCAGAACATCCGGGTCAACTGCATCGCCCCGGACATGGCCGTGACCCTGCAAACCCCCCTCGACCAGATGCTGCGGGGCCGCCCCCTCGAGCAAGTGAGCCGATTGATCCCCCTGTGCCGCTTCGGCAACCCCGACGACTTCGCGGAGGTGGCCCTGTTCTTGGCCTCCGACCAGTCCCGCTTCATCACCGGCCAGACCATCCCGGTGGATGGCGGCACCATGACCGCCCAGGGCTGGTACCGCCGGGCCGACGGCCGCGGCTTCACCAACCTCCCCGACTCCCCCTAGCTGCTACGGCTCGGCCGGGTTTGCTCAATCCAACCCATACTGCGGGAGGCGGCCGTTGGCGATCATGGTGAGGCTGCCGGTGCCGGTCTCGTCGCGGTCGTCGGTGGTGACGGTGACCGGGGCGATGCGGTGCATCGGGGTGAACATCTCGCCCGATGCGGGCACCACGTCGGCGGAGTGGCTGACGTCCCAGATCTCGTGCTCTAGGTACGACTCGCCTCGGTAAACCCCTAAGCCGAGCTCGTCGTTCCAGCCCCCGCTGTAGCCCAGTCCGGCCATGGCCACCGCCGAGCCCAGCGGAGCCGAATGCAGCCGCAGCGAGCGGCCGTCGTCGAGGGTAACGGCCATGTCGGCTGACGAGAACCGCCGGGTGCCGTCGAAGAACTCCAATGACAAATCGGCCTGGGTGACGTGGCGGTCGACGTCGGGGGCGTCCCGATCTCGGATGAGCCCGGTGAGGTACACCCGCTCGGGTCCTCGCTCCATGATCTGCACATGGCCGGCACACCGATTGGTGGAGAAGAACAGAAAGTAGAACAGCGTTCCGACCTCACTGTGCTGGCGGGGTGGGCCGGTGACCGGTTCAGGGATCCCCATAGATGGACGTACCCCCCAGGAGTGGTCCCGACCGCCCCACCAGCCCTCCACCGTCAGACCCTCGTCGCCCACAGTGATCCAGCCGTCCACCACGCCGACCTGGTTGAACCGCTGATAATCCTGGGCCACCCGGCCCCGCTCCCGCTCAACGTGGGGCTTCTCGATCTCCGGAGCCAGCTCGGCCCGCCACACCAGATCGCAGGCGATGGAGTGATCGCCGGGGGCCAGGATTACTCGCAGTTCCTCCAGCGGCACCGTCGGCTCCACCCGCATCGGTCCGACCTCGGGCTCTAGGCGGGGGCGCAGGGCCCGAGACGCCCGCAGATTGTGCTGGGTTCCGCCCCGCACCATCACCACCCCCCCGTCGAGCACGTTCATGTTGTTGTACGACCCCATGGTGAATTGCATCGCTCCCTGACCAGCCGGGTCGTAGATGGCGAACCAGTAGCGGTCGAAAAAGCGAGGGTCCGAGGTGCCGACGTGCTCAAACGGCTCGGCGATCTGATGCCACAAAGTGTCGTCTAGGGGTCCGAGCATGGTTACTTCAGCCTTTCAATGGAATCGGACAGGTAGGCCCGCACCTCGGGGGACGGCTCGGCTGCGGCCATGATCTCATCGGTGAGGCGAGCTCGCAGCCCTCGGTGGTAATCCTCGGCGGCGTCCAGGTCGGGCACCCCGGGCACCGCTTCGTCCAGCGCGGCGGCCTCGACGCCCAGCACCTCCTCCAATGCCCGGATGTCGGCCACCAAATCGGGCAGCACTTGGGGCCAGCGGGCGGCGGCGTGCTCCAGCGCAGCGGCCGCGTAGGTCACCTGCTCTTGGGCATAAGGGTCGGCCACCTGAGGAGCCACCAGCTCCACCAGCACCTTGCGGGCCCCCTCTATCTGCTCGCTCAGCGTGGGTCTCACAGCAACCCTCCCTCGGTTTGGGCCAACAGAACTTTGCCCAGCAGTCCGGCTCCTGACCACACCCGTTGGGTGCGGCCGTCGCAGAAGCTGCGCACCCCGGTCATGGCGATGGCCGCCAGCTTGTAGTTGGCCAGCACCTGCCAGAACCGCAGCGCGGCCCGATCCACAGTCTGCCCGGTGCGGGCTTCATAGGCCGACACCAAGTCGTCTGCCTCCCACCGCCCGGGAATCTGGTGCTCTGCCCGGCGTAGGGGATTGGTCACCCACCCCACGTCTTCGGTCGGATCGCCTAGGTGGACGGTCTCCCAGTCCAGCAAGACGTGCACCCGGTCGCCGTCGAACAGCACATTGCCCGGCTTGATGTCGCCGTGAACCACGGTGATCTCACCGGGAGCCGGCCGGTTGCGGCGCAACCATTGCTCGATCATGGCCAGCACCGGTTGGGGTTCCAGCGACTGGTGTTCGATCACCGCAGCCCATTCATCGATGGCCGCGGTCGCCGGGTCGTCCGGCACCACCAGCACTTCGTGGAGCCCGGCGCCCCGCCAATCCAGGACGTGGATCTCGTTCATCAAGTCCACCATCTGAGAGGCGATGCCCGCCCGGGTGTCCTCATCGAACTGGCTGTGGCCGCCTTGCAGAATGAAGTGGTCGTTGAACCCGTCGTAGCGGGTCATGACCAGCGCCGGACGGCCCAGCTCCGACCCATCGGCATCCAACCACACCACCTCGGGGGCCCGCACCGGCTGGTCGTGCAGCCGCCGCAGCACTTCGTACTCCACCCGCCGGTCGGTCTCCAGCACACTGCCCACCGGATCGCGCCGCAAGAACAAGCGGCGGTGATGCGACTGCTCCCCATCTTCCCAAAACAAGTCGAACGGCCAATTCTCCCGCGACTGCCCCCCAGTGGCCCGAGCATCGCCCTCTACCCGAAGTCCGCCTACCTCTCCTAAACGCCTCCGGATGAACCCTGCCAGGGCCGAATCAAAATCACTGTCCATCGCCCCAACACGCTACCGGCAAGCCGTTGGATGGCCCCTTGGTGACCGCCTTCGAATCCCCTGACCAGTAGGTCTCGACAACCGGTGTAGTCCACGCCGGCTCTTGAGCCCGGCCTGAGAGTGTTCTGAAGATATAGCTAATAGTGAGTGACACCATTGTGTCTATACTGCGTGTTGGCTCCAAATGCGGGCCAAATAGCACAGGGCGGCGCTCCCGGCGTCCAAGTCGTTTGGGAGCGCCGCCTACTGCGTTCTGCTAGGCGCATGCGCGCCCCGGGCAGGGGTTAGAGGAGGCCTTGGCGGAAGGCGTTGGCCACTGCTTCGGGTTTGGATCTGGCATTGAGCTTGCGGCGCAGGTTGCGCACGTGGTTGCGGACGGTGTGGACGCTGATGCCCAGCTCCGAGGCGATCTTGTCGGTGGGGGTCCCCTCCGCCATCATCTCAAGAACCTGGGCCTCGCGCCGGGTGAGAAGCTGCGGGGCAGGCTGGCCGATCAGGGGTGGCGGTCCGCCGTCGTGTGTGGGCAATTCCGCTTCGGACAGGTGGGCCGCCGGCTGGCCGGGACCCGGCGCGGGCCCGGAGTGGTGGTCGTCGAAGATGTACACGGTGAGTACGTCGCCAGCCTGGGGGGCGACCAGGACCGGGGGCTGCACAGCAACCTCTTCGGCCTCAAAGGCCTCCTGGGCGCCGGACGGGCGAAGGGCGCGTTGGGGAATGAGCTCCCGATAGTGCCGGCCTAGGGCGTCGGAGGACGACACTCCGCAGATCTGCTCGGCTCGGCGGTTCCAGAAGACCACTGTGCCGTCGCTTCGGGTAGCACACGCCCCGAAGCGGGCAATCTGCAACAGCGTGAAGATGTCGTCGTGTGCCACAGGGGCGCTCACTGGTGCCCTCCCGGGCTTGGAGACGTTGTTGACGGCCTTCCGCGGCAGAGCGGAAAGCTGTGACATTCGACATTGTATGACAGTGTCAAATAGCGATCAATAATTGTCGTTATTAGATAGTGGTATGTCATCTTGTGCGCTAGTCGTCACGACATAACCTAATATTGTTATATTCTATGTCATATAGCCGGCTCATTGGTCCCTAAACATGTCAACCCCTATGTGCTGGTTATGGAAGGTTGTGTGATACGGTTAGGCGCGGTATGGCTGTCCGCTTGGCAGAGTTGACGTGGGCGACTGAGCGCCACGCTGCCACCGATTACTGGCCGGGCCGGGGCTAGACGGCACATGACACCTGAAACGGCCCAGCGCGGCGAGGCGGCGGCGCTTCGTAGGCGGCTGCGGAGGCTGAACGAGGCGAGCCTGCACCTCGCCGAGGGACTCGATTTCGGCGAAGTGCTGCAAGTGGTCGCCGACAGTGCCCGCGAGCTGACCGGGGCCCGGTTCGGGGCCATCACAGTCTTTGACCAGACCGGCGATTTGGAGGCGTTCGTGACGTCGGGGCTCTCGCCCGACGAAGTGCAGGGCCTATACGACCTGCCGCAGGGCATGGCCTACATGGAACACCTCAACCAACTCGAAGAACCGCTTCGGGTCCGAGATCTCGGCGACTACTTCTCGTCGCTGGGCCTGCAGGATTTCCGGCTGCCCGTAGAGACCGGGCCGTCCCTGGTGGCCCCCATCCTGAGCAGGGGCGAGGCTGTCGGCAGCATCTATTTGTCCAAACTGGCCTCGCAGGAATTGTTCACCGGCGAGGACGAGGAAACGCTCGCCATGTTCGCCACCCAGGCGGCGCTGGCCATAGCTAACGCCCGCCGCTACCGCGACGAGCGACGGGCCCGGACAGACTTGGAGACCCTGATCGACACGGCGCCGGTCGGGGTGCTCGTGATCGACGCCGAGCTCGGCGACACAATTCTGGTGAACCGAGAGTTGCAGCGCATCAACGCAGCAGTGCGGGGCGAGCACGACCCCCCTAGGGAGTTGCCCCAAGAGCTCGTCGTCCGCCGGGCCGATGGCCGGGAGGACTCTCTCGCCGACAACCCGGTCGCTGAACTCTTGCGCGGCGGAGCGGCCATACGGGCCGAGCGGATCGTGCTGAGCCTGCCCGGCGGACCCGCCATCGCGGTGCTGGTGAACGCAACACCTATCCGGGACGCCGACGGAAATGTCTCCTCGGCCGTGATCACCGTGCAAGACCTCACCCCGCTTGAAGAGCTCGATCGGCTTCGCGCCGACGTCTTGGGTCTGGCCCGCGACGAGCTCCGCTCGCCGCTGGTGTCGGTCAAGGGCGCCGCGGCGACGCTGCTCTCCTCCCACAGCGACCTGCACCCCGCCGAATGCGCCCAGCTGGCCCAGGTCATCGACGAGGAAGCCGACCGCATACGCAGCCTGATCGCCGAGATGGGCGACTTGGCGCGCATCCACACCGGTACCCTGCCCCTCACCCCCGCGCCCACCGACCTGGTTGGCCTAGCCCGCGACACGGCCGAGGCCGTGCTCAGCAGCGCCGACGGCCTGCCAGTCGCCGTCGACGCCGATCCGGGCATATTGCTCGTGGCCGCCGACCGGCGCGAAATCGCCCGAGTGCTGCGCAGCATAATTGCCGACGCCTTGTGGGCCTCCGAGGGCTCGGTGCCAGTGAGCGTCGCCGTGGTACCCGACGGCTCTTTCGGGAAGGTTACGGTGGCGCACCGACCCGCCGAGCCCGCCTTGCGGCTTGCCGCACTGCTAGCCGGGCAGTCCGACGCCGGCACCCGGCTGATCGGCAATGGCCCAGGTCACGACGGCGCAGCACCCAGCGACGCAGGACGGTCGGCGCTGGGCCTTGCGATCTGCAAGGGGATAGTTGAGGCGCACGGCGGACGCATCTGGGCTGACGGCGGCACCGCCGGCGAGACTCGGGTCTCGTTCACGCTGCCACTCGACCAGCCTGTCGAATCCGCTGTCGCTCCCATCGACGGCCAGCCCGCCCGCCGCCGCCAAACCGCGATTCTTGTGATCGACGTCGACCCGCTGACCCAGCGCTACATCAACGACACCCTGACCCCGGCCGGTTTCGAGCTCGCGTTCGCGGGCGATGTCCAAGAGGCGCTGGTCGGCACAGATGCCAAAGAACCCGACCTGGTGCTGGCCGGTTTCGCCCACCCCGACGCAGCCAGCGTGCAGCTGATGCTGGCTATGGGCGCCGAAGCCGATACGCCAGTGGTCTTCATTGTCGACCGCGGCCACGACGAGGCCGTTGTGAGCCTCATGCAAGCCGGAGCGGCCGACTATGTCGCCAAGCCGTTCTCGCCCACCGAGTTGCTCGCAAGGGTCCGGGCCGCCCTGCACCGGGGCGCCCTGGCCGAGAGCGCCGCGCCCCGGACGTTCTCCCTCGGCAACCTCACCGTCGACTACGCAGCCCGGACCGTCACCGTTTCCGGCCGTACAGTCGCCCTCACCGGCACCGAGTACCGGCTGCTATGCGAGCTCGCCGCCAACCCTGGCCGCACTCTCAGCAGCGACCAGCTCATGCGCCGCGTTTGGAAGAAGACCCTCGACAACCCCACAGGACCAGTGCGCAGCGCCATCAAGCGCCTCCGCCAAAAGCTCGGCGACGACGCCTGCCGCCCCGCCTACATCATCACCGAGCCCCGCGCCGGCTACCGCATCATTGACCCCCCAAAGACCACCCCAACCAGCTAACCGCCCGCAACCCCCCGCTGGTGTCTGAGTGGAGCTGAGCGGACTCGAACCGCCGGCCTCCTCGTTGCGAACGAGGCGCTCTAGCCAACTGAGCTACAGCCCCAAAGTTGTCCGCACAGGTTAGTGGGGACCTCTTCCGGGCAACGATTGGAATCAGTCAGTGGAAGAGGAAATCAGCGCTGGCCGCCGGAGGCCACGTCCCAGGAATGGCTTTGCGGGCCATCCACGTCTATGGGGTTGAGCCGCTCCTCGCTGGTGCGCTGATGCTGTACCAACAGCATGGCGTAGGCCAGCAGCAGGGCGTCGACCACCAGATGGATCACGAGAGCAATGCCGCCCAGATAGACAGCAAGCACAAACGTGGCCAGCGCGCTGAAGATGAGCGACACCAGTATGCGGCGCCGACGGCGACGAGCGTCGATCGAAGTACGGGGCATGCCCCGAGCCGAATTCGAAGCCATCTGAGAAGCGTACACCCGAGGCGGCAGCCCGATATTGGGCCGTAGGGCCACTACCGGTGCCGCCATGGCGCCCCGCTCGGCCAAGCGGGGATGCACCGAGCGAATAGGAGTGCCAAAACCGAGTTGGGGCGAACGCCTCCTGCTACCGAACTGACCGTTGCGCGCCCGGCGGATCAGCGGCGGTATCAAAAAGGCGGCCCAAGCGGCTGCCAAGATCATGAGCAACACTGATGTCACCAATCTCGGGAATCCCTTGCAGAAATAATGGTATGCAGCGATAACGCGCTTACTGGTGGATGGTCGTGCTCCAACCCCCTCTGAAGGAGCCATGCACGCTTCGTGACCATCTGCCGACGGACATTACAGCGGTTTGACACTTGTTACCGTTCTACTACAAAAAGTCCACCCCCGCCACCCCGTCTTACACAGGCTGAAAACTGAGGACAGTCAGTCGTCGTAAGCCGTGTCGGCTCCCCCTTCGCGCCGGTAGTGACCGGAGCGTCCCCCCGACTTCTCCCACAGCGCAACCTCGCCGATCACCATCTCCTTGTCCCGTGACTTGCACATGTCATAGACCGTCAATGCTGCCACCGAACAGGCGGTGAGCGCCTCCATCTCCACCCCGGTCCGGTCGACGGTTTCCACCTCGGCTTCGATCTCAATGTAGGTGTCCTCGATCCGGAAATTAACCAGAACTGCCCCCACCAGCAGCGGGTGGCACAACGGGATGAGCTCTGGCGTTCGCTTGGCTGCCTGGATGCCCGCCACACGGGCTACTGCCAGCACATCACCCTTGCCGATGGCCCCTTTGGCCACCGCCGACGCGGTGTCGGGGCTCATGAAAACCTTGGCTCGGGCGATGGCCCGGCGATGCGACGGGTCTTTGGGGGTCACATCCACCATTCGGGCCCGGCCCAGTGGATCCAAATGGGTGAACCCGACGTCGGTCACCTCAGCCCCCGATCTGGGACATCGAACGGCCGGGACGGATGAAGTGAACCTGATTGATGGCGTGCCCCGCCCACTTGTCCTTCACCACACCGGATATTGCCGCGGCAATGTCGTCGTCGCTTGCCCCCGAGCGGAGCAGACTGCGGAGGTCGTGCTCGTCCACGGCGAACAGGCAGTTGCGGAACATGCCCTCGGCGGTGAGCCGCACCCGGTCGCAGCTTCCGCAAAACGCTTCGGTCACGCTAGCGATCACCCCGAACGAGCCCCGGCCGTCGGCGTAGTGCCACACCGCGGCCGGTGAGTGCGAACGCTCCACAGGGGCCAGCGGGAATGCCTCGCCCACGGTAGAGACGATCTCCTCAAGGGTGACCACCTTGTCGTTGCTCCACGACTGGTCGGCGTCCAGCGGCATGAATTCGATGAACCGGACCTCCACCCCGTTGTCCCGGCCGAACCGGGCGAAGTCCACGATCTCGTCGTCGTTGATGCCCCGCATCATCACCGCATTGATCTTGACCGGGTTCAAACCAGCGGCCCGTGCCGCGTCGATGCCATCGAGCACTCGGTCCAAGTCGTCTCGCCGGGTGAGACGCTCGAACCGGTCGGGCCGGAGGGAGTCAAGCGAGATGTTGATCCTCCGCAATCCGGCCGCGGCCAACTTGTCGGCCAGCAAGCCCAGGGTGGCTCCGTTGGTAGTCAGCGCCAAATCGACGCCCAGCGCGGCAAGCTTTTGAACCAGAACCGGCAGGTTGGCCCGCACCGTGGGCTCCCCGCCAGTGAGGCGGATGCTGTCAATGGCGAACCGGTCCACCATCAAGGCGGCGACGCGCTCGATCTCCTCGAAGGTAAGCAAGTCTTCTCGGGGCAGCCAGTCGAGCCCGTCGGCAGGCATGCAGTACGTGCAGCGGAAGTTGCACCGGTCGGTCACCGAGATGCGCAGATCCCGGTGCACCCGTCCGAAGCTGTCGATCAGTGGCACGCTCACTCCCCCATTCTGGCCGAATAAACCGCCGAGCACACTGTGGAAAGCCAAACCGGTTGCGGCGCGACCTCAGCACCAGCTCGGCGCTGACGGGATGCCCTGGCTAACGCAGGATCAACAGCGACACCGGATCGCCGATGTCGAGGCCGTCGCCGTCGGGCAGCACGGCCAGGGCGTCGGCCGCAGCCATGGCCGAGAGCTGGTGCGACCCCTGCCCACCGGACGAGGTAACCCGGTACTGGCCATCGGCATACTCCACCCGCACCCGGGCGAAGTGGGTCTTGCCGTCGGGGCGGCGGCGCAACGGACCGGCCGCTCTGCCCATTACCGGCTGGCGATGCCAGGTGCCAGCAGGGTGGCCCATCATCTTGCGCAAGCCTGGTCGGGCAAACAGCTCGAATGAGACCATCGATGAAACCGGGTTGCCCGGCAACCCAAACACCGGGATGCCCTCTACCAAGCCGAAGGCCAAGGGCTTGGCTGGCTTGATGGCCACCTGCATCCAAGACATGTCGCCGATCTCGTCGAGCACCTTTTTCACATAGTCGTAGTCGCCCATGCTCACCCCGCCCGAGGTCAAAAGGGCGTCGCACTTCTCCACCCCGGCTCTGATGCCGGCGGCGATCTCCGCCTCGTCGTCGGCCAGGCTGCCCAGGTCCACCGGCTCGCACCCAGCCTCGGCCAACAGCGCTAGGAGGGTGTGGCGGTTGGAGTCGCGAATTTGGCCCACCTCCAACGGCTGCGGCCCCTCCACCAACTCGTCGCCGGTGGACATGACCCCCACCCGGGCCTTGGGCCGCACCCTCACCTGGTACATGCCCAAGCTGGTGAGCACACCCAAGTGCCCGGGGGACAGCACCTCTCCCGGTCCGAACACCGTCTGGCCTACCGTGAGATCCTCTCCGGCCCGGCGAATGTGGTTGCCCGGGGGCACCGACTGGGCCACAGTCACCATGGTGCCGTCGGCACTGGTCTCGGTGAGCTCCACCATGACTACTGCATCCGAACCCGGGGGGATCACCGCCCCGGTCATGATGCGCACCGCCTGCCCGGGCCCTACGGCCACGTCGGGCGCTGCCCCCGCGGCAATCGTGCCCGCAATGGCCAGGGTCACCGGGGCGTCGGCCACATCGGCCGACCGCACTGCGAAACCGTCCATCGCCGTGTTGTCGAACGGGGGCACCAACTCGGGAGCCACCACCGTATCTGTGGTCACCAACCCCCTGGCGTCGTCGACGGCCACCGGGGCCTCGGTTAGCACTGCGCACCCGGACAGCACCCGCTCTTGGGCTTCGGACAGCGGAATCATCACCAGAGCGCCGCTTCTTCTCTGCGCCACATGCGGCGAATGTTCTCATGGTGGCGGGCGATAACCACCACCGCCACTCCGATCACCACCGCTACCTCAGGCGCCGGCCACCCTTGAATAGCCACTGAGGTTGGCGCCGCCGCCGTGGCCACCAGCGAGGCCGCCCCGGCCCGCTTGGTTGCCCCTAGGGCCACCGCCCACACCACGATGAGGATCACCCCCACCACGGGGGTGAGCGCTAGCAGCATCCCCCCGAATGTGGCCACTCCCTTGCCGCCTTCGCGGTAGCGGCCCAAGGGCACAATGTGGCCCACCACCGCGGCCGCCCCGCACACCGCCCCCAGCAATTGGTCTCCGAAGCCCAGTCCTAGCCCGGCAGCAATCGCCCCCTTGCCCACATCGCTGAGCAGGACCCACGCTGCCGGCCACCGCCCCGCCACCCGGTACACGTTGCTGGCCCCCGGATTGTTCGACCCCTCCCGCGTCGGATCATGCCCCGTATACCTCCCCACCAAAAGCGCCCCAGGAAACGTCCCCCACGCATACCCCACCAAGACCAAAACCCATTCCCAGCCCACGCGCGAATAGTACCGAAACTACCCCCACCTCTATCCTTATTCTTCGTGCCCGCCTACGACTACAACTGCCAAACCTGCGGCACCCGCTTCGAAGTCGTCCAGTCATTCTCCGAGGATTCTCTAACGGTCTGCCCCCAAGCCGACTCGATCGCCAGCCCCGCCGCCTGCACCCAGCCCGGCAAGGGCCACGTCGCCAAGGTCTTCAGCGTCCCCAGCATCACCTTCAAAGGCGACGGCTTCTACCGCAACGACAGCCGCTCGGGGGCCAAGTCGTCCACCATGGCGGGATCCTCAACCAACGGCGACAGCTCCAACGGCCGAGAAGAGTCAGACACAGCGAAATCCAACACGGCAAAGTCTGATGTGGCAAAGTCCGACAGCAGCTCATCGGAGTCTTCCCGCCGCGAGCCGGCCAAAGCCGCCTCTGGCTCTTCAGACGACTAGCTAAAATGCCCGAGATCGGCGTCATCGGCGGCTCCGGTCTCTACTCCCTTCTGGACGACGCGGTCGAAATCCCCGGAGATCACGCATTCGGCCCACCATCGGGACCGCTCGCCATTGGCTCGGTCGACGATATCGAGGTGGCCTTTCTGGCCCGCCATGGCCCCGGCCACCGATACCCGGCCCACAAGGTCAACTACCGGGCCAACCTGTGGGCCCTGCGCCAGGCCGGGGTGCGGGCCATCTTCGGCCCCAGCGCTTGCGGATCGCTGCGCCCCGAACTGGCCCCCGGCCATGTTGTGGTGTGCGATCAGCTGGTCGACCGCACTTCGGGCCGACCCGACACCTACTTCGACACCGTCACCAATCACGTCTCGCTGGCCGACCCCTATTGCGACGAACTCCGTGAGGCTCTGCTGGCAGCCGCCCGGGCAGAGGGCATGACGGCCCATGACGGGGGCACCATGACGGTGATCTCCGGCCCCCGCTTCTCCACCCGGGCCGAATCCCGCTGGTTCAGCGACAACGGCTGGGATGTGGTGGGGATGACCCAGTACCCCGAAGCCGCGCTGGCTGCCGAGCTGGGCATCTGCTACGCCACCGCCGCCTTGGTCACCGATTACGACGTCGGCTTGGAAGACGACCCCGACATGACACCGGTCACCCAAGACGAGGTGTTTGCCTTCTTCGCCCAGAACGTCGACCGGATGCGGGCCGTGCTCTTCGGCGCCATCCGAGCCATTGCTCACAGCCTCCCCGACTGCTCTGCCCGCACCAACAACATCGAACCACCCCTGCCATCCCCATAACCCCTTCCCTCTGACACCGACGGCCGCTACGCTGAGCGGCGCTTCCCCCGCTTCGAGCTTGGTGGAGGCGCGCGCCGGTGGACGCATCTGCTGACAATGTCAACCAGCCCCTGACTTGGCGGGGGTCGCTCTTGGCCCGCCTGCCGGGTGGGCGGCGTAGCTATTGGCTGGTGGTGGCCGCGGCGGCTGCGCTCACCGGGCTGGTGGTGGCCGCCATCGCCGGGTTGGCCGGAGGCGGGCCCTCACTGGGCGACCTCACTCCAGTGGTGGTGGCCATCCAGCCCATAGAGGCCGGACAACCGCTGGACGAAAACAACACCGAGGCCCGCCGGTATCCGGCCCTAACACTGCCGTCCGACGCAGTGGCCGCCTTGGCTGGCGACGAAATAGCTTCGGCCGCGCTTCATCCGGGCGACATTGTGACCGCTGCCCGTCTGGGAGGGCTTCCCATCGGAGATCGAACCGAGGTGGCGGTTCCCGCCCACACCGCCCTGCCCCCGCTCGCTCCCGGCGACCGGGTGGACGTGCTGGTGACCCTGCCCATCCCTGATGAGAACGGCGCTCAGACGCAGGCCACCCTCACCGTGGCCACCGCGGCGATGGTCACCGACAAAGCCGAGCACGCCGTCACCATCGCCGTCACCACCGAGGAACTGCTCCCGCTGGCCTCTGCGGTAGTCCAAGGCTCGGTAACCCTCGCCCTCGTGCAGTCGGGTTGATGCGTTCTAGCGAACCGAGGCGGCGATCAGGCTGAGCACCAGCAGGGCCACCAGCACCCGGTACAGCGCGAACGGGCCGAAGCTGCGGGTGCGCACTAGGGCCAGCAGCCCTTTGACTGCGGCGAACCCGGTAACCGCCGATGCGGCCGTGCCCCAGGCGAACCCGGCCCGGGCATCGGCGGGGATGCCACTCCAGCCGCCGATGTCGATGAACAGATATACCCCGGCCCCGGCGATCACCGGCACGCTCATCAACATAGCCAGCCGGGCCGCCGCCTCCCGGTCGAAGCTGAGTAGTCGCCCGGCAGTGATGATCACCCCTGAGCGCGACACTCCCGGCTGGAGCGAGCAGGCCTGAGCCAGCCCCAGCAGCAGAGCGTCTCGCACCCCCACGTCTTCGGTGCGCCGCCGACCCTGGCGCCGGTCGGCCCACCACAGCAGGATGCCGAAAACAGCCAGCATCACCGCGGTGAGCCAGACCTCGTCGTCGGCCTCGTCGATTACTGACCGCAGGCCAACTCCTACCGCAGCGGCCGGAATGGTGGCTAGCACCAGCAGCCACCCCAGCCGACCCTCGGCGGTCATGGGTCTCTGCCGATTTACCACCGCGCCTATGCCGTCTCGCAACAGCGCCCAAACCTCTCGCCACAGGCAGGCCACCAACCCCACGAGCGTGCCCAGGTGGAGGGCCACGTCGAACGCCCTCTTGAGGTCGTCGTTGCCGTCGAAGTCGTCCCACTCGGCCAACCAGGGGATGATCTGCAAGTGCCCGCTGGACGACACCGGCAGAAATTCGGTGAGCCCCTGGGCTATGCCCAGCAATATGGCGTGAAGGACCGACATGGCCCCTGACCAGCGGCTAGGCCCCGGACATGGTGACTTCGGCCACCACCAATGACACGCCGGCTGAACTCATGGGCAGCCAGGTGAGGTCCGAGCCCACCTCCACCACATCGAGCAGCATCCGCTGAAGGGTGGAGGCAATGGTGATCTCCCGAATCGGCTCGGCCAGCTCGCCGTTTCTGATCCTCAGCCCTTCGGCGCCGGTGGAAAAGTCGCCACTCACCGGGTTGACCCCTGAGTGCAGGCCCGAAACCCCCTGCACCAGAACCCCATTGGCAATGCCGGCTATGAGCTCGGCGGGCGGGCGGTCACCGGGCTCCAGCGAAAGCGCCTGACAGCCCACGCCAGGGGTGCTGGAGTATCCCCGCACGGCTGAGCCGGTGGACGCGGTGCCCGAGCGCCGACCGGTGTAGCTGTTGTGCAGAAATCGCTTGAGCTCGCCGCGGTCGATCAGCAGGTTGCGCCGGGTGGCCAGGCCCTCGCCATCGGCGTCGGAGGCGGTGAAGGCCTCCGGGTTGGTGGGGTCGTCCACCAAAGTGACCGAAGCGGCAGCCACCTGGTCGCCCAGGCGGTCGGCGAACAGCGACCGGCCCTTGAGCACTGCCTCACCAGACATGGTGCCGCCGATGATGCCCAGGAATTGGGCGGTGACAAACGGGTCGAGCACCACGGTGACCCGCTCGGTGGGAGGCTGGGTGGCGCCCAGCATCCGGGTAGCCCGCTCCACCGCATCGGCCGCGGCCTCGGCCACATCAAGGCTGCCGGGCTCCCGTCCCACCGAGAAGCCGAATCCGGTCTGGGTCTCGTCGCCCTCTGAGGCCAGCGAGTAGGCGGTGAGATAGCACGATGTGTCCCGTCCAGAGCTGCGGATGCCGGTGGTGGTGGCGATGGCGTCGGCACCGACCACGTCGCCGTAGTCGGCCGACTCCACACCCACGATGCGGGGGTCGCCGGCCTGCACAGCCCGCTCCAGCTCAAGGGCCATGTCAATCTTGGCCTCAGTACTGAACTTGAGCAGCGCCTCGTTGTACAGATCGAGATCTGGTGGGGCCACCCCATCGGGCTCGGCCAGGCCGAAGAACTCGTCGGGAGAACCGAATACTGCATTGTCGCGAGCCTCGGCCAGGGTCTCTTCCAGCACGTCGGGATCGAGAGTGCCGGCGTGGGCAAACCCCTGGCGGCCGTCGGCGATCACCCTGATGCCCACTCCCTGCGATTCGGCCACCGACAGCGACTCGATCTCGCCCTCGTACACTCGGACCTCGGTCTCGCGGCCGTGGCCGACCACCGCCTCGATCTGCTCCCCATCGCGGCCCCAGCCCACGACGCGCTCGGCGATCTCCAGCAGCTCCTCAGGATTCATGCGGCGGTCCTGTTGGGGTTGGGCCGCGATTGTCGGGGCGTCACGCCGCGGTTCCGCCGATGGTCATCGACGCCACCCGCAGCGTGGGGGTGCCGTCGCCCACCGGCACGCCCTGGCCGTCTTTGCCGCATGTGCCCGGCGATCCCATGGCGAAGTCGTTGCCCAGCGCCTCGATGCCGGCCAGCACGTCGGGGCCGTTGCCGATCAAGTTGCCCTCGCGAATCGGGGGGCCGATCTCGCCGTTGACGATCAGATAGGCCTCGCTCATCCCGAACACGAAATCTCCGGTGGCGGTGTTGACCTGGCCGCCGCCCAGGTGGGCCACATAAACCCCCCGGTCGGTGGCCGCGATGATGTCTTGGGGATCCTCTGTGCCGTTGGCCAGGTAGGTGTTGGTCATCCGCACCATGGGCAGGTGCTGATAGCTCTGGCGGCGACCGTTGCCCGAACTCTCCCGCCCCTCTTTGCGGGCTCGCAGCAGATCCCACATGTAGTCGGTGAGCACGCCTTTCTCGATGAGCACGTTGCGCTGGGCGGGGCGGCCCTCGTCGTCAATGGCGTAAGCGCCCCATTCCCGGGCCATGGTCCCGTCATCGATGAGGGTGACCTCGGGGTGGGCCACCTGCTCGCCCACCCGGTTGCGGAACACCGAGGCCTGCTTGGCCACCAGGTCGGCCTCGAGGCCGTGACCGCAGGCCTCGTGGAACAGCACACCGCCGCCGCCGGGGCCGATCACCACCGGCATCGAACCGCTGGGCGCCGGCTGGGCGGCGAGCTTGGTGAGCGCCCGGTTGGCCGCAGTGCGGGCCAAGGCGTCCACCTCGTACTCGTCAAACAGCTCGAAGCCGATGGGACGGCCCACGCTCTCGAATCCGGTCTGCATGCCGGTGTCGCCCACGGCTACGCACGAGACCGCGAACCGGGTGCGGACCTGGTCGTCGCCGGCCAGCAGCCCGTCGCTGTTGGCCACCAGGATGCGGCGGCGGCCGTCGGCATAGCGGGCCGACACCTGGGAGATGGCCGAACCGGCTGCTCGGGCCGCCTCGTCGGCCCGGCCCAATAGCTCCACCTTGGTCCCCTTGGCCACCGTTTCGGGAAATACCTCGATCTCGTTGGGGGCAGGGGCGTCCACCCGGTCGAGCGCCGCCACCCGGTGGCCACCGCCACCGCCCCGGGCGGCTGCGGCTGCGGCCCGGGCTGCTTTGGCCAAGCCGTTCTCGCTCAGATCGGAGGTGTGGGCGAAGCCGGTGGTCTCGCCCACCACCACCCGGATACCGGCCCCTCGGGTGCGGCCCGAGGTGAGCTCTTCAACTTTGCCGTCGTCCAGCAGTGCCGACGACGACCGCCGGTCCTCGACGAAGACCTCGGCGAACTCGCCCCCAGTCCGCAACGCCTCAGACAGCGTGCCGACTACAACAGACTCGTCAATCACAGGTTCTCCCCTTGCCTCGACGCCACAGCCTACCGACCTCCCATCCCAACCGGGAACAGGGGCCGCTCGCCCCGGTCCTAGTGGTCCGTCTGCAAATTGATCAGGGCGTCCTGCTAGGCATCGACGCCCCCCGCTGCGTTGCTCCTCCTTGCCGTACGCTCCGGGTATGGCTGCGTCGGTGCGCCTTGCGAGGAACGCCGCTGCCGTCGCAATCCGCCCCTGCCAATTCACAGACGGACCACTAGCCCAAGTTGGAGCGGCGAGGATAGGCGTGCTCAGGATCGCAGATGATGTTCACCACGTAAGGCACACCGGCGTCCAACGCCCGCTTTAGGGCGGGGGCGATGTCGTCAGGACGCTCCACCGTCTCCCCGGCCCCGCCGAGGGCGGCCACCACCTGGTCGTAGCGGCACCCCTCTTGGAGGTCGGCGGCTACGTCGTAGCCGTACATCTGGCGCATGGGGTGCTTCTCCAGCCCCCAGCAGCCGTTGTTGCCCACCACGATGGCCACCGGAAGGTTGTGGCGCACCAGCGAGTCAGCGTCCATCAGCGAGAACCCGGCGGCCCCGTCGCCCAACAGCAGCACCACCTGGCGGTCGGGGTGGACCACCCGGGCGGCCATCGCGTAGCCCAGTCCGGTGCCCAGGCAGCCGTAAGGGCCGGGATCGAGCCAGTGACCCGGCCGATAGGAGTTCACGAATCGCCCGGCGTAGGAGACGAAATCGCCACCATCACCGATTACCACCGCATCCCGGTCGAGCACCTGGCGCAGTTCCCCGTACACCCGGGTGGGCAGAATCGGATCGGCGGCGGTGGTCAAGAGATCCTCCTCCTCGGCGCGGGCGGCGTCCTCTGCGTCCCGCAGCTGTCGCACCCATTGGCCGCGCTCAGTGGGATGAGTTGGCGCGGGCCCGTCGGCCAGTGCGGCCATCATCTGAGTCAGGTCTCCGGAGACCGCCGCCGCAGGCTGGGCATGGGCCGACACCGACTCCGAGCTGTCGGTCAGATGCACCACTTGGGCATCGCCGAACCGTCCGAAGGAGAGCCGGAAGTCCAGCGGGGTGCCGGCCACAATCACCAGGTCGGCATCGGAGCGCAGCATCCGCCGGGTGCGGCTGAAGAACAGCTCATGGTCGGCAGGCAGGCACCCCCGTCCCAGCCCATTGGCGAAAGCCGGCATCCGCTGGGCCTCCACCCAGGCCCGCATACCGTCCCAGGCGCCGTCCCAGTACACGTCAGTGCCCACCAGCAGCGCGGGTCGTCGGGCCGCAGCCACCATCTCGGCCACCGCGGCCAGCCCATCGGGATCGGGGGTGGCGCCCATCGGCATGGGCTCGTCGGGCACGGTTCCGGTGCCCTCGGAGAACAGCACGTCCATCGGATAGTCCACGAACACCGGTCCCCGATGGGGGGTCATGGCCCCTTGCACCGCTCGGTAAGTGGCCGTGGCCAGGTCGTCGCCGCCCCCGGCGGTGAGCGACTGCTTGGTGACCGGGGCCAAGATGGGGACATGGTCCAGCTCTTGGAGCGAGCCCGACCCCCAGCGCGCCTCCGGTGCTCGGCCGCCCAGCACCACCAGGGGCGCGCCGTTGAGCCAGGCGGTGGTCACCGCGCTCACCGAGTTGGTCACGCCGGGGCCGGCAGTGACCGCGGCCACCCCCGGCCGACGGGTGAGCTTGGCCAGGGCCTCGGCCGCGAATACCGCCGTCTGCTCGTGGCGCACGTCGTAGAGCACCACATCGCCTTGCTTCACCGCGGCGTCATACAGCGGGAATATATGGCCCCCCGACAGGGTGAATAGCTCCTGAACACCGAAGGGGGCCAGGGCAGCCAGCACTTGATCGCCCCCGTGGCCCGTCACCTGTTTCCCCGACATTCGCCTCACCGTAATCTCCAATGAACCTCGCCGGGACAATAGCCTTGGCGGAATGACCCCAATGGCCGCCGCTGCTGAGTGCGCGTGCCAAGTGGTCGTTCAGCCCTGCGACAGCGAGCCTTGGTTTGACTGAGAAGCACACAAAGCGTCGAGCGCTCGGCTACGTCCTGAGAGTGGGGGCCAGCATGGCCTTGCTCGCCCTTTTGATCTGGTGGCTGCCGTCGTTCGACGCCGACGAGCTGTGGCCCGACTTCAACTCGGCCACCCCGTTCTGGCTGATCGGCGCATTCCTACTTACCGTCTTGGGCAATGTGGTGGCCACTGTCCGTTGGCATGAGGTGGCCAGTGCTCTCGGGCTTCAGGTGAAGCCTCGGCGGATGTTCTCGCACTACATGGCGGGCATGTTCATCTCCAACTTCGTACCCACCACCGTGGGCGGCGACGTGCTGCGGATATCCCGCCTCTCCAACGACACCGGCGACGGCCCCCACAGCTTCGCCTCAGTGCTATTGGAGCGGCTCAGCGGCTGGATTGTGCTGCCGGTGTTCACGCTTGTGGGCTTGGCGCTGGACGAAGAGCTGCGGGGGCTGGGCGCGCCCGCTCGGGTGGCGGCCAGCACTGCCGGTCTCACTCTGCTGGCCCTCGGCCTGGTCTTGCTGCTAGTGGGCAATCAGTGGTTCGGCCGCTTGGTCAGCAGGCGCAACGGATGGGTCCGCTTCGTGAACGGGCTACACATGGGCATCGACGAACTGCGGGCCAAGCCCCGCGACACCGGGCGAGTGCTGATCACCGCTTTCGCCTACCAGGGGGTGATGCTGGCCGCGGCCGGTTGCGCGGCCAAGGTGGTGGGGATCGACGGCCTGGGGCCCACCGAGCTGATGGTGTTCATCCCCGCGGTGCTCGTCATCCAGGTGCTTCCCATCGGCCTGGGGGGGCTCGGGCTGCGAGAGGGGGCCTTGGTGCTGTTCCTCCACGACTTGGGCGTGATCGACGAGCGGGCCATCGCCATGGGACTGCTGATCTACTTCCTCACCGTGGCCGGCAGCCTGGTGGGGCTGCCCACGCTGGTATTCGGCGGCCGCCACTGGCAGAGGGCCACCCGCTCTCGACATGGGAATTGACCACGGCTGGCATCTCGACCCCTATCCGACATGAAGTTGTCCACCCTGAAACCAGGTACCAAGGCCAAGAGCCGCACCCGGCCCCGCTGGTATCTGGAGCTGGCCGTCATCGGCGCGTTCTACGGAATCTACTCCTGGGTGCGAAACCAGTTCGGGTCGGCCGCGGTGGAACCGGCCGAGGCGCAGGCCAACGCCGAGCTAGTCATCGACTGGGAGCGCAGCATCGGCCTGTACTTCGAGCGCGACCTCCAAGACCTGTTCATCGGCTGGGTGGCATTCATCCAGTTCTGGAACCTCTTCTACGGGCTATTCCACTTCGCGGTCACCGCCTTCACCCTCCTCTGGCTCTACTGGCGCTTCCCCCGGCACTACCCGTTCTGGCGCACCACCGGGCTGTTGACCACCGGATCGGCCCTGTTCGGGTTCGCGCTGTTTCCGCTGATGCCCCCCCGTCTGCTATCGGTGGGGGGCCGTTACGGCGGCGATCTGCCCGACACCGGCTATGTCGACACGGTGGCCGACGTGGGCGGTCTGTGGTCATTCACGTCGGGTGCGGCCGAGACGCTCTCCAACCAGTACGCCGCCATGCCCAGCCTCCACTTCGCGTGGAGTATGTGGTGCTATCTGGCGTTGCGCAAGCACTTGGTGAACCCGGCCGCCAAATGGGCCATCGCCGCCTACCCGTGGCTGACCCTGTTCGCCATCGTGGTGACGGCCAATCATTACTGGATCGACGCGGCGGGCGGGCTGGGCGCGCTGGGAGTGGGCTGGGCTGCGGCCCGGGGCTACCAAAAGCTGCGAAACCGCGAGTAACCTGACACTCCCAACTCAATGGGCCCAACTCCATGGGAGGGATGTGGACACCAACCATCTGCGCAAGATCACCTGCCCGGCCGATCTTCGCCGACTGGGCGACGATGAATTGACCGAACTCGCCGAGGAGATCCGCGAGTTCATCATCGAGACAGTTCAGGAACATGGCGGCCACCTGGGCTCCAACCTGGGCGTGGTGGAACTGACGCTGGCCCTTCACTTGGTGTTCGACTCTCCCCGGGACATCATCTTGTGGGATACCGGCCACCAGGCCTATGTCCACAAGATGCTCACCGGACGGCTGGACCAGTTCAAGACGCTGCGCAAGCCCGGAGGTCTGTCGGGCTACCCGAGCCGGGAGGAATCCCCCCACGATTGGATCGAGAACAGCCACGCCTCCACCGTGTTGAGCTACGCCCACGGTCTGGCCACGGCTCAACAGGCCTCCGGCGGCGATCACCGGCGAGTGATCGCGGTGGTGGGCGATGGGTCCCTCACCGGCGGAGTGGCCTTTGAGGGGCTCAACAACATCGGGCACTCGGGCTGCGACGTGACCCTGGTGCTCAACGACAACGGGCGGTCGTACGCTCCCACCATCTCCCGGCTGTCAGAGAGCCTGCTGCGGGTTCGGATGGACCCCCGCTATGTCCGCACCGACAACCAGATGCGAAAGGTTCTTCAGAACATCCCCTGGGTGGGAGATCTGGCCGGCCGGACCGTGGGGGCCGCCAAGGCGGCAGTCCGGGAGATGGTGGAGCCCCGCACGTTCTTCGACGAGTTGGGCATCAACTACTTCGGCCCGTTCGACGGCCACGACCTGGCCAAGCTGGAGCGGGTATTCAGCCGGGTTTCCCATCTGGAGGGTCCTTGCATTGTGCATGTGCTGACTCAAAAGGGCCGGGGGCACGCCCCGGCCGAGAACGACCCGGTCAAGAACATGCACGACATGTCGTACGCCAAGCCGGGGAGCTACACCGAGGCGTTCACCGAGGCGATGATCAAAGAGGCCGAGGCTCGACCAGAGATGGTGGCCATCACCGCGGCCATGCCCGACTCCACCGGTCTGTTGCCGTTCGCCGAGCGATTCCCCGACCGGTGCTTCGACGTGGGCATCGCCGAACAGCACGCGGTGACCGCGGCCGCGGGCATGGCCATGGGTGGGCTCCGCCCCGTGGTGGCCATCTATTCCACATTCTTGACCCGGGCAATCGACCAGGTGAACCTCGATGTGGGGCTGCACAACCAGCCCGTAGTGTTCTGCCTCGACCGGGCGGGCATCACCGGCGACGACGGTCCCTCGCACCACGGCGTGCTCGACATGGTGCTGCTCACCAAGATTCCCGGTATGACCGTGCTGGCGCCGTCGTCATATCAGGAGATCCAGCAGATGTTGCACGACGCCCTAGAGATCACCACCGGACCGGTGTCCCTGCGGTGGTCCAAGACCGCCGCGCCTTCGGTGACCGAAGAAGAGGTGGGTCACGGACTCAAGGGCCGCAAGGTCAAAGAGGGCACCGACGTATGTCTGCTGGCAGTGGGCAAAATGCTGGCCAATGCTCAACAAGCCGCTGAGCTCCTAGAGGCCGACGGGGTGTCGACCACCGTATGGGACGTCCGCTGCGTCAAACCCCTCGACGAGGACATGCTGACCCACGCTGCCGGACATCGGGTGGTGGTGACCATGGAAGACGGTTGGCGAGAGGGCGGTGCGGGCAGCTCCGTGGCCGAGCGCCTGCTGCTCACTGAGCGCGACGGCCCGGCCCCGGTCATACGGGTACTGGGCGTGCCCAACGAGTACATCCCCCAGGGAGTGCCCGACCAGATCCTCGCCGACTGCGGCCTCAACCCCGCCGGCATCGCCGCCTCCGCCCGCGAGGCCCTTACGGCTTGACGAACTGGCCGAGGATTTCTTTGACCGCCTCGCTGTAGGCGGCCAATTTGGCAGGGCCGATGCCGGGCACGGCCCGCAGACCGGCGTCGGTGGTAGGACGGCGATTGGCCAGCTCGATGAGGGTTGCGTCGCTGAACACGATGTAGGCGGGCACGTTGTCGGTCCGGCTTCGCTCCAGCCGCCAGGACTTCAGGGCCTCGAACGCGGCCGCGCCCACAGGGTCGGCTGGGGGTTGCGGTTTGGGGCGTTTGGCGGGTTTGGCCACCGCGGCCGGTTTCGGCGGTGGGCCCGAGCCGGCCGCTACAGGGGGTGTGAGCAGGCCGGTAGTCGCCTCCGGGTGCGACTCGGGAGGGGGCCGGTAGCGGGCGGTCAGCTCGCTGCGGAAATCGGTGGGCGGATCGCCGCATATGAGGGTCACCGACTGCGAGCACCGGGTGATAGCAACGTGGAAAACCCTCCGCTCTTCCTCAAGGTCGCCAGCCAGGCGGTGGGGCATCAGCCCCTTCGACGCCTCGTACACAATCACGTGGGGCCATTCCCGGCCCTTCACCCGATGGACGGTGGCCAGTTGCACACCGTGTTCGCTGTCACCCTCGTAGCCATCAGACAACCGGTCGGCCAGCCACCCGCGGAAATCGGCCGGGTCGGGGTGGAGGTGGGCCACCGAGATGAGCGCTCGCAGGTCGTCGCCGTGGGCCGATCGATCCACTGAGCGGCGGGATGCGTCCAACCGGGTGTCAAGGCTGCCGCCCAGGCCCAGTTCGTCCCGCACCGTCTCCAGCAATGCCCGGGTGCTGACGCTGCCGCCGGCCTCTTTCATCTTCGACCGCAGCATCTCGACGTCGTCGGCGAATTCACCCACCTTCTGGGACGACCGCTCGTCTTTGATCCGGCCAGCCAGCGCTTTGATCTCTGAGATGCTCTGCTGCTCAGCGATCCACTCGACGACCCGGGGAGAAATGCCCCGGGGAGGGCGGCGAGCCGCGTCCGACAGCGCACGGGCCGGTAGACCGCGCTCGGGGGCGGTGGCGATGTCCAGCCAGGCCAGGGCGGCGGCCACCCCGGTGCGCTCCAAAAAGAGGCGTCCCACCGGCTGAGCCGAGGGCACTCCCATGTCGCCAAGCACGATCTGGGGTACCAGCAGCGTGCTGTTCACCCTGGTCAGCACGGCGATATCTCGTGGCCGGGCACCGGCATCGAGGAGCGAACCGATTGCTTCGCGCAGCACCGGCGCCCCGTCAGACGCCGTCTCGACTGTGATAGGAGGGCTCAAGTCGCCCTCGCCAAAGCCAGCCCGGCCGGGGGCCGCGGTGATCTGTTTTTCGATGCGGCGGCGGTTGTGGGTGAGCAGGTTGGATGCCGCTTCCACCACCTCGGCTGGACAGCGGTAGTTCACGTGCAGTTCGTGGCGCACGGCTCCGGGGAAATGCTTGTGGTAGTCGATGAGCCACTCCGGGGAGGCGCCGGAGTAGCCGTAGATGGTCTGGTCATCGTCGCCTACTCCGAACACGTCGGATCGGGGCCCGGCGAGCAATCTCACCAGCAACAGGTGGGCCGGGGTGAGGTCTTGAAATTCGTCCACCAGCAGGACACCACAGGTGCGCCGGGCGGCCGAGCGGGCGGCGGGGTCGCTCAGCAGGATGTCGATGGCCCGGATGATCTGCTGGTCGAAGTCCACTAGGCCCCGGTCGTCGAGCAGGTCGGCATATTGGGACGCGATCACCGAGAAATCGGGTACGTCGGGGTGGTAGTCGCGCTCCACTTCGGCAGGGTTACGCAAACCCAGCCGGGACGCGCCCAGCGCTTCAATCCAGGGAGCGAGCTGGTCGGTCATGGCCCGCCGCTTGCGGGGCACCATCCCGTCGAGCAGATCCCGAACGCCCCGCTCGTCCACCACCTCCACCCGGCCGTGGTCACAGGGGCGGGCAAACGGCCCGGTGCCATTGCAGACGGCCAGCGCCAAACTGTTCAGGGTCCGCACCTCAAGGCCGGGCAGATCAGCGGTGCGCTCCTGCATCTCCGCTCGGGCCCGCACATTGAACGCCACCAGGCACACGGCTTTGGGATCGACGCCGAGGTCGCGCACCAGGTACCGGGCCCGCTCGGTAAGCACCCGGGTCTTGCCCGAACCGGCCGGGGCCACGATGTTGGCCGCCCCGCCCAAGTGGCCAACGGCGGCACGTTGGTCTTCGGCCAGATCGGCCTGGGGTGGGGCTGGAGCCAGCGGCGCCAGGCTGCCCACCGCCAAGTTCGCCGCCGGAACCACTCCGACAGCCCCTGCCCCGAGATCCACCGGCTCGAACACGTTGAACGGGCCGCCGTCGCACCACACCGGCCCGGCTTCGGTAACCACATCGCCCGGTTCGTTGGTCCCCGACAGCCGCGCCCCCAATTCCCGCGCCCGTTGGCCCAGCTCGAATCGCGGGTGTTCGGGGTCCCGACAATCCACAGTGTTCGAAAGCAGCAGATGGCGTAACACCTCAGCCGGCATGGTGAAGCCCGGTTTGAGATCCCACCACTGGGCGTGCATCACCGGTTCAGATGCTGGAAGGTCGCCATCCAGTTCGATCACCAGGGGGGTGCGCTCCACCCAGGCTCGCCTCAACTCCCGCCCAACCTCGGGGTTGAATGTGCCGGTTTGAACCGTCAGCCGTCGGCAATCCCCCCACTCCCGAGGCGTCTCTTGTCCCAAACCGACCAAGACGCTTCGGCCCAGGCACGTCGGACCTCTCACAGCTACCTCGGAGTTCGCCGCTCGAGGGCCGGCGCTAACTGCGGATGAGTGTGCCGGGGCGTGCGCCGGTGGGCTGGCCTTCTCGGAATGTCACCTCTCCGGCGCAGATGGTGGCGTCGTACCCGTCTGCTGATTGCAGCAGACGGCAGGCCCCGGTGGGCAGGTCGCCCACTACCTCGGGCAGGTGGAGGCTCATGGCGTCGAGGTCGATCACGTTGACGTCGGCCCTCTTGCCCGCGGCCAGCACCCCACGATCATCGAAGCCGTACAGCTCGGCCGGCTCGGCGGTGAGCATCCTCACCGCCTCGGCGATGGACAGCTTCGGTCCCCGCTGCCGGTCGCGCACCCAGTGCTGGAGCATGTAGGTGGGCAGGCTTGCGTCGGAGATCACACTGCAATGGGCCCCGCCGTCGGCCAGCCCAACCACTGTCATGGGGTGCACCATCATCTCCCGCAGGTCCTCCAGGTCGCCGTGGCGATAGCCGGTGAAGAACACCTGGAGCATTCCCCGCTCGCACATCAGGTCGTACACCAGCTCGATCACATCGGCCCCGGTGTTTTCGGCCATAGCGGCCAGCGACTCAGACGGGTCGGGCTCGAACACCGGCCCACCGTCGAAGGGGAACGTGGCATGGAGGGAGTGGCGCAGGATGCCCATGGCCGGATCGCCCGGAATGTTCTCAGACAAAATGGCAGACCGCACCTCGGGGCGGCGCAGCTCAACCAGCCGCTCCTCCAGCGGGAGATGGTCGAGCGGCTCATAGGTGGGCCGCTTCTTGAACGGGTTGAACTGGTCCCATCCGGCCAGCAGCCCGCCGGGGCGTCCCTGCACCTGGGGCACCAGCTTGGCCCCCTCGGCGTTGGCCCGCTCCACGATGTCCATCTGCTGGCGCCACTGGCCGGGGTTGACGTGGACCTGGACCATGGTGAAGGTGATGGCCCGACCGGTCTCCAGGCTGAGGCGCCGGTAGAGCTCCACCTCGCGGATGGGAGCATCGGGATCCTCCCCCATCGAGCCGGCCGGAACTACCTCCACCAGCGACTGGCCGTCGAGCGCACTCATGATGGCGGCCAGCTCTTCGTGGTCGGCGAACGTCCCCGGCACCGGCACCCCCGACAGCGAGGTATGCATCGGCAGCCGGTTGGTGGAGAACGCCACCGCACCGGCCTGGGTTCCCTCGCCCACGATGCGGGCCATCTCGGCCAACTCGGTCGCGGAGGCCGACTCGGTAGTTGCCCCTCGGTCGCCCATCACATAAGCCCGCACTGCGCCGTGAGGCACTTGGGCGGCCACGTCGATGGTGCGGCCCATCCGCTCCAGCTCGTCCAGATACTCGGGAAAGGTCTCCCATCGCCAAGTGATCCCCTCATGGAGGGCTGCGCCGGGAATGTCTTCCACGCCCTCCATCAGCTCGATCAGCCAGTCGTGGCGGCTGGGATCGGCAGGGGCGAATCCCACCCCACAGTTGCCCATCACCACCGTGGTCACTCCATGCCATGCCGAGGGGGCCATGATGGGATCCCAGGTGGCCTGCCCGTCGTAGTGGGTGTGGACATCGACAAACCCAGGTGTCACATATCGGCCCGCCGCGTCGATCACCTCGGCGGCGTCGGCGTCGATTCGGCTCTCGACGGCGGTCACCTGCCCGCCCGAAACCGCCACATCGGCCGCGGTCGGCGCCGCCCCAGTCCCGTCGACAACAGTGCCCCCGCGAATCAGAAGATCAAGCATGGGGCCATTCTTTCAGGCCGCGATGACAGCACCTACCCCACGAGTGCTTCCGATGAAGAAAAGGGGATCAGGCGCGTGCGAAATACGGGTTGTCGCCTGCCTCATGGTCGGTGGCGTCCACCACTTCGGTGATCTCGGGGATGGCCTCGGTGATCATCACCGTGATGCCCTCCCGCAGGGTGGCTGCGCTCATAGCGCATCCCTGGCAGCCGCCGCCCATGGTGATGTAAGCGGTGTGCCCCTCAACTCCCAACAAGTTGGCGAAGCCCCCGTGGGAGGCCAGCGAGGGATTGATGTGCTGGTCGAGGAGCTGCTGGAGCTTCTCGGGGATTGTGCCGCTGAGCTCTAGGTCGGCACCCTCCAAGAGATCGGGCTTGTTGGGGTTGCGGATAACCAGCCCGCCTTGCATGGGGTTGTTGGGCAGATCCAGGGTGCCGCCGGTGAGGTTCTCCACCGATTCCTCGGGGATCATAATGGTAAGACCATCAGAAGTGATGTGGCGGTGACCTTCCGTGCAATCGGCCACCTCCTCAAACGCCAGGTCGTAGGTGTAATCAGCGCCGCTGACCCCGGTGATCTCGATGCGCAGGCCGAGGGCTTCGGGATCATCCTCGTTGGACCGGATCTCAAGCACCTTGGCAATGGCCGCCTCGGTGATCTCGAACATTTGGGCTTCCACGGTTTCGCTCACGGCCACCAGCCTACCCGAGCCCGACCCCGGCCACCATCGCCCAGAAGCCTCATTTGGGACCGGTATCAGCCGCGGCGGATGCGGCCCCGCAACGACCGGAAGGCCAGTGTTTGGGCCAAAAGTCCCACCACGGCGATGGCCAGCAGCGCCCGCCCCAGCGCCCAGCCGTCCCAGCCCGAGAACAGCGAGCGCATTCCCTCCAGGGCATAGGTCATGGGGTTGAACCAGGTGATGGCAGCCAGCCAGTCGGTCATCACGTCTCGGCTCACCCAGGCGGTGGTCAGAAACATGAAGGGGAAGAACAGCAAGAAGCTGGAGTTGACCGCTCCCGGATTCCCGGTGCGCAGTGCAATGGCGTAGGGAAAGCCGGTGAAGGCCAACCCCCACAGCGCCCCGAACAGCACGAACACCAAGAGACCCAACACCCCGGTGGCCCCGAAGCTCACCCCGATGGCGAAGCCCAGGACGATTACCGGCACCGCCATCACCACGAACAATGTGAAGTCGGCCACCATCAGGCCCAGCAGCAGGGCATAGCGGTTCACCGGGGTCAACAGCAGCCGGTCGAAGTAGCCCTCGGAGATGTCGATCACCAAGGCATTGGCCCGGGACATGCCGGTCACCGCGGTCATGATGGCCACCGGCAACTGGAAGGCCTTGTAGTCGATATCGGAGACCACATCGCCGGCCAGGTTCTGGATGGCCCCGATGGTGACCATTAGGAAGAACAGGGGGATCAGCATGGCGGGGATGATCGCCTCCAGATCGCGGGGCAAAAGCCGCAGCGCCCGGCTGGACACCGAGGCCATGTCGCTGAAGAACCCCGACGGCTGGGCCCTCACCACGTCGGTGGCAGGCAGGGCGGCGGGGGCGGCCTCGCTCATTCCTCCACCTCGATCCGGGCTCCCGTGAGCTCTAAGAACACGTCGTCGAGTGTGGTGGGGTGGATAGACAGATCACTCACCTCTACACCTGCGGCCGATAGGGCCACTGCCACCGGGCTGACCACCGAGGCCCCGTCGCCGGTTGCCGCGCTCACCTCGTTGCCGTACACCTCGATATGGCTGATGCCCGGCACTTGGCCGATGGCCTGAGCGGCCACGTCGGGGTCGCCCTCCACTCGGGCCACCACCACGTCGGAGCCCACCGTTCGCTTGAGCTCATCGGGCGTGCCCTCGGCCACCAGCCGGCCATGATCCAAGATGCCCACCCGGCGGGTCAGCGCATCGGCCTCCTCCAGATACTGAGTGGTTAGAAAGATGGTCATGCCCAGGTCTCGGTTCAGCCTGCGAATCTGCTCCCACACCACCGCTCGGCTGATGGGGTCGAGGCCGGTGGTGGGCTCGTCCAGAAACAGCACCTCGGGGTTGTGCATCAGCGCCGCGGCCAGATCCAAGCGGCGCTTCATTCCCCCCGAGTAAGTGGACACCCGCCGGTCGATGGCGTCCATCTCCAGCAGGGGGGCCAACTCTTCGATACGGGTGGTGATGTCTGGCCGCTCCAAACCGTAGTAGCGGCCTTGCAGCATAAGCGTCTCCCGCCCGGTGAGCTTGCCGTCGAGGGCGGCATCTTGAAGGGCCACACCGATGCTGAGCCGCACCAGGTCGCCCTGGACGCCAACGTCGTAGCCCGCAACCGAGGCCGACCCCGCGGTCAACGAAGCAAGAGTGCACAGCATCCGCACCACAGTGGACTTGCCCGCGCCGTTTGGCCCCAGGAATCCGTAGACCTCTCCGGCGGCTACCTCCAGATCGAGCGAGTCAACCGCCACTACTTCGCCATAGGTGCGGCGCAAACCACAAGCGGAAATGGCAGCCGACACGACTAATGATGCTACCGATGAGCGCTGCGATATTCTCATCGCCCATGTCCGAAGCATCGTGCCCCTCGGTCAGCTACGAGATGACCGGCGACGTCGCCGCCGTCCGCCTAGATGACGGCAAAGTCAATGTCTTGACCCACGAAGTGATCGCCGCTCTGCACGACTGTCTGGACCGAGCCGAGCAAGAGGCCAAAGCGGTGGTGATGATCGGTCGTCCCGGCAAGTTCACCGCCGGATTCGATTTGAAGGTAATGCAGTCTGGCCCTGACGCGGCCAGCGGCCTGTTCCGCGCCGGCATGGACCTGTTCGTGCGGTTGTACGAATTCCCTATACCAGTGGTGGCCGCCTGCACCGGCCACGCTTTTGCCGCCGGGGCCATCTGGCTTATGAGCTGCGATGTGCGCATCGGCGCCGACGAGCCCACCAAGATCGGCCTCAACGAGACCGCCATTGGCATGGTGCTGCCGGCGTCGGTGGTCACGCTGGCCCGCGATCGGCTATCGCCTCGCCATGTCCATTCCTCGGTGCTCTTGGCCCGGCTCTATTCCCCGTCCGAAGCAGCCGAAGTAGGCTATTTGGACTGGGTGGTTCCGACCGAGGAGCTCGAAGAGGCGGCGATTTCCGAAGCGGCCGGGCTGGCCGAGGGACTGGCATTGAAGGCCTTCGCTGGCACCCGGCGCGTGATCCGGGGACCGGTGGCTGAGTCGGTTCGGGAGATGCTCGACCACGACACCCGGTCGTTCACCGTCGGGTTGAGTTGACGGACAACTGGTCGAACACAGGAGGACTGCAAGCATGAGCGATCCGGTAGTAGAACTTCTGGAGTCAGTGTGGGCGTCGATCGCCCACCTCGGCGCCGATTTGAGTGACGAGCAGTGGGACACGCCCACCGAGTGCCCCGGCTGGTCGGTGCGAGATCAGGTGAGCCACATCATCGGCCTTGAGCGGATGCTGGCCGGAGAGGCCCCAGAGCCCCCCGCAACCGAGGGCGGGCTCGAAGGCATCGCCGCCTTCAACGAGGGGCAGATCGCCCCCCGCCGATCACGCCCAGGCTCAGAGGTGCTGGCCGAGATGAACGACATCTGCTCCCGGCGGGTGGAGATACTGCGGGGCCTACCCGATGAGAAATGGGACGAGGTGGGCTTCACCCCCATCGGCGACGCCCCGTACCGCACGTTCATGCACATCCGGGTGTTCGACTGCTGGGCCCACGAGCAGGACATGCGCCGGGCACTGGATATCTCCGGCCATCTGAGCGGCCCGGTTGTCCAGCACTGCCTCGACTGGCACACCCGCAACATGGGCTTTGTGGTGGGCAAGAGAGCTGGAGCCCCCGACGGCAGCACCGTGGTGTTCGCCATAGACGGCGACGCTGACGGGCCCCGGGGCGTGGCGGTTGCCGACGGCCGGGCCAAGCCGTCGGCCCCGGCCGAAAACCCCACAGTCACCGTGCACACCGACGTTGACACCTACAACGCGCTGTGCTGTGGCCGCACCGATCCCGCCGCTGCTCTGGCCGCCGGCCTGGTGACCGTGGAGGGCGACCGCGAGCTGGGCGAACGGGTGGTTTCCTCCTTGCCCTACGTTTCGTGAACGCCGAAAATCCGATCGAGGGCATCACGTTTTATTGGCGGCCCGGCTGTGGGTTCTGCGCCCATCTACACAGAGAGCTGGACAAGCTCGAAGTGCCCATGGACATGCACAACATTTGGGAAGATCCGGCCGCGGCCGCCTTCGTTCGCTCAGTGTCCAACGGCAATGAGACCGTTCCCACGGTCGTGGTGGGCGACACCTCGATGGTGAACCCCGCCCCCGCTCAGGTGATGGCCGCCTTGGCCGACCGCGCTCCCCAGCTGGTGCCTGAGGGGTACGAGCCTCCCCAACCAGGGCCGGTAGCCCGGATGCTCAACCGCCTGCTGGGCGGCGAGCGGCCATCGGAAGGCGGCTAACCCTAGGCCATCCGGGCCTCTAGGTCGAGCGCTCGGGGGCTGACAGATAGATCGAAGTCGGTGCTGCCCAGCGTGTCCCGATTCCAAACTTCCCGGTCCACCAGCCAATTGCCCCAGCCGGAGAACCAACCGTCGTGATACGACTCGAATTGGGGTGCCCACCAGTCCCGCAGCGGCATGCGGGTGGTTTGGTGGCTGGCCAGATCAGGAGCCAAGCCGAGGATGTCGCTTGGATGAACGGTGAGCACGAAATCGGCCGACAGGGACGACGCTGAGGCGCTGTCGACCCACCAGAGGCCCTCGTAGTCCCGGAAGTACCACAGATTGGGCACCGAGATGGCGGTGTCCACCGCCACCGTCACCGGCCCTTCGCCCACCGACCTGCTGTACTCATCTAGCGCCTCGATGCGATGCACCGTGTCGACATACTCGTAAGTGGTGTGGACCTGGGTCAAGAGCTCCCGGGGTTCGCGCTGGTTCACATAGTTGGATCTCCAGGAGACGAACAGCGTGCTGGCCAGCAGCCCGGCCAGAATCACCCCAACCGGGAGCATCCACAGTTTTCTTCGAGCCCGCCACAGCACCTGTACGCCGTAGCCGGCCAGAAAGCCCATCGGCACCAAGATGTGCAGCGCCAGCCACGGGAACCGCTCACTGGCCCAGGAATACGAGAACCAGCTGGCCACCGCGGTCCACAGCATGAACTTGCCCACAAACGTGGGGTTGCGGAACACGTGGACCGCGCCGATCGCCGCGAGGATGCACACCAAGTACTCGTACAGGGGGATGGTGTACAGGTAGTAGTGCCACGGCTCGCTGCCCCGGTTGGTGTCCTGTTCACCTCGCCAGTAGGTGATGCCCTCGGTGAAGCCGTCCATGAAGCCCTCGGCCTTGGTGAAAAAAACCGTGAACCACAGGGCGAAGAAGAACAGGAAGACCGCGGCGGCCAACACCCATCCCCATGCGGGCACCCTGCGGACGGCGCGCACCACCGGCAGGTCCCAAATCGAGCGGGGACTGGCCAGCAACAAGATGACCTCCACCATGAGCACCCCGTAAATGCCCAGGGTGAGGAATACCTCCACGTTGTAGTAGGCGCTGACTCCAAAGGCGATGCCCATGGGCACCAGCCCGGCAGGCAGCATCCACGACCACCCGGCGGCCCCGCTCTGCGGACCTTCAGTGTTCC
Organism: marine group bacterium Sva0996 bin134; assembly: GCA_002239105.1. Lineage (GTDB taxonomy): Bacteria > Actinomycetota > Acidimicrobiia > Acidimicrobiales > Bin134 > Poriferisocius. Next base: position 10,129 of record MPNQ01000017.1, on the reverse strand, counting down.
CCGACCGCTTCTGTTGGGCCGCTTGTTCGGCCAGCAGGGCCAAGAAGAAACCCCCGAAGATGAACACGGCAATGAACGTGGCCTCCTTGACCGCGAAACCCGAGGCCAGCAAGAACCCGAGAATCGAGGGCAATAGCAGCCGGGGGCGGTCCAGGAACCGAACTATCACCACCATCATCGCCAGGATGATGAATGCGGTCAGCGAGTCTTCCCGGCCTAACCGGGTCATGTAGAGGGCGATAGGGCTGAACGCCAGCACCGCAGAGGCGGTCAGGGTCACCACCGGACCGAGAGACCGGCGCAAGAACCACGGCAGGATGATCATCCCCACCCCGGCCAGTACGGCAATCATGCGAGCGGTGGTGTGCGACTCCCCGAACACCCAGAAGAACGCTGACGTCAGGAAAAAGCGCAGCGGCCCGTGGTACACCGGGTCGTACCCCTCGTAGGTGCCCTCCAGGAACTTCCACGAGTACCAGGCATCCAGGCTCTCGTCGTGGTGAAGAGGACGCTCGGCCAACTCGACGAGCCGCAATACCAGCCCGGCCAGCGCCATCACGCCAACGGCGATGGCCAATGCCGTCTCGGGCCGGCGGCGCCAGAACTCCACCGGGTTCCAACTCGCCAACGCCTGGTCTTGCTCCCGGGTCATCGCTCCCAAAGTTCAGCGCACCTCATAGATCGCATACTCGCCTCGGGAGAACGCCAGAGCGCCCCGAGAGGCCCAGAACTCCTCGCTGACTCCGGCCCGGCGCTCGATCGGCCCGACCACCACATAGTCCACCCCATAAGCATCTATCAGTTCCTCGGTGCCCTCGAAACCGCCCAGCATGGTGCGGGCCTGCTGATGGCGCGTCGGCCAGTCGGTGACCCCCAGATCGTTGATCCAGCCGGCGAAGCCCACCACCGCCTGCCGCCCACTGAGCGCCGGCACCGGATGGGTGTGCTCAAAGCCGATCAGGAACACGCTGTCGGGGGGCGTTTGATCCCGGGCCCACTCGCCCGCGGCCACCCCGTCACCCGAAGCGATCGGGTGGGGCCAAACGTTGACCTCGGGGTCCACCGCCTTCCAGATGTCCAGCGCGCCCGCGAAAGTGAGGGCGAAGAACAGCATCGCCGCCCCCGCCACCCCGAGCCAGCCGATTGAGGCCAGCCTCACCAGCACGGCGGCCACCAGGAGCGACCCCAGCAGGATCACCGGGACGAACCAATGGGTGTTGTTCCACGGATGAGACGGGGCCACCCGCACGAAGTTGGGCACGATCAGCCACAGCCACACCGGGATGGACCCCCACAGCAGAATTCGGGGCATCGTGCCTCTCCACAGCTGGGCGGCCAGCATAAGCAGCAGGAACACCCCGGCGTTTCGCCACCAGAACGTGAGCAGGCTGTCCTGGTCGACGGAGTAGCCGGGGGGCTGCATCCAGCTGCCTTTTACCCAGTTCTCCACCACGATCTCGGTGTTCAAGGGCTTGATCCACAGGGCCGCGGGAAGCGAGAACGCCAACGCGGGCAGAGCGAACAGCAGCCACTGCCAGCGGCGGGACAAAACCGCCCATATCAGGCCCAACCCCAAGGCCATACCGAAGGAGTAAACGTGGAATATCGGCATCAACCCGACGAGCACGCCGGCTGCGGCGAACAGCCGGCGCGATCCTGTCTTGTGGGCCTCGAACATGAGCACCACCGCGATCAGCAAGAGGGAGAAGCCGGCCAGGGTCGGTCGCTGAGGAAAGAGGTTCCCGGTGACCGCGTTCTCCATCAAGATGTTGCCGGCGTGGTGGCGGGTGTAGTCGGTGGGCAGATCCCAGATGACTCCCCAGCCGCCATCGGCCCGATCACCAAAGAAGCGAAGCCACCCAAGGCCGCCGAACAGGGTGAACACCAGCACCGCGACCACTCCCACCGCTCGGCTAGTGAACAGCCTCACCCCCACCAGGTACAGAGTGGGCACGAATGCAAACGCCAGATAGCCCGACGACACCTCCAGCCCGCCGAAGGCGCTCAGCCCGGCTCGGTCGAGCATGGCGGCGAAGAAGTCGATTCCGAAGTGGTAGGGCAGGCGGTCGACCCCGAATGCGGTGGGCAGCTCCGGCGGGAAGTTCTCCCCGTGGGCGAATGACGAGGCGTAGGTGAGGTGAGCCTGCCAGTCGGTCCACGACGAAAGGTGGCCCGCCAGTACACCCCCCGAGCCGTCGGGCAGATACGCCCGGTTCAAGATCCAAACGGTGATCACCCAAGCTGGGGCGGTCAGTATGAGAAGGGGAGCGGGGTTCTCTGGACGGGAGATCGGCCGCATCAGGCGGCGCCGGAAATCGCGGCACTCAGCGCCGATCAGCTCGACCCCCCTCCACCAGCCGGTGGCCGAAATCGCAGTGGCCACCAGCGCGGCCCCAGCCACGATTCGGCCGCTCAGCCCTCCTACGGCCCAGCCCGCGGCATAGCCCACCAGGGTGATCGCCATGAATCCGAGCACCGCTCCATAGGCCACTCGCTCTTCGATGCGGAGCTTCAACCCGGTCAGGTAGGTGAGGCCGATGCCGATGAGCACGCAGTCGGCAAGGAGCAGCGCAACCAATAGCTTCATCGGCTCAAGAACTTAGCGGCCGGGCTAGTTCGCGGGGAGCCACCGACCGCAGTAGTCCCGGGGCCATGGCTGGTCTCCCCTACGGGAGTAGAGCAGTCGGGCACGGGCATCTTGCTCTTCGGGCGGGGCGTGAGCCGGGTTGCCGGTGCCGCCGACGGTCCTCCACGTTCGAGGCTCGAACTGGTAGGCCCCATAGAACAGGCCGTTGGCGCTCTCGATGGTGTAGCGGTTGCGGGACTCACACCAACGAAGGTTCTGCCAATGCTGTTCGGTGGGCTCGATAAATCCGTACTTGGCCAGCTCGCGGTCGGCCAGATCGTTGATCTCCGCGATATAAACCACCCACTCGGCCGCTTCCACCGCTTCCCCCGCGTCGATCAGCCGGCTGTTCAGATACGGGATGGCGTCGTCAAGCCGCTTGATACGGGCCTTGGTCCGCTCCCGCTCTCCGGGAACGTCGTCCACGGCCTTCAAGGCCTCGTCATATACCTCGGACAACTCCGACAGCAGGGCCTTCCGCCAGATGGCATCAGTGGCTTCCGAGACCCCCAGAATGAAGACCAAATCCTCAACATCGCCCCCTGATATGTACTCCTGCACCACCAGTTCCTCAGCCTCGTCTATCAGTAGCTGCTTTCCGATATCCACATCGTTGAACTGGTCCAGCCGGGACAGTTCGAGGTGCAACTCATCCACCGTTCGGTCCATGGCCATCTGCACCGAATCGCGGGCCGCATGGGCCAACTCCAAGTCCTTTTGGGCCCGGTCCAGATCACGCCACGCCGGCACCGCCGACTCAACCGCGACCGGCTGCGCGGCTTCTTCGCCGCTATCGGACTGTCCGAACGCGACTCCCCCGGTGGCCGCCAGGGTGGCGGCCACCGCGACGAATAGAACCGTCATGCGTCTGCGTTCTTGAGCCCGCAAACTCTCTCCCCAGTTCGGCTACCCTCGAAACGGGTTTACCGCACTATTCCCTTGGGCGGCAAAACCCCCTACCCGTCGCAAAAGCCTACCGACCATGCCCACTGCCCCATCAACCGACCCTGCCCCACCCGGAATGCCTCCTCTGGTCGACGCAATCGTTGTGGTGTCTTTCGGCGGGCCGGAGGGTCCCGACGACGTAATGCCGTTTTTGCGCAACGTCACCCGGGGCCGGAACATCAGCGACGACCGCTTGGCCGCGGTGGCCGAGCACTACCACCTGTTCGGCGGCGTCAGCCCCATCAACCAGTGCAACCGCGACCTCATCGCCGCCCTGGTCGAAGAACTGGCTGGACGCGGGGTGGAGGTCCCCGTGTACTGGGGCAATCGGAATTGGTCACCCATGCTGGCCGATACGGTGGCTCAGATGCGCGACGACGGCATCTCCCGGGCGCGGGCGTTCGCCACCTCGGCCTTCGGCTCCTACTCAGGCTGTCGCCAGTACGCCGAGGACATCGAACAGGCTCGGGCCGCGGTCGGCCCCGACGCACCCGTCATCGACAAGCTGCCCCCGTTCTGGGACCAAGTGGGCTTCTTGTCGGCCATGGCCGACAACCTGGCTGTCGCCCGGCGATCTGAGCCGACCGCCCCGGTGGTGTTCACCGCCCACAGCATTCCCAACTCCATGGCGTCCACCGCCCCCTATGTCGCCCAGCTCACCGAGGCCTGCCGCCGGGTGGCTGCCAGCTCAGGAGCGGGCGAATGGTCGCTGGTCTATCAAAGCCGCAGCGGCCCTCCCCACGTCCCGTGGCTGGAACCCGACATCGGCGACGAGTTGGACCGGGTGGCTGCCGATGGGGCCGAGGCAGTGACCGTGGTGCCCATCGGCTTTGTGGCCGACCACATGGAGGTGGTCTACGACCTCGACACCGAGGCCCGCCAGCGTGCCGACATGCTGGGACTGCGATTCACCCGGGTGCCCACCGTCGGCACCCACCCCTCGTTCGTCAAGATGATCGCCGATCTCGTGCTAGCCGCCCCACCGATTTCCTGTCCCGCTTACTGCTGTCTGCGGTAGCAGGGCTGGGCCGCAGCGCTACTCGCGGGATCCGATCTCGGTGTTGATCCAGGCTATGAGCTGTGCCTGGTTGCGGGTCTGGGTCAAGATGTCGCCCGGGCCGGCGAAGTGGAACACGAAGCCCTCGCCCGACTTCATCGACTGGATCGAGCGGCCCTCCACTGCCCGGCGCAACTCGTAGCTGACGGTGTCGGGGAAGGCCAGCATGTGGCTGGTGTCCACCACCACCGTCTCGCCCGCGGCCAGCGAGATCACGTCGATAGCCCCGTAGGAGGCCACCACCACATTGCCGGTGCCCTCGGCGTGGGCCATGAACCCGCCCTCGCCGCCGACCAACGACTTGAAGCCGCCCCACTTGGTGTCCATCACCACCGAGGCGTCGGAGGCCAGCCAGTTGCCCCGCTCGATGATCCAAGACTGCGAGCCGTCCAACTCGATCACCCGAAGGTCGCCGGGCAGCTTGGCGGCTACGTCTACCCAGCCGCCCTGAGCCGGGGCGGTGTAGGTGGACACGAACAGCGACTCGCCGCCCAGAACGCTCCGCTTGAGGCCCTTGAGCATGCCGCCCTCCACCTTGGCTTCCAGCGACATCCCGGTGGAATGGGCCGACATGGCGCCGGCTTCGACTTTGACTTGCTCGCCCCCGCCCAGGGTGCACCGGGCGACCGCAAAGCTGGGGGCATGACGTATATCTACCTGCATGACCGGCAGCCTACCGACCGCCTCTAGTGAATTAGGCGCGGGCCTGGTGAATCTCCTCGGTGCTTACCCGACGTTTTTGTCCTGGCCCTCCCAGTAGGGGGCCCGCAATTCCCGCTTGAGCACCTTCATGGCCCCTGACAGGGGCAGCGGCTCCGCCCGGAACTCCACCGACTTGGGCACCTTGTAGCCGGCAATGGACTGGCGGGCGTGCTCGCAGACCTCTTCTTCGGTCAGCTCGCTGCCCGGCGCGGGGACCACCACGGCATGGACCGCTTCCCCCCAAACCGGGTCGGGGATGCCGATCACCGCCACCTGGGCGACGCCCGGATGGGTGGAGATGGCGCTTTCCACCTCTGAGGAATACACGTTCTCACCCCCGGACACGATCATGTCCTTCACCCGGTCCACCAGGAACAGGTAGCCGCCGTCGTCGAGGTATCCGGCGTCGCCGGTGTGGTACCAGCCGCCCTGGAACACCTCGGCGGTGGCCTCGGGCTTGTTCCAGTACTCCCGCATGTAGTTGCCGCCCTGGGCGCACACCTCGCCGATCTCGCCGGTGGGCAGCACGTTGCCGTCCTCGTCTTGGATGCACAGGTTCACCCCGATAACCGGTTGGCCCACCGACCGCAGCCGGGAACTGCCAGCCACATGGTCTTCAGCCGACAGAAGGGTGAGCACCGACGAGCACTCGGTCATGCCGTAGCCCTGGATCAAGTTCACGCTCGGCAAATGCTCCAGCAGATGGCCCAAGACGGCCTCCGGCATCGGCGACGCGCCGTAGACCAGCTCTCGCAGCGACGCCAGCCGCTCAGGCCGGTAGTCGGGATGCTGGAGGCACATGCCGATCATGGTGGGCACCATCACCGTCTGGGTGATGCCCTCGGCCTCGATGAGGTTCATCACCCCGCCAGGGTCGAATGCCGGAATGGTCACCATCTTGGAACCGGAGGCCGGAATCACCAGCAGACTGGCCATGGAAGCGGCGTGGAACAGCGGCGTCTGGCTCAAGAACACATCGTCGTCTCTCGTGCCGCCCAACCCGATGGCCACGTGGTACACGTTGAGCATCTCGGCCCGCTGCTGGAGCAGCACCCCTTTGGGCAGGCCGGTGGTGCCCCCGGTGTACATGAGCACCACCGGGTCTTCTTCCTCGGGCTCCGGCGGCGTGGTGTTGTCGCCCGCGGCCACCAAATCCTCGTAGGCCACATCGTGGGGCACATCGCCCGATCCGATGAGCACCACCTTGCGGATGGGGCTGTCGCCCGCGGCCTCCATGGCCTTGACGAAGGCCTCGGCGAAGAAGCCATCCACGAAGGCCACCTCGGTGCCCGAGTCCCGCACGATGTAGTCCAGTTCGGGACCGGCCAGGCGCAGGTTGAGGGGGTTGATGACACCGGCACCCAGATAGCAGGCGTGGTAGAGCTCCAGATAGGAAGCGCTGTTCAGGGCCATAATGGCCACCCGATCGCCCTTGTTGACCCCCAGCTCGCTCCCCAGGGCGTTGGCCAGCTTGGTGACCCGCTCCCCGTGGGCAGCAAAGTCTGCCCGGTACGCACCGTCGACGATGGCCTCTTTGTTGGCGTACCGCTCCACTGCCGGGTAGAACAGCCGGTGATAGATCAGCTCTTTCATGAGGGCAACCGTAGCGCGAGACCGAGTGTGCCGGAGCGGGTCGAAGGAGGCGAGATGAACGTCGAAACCACAGTGCGCTGGCTGAAGGATCGGGAGCTGATCAAAGAGGTTCCCCAGCGGTACGCCCGGGGAATCGATCTAATCGATTTCGACCTGGTGCGGTCTAGTTTTCACCCCGACTGCCAGATCTACGGGACGGTCATCTCCGGACCCCTCGACCCCTACTTGGACTGGACCGAGAAAGAGCTGCACAAGTTCGAGGCCACGCTGCACTTCATGGGCAACCAGTACGTGGAATTGGAAGAAGGCGCCGACGAGGGCCACATCGAGACTTGGGCGGTGGCCTACCACATGCGCCCTGAGGACTCGGGCGTAGACGACCTCATCTTGGGCCTGCACTACTGCGACGACGTGGCCCGCTTCGACGACAGCTGGCTCATCACCTCCCGCACCGCCCGACCCCAATGGACCCGCGGCGCCTTCCCCGACCCACCCGAAGAACTGCGCAGCGACTGGCACGACGTGGACATACGCCACGTCTGATCGACCAGCGGGTCAGAGCCCGAGCAGATCTGCAATGAGTTCTCGGATCTGTTGCAGCGCGACGGCTCCTATGTTCGTGTTCGTCGTCTCGACGACGCGGTCGACGCTGATGGTGGTCGGGAGATGAGCTTGGGCGACGCCGAATCCCGTGACATCAACCTCGCTCAACCATCCCCGCTTCTTGGTCGTGCAGGGCACGACTGCGATCGCGTGCTGCCGGAAGTCGAGCACGTCGTCGGAGGTTATGACGATCGCCGGTCGGATGAACCCCGGCTCACCTCCCATCGGCGCCCCGAAGTCGCAGCGGACGACGTCACCCGCTCGCATCGGCGACATCGCTCGCAGACGCATCGAGCACGGCCTCGTCGTCAACACCGAGTGGGGCGCTTGCCAACTGGGCCCCAATGATGCGACGACGTTCCCGCCGGATCATCTTCTCGAGCTGCGCATCGAATGTGAGCCCCTCACGATCCGCAAGCTGACGCAGCGCATCCCGGGTCCGAACCGAAACCTTGATGGTAGTCGTATCAGGCATACCATGAAGTATACCTTCGCGACTTCGTCCGCAACAGCTCCAAGACCTTGGGCTTGCCCTACAGCGACGACCGCTGGCTCATCACCGCCCGCACCGCCGTCCCCCAACGGGCCCGCGGTGCCTTGCCCAAACCCCCGACGAGCCGAAGAGCACCTGGCAAAGCAGATCCCCACCCGAAATCCGGCAGAGCCTCCCTGCAACTGCCTATCTGCTCGGGGCTAGTTCTGAGCCGTAGAGGCTGCTCCATTTCGCCAGGGGCATGTCTTTCCACCAGCTCTGGCCACTCAGTGAGATGAGCACTGCCTCATTCCATACCTCGGTGCAGGTTCTCACAGTCGCGTCCCCCGTCACGGTGACGGGGCAGAAGCGGGTGATGAGCTCGTTGAAGTAGATGCTGGAGCGTGCGTCCTCGGGGTCGCAAACGGGAGTGTTGGGCGACAGCCACGAGCCCGGAAGCACCACCTCGCCGCAGGTGACGGTGACCGGGTCCGAGTAATCCGACCACCTGCTGCTGGAGTCTGCGTAGGCGGACACTGCGAGCTGGTAGATGCCACCCTCGTCTTCCTGCCAGCTGGGGTCAACCTCGGACGTCGCACGGATCTCGCCGCTTCCCACCTCGTGCTGGGGCCGCCAATCCACCCGATAGGAACTCGCACCCTACACAGGGTCCCAGTTGGCCTTCACCACGCCGTGGCTGTTGCAGGAGGGGACCGCCTGGCGGGCTAGGGCTGTGGGGTTTCGAGACCTGACGGCGGGTGGGCGCCGCCGGCGGTGCACAGCTCGTCTGCCGGATCGTAGGAGCGGCCGCATAGCGGACAGCGGTCGGAGGCCCCCGGGGCGGACGTGCTGTCTTGAGGCGCGGAAGGACCGCGATTCGGGTTGTGAAGCAAGAAGAATACGCACATGGGCACCACTACAGCCAGCATTGCGCCTAGTCCAAAGAAATGGCGAGTTGCGAGAATAACTGAAGAGCCAAGCAGCGCTGTCAGCACAACTATCAGGAAAAAAACCCAGATGTTGTCGTCGAAGAAGTCTTGGCGCTTTTCGTGGCGTTTTTGGCGGCGTGTCTTGGCCGGTTGTGCGTTGACTTCGTCGGGCGGCTGGAGGCTCACGGTGTTTGCCTTTTCTCGCAGTAGGCGATGTGGTGATCGTATCGGGTTTGGTATCCGTGGGCCTGCTTGGTGGTGGTGTGGGTGAAGTTCTTCTCCTGCCATCTGTCGGCCGTCCACTTCGTGGACCAGTTGGTGTCGTCGGGGTCCAAGCAGCCGTTGACTCCGGCTATGGGGATGGTCGGCTTGGGGTCTCCTTGTCTCCACCACGCGTACAGCATGCCCGCCCCGAACCCCGCTACCGCGCCCATCCCGCCGGCGAACCTGCCGTATCTGGCCGCGGCTGAGGCAGACAGGAACCTCGCCGCCCACTTGCTGCCGGCAACTCTGCCGAAGCCTGTGGTGAATCCGGTCTCCACCGCTGTGGTGATGAGGTTCTCCTGTGCGGCGGTTCGCCACCAGGGGTCGCCGGCGTCGGGCAGGGTCGGGTGCCAGGCCAGGGCGGGGCAGGTCCCGCCGGTGTGCTCGCCGGGGTCTGCTGTGTCGCCGTCGCCGTTGACGTCTTTGGGGCAGGTCAGCTTCTCGTGGCTGTCGCCCGGGGCGCAGGTCCCGTCGTTGTCGACGGTGTCGTCGGTGTCGCCGTCGCCGTTGACGTCGCGGAAGAGGCAGTGGCGGTGCGGGGTGGACGAGGCGCCGTCGGGATTGTCGGGATCCCGGTGGATGTGCACGTACCCGCCGCCATGCGCGTTGTTGCTCCTGTGGTCGATGATCCCGATGATCTCGTCGGTCAGCGTCACGTGGATCGGCTCTTCTGTCCAGTAGATGTCGCAGGTGCGGGTCCACCCGCCGCCCGTTTTGGGCTCGATGTCGCCGCAGTTGTCGCGGCCCGACCCGAAAGCGGTTGCCGCGCCGAGCACATACCGGTCAAGGAGAGGGTTCTCCCAGACGTTCGTGATGTGTGCCTTGTTTTTTGGTCCTGGTTTGTGGGAGTCAGGCGGCGTGTGGTTGTTGTTGGTGGCGTCTCTCGAACTCGGCGGGTGAGATGTTGCCGAGTGTTGAGTGGCGCCGGGTCCGATTGT
>MPNQ01000064.1 GCA_002239105.1 marine group bacterium Sva0996 bin134 | reverse complement strand
TGTTCGACAGGGGCGGGATCGACGCCATCCACGTGAACAGCAACATCATCACCGTAGATTTGGCCAAAGGCGGCACTCGCGACGGCCTCGACGATCTGATCGCCAACCTGTTCATCTACTACGGCCCCGGCGTCGAGGTGCCCACCATTCCCGAAGGGGACTGACCGGTGGCGGAGGTGGAGACCTCCCGCCGAGAAGCCGTAGAGCGCTGGTTCGTTCGCCGGGGCGTGCCCCACGTCATCGACGACTATCGAGCCAGCACCGATGTGTTCACTCGGGCCGTGCCGTTCTTGGCACTGGTGTTCCTGGTGGAGATATTCGCCTCCTTCGGCGACCGGTTCGATGGTTGGGCGCAATTCGGCGTGTTCTGGGCGGGCGCGGCCATTGCTCTCGGCGCTGTGGCCGCGGTCAACCGATTCAGGGGTCGGCGGCTGTTTCAGCTACCCGATCGGGTGGGAGCCATCGAATTGGCCGTGTTCGTGCTGGTTCCTCCCGCGCTGCCCGCCTTGTTCTCCGAAGACCGGTTGTCTGACACCGCGGGCCTGGCGGTGATCAATCTCTTGCTCCTCGTGGGGGTGTACTTAGTGGTGAGCTTCGGCCTGTTTCCCATGATTGTTTGGGCCGGGGCATATTCAGGGAGCCAGATCGCCTTGATCGGCCGATTGGTGGGCCGCATCCTGCCGCTGCTCCTTCTATTCAGCGCCTTCCTATTCTTGAACGCCGAGGTCTGGCAGGTGGCCCACGACTTCTCCTGGCCCTACTACGCCATTGTGTTGGGGGTTATCGGCATCGTCAGCCTCGGCTCAGTGGCGGCGCGCATTCCGTCGGAGTTGGTGGGCTTGGCTCGCTTCGAGAACTGGGATCAAGCGTGCGACCTGGTCAACGGCTGCAATTCGCCGCTGGCCCCGGCCAAGCCTCCGACTGGAGTCGCCGTCTCCCAAATCCCGCCCCTCGGCCGGATAGATAGGGTGAACCTCGGCCTGCTCATGTTCGTCGCCCAGGCCGTGAGAGTGGTGCTTGTCGGTCTGGTCATCGGCGTGTTCTACGTGGCCTTCGGCCTGCTGACCGTGCGGGAGGCCACCATCGTGTCGTGGGTGGCATCGGATGCGGTGGACCCGCTGGCCCGTTTCGGCTTTCTCGGCCATGACCTGGCGCTCACGTGGGAGCTTCTGGGCGTTGCTGGCTTCATTGCCGTTCTGTCCGCCCTCCAGTTCGCAGTTTCCACGGTCACCGATAGCACCTATCGGGAGCACTTCTACGACGATATGGCCCACGAGGCCCGCGAGGTTCTGGCCACCCGAGCTCTGTACCTGGCCGAGATCAGACAGTTAGCCGAGCAAGAAGACGGTTAGCCCGCGGCCGCGTTGCGGAGGAAACGGCCGGGCAGCGCGGCGGTGGGGTCGCCATCGGCCCAGGTGGGAACGCCGTTTACCACAGTGGCCCGGTAGCCGGCTGGCTTGCGGCTGTAGCGCCAGCTGCCGGTGGGGAGGTCGTTTACCCGCACTTCGTCGCCCAGGTCGATCTCGTCCAAGGCGAAAACGGCCAAGTCGGCCGCTGCTCCCTCTGCCACCACGCCTCGGCCCGCCAGCCCGAAGAACGCCGCCTGCTTGCCGGTCACCGAATGCACCGCCTCCTCGATGGCAAGCAGACCCTGTTCGCGCACCATCTCGGTGAGGAAGAAGGTGGCATCACCAGCCCCGACGAACATCTGAATGTGGGCACCGGCGTCTGACCCCCCGTTCACTGTGTGCGGCGACCGGGCCATCTTGGCCAGGGTCTCGTAAGCCACGGGTTGGGGCTGGGTCTTCAGATGAGTCCCCATGTTGTTTTCCACAAGCCAGTCGGCCACTGCGTCCGATAGGTGTACGCCCCGGGCATCGGCCAATTCGGCGATTGAGCGCCCGGTCCACTCCGCGTTGCGAGGCTCGTCTGAGGCCAAGAGAATCATATGGGGGCGGTTGATAGGGGCCAGGGTGTAGGTGCAGGCATCCCAGTCGAGTCGGGCCCGCTCCCGCCAGCGCTCGTCTCGCAGCATGGCCATCTTGGCCTCGTCACCGTCGACGTTGCACAGCTCGTGCCACGCCTCCACCCCGCTCCACATGATCGACCGCTCGAAGTGCAGGTTCACGTACCCGGGCCTAACCGAGTACAGGGTGGCGATCTGCGATCCCTCGGCGTTTAGCCGGTCGACCAGCTCCAGGGAGATCCCGCGCTCTTTGGCCCGATTCTCCTGGGCGAAGAAACCGCCCCAGTTGGCTCGGACGCCTCGATCCCGGCACAGAGCGGCCATGCGCTCCATGTCACCGGGGAAGTGCTCGAACTCGAAGGCCCGGGGCACGAACTGGAACGTGGCGCCGGGATGGGCGGCCACCACATCGAGTAGGTCGCCCCACTCCTGGTCGTCGGCCATGCGACTGGGAACCAGCCGGTTGTGGCGGTCCAAGTCCATCAGCGATGTCGACAGCCCGAAGGCCCCGGCGGCTAGCCCTTCGTCGAGCAACTGGGCCATCTCGGCCCGCTCGGCCTCCGTGGCGGCCCGCTCCCACGCCTCGGCGCCCATGACCCACATCCGCAGGGTCTGGTGGGGGAAGAAGGCGGCCACGTTGAGCGCCGTCGGGTGCTCATCATTGGCAGCCTGGTATTCGGGCCAGGTCTCCCACGTCCAGGGGATGGCCGTCTCGAAGGCGTCGGTGGGCAGGTCTTCGATAAAGCACATCAGTTCGATGAGCTGGTTTCGGTCGGCCTCCCGCAGCGGGGCCAGGCCCAGCCCGCAGTTGGCCAGGACCACGCTGGTTGTGCCGTGCGACGGCATGGGGTCGATGTGGGGGTCCCACCACAGCGACCCGTCGTAGTGGGTGTGGGGCTCGATGAACCCCGGTGTCACCAAGGCGCCGCCAGCGTCGACCTCTGACTCGCCATCGGGCCGCAGCCCCGGTCCCACCTCGGTGATCACACCCGAGCGCACCCGCACATCAGCTTGGAATGAGGGTGCGCCGGTGCCGTCCACCACCGTCCCCCCGCGAACCAGCAAATCTCCTGTAGCCATGCCCGAAACCTAGTTTGATTTCATGTCCCAATCCGACTCGACCCATGAGGGAGAATTGACGAACCTGACCTGCACTATTTGATGCGGTGTTGAATGACGGAGGTTGCCATAGTGGAGACTCATGGCTGAGCCAGAACAACTGGTGGTCGAGGCCCAACGGCAGGCGGAGGCCGCGACCACCCTTGAGGAACTAAGCGCGGTGCGGACCGCGGTGAGCGGCAAGCGGTCCCCACTGGTGGCCGCCCGCAAGGAGTTGGGCGCCCTCGATCCCGAGGCCAGGAGGGAAGCCGGCCAGGCGTTGAATGCAGCGAAAGCGGCTATCGACGAGATCTTGAGTTCCTGTGAGGCCGAACTATCGGCCGCCGCCCGAGCCGAGAAACTGTCCGCCGAGCGGCTCGATCTCACCGAGGTTACCGACCGGCCGTCCGACGGCCATCTCCACGTGATCACCCAGACCTGGCAGGAGCTGGAGGACGTGTTCGTGGGCATGGGCTACCGGGTGGCTGAGGGCCCGGAGATCGAGAGCGAGTGGTACAACTTCGGCGCCCTCAACTTTCCTCTGGGGCATCCGGCTCGTGACATGTACGACACGCTGTATGTGGACTACGGCGAGTCGGGCAGCACCCTGCTGCGCACCCACACCTCTCCGGTGCAGGCCCGGGTGATGGAGAACCAGGAGCCTCCCATCTACGTGGTGGCACCCGGCCGGTGCTTCCGCCAGGACACCGCCGACGCCACCCACATGCCGGTGTTCCACCAGATTGAGGGGCTGGTGGTGGACCGCGACACCACCCTGGGCGATCTAGCCGGGACCATCGAAGCGTTCACCGCCGCCTACTTCGGCCCCGGGTTCACCTCTCGGCTGCGTCCCTCCTACTTCCCGTTCACTGAGCCCTCGGCCGAATTCGACATCCAGCGTCCCGACGGCACGTGGCTGGAGCTGGGGGGTTGCGGGATGGTGCATCCCAACGTATTCAAAGCCTGTGGCATCGATCCTGAGCAGTGGCAGGGATTCGCCTTTGGCTTCGGCATCGACCGCCTGGCCCTGATCCGGTTCGGCATTGACGACCTGCGCGAGCTGTGGACCAACGACGTTCGCTTCCTGGAGCAGTTCTGATGGTCCGCTTCCTGAATGCTGAGGACGCAACGCGATGAAGGTCCTGCTGAGCTGGCTGCAAGACTTCGCCCCCGACATCGACGGCGCCCCTGAGGACTTGTCCGAGATCCTGTCCAATCTGGGCTTGGCCGTGGAGGAACTGAGCCACATCGGCCAGGGTTTGGAGGGCATCGTGGTGGCCGAGGTGTTGGCCACCCGGCCCCACCCCGACGCCGACCGTATCCATCTGGTGGACGTGGACGCGGGCGACGGCGAAGCCCTCCAAGTGTGCTGCGGGGCCTTCAATATGGCGGTGGGCGACCGGGTGCCGCTGGCTGTTGTGGGCACCACCATGCCCAACGGGATGGATATCGCCCGGCGCAAGATGCGGGGCCAGTGGAGTAACGGGATGCTGTGCTCGGGCGCCGAGATCGGCATGGGCGACGATCACGAGGGCATCTTGATCTTGGAGCAGAGTCTGTCGTTGGGTGTACCCCTCGCCGAGGCACTGGGGATCCGCCCCGATGTGCTTTTCGACTTGGAAGTGAATCCCAATCGGCCTGATGCCATGTCGGTGATGGGGGTGGCTCGCGATCTGGCTGCCTGCCTAGGGGTGCCTTTCTCGGTGCCTGCCCCCAAGATTGAAGAGACCGGCCAGCCCGCGGCTGAGCGGGCGTCGGTGAGCATCGCCGCTCCCGACCTGTGCGGCCGATTCGGCGTGCGGGTGCTCGACAATGTGCCATCCGGGCCCTCCCCCCGATGGATGGCCAACCGGTTGTTGGCCGTGGGCCAGCGGCCCATCAGCGCGGTGGTCGACCTGTCCAACTACGTGATGTTCGAGTTGGGCCAGCCCAACCACACCTACGACCTGGATCTGGTGCCCGGCGGCGAGCTGGGAGTGCGCATGGCCCGCCCCGGCGAGCAAATGACCACCCTGGACGGGGTGGAGCGCACCCTGACGGAAGCCGACGGGGTGATCGTCAACCGTGACGACGTGGCCATCGGCCTGGCCGGGGTTATGGGCGGAGCCTCCACCGAGATCTCTGCTGAGACCAGCTCGGTACTGCTGGAGGCGGCCTGGTGGGACCCCATGACCATCGCCCGCACGGCCCGGCGTTTAGGTCTGCGCAGCGAGGCGTCGGCCCGCTTCGAGCGGGGTGCCGATCCCGACATCATCCCCATGGCGCTGGACCGCTTCGCCGAACTGGCCGCCGCGCTCAGCTCCACCACTTCCCCCGGCATGATCGACGCCTCCGGCAATCGGCCTGAGCCCGTCACGGTTCGAGTTCGCCCCCAGAGGGTCAACTCCATCCTGGGCACCGAGCTGAGCGCCGACGAGATGACCGGTCTGTTGGAGCCCATCGGGTTCGCCTGCGATTCGGGGGGCGACGGACAGGGCTTTGACGTCACCATTCCGACTTGGCGGCTCGATTCAGCCACTGAGATCGATGTAGTAGAGGAAGTCGGCCGCCTGCACGGATTCTCCCAGATCGCCCGCACCGTACCAGTGACCGAACAGGCTGGAACCCTCACCCCCCGCCAGCAGGATCGCCGCCGAATCCAGGCGCTCCTCACTGGAATGGGAATCACCGAGGCCATGCCTCTGCCCTTCTTGGCTCCCGGCGATTTGGCCCGAGCCGGGCTGGGCGACGACGGCATCACCGTGACCAACCCTCTGGTGGCCGAGGAGTCGATCATGCGAACCTCGTTGCGCCCCGGCCTGCTCAAAGCGGTGGCCTACAACGCAGCCCGGCGCACCACCGGAGTGTCGCTCTTCGAGATCGGGCGGGTGAATCCCGGCGGGGGAGGCGATCTCCCCGATGAGCACGAGCACCTGGCCGTGATCCTCGCTGGCCAGGAAGCCACCGCCGCCACCACGCTGTGGCGCCGCCTGGCCCGCAATCTGGCCGTCGCCAATCCAGGTGTGGTCAACGCCACGGTTGACGGCCTCCATCCCGGCCGGTCCGGGCAGGTACTGGCTGACGGCCAGCCAGTCGGTGCGCTAGGCGAGATCGATCCCCAGGTGCTGGATGACAATGAGATTGGCGAGCGTGTGTCCTGGTTGGAGGTCGATCTGGGAGCGCTGCTGGACGCCGACCGAGGGCTAGCACCGTATCGAGCCCCCAGCCGCTATCCGTCCAGCGACGTAGATCTCGCCTTCGCCGTCCCCGACGAAGTCTCGGCCGACGAAGTAGCTGCCACCATTGCCCAGTCCGGAGGCGAGCTACTGGCCTCCGTGGCCTTGTTCGACGTATTCCGCTCCGACCAACTAGGCGAGGGCCGCCGCAGCCTGGCCTACACCCTCCGCTTCGAAGCCTCCGACCGCACCCTCAACGACGCCGAAGTCGCCTCCGCTCGCCAATCCTGCATAGATGCCGTCACCACCACCCACAACGCCACCCTCCGCGGGTGACATACCGCCGCAATTGACTTGAATACTTATTCATAATTGTGCATACTTAGTCCCATGGGACAGAAGATTCCTGTTGGGATCATTGGGGCGTCGGGGTATGTGGGCGCGGAGTTGATGCGGTTGCTGGCTCACCACGACGGTTTCGACGTGCGCTTCGTCACCGGCGATACCCAGGCAGGGCAACCAGTTGCCGATCTTTATCCTCACTTGGCTGCCATCGGCACCGAACAGGAGTTCGTGAAGTACGACCCCGCGCTGTTGGACGATGTGGGCCTCGCTTTTCTGGCCCTTCCCCATGGCCAGTCCATGGCGCTGGCTGGCGAAATCTTGGCTCGGGGCAAGGTCACGATCGATCTGGCGGCTGACTTTCGGCTGACCGACGCTGGGCAATACCAGCAGTGGTATGGAGAACCGCACCAAACGCCTCAACTGCTCGGGCAGTTCGCCTACGGCCTCCCCGAACTGTTTAGAGAGGAGCTTGCCGACGCCCCCGCAGTGGCGGTGCCCGGTTGCTACCCCACTGCTGCGGCGCTGGCCGTCGCCCCACTGGTTCGCTTGGGCCTAATCCAGCCCGAAGGGGTCATCGTGGATGCGGCCAGCGGAGTATCCGGCGCGGGGCGGCCTCCCAAGGCCCACACCACCTTCTGTGCGGTCGATGAGGACTTCACTGCCTACGGGCTGCTCGACCACCGTCACACCCCCGAGATCGAGCAGGCTGCCGGAGCATCGGTGCTGTTCACCCCTCACTTGTCCCCAATGAATCGGGGCATCTTGGCCACTTGCTACGCCAAGCCAGCGGGGGAGACTTCCACTGACTCCTTACTCGCGGCGCTGGCCGAGTTCTACGCCAATGAGCCGTTTATCGTCGTGTCTGAGCGTTCGCCGTCGACCAAGGCCACGCTGGGATCAAACGCCGCCCACCTCACGGTTCGCTACGACCCCCGAACGCAG
>MPNQ01000063.1 GCA_002239105.1 marine group bacterium Sva0996 bin134 | reverse complement strand
CGCCACCGGAGGGTCACCCGCACTCAGTTGCAATCAACCGCCACTTCCAACGCGGCGCACACGTCACGCATGCGCTCATCGCTCAATTGGCCAAGTCGCTGCACCAATAGCGCCAGTGGCACATTCTCAACCGAATCGAGATTTATCGCCGAGACGGCCGGCACGGGATCGTCGCCGGGTTCAAGCAACACCTCACTCGGCAGACCCCTGATGGTGGTGGTGCAGGGGGCAACGATTGCCATCTTGCGCCGATCCATTGCCGCGTTTCGCGACAAGACCACCACCGGTCGCCGGCCCGCGTGGGGTGATTCCCACCACCACACCTCGCCTCGCCGAGCCGAAGCGGCCATCAGCGGGCCGCTTCAGTGGTCTGCGGCCGG
This sequence comes from marine group bacterium Sva0996 bin134, assembly GCA_002239105.1. Taxonomy (GTDB): domain Bacteria; phylum Actinomycetota; class Acidimicrobiia; order Acidimicrobiales; family Bin134; genus Poriferisocius. The sequence goes on along the minus strand of MPNQ01000063.1, from coordinate 7,568 downwards.
TCGCCTGCTGCCCCTGCCTCCTGGCGGACCGTCCGATTGGCCTCGTGGAACGATGCCAGATCGCCCCACTCGTCGGGCTCATCGAGGGGATGACGATCGTAGGCCTCGTAAGCGGCATCGATCACCGCCGCCCGATAGCGGGCCACGAGCGCTTCGAGAGCGGCATCCAGCATCGCTGCATCGTTGGGCCACGGCTCTAGATGGCGGGCCTGGTCGAGCAATCCGTTGTCCACCGTGGTGCTCACTCGCTGTCGACTCATGCCACAACAATACCATGACTATGCCACAGGAAGTCCCCGCTGCCACAGCATGCCGTTCTCCAACCCACTGATCGCAGGGGCGGGTGGCCTAGCATCGCCGCGGTGGGAGCCGATGGGGTGAGCGACCGGGCGCCGGTGTTGGTGGGGGTGGCCCAGTACGTGGGTCGGGAGACCGACCCGACGGCCGCTCCTGACCCGTTGACCACGATGATCGATGTGGCTACCCGGGCCGCCTATGACACCGGAGTAGGCCAAGGCCTGTTCAGCCACGTGGACACCTTCCTCCAGATCCCGCTGGCCTACTGGACTCCGGCGAATGGCGCCGCCCTCACCGCTGAGCATTTGGGCATCGACCCCCGGGCCAGGGTGCAGAACACCGGGGGCGGCGGGGAGATGGGAGTGCTGGCCGCCAATCACCTGGCCGCTGAGATCTTGGCCGGTCGCACCGAGGTGGCTGTCATGACCGGCGGCCAGATTTGGAAGACGTATGAACGGGCCATGTCGGCCGGGGTGGAGTTGGACTGGCCCACCGGCGGAGACCCCGCCGGGGCCGACGACCGTTTCGCCTTGAGCACCAAGCCCATGGTGTCGGAGCTGGAGGAGCGTCATCGGCTCACCCGGCCCATACAGGCCTACCCCCTGATCGAGAACGCTCTACGGGCCGCCCAGGGGATGACCTTGGCCGAGCACGCCCAGCGACTGGGCGAGATAATGACCGTGTTCACCTCGGTGGCCGCCGCCAACCCCTATGCATGGTTTCCCACCGAGCGCAGCGCCGAGGAGCTGGCCACCCCCACGCTCGAGAACCGCATGATCGGCTTCCCCTACACCAAATATCTGAACTCGGTGCTCAACACCGATCAGGCCGGGGCCTATGTGATGACTTCGGTGGCCAAAGCCCGGGAGCTGGGGATCCCCGCTGATCGCTGGGTGTATTGGTGGGGCGGCCACAGCGCCGCCGAAGAGGCCTGGTTCGTCAGCACTCGCCCCAACTTCGCCGAATGCCCCTCGATGAAGGACTCTTCGGTGGGCGCGCTCGACCAGGCCGGCGTTGGTGTCGACGACATCGCCCTGTTCGACTTCTACTCCTGCTTCCCCGTGGCCGTGCGGATGGCCTGCGCCATGCTCGGCATAGACGAACTGGACCCCCGCCCGTTCACCGTCACCGGCGGCTTGCCCTATGCCGGCGGGCCGGGCTCGGCCTACAACATGAACTCCATCGCCGCCATGGTCGAACGGCTGCGGGACGACGACAGTTCAATTGGGATGGTCACCGGCAACGGCTTCTTTCTGACCAAACACGCCGCCGCGGTGCTGTCAGCCCAGCCCAAGCAAAATGGCTGGGACAGCCCCGACGGCCCGCCTCCGTCTGCTGCTATGGAAACCGCCCCCGCCATCCCCGACGATTCGGCCACCGGTCGCGGCCGCATCGAGGCCTACACCGTCATGCACAACCGCGACGGCCAGCCGGCCCAGGGCTACATCTGCGGCCACCTCAACAACAAAGGCTCCGAAGGCCGCCGCTTCCTGGCCAACACCCCCGAAGACCCCAACCTGCTCCGCCACCTGCTGGCCTCCGAGGCCGTCGGCCGAACCGGTGACGTGCGCTACGACACCCCCACCGGCCGCTGCATCTTCACCCCAGCCTGAGCCCTTGGAATACAAGTACACTGCGCTCAGCAAGTACTCATTGCCAAGATCAAGCGGTGAGCTGGCTGTAGGACTTTCCTCCGTCTTTATTGGATAAGATAAGTCTGTATAAGACAATCGCTTATACAGCTCTATCTTTTCTTATACACTGTGTCCGTGGACGCAATCAGCAACCCCTTTGCCCCTGGTGCCGGACAGCGACCCCCTGAACTAGCCGGACGGGAATCGGAGCAGTCCCGGTTCAGAATCCTGCTTGACCGCCTAGAAGCAGGACGGTCCGAACGGGGCATCATACTGACCGGGTTGCGCGGGGTCGGCAAGACGGTACTGATGGAAGACATGCGATCCCTTGCCGAACAACGCGGCTGGATCGTGGCTTTCGCTGAAGCGGGCACTGGTCATTCGTTCCGCCTTCTCGCTTCCCAAACTCTCACTGCATCTCTTCGGGCGACGTCGCTCCGGCACCGCACATCATCTCGACTGCAAAGGGCCCTCGGAGCGTTGAAGTCTTTTTCCCTGCAAGCATCGCCGGACGGTTCGGTCAGCATCGGCATCGAAGTAGACCCACTGATAGGCCGGGCCGACTCAGGCAATCTGGAACTTGACCTATCCGAGTTGATCATCGACCTCGGCGGTGCTGCCGCCGACCTGCGCGTCGGCGTACTGCTCATTGTGGACGAGATGCAAGAGTTGCCCACCGCCGATATCGCCGCCGTGGCAAGCGCCGCCCATCAGGCCAATCGCTTACAACTCCCTGTGGCTATATCCGGCGCAGGTCTGCCCAATCTCCCGGCTGCACTCACCCAAGCCAAGTCCTACGCTGAGCGACTCTTCGCCTACCACCGCATAGGCTCGCTGTCATCCGATGCCACTGCGGAAGCCCTCCAGCGCCCTGCTGAGTCGCTCGGAGTGATGTGGGAGCCCGATGCCCTCGCTCATACAGCGACTGCGGCCGACGGCTACCCTTACTTTCTCCAGGTATTCGGCAAAAAGATCTGGGACTTTGCTCCTGGACCCAACACGATCACCGCCGACGACGCCATCGCAGGAGTAGCCGCCGCCCAACATGAGCTTGACGAAGGCTTCTACGGATCACGATGGGAGCGAGCGACCCAGGCACAGCGCCGCTACCTAGCAGCGATGGCCGCAGACTCTGAAGGTGATTCTCCCGTTGCCACCCGCCGGATAGCCGCACGCCTTGGCGAGAGCCACCACAGTCTCAGCCCCCATCGGATTCAACTAATCCGAAGGGGCCTCATCTACGCTCCCGAACGCGGCCAAGTGGCTTTCACCGTTTCCGGCATGGGTGACTACATCAACAAACTCGCCGAACAACCATGAGCCACCCCTCCACCCGCACCCGAGGGACAAGAGGCGAGTCAATTGCACTGCCGAGACCTATACTGCGATACAATGTAGTCATGTGTGTTATGTCGCTCCGCTTCCCCGATGAGTTGACCCTCGACCGGCTAAGAGAACATGCCCATAGACGCGACTCTTCGATGTCCTCACTGGCCGCACGCCTGATCGAAGAAGGCCTCCGTATGGAAGAGCACCCTGCCATTTGCTTTCGCGATGGGCATGCCGGCCGCCGTGCCGTATTGGTCGGAGGTCCTGAAGTGGCCGATGTGGCGTCAGCCCTCATTGGTGGAGACGTGCCAGTTGAGCAGCGCCGAGCCAGAGTTGCCGAGATGATGTGCCTACGCGAATCACTGGTGGATGCCGCTCTGGCTTACTACGCCGAACACACCGAGGAGATCGATGCCGAGATCGCCGCTCGGCAACTGGCTGCTGACAAGCAAGAGCAACTCTGGATGCGCCAGCAAGCACTGCTCACCCAGTGAGGCTGCTGCTCGACGAGATGCACAGCCCGACAGTGGCCCGGGCATTGCAAGAATCCGGTCACGATGTTCATGCGGTGTCGAACGATCCACTGCTACGAGCCATGGCCGATGCGAAGCTGCTCCAATTTGCCGCCGAGACAAACCGGGGCATCGTCACAGAAAATGTTCCGGACTTCGCCCTACTGGCCTCCCAATGGGCAGCCAACGCGACACCCCACGCTGGAATCGTCTACACCAACCCCAACCGGTTCAACCGGAACACCGCCGCCTACCCCGCCAACCTCATCGCCGCCCTCGACCTCTTCCTACAACACCCACCCGTCAAAGGCCACACCTGGGTGTGGTGGCTGCAAGCACCTGCTTAGCCCATCGGGATATCGATGGGGCCCAGTGTGCAACTGCATGGGAGAGTTTGGAGATGGCTACCAACATTCGGTTGAGGGACATTCCAAAGCCCGAAGTCAAAAGCGTTAGCCCTGATGACAAGATCAGGAAGGCCTACGCGTTGATGGACGAGTTCAACGTCGATCAAGTACCGATACTCGACGACGGTATGGCCCTACTGGGAGTCGTGACCCGGCGCCGATTAGTGCTCATCCGGGGGGATTGGGGCGAGATGCGAGTGTGCGACAAAGAGTGGCCTTCACCCGACCCTGAAGAATTGCTCCGTTCCTCCGATGCATCGCTCGACGATGTTTTCGATTATCTGTTCGATAACGACTTCGTGCTCATCAGCGAAGATGGCAAGCAGATCACCCACATCTTGACCATCAACGACGTGGCAAAATTCCTCTACAAGCAGCAGAGCTCATCGTTCCTCAGTCTATTGCTCCGCCGACTGCTGGCCTTGAGGCGAACTACCGCTTCCAGCGGCGGATGATGCAGCGTGTTCTTGCAGCAGTATTGGTCGCCGTACTGTTGGGTTGCACAAGCAACGGAAAGCAAGCGGAGACACCGCCTGCTCCGCTGAATGCCAGCACTAGTGTCATTGACCCCGAGCCGGATGCTGAAATAACTTCGACTCCTTCACCGACCGTCAAGGCGACACCGGTGAGCACACCTACACGATCTGCTGAGGCGACATCGACACCCCTACCTACCCCTTCACCCGAGACAATTCCACCGGAGGAATGTGAAAACGCAATCGTTGAACTGCTCGATGCTGAGGCCGAAGCCCTGGTCGCCGCTGCGGCAATCGAACGCTATCTGACCAGCCCATTGGCCCGTGGAGTAGCGGCTGTACCCGAAGGGCTGCCCGACCCGGAGCTAGATGGGAGCCATGTCACCCGGTATCAGGCTCTCGCACAGACTGCTGGTCTCACGGAGATGCTATTGAACGAAGAAGGGTGGGCGGCAGTGGCAGGATGGCAGCAGGCTTGGGCGGTGGCCGAATCATTCGGGGACAACTCGGAGTTGTGGCACGCGGCTGCAGAAGCTGCACTAGCTGTTAGCACCTTTTCTGGTGAGCATCTTCAGGCCGGTACGGACTTCCCTGCTGGTATTGATGGGTGGACTGAATTGCTGGCGACAGGCGTAGCTGAGTGGCGATCTGCATGGTTCCGCGCCCTCGCCGCCACCGACCCTGCTGAAATGGTCCCAGCCCACGCCTACGTGCTAGATGCTGCGGGCAATGCCTTCTTGTTCTCGACCCGAGGTTCCGCAGGAGGGGGCGTAACCGATGACCAGTTCACCGGCCCGCTCGAAGAGGCGCTAAGGGAGAGGCTTGCCGCTGCGCGAAAGATAGTCGGCATGAATTGTTGAGGGGCGAACTCGGGGAGATGACGATTGCAGGTCATATCAGTGCCGCTCCACGCACCAGAACCTCCTAGACGACATCCGAGTGGAGGGGCTGGTGAACGCGGCCATTCATCGGTCGTACAACATTGGTGGCGACCACATCCCAGTCGACATTTTCGACGACCGCATCAAGGTAGAGAGTCCTGGGCCTTTCCCAGACCTCGTTGATCCCCGCGCGCCTCGGGACGTGACTCGATTCGCCCGCAACCCGAGGACCGCCCGGGTGTGCGCCGACCTCCGATTCGGGCAGGAACTGGGGGAGGGCATTCGACGCACCTCCAACGCACGTATCGAAGGTGAACTCGCGCCGTACTCAGGGGCCACTTGACTAGCTCTTTTTACTTCTATGCTATATAAATATATTACATACCATTTCCTTTATTAGAGGAGCAGCGTTGGCATCACCGGCCAAGAGCGTATGGGACACAGAATCCAGCGAGCGCCTTGGTGAGCTGGAGCGCGTTCATACTGTCGTCCGCGGCCGCGGACCCGGCCGGCGCTGGTACACAGACCAACTCAACCGGAGCCTGTTCGTGGCCCTCGTCGCCCAGTTCCAGATCTACTGCCGCAACCTGCATAGCGACGCCGTCGCCGCCTACCTGTCTCCAGTGTCAGCCCCTCAGCACGAAGTCTTGCAAAGACTCTTGGTGCAGGACCTCCAGCTGAACAGGCGCAATCCTCGCCGCGGCGTCCTGGGCCGAGATTTCAGGCGACTTGGGTTGGACCTCATCGGGATCATGAACGCGCAAAGCACCAGAGTCAGAGGTGACCTAGAACGCCTCGATCTGCTGATCGATTTCCGCAATGCCATCGTCCACGGCAACGAGCTGGCCATCCAGTCTCACATCGCTGCGGGCCTGGTAGCCACCAATCTCAAGTCGTACAAGCAGTTCAAGAAGACCACCGACCGCTTGGTCAATACAATGGACTCAATAGTGAGCACCTATCTAGCGGACGAACTACGAACTTCACCACCTTGGTGAGGGAGGGAAGCTATGAAGGCAACAAAACTCGCTCACACCGACGAGCCAAACTACGGCGAGATAGTGGAGTTCCCCGGTGGGGGTGGCACCTTCATCCGGGGCACGGTGCATGAAATCTATGGCTTCCCTCCTCGCCGCCACGTGATCATCTTGCTCACTCCCGAGATCAGCGGTGAGTTCGTCGTCGACAAGCCGAGCACTGTCTCATGGCCCTTAGAGGGGATCCGAAGAAGCCCACACCACGCCTAATCGGAAAGACAAGGGACGCAGGCGACCCGCGAATCGCCCGGGTGTGCGCCGACCTTCGCTTCGGGCAGGAGCTGGGGGAGGGCATCCGGCGCATCTTCGATGAGATGAACCTGGCCGGGCTGGCCGACCCCGACTACACCCAGACTTCGGGCAGCGTGCGCCTGACACTTTCGTTCCAAGCTGTGGATCGGGAGCTAGAGCAACGGCTACCCGAGGGCGCTCGGGACATCTTGCGAGTGATCCGCGACGCGGAGCGGGTCAGCACTGGTGACGTGGTGGCGGCAACCGGCGAATCCCGCCCAATAGTGCTGCGACATCTCCGAGCACTTCGAGACGAGGGTCTGATCGACTGGGTAGGACAGTCTCCAAGGGATCCTCGGGCGTACTGGAAACGGCGAATCGAGTAGCTAATTCGCTCTACTCTAAATCTACTCTAAACGCTCTCAATCAAGGGTTAGTCGATCTAGCAGGGGTTTTAGGGCTACTCTAAATCTACTCTAAATAATTTAGAGTAGAAGCAAGCGACGATCAGTCGGCGGCCACCCCGACAGGGCAGGTGACGCCGGTGACGCCTAGGCCGCAGTAACCGTCACTGTGGTGTGTGCTGGTGGCGCTTCTGGGGGGCGGTTTCGGCCTGTTTTGGGGTTTTAGTTTGTGCAGCCGCCGGGGACTTGTTGGGTGTCGATTTTGTATTTGCAGCGGTAGGTGTTGAGGAGTTTTTCTTGGTCGGCGATGAGTTTGTCGCGGGTTTGGATGTCTTTTTGGGTTGGGGTGCCTTGGTATTG
>MPNQ01000016.1 GCA_002239105.1 marine group bacterium Sva0996 bin134 | reverse complement strand
GATGAGCGGAATAGGCCGCGACCGCGGCGTCTTCGGCCTCCACGCCTACAGCGAAATCCAAGCCCTCAGCTGGCTTGCCAAGTAACCGACAAGAGCCCACCAGCTTGCCGTTTACCCGCTAAATCGGTCGGTGGCCGCCGGGGTAGGGGGTGGTGGCGTCGAGGGTCTTGGCAGTGTGGCACGCTGGTTGGCGTGGTTGAGGTGCCCCTTGGCGGGGGGATAGCGAACGCTGGGCAAGTGGTCCGGGTTGGTCCACATGTTCTTCGCCCGTCAAGTCCGCACTCAGGGTCGATCCACGATTTTCTTCGGTCGGTGAGACGCGCCGGATTTGAGGGCGCTCCCGAACCTGTCGGCATTGATGACGATGGCCGCGAGCGACTCGTGTTCATCGAAGGCGAGGTTCCGCTAGCGCCATATCCTGATTGGAGCCAGTCCGATATCGCATTGGAGTCCATGACCGAAATGCTGCGCGGCTTGCACGACGCCGCCGAAGCATTCGACCCTCGGGATCTCGAATGGAACGACAGTCTGTCTGATCCTGAGGGCGGGACGATGGTTTGCCACAACGACGTGTGTCCGGAGAACGTTGTCTTTCGCGATGGCGTTGCCGTTGCGCTGATCGACTTCGAGTTCGCAGCTCCTGGACGCCCTGTCTACGACTTGGCTCAACTGGCTCGTCTTTGCGTCCCGATCGAGAACGACTTTGACCAAGCCCGTCTTGGGTGGAGCCCTGCCGACCGGCCGGCCCGCCTGCGGCTAGTAGCCGACGCCTACGGCCTGGATCGGAATGGCCGGAACGAGCTGCTAACCGCTATCGACGACGCCCTCGCTCGCGGCGAGGAGTTCGTCCGGCGCCGTGTGGAAGCCGGTGACCCCACCTACATCGACATGTGGAACCAAACAGACAGAGCAGAGCGCTATCACCGCCGTCGCCGCTGGTGGAACGACAACCACGACCACTTCGCTACCGCCCTCCGCTAAATCTCTCCGCGGGTCTAGAGCAAGAATCAAGCCCTCTGCTGACTCGCCAGGCAGCTTTTGACCAGTAGAATTAGCCGAAACCGGTCTTGCGAAGCCGGCTTTCTCGGCCTATCCGGCCCCTCGAATAACAACTTGTAAGTTGTATCAACTGGAAGTAGGGTCCAGATGTGGGAGGTGGAGTACACCAACCGTTTCGAGGATTGGTGGGGCACGCTTGCTGTCGACAAACAGGGTCGGATTTCAGCAGCCGTCGATCTGCTGGTTCTCGACGGCCCCAACCTCGGTCGTCCCTATGTGGACACAATCGCCCGCAGCCGTCACTCCAACATGAAGGAGCTGCGGGTGGGCACGCTTCGGATTCTCTTCGCCTTCGACCCTCTGCGCAAGGCGATCCTTCTGCTCGGTGGGGACAAGTCCGGTCAGTGGACCCGGTGGTACCCACGGGCAATCCGTCGAGCCGATGATCTCTATGACCAGCACCTGGCATCCCTGCGAGACGAAGGATTGATCTGATGGCCAAGAAATTCAAGGACCTTGCGGCACCCCTCTATGCCGACCCCAAGTCTCGGGTGCAGATAGAGCGGCATAAGGGAGAGATGGAGGCTGAGATCTTCGCATGCAAGCTGGTCGATCTGCGCCAGGAGCTGGGGGTCAGCCAGACCGATCTGGCCGAGCGGCTGGGCATTTCCCAGGCTGGCGTCTCCAAGCTGGAACGGTCCACCGACCCCAAGCTTTCCACCATGCGCAAGCTAACCGAAGCCCTCGGAGGCACCCTCCACATCCAAGTGCGAGTCGGCGACCGCTCCATCGAGCTCGGCACAGACGCCACCGCCCCTTAAGCCGGGCGGTAGCCGCCGGGGTAGGGGGTGGTGGCGTCGAGGGTCATGACGGTGAGGTCCAGTTCGTCGAGCAGAGTGAGGCTGGACAGGATTTCGCCGCAGCGGTCGATGGGGCAATCACAGAGGGCTACGGCCGCTTCCACCATGGCCTCCATCGACTCGATCTGGTTGGGGCGCAGGATGTTGCCCACCAGCTCGTCGGCGCCTTCGGACAGCACCGCGGCTTGGGGTTCGATGGTGTTGATGCGGATGTTGCGGGGGTGCAATTCCACGGCAAGAGCACTGGTCATTCGGTTGAGGGCTGCTTTGGTGGTGCCGTAGAAGCCGAAGATGCCCTTCACTCCGTCGGCCGGGAATGGCGGGCCGACGGCCAGGTTGGCGGTGGCGCTGGAGAGGTTGACGATCCAGCCCTCCCCGGCGGCTTCCATGTCGGGCAGCACGGCGTCGATGAGGTCGTGGGGGCCCAGCAGGTTGATCTCTAGCATGAGGCGGCGCCGCTTCAGCGGGTAGCCCACCATCGGCTGGTAGATGGCCGCCGCCGCGTTGTTGACCAGGATGTCGATGGGGCCAAGTGCCTCCTGGGCTTGGGGCACGATGGTCGCCCGGCTTTCGGGGTCGGCCAGATCGGCTTGGATGGCGATGTGGGTGCCGGGGTGGGCGTTGAGCTCGGTCAGGGTCTCGTTGAGCGAGCCGGGCAGGGTGGGGTGGGAATCGAGGGTTCGGGCGGTGATGGCCACGTTGGCCCCCTCGGCGGCCAGCCGCTGGGCAATGCCCTTGCCGATGCCCCGACTAGCACCGGTGACAATGGCGTTCTTGCCTTCGAATCGCTTCATGGCGGGCATCCTAAGTTCACCGGCTTTCACACCTCGCAGTGAGGCGCTTCCAACTGCTCTGAATCTGGCAGCCGGTACTAGGGTCACCACCCATGTTGAGCGAAGGTACGAAGGCCCCGGAGTTCACCGCACCGGACCAAGATGGCAACGAATTGGCTCTGGCCGATTTGCGGGGCAATTGGGTGGCGTTTTGGTGGTACCCGAAAGCGTCCACCAAGGGTTGAACTATTCAGGGACAGGGATTCCGTGATCGAATCTCCGAGTTTGAGGCCCTCAACGCAGTTGTCGTGGGGGCGTCGTTCGACACCGTGGAGGAGCAGAAAGGCTTTGTGGACGGGGAGAGCTTTCCGTTCAAGCTGATCGCCGACCCGGACCGGACAGTAGGGCGGGCCTATGACGCCGAGCGGGCCGAAGGCGAGCCCTACTTCGAGCACGGCCTGCCCCGCCGGATCAGCTACCTGATCTCTCCTGACGGCACCGTCGTCAAGTCCTACGACCTAGAGGGCCAGGATCTGGCGCAGCACGCCGCCGAGATAATCGCCGACATCAAAGAGTTGAGCTAATAGCCCAGGGCGGGCTCAGAACTCGATGACCCAACGACCTCGGGTGCCGCCGGCCTCCAATCGGGCGTGGGCCTCAGGGGCGTTCTCCATGGGTACCGTGCCGGCCACCCGCAGGGATACCTGGCCGTCTTCGGCCTGTTGGCGTAAGCGGTCGAGCTTTGCCTGCTCCTTGAAGTAGTCGAATACCCAGGTGACGTGGAATTGGATGCCCCGCTCTCCATTGCCCGGCCATCCCCGCACCGAGGCGAAGCCTCCGCCGTCGCGCACCGCGGCTACCAGCGGCTCCAACTGCACCGAGCCGTCGGCTAGGCCGTCCACCCCATCAGGAGCGTGCTCTCGGATGCGATCGGCCACGTTGTCGCCCCGGCGCACAATCACGTCGGCCCCGAATCCCGCCACCAGTTCCTCGTCGGCCTCGGAAGAATCGGCGATTACCCGCAGGCCATCGGCATTGGCCAGCTCCACCATGTAGCCGCCATAGCACCCCGCTGCTCCGGTGACCGCCAGGGTCTGGCCGGGCTGGAGGGCGAGTTGGTCCAGGCTCAGCCGGGCGGTGAGGCCGTTCATGGGCAGGGTGCTGGCCTCGGCGAACGACGATCCCTCCGGCATCCGGGCGACCGATTCGGTTGGCAGCACCACATATTCGGAGTAGGCCCCGTGAGATCCCCGGGGCAACACGATGGCCATTACTCGATCGCCCACTTGCAGGTCGGTCACGGTGCCTTCGCCGATCTGGTCCAGCACCCCGGCAACGTCCATGCCGGGCACGTAGGGCGGCGGGCCGGTCTTGGCCTGGTCTGCGGCCCGAAGACCCGAACGCGCAACGGTATCGGTAGGGCTGACCGCGGTGGCCCGTACCCGAATCCTCACTTTGCCGGGACCAGCCTCTGGAGTGGGGAGCTCCACCACTTCCAGAGCCTCCGGCCCGCCGTACTCGATAACGCCTACTGCTCGCATGGGCGGAGAGACTAGTGGTCAGCAATCGGTCAACAGCCAGCGCAACTCAGTCCCAGCAGTCGATGTCGTTGTTGTCTTGCACACCGCACGAATGGTCGGTACCCGACGAAATGGCGATGAAGCGTCGAATCGGCGGGTCAGCCGCTCCGCCGACGCCCCAGCACCGGGGAGTGCCGTCGTCACGCAGGCCGCAGGTGTGCTCCCAGCCAGCGGAGATGGCGATGAACCGGTCACCAGGGGGCTCGGCTTGGCCTCCGGCGTTGTCGCCCCAGCACGCCACGGTGCCGTCGTCGCGGATCGCGCAAGCATGGGATAGGCCGACCGAGACGGCGGTGAATCGGCCTTCTGGAGGATCAGGCCATCCGTAGTCGCCCCAGCACTCCACGCTGCCGTTGTCGCGAACGCCGCAAGAGTTGTCGCCCCAACCAGCGGAAAATTCGGTGTAAGGGACCCATGAAATTGCTGGCACGTCTGGATTGGCCTTGCTGTTGGGCCAGCATCTGACGGTGCTGTCCTCACGGATGCCACATGACCGCAATCCTCCAACGGAGATGGCGATAAAGCGGCCCTGGGGAGGAAGACTGCGCACTTCGTAGTTGTCGCCCCAGCAGTTGGCGGTGCCGTCGCTGTGAATCCCGCACGAATAGCCCGATCCGGCGGAGATAGCAGTGAAGGTTCCATTGGGGACATAGGCCCATCCGGCATTGGTCCAGTTGTCGCCCCAACACCAGACGGTGCTGTTGGGAGTGATGCCGCAGGTGTGGTCCTCACCGGCGGATATGGACGTGAATCGGTCTCCTGGAGTGTCCGCATCATCTATGACACAAGCGGTGGCCAACACCGCGACCGCGGCCACCACGGCCACCAGGACTGTGGTTGATTTCCGGCGAATCGACAAGTGGCTCATTGGATCCGCCGAAATTGATCAGGATTGGGCGCGAGAGGCCACCACATCGGAGAAGTCCACGAACGAGCGCAGGGTGTGGCCCCCGTCCACGGTGATGAATTGGCCGGTGGTGAAACTCGACTCCGGGCCGGCCAGAAAGCGGATGGCCTCGGCGATGTCGTCAGGGCGGCCGATGCGCTGGAGGGGCTGTTGATCGAGATACTGCGCCACCACCGAGTCGTTGTTCACCAGTCCTTGGGTGGTGTCGGTGGCGGTGAGCCCCGGCCGAACTGCGTTGACCCGGACCCCGAGAGCACCCAGCTCGTCGGCGGCTACTCGGACCAGGGCGTCTACCCCGGCCTTGCCGGCGCAGTAGGCGGCCAGGAAGCGACACGACTGGATGGCCGCGGTGGACGACACGGCCACGATGGATCTGCCTCCGGCGTCGGCCATGTGCTGTCCGGCGTGCTTGATCATGATGAAAGGGGCAACCACGTTGAAGCTGACGATTTCGGCGACCTGCTCGGGCTCTTAGTCGAGCACCGCGGCCATTGCGCCTCCGCCAGGAACCGACACTGCCATGTCGAGTCGCCCCGTGGGCTCGGTGGCCATGGCTACTGCGGCCAGCACCTGGTCGCTGTCGGTGGCGTCGCAGGTGGTCCAGCGGATGTAGCCGCCGGTCTCGGCCGCTAGCGGGGACAGCTCCTCGGCAACCTCTTGGAGGTGGCCAGAGCTGCGGCTGGCGATCACCACGTGGGCGCCATCGCCTACCAGCAACTGGGCCGTAGTTCGGCCAATACCGCCCGCACCCCCGGTCACCAGGGCGGACATTCCGGCTAGGGGCAAGCTCATAGGTCGGATACTCCTTCTCGTACAACAGTGCACAACAACTCGGCGTGGCGGTGGGCCAAGTCGTCGGGCATGCCGGCGATGCTGGCCCAGCAGTAGGCCTCCACCATGGGTATGCCCTCCGTCAAGCGCCGCAGATGCTCGATGGCATCATCAGGGGTGAGCACCTCCATCGGAGAGATCACCCCCATGGTGCTGCGGCGCTCCCGCAGCTTCTCCACTGTGAGCATGCTGGGGGTCTTGCCGGTGCCCGACGCCCCGGCGGCCCGGTAGGTGTTCAACTGCCAGGCCAGATGTGGGAGGATGCGCTCGTAGGCCTCGTCGGGGTCGTCGGCCACCACCATGCTCACCACTCCGGCCATTTGGGCCATGCCCGAGTCGTGGCCCGCCTCGGCCAAACCCTCGGAATAGGGCTCCAGCGAGGCCGGATTGATGGATAGCAGGCCGCAACCCAGCCGGCCGGCCCGACGGGCGCCCTGGGGGCCGTTGTAACCCAGCCAGATGGGGAAGGGATTTTGCACTGCCGGCGGGGTGACGACGCCGCCGTCCAGCAGCTCCCGCACCTCCCGCACCCGCTGGTCGGTGATGGTGTAGCGCTTGGACAGGTCGGCCCCGTAGGCCTCGAACTCGTTGGATACGTAGCCCGCGCCCAGCCCGAGGTCGATGCGGCCGTTGCTGATCTGGTCGGCCACGGCGGCCTCTTCGGCGATCTGCGGGGCGAGGCGCAGCGGGGCCAGCAGCACGGCGGTGCCGATCCTGACGCGCTGAGTGCGGGCCGCCACGGCCGCGGCGAAGGTAAGAGGCTGGGGCAGATAGCCATCCTCGAAGAAGTGGTGCTCGCTGAGCCACACCGAGTCGGCCCCCCATTGCTCGGCTTGGACGGCCAGCTCCAAAGACTGCCGGTAGAAGTCAGGCCAGGGCTTTCGCCACTCCGGCGGGTTCCGCAGGTCCAGGTAGATACCGATGCGCATGGCCAGACCCTACCGATACTGCGGTGCTCTACTCGTCTTGGGTGGCTCTACTTGTCTTGGGTGGCTGGGGGCATCCAGTCGGGCCAGTGGTCGGCCAGGGTGAGCGACCATTCTGGGGGGCGCTTCTCAAGAAAGGCCATGACCCCCTCGGTGGCGTCGGGCTGGCCCATGACGTGGAGGTGGATGCGGCGCTCCAAGTCGTTGATCAAACCTTGGTCGCCGGGCGAAGTGGTCCACAGCAGCCGCTTGCTGAGGGCGACCGACACGGGGGCAACGTTGACGGCGATGTCTTTGGCGGTCTCCAAGGCAGCGGGCAGCACTTCGTCGGCGGGCAAGGCGGCCGTTGCCAGCCCCATCTCGGCCGCCTCGGTGCCGGTGTACATCTTGCCGGTGAGCAGGATCTCCAGCGCCTTGGCGTGGCCCACCGTGCGGGGCAGGGTCCAGTGGGAGCGGAAATCGGGCAGCACTCCCCGGCGGTTCTGCACGATGCCCCATCGGGCGTCGGCCGCGATGTAGCGGATATCGCACTGGAGGGCGATGGTCATGCCCAAGCCGACGGCATGGCCGTTGATGGCGGCGATAACCGGTTTGCGCACATCCCAGGGATGGAACTCAAGGGCGTCGGAGCGGAATCCGTCGGGGTTGGGGGTGCCGAACACGCCCGGCCCGCCGGAGAAGTCGGCGCCGGCACAGAAGGCCCGACCCCCGCCAGTGACGACCACCGCCCGCACATCCTCGTCGGCATCGCATCGGCGCAGGGCGTCAGACAGCTCAGTGCCCATCAAAGAACTGAAGGCGTTGAGCTTCTCGGGACGGTTCAGGGTGATCACCGCCACTCGGTCGTCGACCGTGTAGGCGATGTCTTGATAGTGGTCAGTCACAAGTGCTGGTATCTCCTCAAGGCTCGGGGGATGGTAACCACGCCCGCACCAGCAATCACCACTGCGGCGATGGTGGGAATCCACATCCAGGCCGGGGGGATGTCCAGTTCGAAGAAATTCCGGGCCCACGGCCATACCATCACCAGCAAATACGACCCGGCCATGGCCGCGGCCAGCCCGATCTTCCAGGGGCGCAGAGGGCGGCTGATAACCACCAAGATCACCAGCCCGACTCCCAGCAGGGTGAACGTCGCCACGGTTCGGGCCTCGGGCAGGGTTACCTCGTCGTGGCGGCGGGCGATCTCATAGACAAAGAAAGACGCCACGGCCGCTAGCACACCGGCGGGTATCGAGAACCGCAGCACCCGGGTGAGGAAGCCGGGGCGAATCAGCTCGGTGCTGGGGGCCAGAGCCAAGAACAGGCCGGGCACACCGATGGAGAACGTGCCCACCAAGGTGAGGTGGCGGGGCAGAAACGGGTACTCCACCGTGAAGATGCCCACCAGCACGGTGAGCAGCACGGCGTAGGCCGCTTTGGTCACGAACAGGTTGGCCACCCGCTCCACGTTGTTGATCACCTTGCGGCCCTGGGCCAGCACCTCGGGCAGGGTGGCGAACGAGTTGTCGAGCAGCACCAGCTGGGCCACCGCCCGGGTGGATGCTGAGCCGCTGCCCATGGCGATGCCCATGTCGGCACTCTTGAGAGCCAGCACATCGTTCACGCCGTCGCCGGTCATGGCCACGGTGTGGCCCCTCGACTGGAGGGCGCCCACCATGGCCTGCTTTTGCTGGGGCGTGACCCGGCCGAACACCGCGTTGTCGGCCAACACGGCAGCCATCTCGTCGATATCGTCAGGCAGTTCCCGGGCATCCATGTGGTTGTCGGCGTTGGGGATGCCAGCCCGCTGGGCAACAGCGGCCACGGTGGCGGTGTGGTCGCCGGAGATCACCTTGAGACTCACACCTTGCTCCCGAAAAAAGGCCAGGATCTCAGGTGCGTCGGGGCGGATGGTGTCTTCCAGCAGGATCAAGGCCAAAGGGGCCCGACTCTCGGGCAGCGTCTCGTCGGCCAGAGGATCGGGGCTGCGGGCCAAGAGGAGAGTGCGCCTGCCCGCCTCGGCGTGTATCGCCACCCGGGCCATCACATCGGGGAATTCGCCGGCGATCACATCGGGTGCCCCGAAGTAGAAGGCGCCGTGGCTGCGGAACTCCAGGGCCGACCACTTCCGGGCGCTGGAGAATGGGGTGGCGCCTACCGGAGCCCAGCCGCCGGCAGCATCACCGTCGGGGGCCGGATAGGCGTCGCGCACCGCCAGCATGGTGGCGTTGGGGGCCTCGTCGGCATGGGCCATGGCCCCCAGAGCGGCGGCGACAAGGGCAGGATCGATGCCCGGCAGGCTCTCCACCTCGCCGAAGGTGATGTGACCGGTGGTGATCGTGCCGGTCTTGTCCAGGCATAACACGTCGGTGCGGGCTAGCAGCTCCACGGTGGCCAGCTCTTTAGCCAGCGCTCGGCGGCGGGCCAGTGCTACCACTCCGGCGACGAAGGAGAGGCTGGTTAGGAGCACCAGCCCGTCGGGGACCATGGCCACCGCAGCAGCCACCGTGCCCTGGAGGGCGTTCTGCCAACGGTCTTCGGTGTCGAGCAGCACCAGGATGAGCAGCGCCGAGGCGGGGGGAATGATGATGATCAGCCAGCGCAGCACGGTGTCGATGCCCCTGCGCAGCTCGCTGTTGACCAGGGTGAACCGCTTGGCCTCCTCCGACAACGAACTGGCGTAGGACTCGGACCCGATTCGGGTGGCCTGGTACCGCCCGCTGCCCGCCGACACGAAACTGCCCGACAGCAGCTCGTCGCCGACCTCCTTCTCGATGGGGTCGGCCTCGCCGGTGAGTAGCGACTCGTCGGCCTCCAGCCCGGAGGAGGCGAGCACCATCCCGTCCACCACCACCTGGTCGCCGGGGGCCAAATCCAGCACCTCGTCGGCCACTACCTCACTGACGCCGACCTCGGAGACCTCTCCGTCCCGCACCACCCGGGCCTTGGGGGCGCTGAGCACCGCCAGCCTGTCCAGCTCCCGCTTGGCCCGGATCTCCTGGGCTACGCCGATAACTGCATTGGACACCACCACCCCCACGAACAGCCCGTCGCGGGGGAACCCGGCCACCAAGATGGCGGCAAAAAGCGCCAGCATGATCCCGTTCACAGGGGAGAACACGTTGGCCCGCAATATCTCGGACAGCGTGCGCACCGGGGCATCCGGTACCAGGTTGGTGCGACCCGCGGCCACGCGCTCGGCCACCTGCTCGCTGGTCAGCCCTCGCGTCGGCTTCACTTCCACTAAAGGGTTCGGGGCTGACTCAGGGGCCATCAGGCTCAGAAGTTATCGGCTCTGAATCGGTGTGGTGGGACTTGGGCTGTTCACTGCCAGATTCGCAGGGATCCCTCGAGGGTGGCGGCGGCTATCGACAGCGTGCCGTCGGGGCGGGTCAGCACGGCGATGTTGGTGGCCAGCTGTCCTCCCAAGGGGCGGCTCCACATGTCCACGGCGCCGTCGGGGCCGTGGAGGACCCCAGCGATGTTCTGCCGGTCGAGGGTGGGGATAATCACCTCTATGCGGCCGTCCCGGTCGACGTCGGCGGCCAATACCTGCTCGAGGTTGCGAGACCCGAATTCGTGGGACCGGTAGCCCGTGCGGGTGGCGACCACGTTTAGGTCATCGCCGGCCAGGGACAGGAATCGGATCGAGCCGTTGGCATCGGGATACAAGACCTCGGCGATCTCGAACTCTCCGCCGGGGCCAAGCGGCCCCACGGCCACCAGTTGCCGCCAGCCCAATAGGCGGTCAACCGGGTCGCTGATGGCCACCACGCCGCCGCCGCTCGACGCCACCACAATCCAGGCCTCCCGGTCGTTGCTGACAGTGAGGGCCACGTCGTCGATCCCGTCGCCGTCCACGTCGGCCAGCAGGGGGGCGATTGACTCGATCACATCATTTTCTGACCTGTAGACCATCTCGACCTCATTCACCCCCACGGTCACCACGGCCACGGCCGTGGCTTCCAAGTTGTCGCCCAATGCGGAGTGGGGGTAGCGGTCGGTCGGCTCGGCCAGTACCAGCACCCTTTCGGGGCTGATCTGGATGACCCGGGTGTCGGGCAGCACCTTGAGGTCGGGCCGCCACAGGGTGCCGTCGGCCTCCAGCACGGTGAGCCGCTGGAGGTTGTCTACATAGGCAGCCCGGCCTCCGGTCAGATAGACCGGCACGCTGTTGGGCGAGGCGTTGGCCGGCGTGGTGGCCAGTCGCACCGAATTGCCCTGCACGGCCAGCACCGGGGGCTGGCCGGGGGCTAGCCGGTCACCGGTGATATCGATGGAGATTGGCTGGCCCCCGACGGGAACCCGGTAGCCCTGGACCCTTCCGTCGGCCAGCGCCACCACCCATACATCACCGTCGGGGGTGCTGGTGCCAGTGACCCACGTTGGGGTGTCGCCGAGGTTGATGTCCTTGGTAGTGATCTGCTGAATGAACCCGGTGCCCAGTCCGGAGCCGTCGGCCAATCGGTTGCCGTCGGGGTGGTAGACAGGATCGACAAAGTTCACCGGGCCGAGATCGGCGAGAGTTGCCCCTGTTGGCGAGGGCTCTGGGGTGGCAGGCGGCGCGATTTCGGCGGGGGAGTCGCCTGAGTCAGAGCCGCACGCGCTGGTGAAGACAATGGCCATGGCGGCCATTGTCACGAGGAGCGCCAGGCGCAGGGCCACGGGCAGGCCGGTGGCACGGCGAATCATGTCCGTTCGAACCGCCAACCGCCCTTCGACAAGGTGAGCCGGTGCCGGGGGCCTTCTGCGCTGGCGTCGTTGGTCTCGTAGCCGGCATCGCCGTGCCACAGCGACACGGGGGTCTTACCGTCCAATGCGACGTGAGTGGCGTAGTGGGGGATGTCGTCGGCTCGGCGGCGGGCGGCAGCCAGGGCGTCGGCGACCGTGAGATGCTCGGCCAACTCCATGAGGGTGATGAAGGTGGGCGGGACGATGTCGATCTCCTCGGCGGCGTGGCGGGCCAGGGTGTCCGCTGGGCGCCACCAGGCGTGCTCTTTGATCTCACCGCCGTCAACGGTGACCGCCCCTTCGGGAGCGGGGGCGAGGAAGAACCAGGTGGCGAACCGCTTGGGGATCGTGGTGGGGGGCACCCAGTGGGAGTAGGGCACCAGATCGTTGTAGGCAACATCCAGATTGGACTCCTCGGCGGCCTCCCGCACGGCGGCAGCTCGGCTGGCGGCCACCACGTCGTCGGGGTTTGCGGTGGGATAGTCATCGTCATCCACCCGGCCGCCGGGAAAGACCCACATGCCGCCGACGAAGCTGAGCTTGGAGTTGCGCCGCATCATCAGCGTTTCCAAGCCGCCAGGGGCGTCACGCAGCAGCACTACGGTGGCGGCAGGCACCAACTCCGGGGGCTCGTCCTCCCGACCGACCCAGTCGGCGAACTGATGGCGCTGGCTGCCGCTCTTGTCGTTGCTCATTGGGGGTTTGATCCGATCATCCGGGCCCGAACCCCGGGATCGGTGACGAATACGGGGGCGTTGTCGTCGCCCAGCATGGCTAGTTTTACCGACATGCCACCGTCCACGGCCAACACCTGCCCGGTGATGTAGCTGGCTTGGGGGGTGAGCAGAAACACAGCGGCGTTTGCGATCTCCGCTGGTTGGCCCCGGCGGCCCAGTGGGATGGCCCGTCTGGCCGCTTCGGGGTACTCCTCGTCGCCTGCCCTGGGCGTGGTAATGGTGCCGGGGGCGATGGCATTGACCCTGATGTCGTGGTCGCCCCACTCCACGGCCATGGTACGGGTGAGGGAGTTGAGTCCGGCCTTGGCCGCTCCGTAGGCGGCTAGGAAGGGCTGGGAGGCCAGGCTGCTGACGGAGGACACGTTGACCATGGCTCCGCCGGTGCCGGCACCGATCATGGCTCGGGCCACTGCCCGGTTGAGGAATGCCACGTAGCGAAGATTGTTGGCCATGACCCGGTCCCAGCTCTGGTGATCGATATCCACGAGAGGACCGAAGTCGTCGATGCTGGTACCGCCGGCCACGTTGATGAGCCCGTCGATGCGGCCGTGGGCATTGAGTGCAGCCTGGATAACGGCGGCTGGGGCTTCGGGTTCGGTGAGGTCGGCTTGGACTTTGACCACCGGACGGGAGAGCAGGTCGAGCTTGTCTAGTTCGTCGGAAGATTGGTCCACGGCCACGACCTCGGCCCCGGCGGCCAGCGCGGCCTCGCAGGAACAAGTGCCGATGCCACCACCTCCGGCCCCAGCCACGATCACAATGGCACCGGTGAGGTCGGCAACAGGGACAGCCATCCCTCTCACACTACGGCCTGTCGCCCTAACTGCCTTGTCATGGCCGTGTTGGCGAGAAATCATCGACGGACCAGCAACCCTGGCAATATGAGCGTCTAGCCGAGCAAGAGAGAGGTCGTGGTTATGAAGGAGCTCAATGGCAAGGTTGCCGTGGTCACCGGTGCGGCCAGTGGGATCGGTTTCGCGATGAGCAAGCAGTTCGTGTCCGAGGGCATGCAGGTGGTGATGGCCGACGTGGAGGAAGAGGCACTGGCCCGGTCGGCCACCCAACTTGAGGCCGAGGGCGCCGACGTGCTGGGCGTGCTGTGCGATGTGAGCGACGCGGCCTCGGTGCAAGACCTGGCCGAGCAAACCCTGTCTTCATACGGCGGGGTGCATGTGGTGTGCAACAACGCCGGCGTGGGGCCAGCTGGACTGATGCTGGAGACCACCCCTGAGGAGTGGGAGTGGATCGTGGGGGTGAACGTGATGGGGGTGGCCCACGGTGTGATCACGTTTGCGCCGCTCATGGTGGAAGCCGGGGAGGGCCACATCGTCAACACCGCGTCGGAGGCCGGACTGGTTACCAACAGCGTGTTGGGCATGTACTGCGCCACCAAGCACGCGGTGGTGGGTTTGACCGAGTCGTTGTGGCGGGAGGTGCATCCCCAGGGTGTCGGGGTGTCGTGTCTGTGCCCCAACCTGGTGAACACCCAGATCTTCAACTCCGAGCGCAACCGCCCTTACGGAGCGGAGCTGACTGCCACCCAAAACGCCATCATGACCCCGCTGCGGGAAACGCTCAGCGCTCGGGGCATTGCTCCATCAGATGTGGCCGCCAAAGTGGTGGACGCCATCACCGAAGACCGGTTCTGGGTGTTCACCCACGACATCACTCCGGAGGCGGCCGCGGTGCGCTTCACAGACATCGAGGCCCGCCGCAATCCCACCGATCCCTATGCGGGTATGGAGTTCTAGCCCGGTCTCCTCCAGTCGCTTCGGGGTCTCTCGGTAACTGTGGACTAAATTCTCGTCATGGCTGTAGTGGACCATGCTCCCCGTCTTCCCCTGTTCGACACCCTGGACTTCGACGATTTCCATTCCGGTGAGCTGCCCCGGCGCCTGGCCGCGGGCCATGGGGCGCTGGCCGCAGATATCGGCGCGGGGACCCTGGTCAAGAGCTTCGCCTGGCGGCTGACCGACGGGCGGTCGGTTACCTATGTGATCGGTGATGGCGGCGTGGAGCTCCGCCCCGGCTACGACGCGGAACTGGTGGTGGAGGTCAGCGAGCAGAACTGGTCGAATTACGTGGCCGAGCTGTGGACCTGGGTCGGCTTGCTGTATTCCGAAGCCGCCGAGATGGTCCGGGGTGATTTCGGGCTGTTCGAGGACTTCGAGCCGGTGCTGTTGGCCATGTACCACGGCCGCCCCCTGTATGAGGGTTGGGAGCCCACGGTGGACCTCACACGGAGCTTCACCCTTGACGACGATCACGGGGAGATGAGCCGGTTCCTCGACGAGGCCGGGTTCCTCCACATTCGCGGTGTGTTCAGCGCTGAGGAGATCGATGCTCTGCGGGCCGAGGTGGAGCGCCAGCGGAGCGAGGCCACTCCCGACGATCACCGCTCTTGGTGGGCCACCAACGCCGACGGCGAGGAAGTGTGCTGCCGGGTGACCCACATGGACGACCGCAGCGATCTGATGCTCTCACTAACCGATGATCGCCGACTGGATGCCATCGGCGCGCTGGGTGGAGACGACTTCTCCACCTATCCCGAGCGGGGCGACGGCATATCGGTGGTCATCAAGCTGCCCAGCATCGTGGAGGGCCTGGCCGACCTGCCCTGGCACCGGGACTGCGGCACCGGCGGGCACTCGGTCACCTGTCCCGCGGTGAGCATCGGCATCCAGCTAGACGAATGCACCGAGGCCAACGGCCAGCTCCACTACCTGGCCGGCTCCAACAAATCGTCCAACCGGGCTCGCCAGGTGCGCGACGACTGGCCCACGGTGGCCATTAGCGCCTCGCCCGGCGACGTGACCGTTCACTACGGCCACACCATGCACGGCGCCCCGCCCCCCACCGCCGCCCCCGAATCCGGTGGCCGCCGCACCATCTACGTCGGCTACCACCAGCCCATCTGGGCCGAATACATTCCCCCCGGCCAGGGCTACAACGACATCCTGTTCAAAGACGGGGGCCGCATCAAGAGCCCAGAGGAATTCCAAGAGCAAAACAGCTGAGCAGCAGTCCAGCTGCCCGGCCGTTCAGCGGACTAGCAGTCGGTCGACGATTTCGTCGAGCAGGGGTTCGAGCTTCTTGGCGATGGCGTCGTTGTCCTCGCTGAGGTAGTCGTGGGGGATCACTACTCGGGGGACATCGGGTAGGCCAAGGGAGCGGGCCACGGTGTCAGCGGCGACGGTGAAGGGCTCAGTGACCACGGTGACGGTGGGGATGCCCAGTCTCTCCAGGTTTACGGCGTCGAGCACACTGCCCGACGTGCATGAGCCTCATTTGGCCAGGCCGTTGACCACCCCGGCACAGGCCCGGAACGAGGCCAGCATGTCGTCGCCCGCTGGGCGGCTGAGCACCGGCTTGTGCTGGCGGACCACGGCGGTCACATCCAGACGGTGGCGGAACTCCCGTTCCAGCACCTCGGTGTAGCGGGTGAAGTCGGGGCCCGATGAGGGGTTGTACTCGTTGACCAGGAAGCCGATGGTCAGTGGGCCTTGGGTGTGGCCCCGGCGGGGGGCCAACTCACCGTCGTTGAGCACCACCTCGCCGCGGGGATCAACCAGCTCGCCAATCAACTTCACGCCTTAATCCTGCCAGTTCTCTCAGCCCAGCGCCCGGCTTACGGCGTAGCCGCCCAGGTTGCCCCATCCGGCGCACACCGCCATCCAGGGGATCGATTCCGCGCCGGTGACCATCACGTGGATGTCTTCGGCCCGCTCGGTGACCGGCACCAGCGTGTCGGGATCGTCGGTGTCCACCCAGTCGGGCCACCAGGCGTAGGGGGGTACGCCGGGGGAGAGCAGGTCGCCGATGCGCCGCCGGGCCTGTTGCCACAGTTCTTGTTGCACCGCCGACCGGTCGTAGCCCTGCTCGGCTAGGTGGCGGGCCTCGTTGGGTGTGAGCACCACCAAGGTCTCGCCCATGGTGTGGGTGTTGTTGCATCCTTTGATGGCCATGGCGTCGGCCAACTGGGCCAAGCGGTTGACGGGAGTGTCGTCGGCCCCCCACATGGCCACGCTGGTGGGGGACTCGCAGGCGAAAACCGTGATGCCGCTGTCGGAGTCGACTCCGCGGGCTTGGTGCAGAGCGGGCCACGGGCTGTTGGGCGACTCAGCCACGCAGAAGGCGTAGCGGCCGGGGTGGCCGAACACCTCTTTGACCGGCTCGCCGGGGGTGGCCCCGCCGGCGTTCCACAACAACAGCTTGACGGCTCGGCCGATGGCCGCATTGGAGTGGGCCCCGCCGCCGCTGAACACCGACTCGGTGTGGGCCATTTCGAGCCGCTCGACCGCTGGCCCCGACACGATGACCAGCGGCCAGCACGGATGGGTGGTGGTAGCCACCCCCCGCAGGTTGAAGCGATCCTCCAGCATGGCCTCGACGGCGGTCAGCACCACCTCGAAGTGCTCGGGGCGGCATCCGGCCATAGCTGCGTTGGCGGCCACAACCTCGACGGTGGCCGCCCCACCCCGCGGAGGAATGGCCCCCAGCAGCAGGCGGGGATCCCGGCCCGAGGCCTCCACTAGGCCGTCCACCGCAGCTCGGGTGGGGGGATATACCGGCAGCCCGTCGGTCAGCCTCTCGGCGTGGGCCAGCTCCACCCACTCTTCAATGGTTTGAGCCGTGGTTATCGGGTTCATCGGCTCAATCCCACCCGAAGAGCCGCTTGGGGTTTACTTCGAATATTGCCTGCTTGGTGTGGTCGTCCAGATCGGGTCGTCCGGTCACGCCGGTCACGCTGGTGGGGAATTCGCTGTCCCAGTGGGGGTAGTCCGATGCCCACACGATGATGTCGCTGCCGATCTGCTCAATCACCTGAGGCAACCCGTCCTCGCCTTCGGTGGAAACGAACAGCCGCCCCTCGGCCAGGTACTCGCCCGGCGGCTTGGTGATGGCGTCGAACTCGTGGCTCCGGTGCTCGTAGTGCTCGTTGAGGCGCTCCAGCGTGTGGGGCACCCAGCCCACCCCACCTTCCAACAGGGCGACCCTCAACCGCTTGAACCGCTCGAACACCCCGCCGCAGATCAACGTTGTGGCCGCAAACATCAGGTTGAACGGAAACTCGATCACATGAAGCTGGGCATAGGCGTCGGTGAACCGGTCATTGGCGAAGCGGCAGCCCCCGGCATGGAACCCCAAAGGCACATCCAGTTGCTCGGCCAGGTTGTAGAGCGGATCGTTGTCGGGGTGGTCGGGGTTGCGATCGCCCACCGCGCAGGGCACGGTCAGCGACACGAACCCCAACTCGGTCACGCACCGCTCGGCCTCGGCCACGGCCTCATCCATCCACTTCAGGGGCAGTGCCGGAGTGCCCCGCAGCCGCTTGGGGTCCGCCGAGCACCAGTCGGCCAGCCAATTGTTGTAGGCCCGGCAGCAGGCGATAGTGAGATCTCGGTCTGATCCGGCGTACAGCCCCAGCGACATGGCCCCATACAGCACGGCGATGTCGATCCCCTCGGTGTCCATGTCGGCCAGGCGCAGCGCCGGGTCCACCCCGCCCTCGCGGAGGGTTGTCGACTCCCTGATGCCCTCGGGAGCCCAGGCCCCTGTGCCCGTGCCCGGAGGGATCACCTTGCCCTCGATCACATATCGGGTGGTGCCCCGCTCATCGGTGATCAGCCGGGGCCGCTGTTCGTGGAACCGGGACGGCAGGTACTGCTCCCATAGCTCGTCGGGCTCGAACACATGGCCGTCCACGTCGATCACCAGATGCTCCGGCATCCCACGAAGCTAACCCCTCTGGGGTGCAGTGGCCCGCGCTGGGCGGGCAGTGCGTAATCTTCTGCCCATGGTCAGCCTTGGAGTCCTTCCCCACATGCACGAGTCGGTCATCACCGATCCCCGCTGGGTCACCCAGTTCGCCCAAGCGATGGACGAAGAGGGAGTGGAGTCGATTTGGACCGTGGAGCACGTGGTGGTGGCCAACGACTACGAGCCCCGCTACTCCTACTCGGAATCGGGCCGCATGCCCGGCGCCCCCGGTGTGGTGATGCCCGACCCGCTGGAGATGCTGGCCTTCATGGCGTCGGTGACCGAGCGGGTGCGGTTGGGCACCGGGGTGGTGGTGCTTCCCTTGCACCCGCCGGCGGTGATGGCCAAGCGGGTGGCCACCCTCGACGCCCTTAGCGGCGGCCGGGTGATCCTCGGTGTGGGCAGCGGCTGGCAGGTCGAGGAGTACGCCGCTTGCGGGGTGCCCTATGAGGGCCGGGGCGACCGGCTCGACGAGTGCATCGGCGCGCTGCGAGAGTTGTGGGCTCCTGGCTACCGCACCTACGAATCCAACGCGGTGAGCTTCACCGAGTGCGAGAGCCTGCCCAATCCGGCTCAGCCCGGCGGCCCGCCAATCGTCATCGGGGGCAGCACCGGTCGGGCGGCCCGGCGGGCCGGGCGTATTGGTGACGGGTTCTACCCTTATGTGATCTCGCCTGAGGACTACGCCGACCGGGTGGCCACCATCCGGGCCACCGCCGTTGAGCACAGCAGGGATCCCGACGCCATCGAGATGACCGTGTGGCCGGGTAGCTACAAGCTGGGCGGTTCGTTTGACCTGGGCCTCATTGAGAAGTACGCCGAGTCGGGCCTTGACCGGTTGATCGTGTCGGCCGCAGAGTCGGGCAGCACCGACATCGATGACATACGGCGCTTTGTCGCCCGCTACCAGGGCGAAGTCCTGGACAAGATCGGAGGATAACCATGGCATTGACCACCCAGATCGGCAACGTGAAGGTGATGCTGGTGCGGGAGACCCTGCAACCGGTTTCGGCCGAGGGGATGTATGTGGAACCCGACATGGCGGTGTTCGAGGCCAACACCGACTGGCTGGCGCCCCATTTCTTGGACGAATCCGGTGATTTGGCCCTGTCTATCCACGCCCTAGTGCTGGAGTCGGAGGGCCAGACCATCATGGTGGACACCTGCATCGGCAACCGCCCCATCGACATGGTCCCCCAGATGAGCGATCTGGGCAACGGGTTCCTCGACGAGTTGGCCGCCGCTGGCTACGAGCCCGAAGACATCGACATCGTGCTCTGCACCCACCTGCACTTCGACCACGTGGGCTGGAACACGATCATGGTGGACGGCCAGTGGGTGCCCACCTTCCCCAATGCCCGCTACCTGTTCAACCGCACCGAGTACGAATACTGGGACTCCGGCGCCGAAGGCGCCGCCATCACCTTCGGCGACGCCGTGCGTCCCGTGCTAGAGGCTGGCCAGGCCGATCTGGTCGGCAGCGACCATGCGGTGACCGATGAGATCAGTCTGGAGCCCTCGCCCGGTCACACCCCCGGCCACGTCAGCGTGCGCATCTCATCTGCTGGCCAAGAGGCGGTAATCACCGGCGATCTCGTCCACCACCCCGTGCAGTTCGTCGCCCCTGAGTGGGTGATGACCGCCGATGACGACCCGCCCCAAGCCTCCGCCACCCGAGTGGAGTTCCGAGACCGCTACGCCGACTCCGGCATCCTCATCTTCGGCACCCACTTCGCCGGCCCCAGCTGCGGCCACCTGTCCAACACCGACGGCCGTTGGGTATTTACCGCGAAGTCGTAAGAAGGGAGCCTCACCCTCCCGAAACCGAGGCGCGGGCCATGATGCGGCGGGTGGGGTAGTAGTCGTTGGCGCCGTAGTGCTGGACCGCTTGGTTGTCCCAGATGACCACGGTGTTTGGCGCCCAGCGAACGCGGCAGTGGTATTCGGGGATTTCGGCTTGGCGGCAGAGCCGGTGGAGCATCTCGTCGCCGTCGTCGATCGGTTGGCCGTGGTTATCGATCAATTCAGTGGTGAAACCGGAGTTCACGAACAGGGTAAGCCGTCCGGTGCGGGGATGGGGACGGGCCACTGGGTGGACGACGGGAGGAACTTCGGCCCGTAACTTGTCCAACTCGTCGCCGTACTTGTCGGCATAGGCCCCGATGCTCCAGTCATGACGGGCCGACAGGGCAGCTGCCCTTCCCTGTAGTTCCTGATCGAGGTTGTCCCAGGCGGCGGCCATGTCGGCGAACAGGGTGTCGCCCCCGACCTCGGGGATCTCGATAGCCCGCAGGATGGTGCACACCGGCGGCTGCTCGCGAAACGTGCCGTCGGTGTGCCACATGTTCTCCAGGCCGGCGACGATGTCGTTGCGCTCGAAGGTGATCGCATCAGTTTGGGCGGCGTCGCCAGGGTTGGGGATAAGCTGATCGTCGGTGAGCGGCCCCCAGCGGCGGGCCAGCGCCCCTTGGGCGGCGACATCGATGGGCTGGTCCCGGACGATCAGCACCTTCCACTCCAACAGCGCCCGGTCTAACTCGGCGAAGAGCTCGTCGTCCACATGTTCCAGGGAGAGGCCGCTCAGCTCAGCGCCGATGGTGGGGGCCACCGGAGACACTTCGAACCGCTCAAATTGGGCCGGCTCCCAACCATCCGGCAGCCGACGCATAACCCGAGGGCCAACGGGATGACGACGCATGATCCAATAATGCCTAGAACAGGACCAATACTCAATTGGTGGCAACGCTGGTGAGATTCAGCCTCAAAACATGCTGTTGTCTTTGGCCCAGTTCTCGAATCCACCCGGTTTGAAGGGAAGCCGATACTGCGTAGCTAGCAGGTCGTCGGCTAGTGCGCTCACTAGCGGCGGCGTGAGCAATCCTTCGCGGATGGCATCGCATAGAAGGGCGAGGGTGGGGCGGAGGGCAACGTTGTTTGCCTGAGCGGCCCTTCTGCCCGCGGCATCGTCTATTACTGCTGTTCCTGGAAGAGTCTCGGCCACCGCGAGCACAGCAGCCTCTCCAACATTGCGCTTGCCGGTGACAAGAGTGTTGCTGTACCGGGTGAAAGCCCCTGCCTCTGCATCAGTTCTCAAGATGTGGTGTTCGATCCATTCGGCCTCAAGAATCAACTGGAGTTTTGGGTTGGTCTGTGTTCCAGCCTCAAGTTCGGTTACGACTGCATCGGGGATAATCGCCCTGCGGTTTGCAACCACAGCCTTCAACACTCCAAGCCAGCCCGCGGTGGCGAAGTGGCTGAGCGGTCCGGTGTCGAACACCAGCGATGGTGCTTCCATATCTGTCCGGGTATTGCGCCAAGTCTTCGAGAATCAGGAGACGAAGGACCAGATGGCGTCTTCGGGCAGCAGGGGAAGGTCAGGAAGATCGGCTTCGTCCCAGGTGTTGAAGAGGAGTTCGGTGGCTCGGCCAGGAGAGATGATGTCCTTGCGGTAGGCATTCAGAACGGCCTTCTCATACAGGCGGGGCAGGTCAGGAGTGGTCAATTCCTGGGAGGCGGGTGGCACCACGAGGCCGAAATCCACAATATCTGCCCTCGTCGTGCGAAAGGAGCGCACTTGGGCGGTTTGCTCGGGTGTGGCCAGGCCGGTTTCTCGGAGCCGCTGTGCCAGAGTGGCCATGTCCACTTGGAACTCACTGGCGGTCGTGACCGCCGCGAGCCGAAGACTCTCCTCGTCAGGAGATGCGGGCCATAGGGCTCGCATCGACTTCTGGGGTAGCAGCAGGGCCCGAGCGAAGCGGTCAATGCGGATCTCATGTCCGTCGGTTTGCTCATCGGCCACTCGCCAATCGATGGAGTACTCGTCGGCGAACAGGAAGTGGCCGAGTTCGTGGGCCAGCGTGAGACGGCGGCGCCCTAACCGCTTGGTGCCGTTGACCACTGCCACCCCGCCGACAGTCAACAGGACCGATGCACCGTCTGCGGACTCCTCACCCAAAGGCAGCGTGAACGCCAGCAGTCCGATCTCGGCAACGCGTACGCCAAGTCCTACGGCCGGCTCTTCTAGGCCGTAGCCCAGCAGCTTGCGAGCTTTGCGAGCGCAGTCTTCGATCTCGCTCTCGGTCCTAGGCATCCCGAATGTGGAGGGAGACCGCAGATCGGGTTCGCCGTCGAGCGTCCGCAGGAATTCGACCTCACGGGCTACGCGTTCCACTGCGAGATCGATCTTGGTGCTTGGCTCACCGGGGTCAGATGCATTGCGCCTCGACACAATTGCCGGGGGCGCGTCCTCTAGGAGCCACTCCATGCGCATGTCGAGTGCATCGGCGATGTTCACGAGTTCCAAAACAGTGGTGCGGCGGATGCCGGTCTCGATCTTGGACAGGCTCGACCGGTCCAGCCCAGCTTTTTCTGCGCATTGCTTCTGGGTGAGACCAACTCTTTGCCGGGCTTCGGCGATCCGCGAGCCCAGCTCGTCAATGGAGGTCGCCATGTGTTCGATTTTAGAACACTACCGTCCAAGCACCATCAATTTTGTGCCAAGTTTCCCAAATGTGATCCCAATTGGATAGAAGGACTTCAGTCGGCGGCGTCGCGTTCGGCGAAGATGTCGGTGGCGATCTCGAAGGCCTTCATGGCCGCGGGGAATCCGGCGTAGATGGCGGCCTGGATCATGACCTCGAGGATTTCCTCTCGGCTGAGGCCGAAGGAGTCCAAGCCCATGATGATGTGCTCGCGGATGGCGAACTCATTTCCCAATGCGGTCATCATGGCGATGGTGGCCAAGCTGCGCTCCCGGCGATTCAGCACCGGTCGACCCCACACGGCCGACGGTCCCACCCTCAACATCTCCATAACGTCGTCGCGGACTTCATCTGGAATCGGCAGGCGGCTCAGCACATCAGGTTGACGAGGTTCGGTCATGGTCTGACCGTACTCCAACGATGGCTGATGTCCGCACGCTGTTCGCGAGGTTGTGCGTTGATTGAATGCAGTGGGGTGTTAGCCGTGGAGTCCGGTATCTTGAACAAGTTGGTAAGTCCGATTGCAAGTGCTGAGGCGTTGAACGTATGGAACACACAGGCAAATTGAACCGCCCGATTGAGGTGTTACCTCGAGAGGGATACCGAGTCTGGCTTCGGTACGCCGACAGTGTAGCCGGCGAGGTTGACCTGTCTGATCTAGCTGGCCGAGGCGTGTTCCAGGCATGGGAGAGTCGAGCTTACTTTGAGGCGGTGCGAGTTGCCGCAGATGGAGGGATCGCTTGGGGAGACGAGATCGAGCTTTGTCCGGATGCTCTCTACACGAGGCTCACGGGTAAGTCGGTCGAGGATTTTGCACGACGACAGAAGAGCAATCATGTAGGCCAATGGCTAGTCGAGAACATGCCGCGCGGTCTCAATCTTGAACTGCCCGACAGAGGGGAACCTGATCGAGAGATCTCCTTTCTTGGGGGCGATTAGGCGTTGCGCTGATCCAGGGCGCCGGCTACGGCGGCGCCGGCGGTTACGCCGCAGGCGGCGGCCCATAGCCAGCTCAGGGCGGCCAGGGTTCCGGCGGTGGCCACGGTGATGGCGGTGCCGCCTACGGTCCAGTTCACGGCTATTGCGGCGATGGTCGATACCACCGAGAACCAGAGGGCCGAGACGAAGCCGCCGATCAGGTGATGGCGCAGGGGTTGCCGGGGGCAGGCCACCTTTTGCACCAGGGTGAACACGGCCACTGCGGCCACGAATCCGACCACCGGGGCCAGCCGGGGTTCGACCCACACCGCAATCGCAGTGGGACCGGCGATCAGGGGAACTGTCCCGATTAGGAGCCAGAATCCGGCAAATCTTTCCAGCCACCACGACCGGCGGGAATCGCCCCGCACTCGGCGGACAGCCCGACAGGCGGCGGCCGCGGCCCTCATGGTGCCCCACACCGCGACCACTGCGGCGATCGAGGTGGCGGCCACCGGCGCCGACACCACGTCGGCGAACTCCTCGCCGATGGTGCCGTCCACGTCGCTGAGGGCGGTCTGGCCGGCGTCGGCCAGCCACTCGTTGAATCGGTCGGCGATCCGGTCGGACACCGCACGTACCGTGGAGGCGATGGCCGCGGCGGCCACGGCGGCGGGGAACAGCGATACCGCCGACCAGAAGGCGATCTCTGCTGCTCCGGTACCGCCCTCGCCCTCCTGCCAACACTTGATTGATTGTTTGGCCAGGGAGATGAGCCTGGCGAACCGATTCACGGGCGAACCGCTAACCTGCCTGGGCTTCGGCCAGGCGGGGGATGAGGGCGTCGAATACCTCGGCCCAGTCGCCCACGAAGCCGATGTCCACCACTTCCCACAGAGGAGCTTCAGGGTCGGGGTTGATGCCCACCACCGTGCCGGCGTTGCGGACTCCCACGGTGTGGTTGAACTTCCCGCTCATGCCGATGGCGAAGTAGAGGCGGGGGCTGATGCTGTGGCCGGTGATGCCTACTTGGCGGGCCCGGGGCATCCAGCCGTAGTCGGTCACCTTGCGGGTGGCGCACAAGGCGGCCCCGATGGCGGCCTGGTGCTTTTCCAGCTTGGGGTATTCGGCTGGGTCCACCCCCTGGCCCACGCCGATCACCACCGAGGCGTTGGCCAGCTCATCGCTGTCGTCGTCCCGGTAGCGCCGGATGATTTCGAGGCGGCTGCGGCCTGGTGAGTCCAGCGAATTTCGGCGGGCCGGTGGACGGTCGGCATTGAGTCGGGGGAAGGGCAGCACCCCGGGGCGCACCGTGGCCATCTGCACCGAAGAAGCGCACAGGATCTCGGCCACCAACCATCCGCCGAAGGCCGGCTTCATGGCGATCAGCTTTCCGGCCTCGTCCACTCTCAGCCCCACCGCGTCACCGGTGAGCCCCGCGCCCAGCGTTGCCGCCAACCGGGAGGCCACCTCGCGGCCCCAAGCAGTACCCGGCGCCAACACTGCCCACGGCTGGGTTTCGGCGGCCCAGGGCGCAATGGCCGACGCCAAGTCTTCCTCAACCGGGGCATTTCCGTTACCTTCGGCGCCGATGGCGATCTGTGCGTCGGCCCCCCACGCGCCGAGGTCCTCGTCGGGGTCGTCCAAGCCAGGACCCAGGGCGGCCACCCATCCGTCGATCTCGGTGGCCAGTTCGGCGGCGGCTCCCAGCAACTCCCGGTTCACCCGCTCTCGTCCAGGCTCCACCAACACCGCAATGGCCGAGCCGTCGAAACCGGCCCCGGTGCGGTCGGGAATCAGGGGCGGCTCGGTGCTTAAGCCGCTGGCCAGCGCCCCCTTCTCGGCCAAGATCGCCATCGCCTGGTCGATCTGCTCGTCCAGGGTGCCAGTCATCATGTGGCGGCGGCGCTCCACATCGATCATCTGAACCGGGCCGACCGAGGTGGGGCTGGCGGCCTGGCCCCAGGGGCCGGGGCCCAGGTCAGCGGCGCTCACCGTTTGGATGCGCGAGCCGTCCACCGTGGCCCAGGCATCGGGATCTTTGATCTTGCAGGGGTCGCACAGCCGCTCGGCGCACGACACCACCGCAGGCATTTCCACTGCCACGTCCACCCACTCGTCGTCGTGCTCCAACCGCAGTTCCAAGCGGTCACGGTGAAGGGAGAAGTGGCGAACCCCGGTGGCGAACGGCAGCCCCAACAGTTCGGCCAGCTGCGGTGGCACCTGGCCGGTATCGGAGTCCACCGAATTGCGTCCCATCATCACCAGGTCGAACGGTCCGAAGCGCTCCAGGGCAGTGGCCAAGGCCTTGGCGGTGGCCCAGGTGTCGGAACCGGCGAACTCCGGGTCACAGATGTGGAAGGCGGCGTCCACCCCGAAAAGAAGGGCCTCCCGACAGACATTCTCGGCCGACGGCGGACCCAGGGTGAACACGGTGACCGTGCCCCCGCTGGCCCGGGCCACCTCGGTGCCCTTGGCCACGGCGCGGCGGCAGTAGTCGTTCATGTGCATGTCGATGCCGTCTCGCACCATGCGACCATCGGGTCCCAGCACCATGTCTTCGAACACGGGAATCTGCTTGACCAACACGGCCACTCGCAAGGGCCGATCCGGGGCGATTACGTCGGCAGGAGGGTCAACCATCTGCTTCGAGGCTACCTACTAGGCATCAGGATTCTTGGATTGGGCGGCGTGCACCGGGGTTGCTGCGGGCCGCTACGGTTGCCGGATGGCATTCACAAGACGGCGAATCGTAACCGGTCACGACGCATCGGGAGCACCGGTGATCATCTCCGACGGACAGGCCGAGTCGAGCTTCTTGGGACGGAGCACGGCCATTATGTGGTACATCGGACAGCATCCCGCCACCGTGGATGACGGCGGGGACGAGCCGGCCGACCGTAAGGACTTCGTCCCCCCGCCCGGCGGGATTTCGTGGCGGTTCTTTTCGCTCAAGCCCTCGGGAGGAAAGGCGATCGGCCCGCTCGACGACCCCCGGTTCGACCAAGACCGGGTCGGCTTTCACGCCACCCCCACCATCGACTTCATCGAGATCATCTCGGGCCAGATCCGCTTGGAGCTGAACGACCATTGGGTGGAGCTCGAAGCGGGCGACTGCGTGATCCAGCGGGGCACATGGCATCGGTGGATTGTCATCGGCGACGAGCCCTGCGTGTTCAGCGCCACCATGCTGGCCGCCACCGAAGGCACCGATCCCGGATTCGCCGGGGCGTCTACCGGCACCGTGGGCCCTCGCCGAATCGTTACCGACGGTGACGGGGTGTGCGCCGACGGCCCGCCCGGCACCGCCACCCAATCAGAGGGCGGGCTGGTTACCGCCGAGCTTTGGCACACCCTCGCCCCGGTGGCCAGCGAGCTTCAGGGCGGTGACTCCCCGGTGTCGGAGATGCAGCTCAACCCGCCCGGCGGGGGTATCACCTGGAAGCACGTGACCATTCCGGCGGCGATGGCCGACCGGGCAGCCATGATGCACCAGACTCCCACCATCGATTTCGTGCGAATCGTCGAGGGCACGGTGGATTTGGAGCTCCCCGGCCAGCCGCCGGTACACCTCATCGCCGGCGACTGCGTTATCCAGCGGGGCACCGATCATGCCTGGCGGAATACCGGCGACGGACCGTTCACCCTGTCGGCGGTGATGATAGGGGTAGGCAGTGGCTGATCAATCTGGGGTTGATCAATCAGGGGCTGACCTAGATCCCCGACTTCAGGCGCTGTTTGACAAAGACGAGATCACCGACACCATCCATCGGGTGGCCCGGGGCACCGACCGGCTCGACAAGGAGTTGATCATCTCCGGCTATCACCCCGATGGCTTCGACGACCACAACAATTTCCGCGGCAGCCCGGTGGAGTTCGCCGACTGGGTGCTGGAGGTGCTCACAGCCTTCGACTACACCCAGCACCTCTTGGGCCAGTCCCGCATCCAACTGGAGGGGGACGTGGCTTTCGTGGAGACCTACTGCAACGCCCACCACGTTGTGCACCCCACCGAAGAGGGGCCGGGCTCCGACATGCGCATGGGACTCCGCTATGTGGACCGGTTTGAGCGGCGCGACGGCGGCCCCTGGCTGATCGCCACCCGCATCTGCGCCTTCGAGTGGCGCTACACCCTCACCCTGCACCACTCGTTTGCCTACGACGACGACTTCACCATCGGCTACCGGGACCATTCCGATATCACCTACACAAGAGAGGGTTTGATGGGGGAGTCTCGGAAGTGAACTCGGTTGTGGCCACTTTGGAGGCCCATCGGGGCAGCGACGATGGCGCTCGATAGGAAGCCCATCAGATTCGAGCGGTTGGATCTGGAAGAAGTGGTCCATGAGATGCTGACCCTGGCCGCCAGGGGCGACGGGTCGGGATGGATGAACGTACAGCCGGTAGTGGCCGACGAGGACCGTCCCCCCGAGTCACCTCTGTTCAAGCTGTTCACCGCCAAGGGGCCGGCTATCCCGTTGGGAACATGGGTGCCGGGCCACCTCTACCGGGACAAGTGGCAGCCCGCCTCGGTGGGCTTGCAGCACGCCGGCGGACGGCATGCCTCCAAGCTCCTGGAGGAACAGGGGGTGACCGAGCCCGAGGGTTGGAACCGGCGTCAGGACCACATCAAGAGGGGCCTGGTCTATGAGCTGCCCGAGGGCCAAGATCCGAAGGTTGCTCTGGAGTTCTTGGTTGATGCCATGGCGCGGCTCGTTGAGTTCCCGCTCAAGGGGCGCTGGCAGGCAATAATTCTGACCCAGCGCTAGCTGGCGCCCACCCGATCAACAGCGTCCTTTTTAAGCTGGCCCTTGGCCACTTTGCCTCCTGAAGACCGGGGCAGTGCATCGACAACAAACAGGTGCTCGGGCCACCACTCTCGGGACACGCCGCGGCCAGCCAGATGCTCTCTGAGTTCGTCCAAGTCCAGGCTGCAACCGGGCACCAGTTCTACGTAGGCGGCCACCCGTTCACCGAACACCGGGTCGGGGGCGGCCACCGCAGCCACCATGGCCACCGCCGGGTGGGTCATCACCTCGTCCTCCACTGCGGGGGCACTGATGTTCTTGCCTCCCCGGATGATGAAGTCTGAGGTCCGCCCCACCACCCGCAAGTAGCCATTGTCGTCGATCTCCACGATGTCGCCCATCAACATCCAGCCGTCCTCGGTCAACAGCTCGGCGTTGGCCCTATCGTCGTCGTAGTAGCCCAGCGCGGTGGCCGGCCCCCGACAGGCGGGCTGACCCCGTCCCCGCAAATCGGGAAGCCGCGTGCCGTCGTCGGGGTCGTAGAGCCGGCAGTCCATCTCCGGCTCGCACTGCCCGCCGGAACGCAACCGGGCTGAAGGGGGATCGCTGAGGCGGGTGCCGCTCAGCATCCCTGTCTCATTGGAGCCGTAGAAATTCAACACGGTGCAGCCGGTGCGGTCCTCGAACTCGGAGGCCCGCTGATAGGGAATGGCCTCGCCGCCAGTAAACATCACCCGCAGCGACGACAGGTCGTGGTCGTCGAACACCGGGGAATTGAGCATCATGATGAACTGGGTGGTGACCGCGCACAGCACGGTCACCCGCTCGGCCTCGATGAGCCGGATCAGGGCATCGGCGTCGAAGTCGGCCATCACCACGGTGGGAACTCCCAAGATGGTGGGCGTGTAGTGGGCGGTCCACAGACCGAACCCGAACGGAGCCGGCACCGGCACGCAGAACACCTCGTCAGAGCCGAGGCCGCTGTACTCCACTGCCTTCTGGTGGAAGTAGAACCAGCGATTGTGGGTCTGCATCACACACTTGGGCAGCCCAGTGGTGCCCGAGGTGGAGTTGAGCAGGCAGAGCTCCGAGGCTCCCAGGCGACGCTCTTCGACATCCTCGGCGAATCCGGAGACTGACTCTGGCAGTGGAGCCGGATCGCCGTCGAGAGCGATAGCCGCACCCTGGCCCGGACCGTCGACAGTGATGTGATGTTCAAGGCCGGGCAGGGTGCGCCGCAATTCGGCCACCGCGTCGTCTGCTGGGCGTCCCCGGTGCTCTGCTCCGGTGATGACGGCCCGGGCCCCGGATTTCTCTACCAAATGGGCAATCTCCGCCGTCCCGGCCCGATGGCCGATCCCCATTACCACCACACCGGCCTTATCGGCCCCGGTTAGCGCAGCGTGGACGGCGGCCCCATCGGGCAGGATCACCGCCGCCCGGTCGCCCCGATCCAGTCCCGCAGCCAACAGCGCGGCAGCCACCCGATCAGACAACCGGTCATAGCCCGCCCAAGTGGTCCGGTCGATGCACCCCTTCACATCCTCGCCCTCACCTTTCGCGCGGCTCCACGTGACATAGGCAGTGTCGTCGGGTCGCTCGGCCGCATTGCCGCGAATCAGGTCGGTGGGAGTCTCGTGCCCCCACCATCCCGCAGCCACATAAGCAGCAGCTACCTCGGAGTTAGCGGCGATGGGCGCCAAGGGATCAGACACTGGTGGTGCTAGAAGCTGTTGGGGTCGGTGATTACCGAGTCGGGGACTGGATGGCGGAATAGATCGCTGGCGTTGGCCCAGCAGATGCGAGCGGTTTCGTCGGCGGGGATGCCGGCGAGCTGCTGACGGAGCAGTTCTTGGGTGTCGGGCCAGCTGGAGTCGGCGTGGGGATAGTCGGATTCCACCATCAGGTTCTCCACCCCGATGTAATGGCGGTGGTCATAGGCGGAGGGGTCGTCGATGGCGCAGAACCAGAAGTTGCGGCGCAGCGTGTCGGCCGGAGACAGCTCTATGTCGTTCCAGGTGCCGTACATGGAGTCGTACTTGCGGACGTGCTCCAATCGGTCGAGCAGTCCGGCCACCCACCCGGTGCCTCCCTCGCTGAGGGCGATCTTGATGTTGGGGAAGCGCACCGGGATCTTGGAGTAGAGCCAGTCCACCGCGGCGAACATGGCGTAGCCGAAGAACAGCACCCCCACCGTGTCGGAAGGTGCGTCGGGAGCGGTGGCCGGGGAGGTGCCCGACGAGCCGACATGCAGGCATACCACCGTCTCGGTCTCCTCGCAGGCAGCCATGATCGGATCCCAGTAGCCCGAGTGCAGCGTGGGGAATCCCAAAGAATGGGGGGCCTCGGAGAAGCTGATGGCCCGGTAGCCCCGCTCGGCGTTGCGGTACACCTCGGCCGCGCCCACTTCGGGGTCGAGGAAGTAGGTGATCTGACACGGAATCATGCGGTCGGGATGGGCACCGGACCACTCCTCGATGTTCCAGTCGTTCCAAGCCCGCACCGCGGCCAGGGCCAGGTCGGGATCGTCGGTCAGTTGCTGGAACCGCTGGCCGCAGAAGCCGGGCAGAAACGACGGGAAGCACAGCGAGGCGTAGACCCCGTTGAGGTCCATGTCGGCGATACGGGCGTCAATGTCCCATGAGCCCCGGCGCATGTCCTCGAAGCGGGTGGGGTCGAAGCTGTACTCGCTGACCGGCCGGCCGACCACCGCGTTGAATCCCACGTTGGGAAGCGAGTGCCCGGCGTACAGCCAGGCCTCAGACCCGTCATCGAGGGCGACTACCCGGGGGGCGTCGTCCGCGTACTTGGCGGGGAATCGATCGGCAAAGGCTCCGGGGGGCTCCACTATGTGGTCGTCCACCGAGACCATCGGCGTCCAACGGTCGGCCCGCTCGGGTTCGGGCAGAAACGTCACCTGGCCTTTGACGTTCTGGGTAAAGGAGGTGTCGGCGGAGAGCTCGTCCAGCGATATGGCCATACCCAAGCTTGCCGCGTTCTAACCGGGCTGGGCTACTGACAGATGAATTTGGAGATCGGTGAAGTTTGGTGGGCCGAGGCCGTCGCTGCAATGCAAGGCCAGATATCGTTCCCTCGGTTCGACGATCATGCCGGCGTTGCCCAGCCAGGCTGTTTCGAGTCCTCCCAGATCCCAGGCATTCCACACCTCTAAGCGCCGGGTCTGAGCCCCGAGCACGATCAGCTCTACCTCCGCCGGGCTGGTGTCGGACCATAGCGAGACGATCTCGGATGTGGCTTCATTGGCTTCGAGGAGGCCGTTTACCGCGGCCAGCTTGAGGGCTTGGCGCCGGTCGGGCCGGGCGCCGGTTCGCTCCACCCGCACCCTGGTTCCCTCAGACACAGCCAACCGCAAAAGCGGGCGGACATCGCGCCCTCCGTGCACGACAGTCTCGGCCCCATCGGCAAACCGGTCGCTGAGCGTGGGGTCGGTCGTCATGGCCCGGCAAAGGGGTCGAGGCCCTTGTCGCCCCATATAGGGGTGGGCCTGCGCTTGGTGACCCAGCAATGGCACAACATGGGCTCGGGCAGGCTCAACTCCTCCATGGTGCCGCTACGGGGATTGAAGCGCTGGGGGGCCTGTCCGATAGCCATCAGAGCCCGGTTGTCCTCGCCGAACACCACCGAGGATCGGCGCTCGGACAGGTTCTTCCAGTAGCGGCGGCGCACCGCGGTGATCGACGGCGGCGTTCCTTTGGGAGTGAGCTTGAAAATGGAATCGCCCGCCTGCCATGGCCCCGAAGAAGGCTGTTCCCCTTGCTCAGGAGCAGGATTGAGGGCGGGATACTCGCCTGGCTGGTCGCCGGCAGGGGAAGAGGGGTTCTCTGGCTGTTCGATCACGGGTGCTTGGGTGGAGAATTCTCCGGGTTGGCTCTCGTGGTTCTCAACAGAGCTTGAGGCCGGGTTCTTCGAAGGGAGGGGGGCGTTGACCATGAGCCATCCCGGCGTGCCGGTGGTGCGGGGGCGAAACGTGCGGCGGATGGGCTTGCCCATCCAGTCCAAGATGATGGCCAAGGTGGCCAACCCCAACATGATTAGCAGAAAGACGAAGAAGGCGGCAACCGTGGACATAGCTGTGTTCGGTTGATTTTATTCTCAACAGCCCCGGAAATGGGGTTCGCGGTGTTCAGTGAAGGCAGCCCGGCCCTCGGCGAAGTCGGCGCTGGCCCAGCAGTCGGCAATCGCCTCTAGCGCGTCCTGTCGGTCGCCCCGGCCGGTCGCCGCGGCGATCGACAACTTGACGGCCCGCAGGGTGAGCGGGGCGTTGGCCACTAGGCGTTCGCACAGCCGGTCGACCTCGCCATCGAGCTGTTTGGCGGGCACCACCGAGTGGGCCAGCCCCATTCTCGCAGCCTCCTCGGCGCTGAATCGGCCCCCGGTCATCAATAAGAGGGCGGCATTGGCATCGCCAACGCGCCCCACCAGTTGCTCGACTCCCTCAATGGGGTAGCCCACCCCGAGACGGGCGGCAGGGATGCCGAATTGCGACCGGTCGGTGGCAATGAGAAGGTCGGCGTGCAAGGCCACCAACAGCCCGCCTCCGAGGCAATACCCGTCCACTGCAGCGATCAACGGCTTGGTCAGGCGGGCCAGCG
This sequence comes from marine group bacterium Sva0996 bin134, assembly GCA_002239105.1. GTDB lineage: Bacteria > Actinomycetota > Acidimicrobiia > Acidimicrobiales > Bin134 > Poriferisocius. The sequence continues at coordinate 35,966 of MPNQ01000016.1, read as the reverse complement.
CAGCCGGACCCCGGCTGGTGCTGGCATCAGCCGACGACGGGTTGCGGCTCGGGCCCCGAGCAGAGTCCAAGTTGCCGATGTCAGCCCCAGAGGCGAAGGCGCGACCGCCTGAGCCGGATATGACCACCACTCGGACTTCAGGGTCTGCCTCGTAGGCGTCGACAACGGCGGCCAACGCCGCGAACATGTCGGTAGTGATTGCGTTGTGCCGTTCGGGATTGTTGAACACGATGCGGCCGATCGCGTCCTCGATCTCGGCGATCAGCTTTTCGGTACCGGTTTCCACGTCCTTGGCCATCGGTTAGTAGTAGCACGATGTCGATGTACGACCGCGCGAATCCAGGAAACGGTCCGCTGGTGGGCTTGCGGGTGATTGATCTGACCAGGGCTAGGGCTGGCCCTACCTGTACGCGCCAGTTAGCAGACATGGGTGCCGAAGTGATCTGCGTTGTCGACCCGCATCGCCGCTATTTGGGCGGATCCGACAACAACAACCTCCAGCGCAATAAGCGGTCGGTGCGGCTGGACTTGACCGACGACCGAGTTCGGGAGGCCTTTTACCGGCTGGCCGACGGGGCTGATGTAGTGGTGGAGAACTTTCGGCCCGCGGTCAAAGAACGGCTGGGCATCGGCTACGACGTGCTGTCAGCCCGCAATCCCAAATTGGTGTACGCCAGCATTTCGGGATTTGGCCAGGAAGGACCGTATGCCAGCCGCCCAGGGGTGGACCAGATAGCCCAGGGATTGAGCGGGTTGATGAGCGTGACCGGCCCTGCTGGCAGCGGACCTTGGCGGGTGGGGATCGCCGTCTCCGACACCGCGGCAGGCACGTTCATGACCCAAGGGGTGCTGGCTGCGCTGTTGGCTCGGGAGCGCACCGGGCGGGGACAGTGGGTTCATACGTCGCTGTTGGAGGCGGCCATCAACTTCATGGACTTCCAGGCCGTGCGGTGGCTTACCGACGGGGAGGTTCCGCCGCAGGAGGGCAACCACCATCCCACCGTCGTGCCGATGGGGATGTTCGCCACCGCCGATGGGCACGTAAACGTGGCCCCGATGGCCCGGTGGGAGACGTTTGCCGAAGCACTGGGTGCTCCCGAGCTGGTGACCGATCCCCGATTCACAGACCGCGACACCCGTACTGCTTACCGGAAGGAGCTGGCCGGGATCATCGGAAGCCGCCTGGCCACCGCCACCACCGCCGAGTGGGTGGAGCGGCTGAACGCCGCGGGGTGCCCGTGCGGACCGGTGCTGTCGGTAGACGAAGCGTTCGACGATCCCCAGGTGGAACATCTGAACGTGTTCTCGTTGGTTCCCGACCCCGACGGCGGCGAGTTGGCGGCGCTGCGGCTGCCGCTCACGTTCACCGACACCCCTGCCGCAGTGGGCACCGGACCTGTCCACCCCGGCCACCACACCCGCGAAATCCTGGCCGAGCTGGGCTATAGCGCCGATGAGATCGAAGCTCTGGTGGTCCCCGCCGACTAGGGCAGACGGGCCAGGAGTTCGAGGAGGAGCGCGTAGAAGCCGTCGGAGTCCACTTCGGTGATGTAGTTGCAGTTGGCCGGCCGGTCGGTTACGTCCCACCAGTCCACCACGGTCATCCCCAGGGTGAGGGGAGAGCCAGTGTCCACCTCCACGTTGCAGTGGCGGCCCCCATAAAGGTCGGGGCGCAGCAGGAAGGCGATCACGTTGGGGTCGTGGAGGGGGCCGCCGGTCGTCCCGTACTTGTCCACGTCGAAGCGCTCATAGAATTCCAGCATTCCGGCGGCGGCCGCCCCAGTGCGGTTGCCCAACGCCCTCACCTGGTCGATCCAGGTGTCGGTCATCAGCGCCTTGTGGGTGACGTCTATGGGGAGCATGGTGACCGGGGCACCGCAATGGAGGACGATTTGGGCGGCATCGGGGTCGACGAAGACGTTGAACTCCGCAGTGGGAGTGGTGTTGCCCCCTCCGAAGAACCCACCGCCCATGCAGACAATCTCCCGGATGTGCCTTGCCGTCTCGGGAGCGGCCTCCAGCATGGTGGCCACATTGGTCATTGGCCCCACCGGGCAGATGGTGATCTCCCGCCCCCCGGCGGCCAGCAGAGTCTCGGTCATCCAGTCCACCGCGTGCTGGGATTGCAGGGCAGTGGCGGGCTCAGGCAGGTCGGCCCCGTCGATCCCGGTCTTGCCGTGGACGTGCTCGGCGGTAACCAGGTCTCGGCGTAGCGGGCGGTCGCAGCCGGCGAACACGGGCACATCGGGGCGGGCGGCCAGCTCGATCAGGATGAGGGCGTTGCGGGCGGTCAGCTCCAAGGGCACGTTGCCGGCCACCGCGGTGATGCCCAGAACCTCTAGTTCGGGGGACGCCAATGCGGCCAGGATGGCAATGGCGTCGTCTTGGCCGGGGTCGGTGTCGATGATGATCGGCCGGGGGCTGCTGTTCGACGGTGGGTTCATCGCTTCTGTCCTGCTCTAGTGGCGGCAACCGCGTGGGCCACCTCTTCGAAATTGTCGTCCAGCAGCTCCAAGTCAACCGGACCTCCGGCGTGGTCGAGGGCCCAGCCCAGGAGAACGTCGGCCAGCCAGGGATTCTTGGGCAGAAGCGGCCCGTGCAGGTACGTGCCCACGATTCGGGTGGCCACTGCCCCCTCGCAGCCGTCTTCCCCGTTGTTGCCGTGTCCTCGGCGCAAGTGGCCGAGAGGCGTACACCCCCCACCCAAGTGGGTGCGCCCAGCGTGGTTCTCGTAGCCCACCACCTTGCGGGTTTGGCCATTCAGTGTCACGTCCAGCACGACGTCCCCGATGAGGCGGCGGTCGCCTGCGGTGGTCTCCAAGTCCAACAGCCCGATCCCCGGCATTCGCCGGCCGTCGGCGGCGGTGTAGCCATGGCCCAACAGCTGGTAGCCGCCGCACACCCCCAGTACCACCGCCCCGTCCTCTGCGGCGCCGCGCAGGGGATCAGCCTTTTGGGCCAAGTTCTCGGCCACCAGCATCTGGTCGCGGTCTTGGCCGCCTCCCAGGTAGTAGAGGTGGCAGTCGGCGGGGATGGAATCACCGAGTCCGACTTCAGCCACTTCGAGGGAAAGGCCCCGCCATTCCAGCCGTCGGCGGAAAACCGCGATGTTTCCCCGGTCGGCGTAGATGTTCAAGTGATCCGGGTACAGATGGCAGAGCCGGATGGCGGGTCGGCCGGTGCTCATTTGTCCTCCCAGAAAGCGGGCACTAGCCCCCGGTCGGCCAGCACTGCCTGGAATTCGAGAAGGGCGGTGTAGGTGGGAAGCACATAAAGGTCGCCGTCAGAACCGCTGGTCCGCAGGGCGGCGTCGAGAGCAGCGGACACCGAGGGGACGACAGACATCCGGACGGGGTCGAATCCGCCGTAGCGGAATCGCAGCGCCATGTCGTAGGCCCGGTCGCCGCCCACCGTGAGCGACTCCAGCCGGTTATTTTCCAAAAGCAGCTCGTAGTCCACGTCCCAGATCCACGACACGTCCTGCCCGTCGGCGGTGCGGTCGTTGAGCAACACCAACAGGTGGAGGGGATGGTCTTCCAGCAGCATTGTCCGGATGTTCTCGTTGGCCCCAGCGGGGTTCTTGGCCAGAAGGGTCGTCACCCGGACCTTGCCGATCTGGGTGCGCTCGGCCCGGCCGAACGCGGCCTCCCGTTTGGCCAGCGCGGGGCCAATGGACTCAGAACCCAGGCCCAAGGCCGCGGCGGTCGCGGTGGCAGCAAGGGCGTTATACGAGTTGTGCATGCCCGGCAAGCGCAGCGACAGCTCGATGGGACCCTGAGGGGTGGCCATGGCGAGTCGCTGTCCCCCCAGACCGTGAAGCTCCACTCGGGTGGCCCTGACGTCGGGTTGTCCGCGGGCCGAGCCGCACTCTCGGCACGCCCATCGGCCGAGGTGGGCGATGGTGATCATGTCGTAGTGCAGCGGGGCGCCGCATTGTCGGCAATCGGTGGTGTCGGCGGCGTGGGGCAGCCGTTCGCGGCCCACCCGAGGGTCCTCGATGCCGTAGGACACGGTGTTGGGATGGGTGGCGGCAATCTCGGCCACCGCGGGGTCATCGGCGTTGTAGATCACGACGGTGGCCGGATCGAGGCAGGCCACCGCCTCCCGCCAGCGATCGACCAGGTGTTCGAGTTCTCCGTAGCGGTCGAGCTGGTCTCGGAACAGGTTCATCAGGGCGATCGCCCGCGGCTGGGTCTGGCCCATCAACCCCGGGAGGGCGGCCTCGTCCACTTCAAACAGGCCTATCTCGGCTCCGTCGGCGTGCAGCAGTGCAGTGGCCACCCCCCGCTCCAGATTGGAGCCGGCAGTGTTGGCCACCACCTTGGCTCCGGTTGTGTCGAGGGCGGCCCGGACCAGTCGGGCGGTGGTGGTCTTGCCGTTGGTTCCCGACACGAGGATTACGCCGCCGGGGACAGAGCGGGCCATCTCCGCGGTGGCCTCAGGGCGCAATCGGTTGAGCAGCAGGCCGGGCAGAGTAGTGCCCCCACCTCGCCCCAGCTTCTGAGACAGCAGTCCAGCGCGTCGGGCCGCACTTGCGGCCAGGCCTTGAGGCAGCGACGGCATCCTCATAGTGAGTTTCTACTATTGCAATGGGCGGGTCAGGGTTGGGGGGAGTTGGCGCCTCCAAACCAGTATTGCCAGTTGCCGGTTTGGAGTATGAACACTGTTCCGCCAATGTATATGGTGACGGGTTCTTGGTCTTCGTATTCGAGTATCGTGGGGTACTGATTGTAGGGCTGTGGGGGCAATTTCTCGAACGGATCAAGTACGAATAGCGGTCGCTCATCTACCTCCACTACTCGGCCGTCGTAGTCGAAGAACGCTACGAACGAGATGGGATTCTCGAATCGCAGGCTGTCGAGCAGGTAGTCCTCGTCGATTCCGGGTGGCGAGTCCGGTGCTATTGGCACTGCGAATATGTCGTATGTCTCGAAGACGGCGTATTCGTCGTCGGGGAGCAGGTGTTCCTCCACAACTTGTTCGCGTCCTTCATTGAGGTTGCGCCAATATCGGGCGTTTACCTCTTCCGTGAGGCTGCCGAACAGTGACATGGAACGAGTCAGGTCGGAGTCTGGGGTCATGTTGGCGGTGATTTGGAATGACGCCTCGTCTGGTCTGTGGGGGCCGGTCCAGTTTTCAATCTCGAAAGGGGCGGTCTCTCCGGGTTGCACTGTGATGGGCCATTGCCATCGTTGGCTGTTGTCGTGCGCGGCCGACACGGAGACGTTTCTGGCATATAGGGTTTCGGAGAGGTTGTGGATCATCCCGCGGGCCGTGCCATCTTTTATGCTGAGGGTTTCCGGCAGGACCACGATCTCGTCTCGTTCTTCCAGCGGAAATGTTCGCCTCAGCCAATTGGCGTTTACCCCGTAGCCCGCTGTTCCCAAGAGGCGGCCGAGGGGGCGTTGCTTCAGTGTGGCCTCGGTTTGTTGTCTGGGGTGTTTGCGCTCGTATTTGTCGATGGCGGCCTGCACAGTCGGCCCGATTGCCGAGGGGCCGGTCACACTGATGTACGCGTACCGGTTTCCGCCTGGCGTGTCGCAATCGATCTCGTAGCCTGACAGCAACATCTCAGTCTCCATGAACTCTTCGTCTGTGGGCTGTTCGCCGGGGCCGAGGTTTTTGCCATGGGCGGCGAAGAAGGCCGCAGAACGGTCGCACAGGTCGATAACTTCGCTGACCATGTGGATCCATGGGCCGTGCAGCACCGAATCGGGGGGGTACACCACCAGTCCGCCGCGACCGTCCCAGGTCAGCCCCCAGAGGGTCCTCAAAGCACCGGTGCCAGCACCGTCTCCGGTGTCGCCCACAGGCGATTCCTGTGCCGGGCCGCTGATGCCGGGCTCCTGTTCTGGGGTGCCATCGCCCTCGCCTGTTTCATCCCCGGTCCCGCCAGCGGGCTCAGCGGCTACTGAGTATGTGTCAGGAGAGGCAGTGGGTTGGGGGCTTGGAGGGCTTGTGCTTGCAGAGGCAGTGGGTTGGGGAGTCAGCGACCTCGTGCTGGGGCCGGTTGTGGGCTGGGTTTGGTGAGTGCCAGCCGTGGTCACGGTCGTATCGGAACTGGTTCGACAGCCCGTAGCGAGGGCTGTTGCGACAAGCAGGCACAACAGCCCGACACGCAGGCGTCGGCGGGCAATGTGCCAGGGCGCAGGCTGGCACGCATTGGGGAGGCGGCGTTGTTGCGGGCTCATCGCAGTGTTCCTCGGGGTCGGCTGTCTCGAGTTCTCATTGTTGTTATGGGGGATCGGAGTTGAGGCTGGTCCATTGGCAGAATGTGGTGCCCGGCAGCGGTGTTGAAAGGCAGTTTCGCACTTGGAGGTCTTTGCCGTCGATGGTGTTGTCGAACCAGCCCTCGGGTCCGGTGCCCGCAGCAGCGGGTTTATTGACTTTGAAGCAGGGGGGATTGGGCGGAGTCTGGTACAAGAGGCTCAACGCGTTCTCGATGGCAGTGGCGACTTGGTCCGCGTAATCGCTGTCGCTCCAGCTGTCTTCGCGTGTTACTTGCGGGCGGGGGATGTGGCACTGGGGGCTTTTTCGCGCGTCGCTGCTTTTGGGCACCGCTCGCATGATTGTGAGGGAGTCCTCGCCCGACACAGTAGTTTGCGGCCAGGCCATTGTGGTAGTGGACTCCGGCCATTCTGCTGGCCACACCGCGTATCTTGTGTGGTTGTCGGAATTGTCTTTATGGGTCACGGTGTCGGTGAACGACAAGAACGCGGCGGAGACCGGAGTGTAGGCGTTGAGGAAGTCGCCTCCTTCCAGCGACGCCGCCGTGGTCCCCGGGCTCTCGGGCGACGGCCTGCCGGGTATGTGCCCCTCGGCCCAGCCGACGTTGTACAGGTAGCAGACCATAACGTCTTCGCTCTCTCCCCATCGGCATTGCCTCTCCTGTATACCGCCAGAGGTGTCGGCCAGATCTTCGACGATATGGATCTTGCCGGCATTTAGTGATTGGCTGGAAGCGTTGTAGAGCGTGTCGTATGTTTCCTTGCACCGGTTCTTGGTGATGTCAGAGCGGTCAGTTCCTGTCTTGTATTTGCAGCCGTGCCACTTCCCGTGGGCCTTCTGCCAGACATTGCTCATTCCGCCGCTGCAATGCATCCAGTAGAAGTAGAGGGTGGTTTGGTGACCACCGTGTTCAAGGTCGGCTCGCTCAGCGTGGTTCAAAACGAGGGTATTCACTCCCGCCCCCGTGTCCTGGAGGTTATCAAGCTGCCAGGGGCCGACTCCCTTGTTCCAGTGTGCCCGCTTGTGGCCCGTTCGGGTCATGTGGGAATAGAGCTTTATGTTATTGAGATCCGAAGCACGCGCCACGACATTGTCGGAGCGGCCTAACGCCATCGGGGAGTGGGCGAGATCTTTTTTGCCTTCCCCTAGCTCCCATAGCGGTATCGACAGCATGACTGCCATCAAACTTTCCTGAGTCATCTTTTGGGAGCACTTGTTGTTATTTGCGTTGTCGGAGACGATTTGACTCGTGCTCGATCTCAGCCCGTCGTACATGCCCTTGGTGACGCATATCTTGCCGCCGACTGTGGGACACGAGATCGGGCAGGCCGTTTGCGGAGACCAGTCGGTCCAGTCGGTCCACCCGGTGGGAGACTCGACCCGCACCCTGGCCTGGTATATCCAGCCCTGCTTGGCGGCGACGGTGAGGCTGAGTTTGGTGCCGCGGTGAATTTCGTCGTGCAGGGCAGGCTGTCCGGCACGTCGCAAAGCGGCCTGGTAGCGAGCACCCGCGGTGTAACTCCAAGACATCGAGATCTCTGGTGTGCCGTTGGTGCTGGCGGCACAGGCCACGCTCAGCGCTGACGGAGGGGCGGGCAGGGTGGAACACGTCTTGCGGGAGGGCTGGCTGGAACCGGTTCGGCTCACCGCACGCACCTCCAGCGTCTCGTTGGTGTCGGCGCTCAAATCGGTGCGGGTGAACAAGACGGTGCCAATGTTGCTAGAGGCGTCGTGACGCTCCCAGTTGCCATCTGTGCCGCTGTGCTTCACTTCGTAGTAGCCAGTGCCGAGCACCGACCTCCACCGATAGGTGATGCTCGACGCCGTGGCCGTGCCGCAGTGCGGCTTGGGGATGCCCGGCACCGGTGGGAGGCCGGCGGCGGGCAGGGTAGAGCAGCGCTGGAAGTCCTCAACACTGGCGCCCGCGTTGTTGACTGCCCGCACGAAAAATCCGGTACCAGCTCCTGGCTTCAGCCCGAACCGGCTGTTCGCAGTAGCAGAGATCGGCTCCCGTGAAGGGCTCGCGCCCAACACGACGCCATCGGAACCTGAGGCATAGCGGTACTCGTAGCCCGTGGCCCCGTCCACCGGATCCCAATTCCAAGACACGCTCGACACCGTTGCTGCACCGCAATGAGCCACCGGCGCCAGAGGTAGCGTGTAGCACGTCTTGACAGCGGTGGGCCCCCACACAAGCGCTCCGTTGACTAGCGCCCCGGCTTGCACCCACAGAACATGCTCAGTACCTGCTACCAGTCCGGCAAACGAATGCCTAGAGCCTGCGGAGTCAATCCATTTCTCCCCGCGGTCGCGAGAAACCTGGTATGCATCGGCTCGGTCTACCCCAGCCCAGGAAAGCTCAATCGACGAAACCGATGAAACACATCGCAATCCCGAAGGCCTCCCTGGAGGCCCGGGGTTGCATTTGGAGACGTACCACCAGCCGGTTCCATCGTTGCCGGTGTAAGTGAAGGTTCCGCCGTGTGCGCAGGACCGCCCTATCGCGGCTTGTGGCGCGACTGGCGGGGCGGGGCATCTGTTGGCCGTGCGGATGCGGCGGGCGATTTCGCGGTACGGCGCTTCGGTGTACCACAAACAGAACTGCTGAGAAGACTGCTGCGCGACCGCGGCTGAAGCAGGCTCAAACCCCACCGCAACAAAGGGAAACTCGGCTGGACCAGCGACCTCCAACCCGCCGCACAACAGGCCGATCGCCAAAACCGACTTCAAGAAACGTTGCAACACAGCGCAAAACAATAAGTCACTGTGACAACGATCATGTGGACCCTCGGGGCAACGAGCCGATCAGCGTTCTGCCTCGAAGGGGACATGCCGACGATCTGGGAAGCCGCAATCGGTCGGTCTTCGCGGGGGAGGAGGTGATGGCTGCGGCGACAACGTTTTCCAGTCTGCTTTCGTTGAAACTGTCGGCAGAGACAATTAACACCGGGCGCCGATGGCCAGGTTCGGAGCCGATGGGGTTGCGAAGGTTGACCCAGTAGACGTCGCCTCTCCTCACTCCTCCCACTCCCAATGCTTCAGGAGGGTCCTGAATTGGGCTTCGGCAAGGACGGGATCGAGCCTGGTGTCGTGCTGGACAGCGTGCTCGTCGAGGTTTCGGGTGATCTCCTCGTCACTCCAACCTAGCCATGCCGGACTGGGAGACGCGGGCGTGGTGGCAGAAGGGCCGTTGGCAGCGATGAGGGACTCCAAAGCTCGGGCGTAGAGTTCAGAACGGGTTACGCGCTGCTCGGAAGCGACGTTCTCGGCTTGCTCGAGGAGGTCATCAGGAATGTTGACGGCGACTTCTACCTGGCCAGCTTACCCGGGCGGCAGCCGAGTCATTCGCCTCCCGACTAGCGGAAGCGGCGGAAGAACTCGCGGATGTCCTGCGCCAAGGCCTCGGGCTCTTCCATCGCCGCGAAATGGCCCCCCTCAGCCATGTCGGACCAGTGGACGATGTTATAGCTGTCCTCCATCCATCGCCGGGGGGCTCGCATTATCTCCATGGGAAAATTGGCCACCCCGATGGGCGTTCCGAGGGGTTCGGTGATGCCGGCCGCACCGGGGCGCAGCACCTCGTAGTACATGCGGGCTGATGAGCCCGCGGTGGCGGTGAACCAGTACAGCGAGATGTTGGTGAGCAGGCGGTCGCGGCTCACCGCCGACTCAATGGTGCCGTCGTTGTCGGTCCAGGCCAAGAATTTCTCCGCGATCCACGCCAGTTGCCCCACGGCGGAATCGGTCAGGCCATAGGCCAGGGTCTGGGGCTTGGTGCTTTGGATCTGCATATAGCCCGCGCCCTCGGTGAAGTAGAGGTTGGCCCGGCCCAACCCGGCCTGCTCGTCTTCGGTGAGTTCGCCGGGCCCATCGGCAGGAGGATTGGCGAACAAGAAGTTCACGTGTACGGCCTCGCAGTGGGCGGGGTCTTGGCGGCCGATGTTCTGGGAGATGAACGACCCCCAGTCGCCACCCTGGGCGCCGTAGCGCTCGTACCCCAATCGCCCCATGAGCTCGGCGAATGCCTTGGCCGTGCGCACGGCATCCCATCCCCGGTCGGAGGTCGGCCCGGAGAAGCCGTATCCGGGCAAGGAAGGGGCGATCACATGGAAGGCGTCAGCCGGGTCGTCCGGTTCGGTTAGCAGTCCGATGATATCGAGGAACTCCACCACTGAACCGGGCCAGCCGTGGCTGAGGATAAGGGGATGGGCGTCGGGATGAGGCGAGCGCTGGTGGATGAAGTGGATGTTCTGGCCGTCGATGGACGTGGTGTAGTGGTCGAGTTGGTTCAGCTCTGCCTCGGCGGCCCGCCAGTCATACTCGTCGGCCCAGTAGCGGGCCAGTTCCTGGATGTAGCCCCGCTCCGCGCCGTAGTCCCAGCCCGCGTCGGGAAGCTGATCGGGCCAGCGGGTCCCGCTCAGGCGGCGGTGCAGGTCTTCCAGCGCAGCATCGGGGATCTCGACGGTGAACGGGGTGATCTCGGACATGAGGCTCCTTGAAAACTAGGTGGGCGAGCGGGGGATCAGGCCCACGTTGTTTCGGGCCCGCTGCAAAGTGGTTGCGGCCACTGTGCGGGCCTTGTCGGCACCGACATGCAGCAGGCGGGCGATCTCTCCGGGGTCGGCTGAGAGCTCGCGGAATCGCTCCCGGATGGGCTCGAGCAGCTCGTTCACCGCGTCGGCGGTGTCGGCCTTGAGCGGCCCGTACTGGTTGTAGTCTTCGGCCACCGACTCTGGGGTTCGCCCAGTTGCCGAGGCCAGAATGCCCAGCAGATTGGACACCCCCGGTTTGGCCTCGGGGTCATAGCTCACCTCGTTGTCGCTGTCGGTCACGGCCCTCTTGAACTTGCGGGTCACGGTGTTTGGATCTTCAAGCACAGCAATGGTGCCGGCTGACTCCAGCGACTTCGACATCTTGTCGGTCGGGTTCTGGAGGTCCATGACGCGGGCGCCTGCTGTGGGGATGACGTGTGCGGGAACTACGAATGTCTCGCCGTAGCGGTGATTGAACCTCTCGGCAATATCTCGGCATAGCTCTATGTGCTGGCGCTGGTCATCGCCCACCGGCACCAAATCGGTGTCGTACAACAAGATGTCGGACGCTTGCAGGGCGGGATAGGTGAACAGCCCGGCCGACACGAAGTCGGTCCGGTCGGACTTGTCCTTGAACTGGGTCATGCGGCGCAGTTCCCCGAAACCCACCGTGCACTCCATCATCCAGGCCAGCTCTGCGTGCTCGCTTACCGCACTCTGCACAAACAGCGTTGACCGCCCCGGGTCGATTCCCACCGATAGGAGCATGGTGGCGGCGGCCAGAGTGTTGTCTCGCAGCTCAGCTGGGTCGGGAGCGGTGGTGAGAGCGTGGAGGTCGACCACGCAATACACCGCGTCGTGCTCGTGCTGATAGGCCACCCAGTTGCGCAGCGCGCCCAGGAGGTTGCCCAGATGCATGCCGCCGGACGGCTGTATCCCCGAGAACACACGAGCCACGCAGGTCAAACTACCCCTTGGTATGGCGGTGATTCGTGTTCAAATCCATCCTCCGGCCTGCTCGGCCAAAAGCTCAATACAGCCGAAGTCGGGTTCTACACTTGGCGAGTGACCGCAGAGGTGCGAACGGAGGTGTTCGAAGGGCCGTTCGACCTGCTCTTGCACCTCATCTTGCGGGATGAGGTGGACCTCTATGAGGTGATGGTGGGCGATATCGTGGACGCCTACTTGGCCGAGTTGGATCGCATGGACAACCTCAACCTGGAGGTGGCCACCGAGTTCCTGCTGATCGCGGCCACTCTGGTTCAGTTGAAGAGCAGTCGCCTGCTGCCCGACAGCGATTCGCTGGACCTCGATGAGGAATTGGCCTTGTGGTCGGAGCGCGACCTGCTGTTGGCCCGATTGCTGGAGTGCCAGACATTCAAGGCTGCGGCCGCGGCCCTGGAGCAGATGGCCTCGATGGCCGGTCGAAGCTACTCCCGTGTCGCGGGCCCCGACGAGCGCTACTTAGACCTTGTTCCCGACTTCTTGGAGGGCATCGGCCCCGATGACCTCAGGGCCGCATTTGTACGGGCGACCACGGCCCGGCCCACCCCCCGGGTGGATATAGCCCACGTCACCGACATCCCCATCAGCGTGGACGAGGTCACCGCGGAACTGGTGGCTCGACTGCCCGACATCGGGACGGTGGGATTCCGGGAGCTGACTGAGGAACTGGCGACCGGCATCGAGGTGGTGGTGTATTTCCTGGCGGTACTGGAGCTCTACAAGCGGGGGATGGTGGAGGTATCGCAGGCCTCGACATTCGGCAACATCGCCATCACCTGGAGCGGCGAAGCCGATCTAACCGAGCCCCTGGTAGGAGTGGACGCTTATGAGGGATGAGAACATAGAGGCCCGCCAAGCGGTGGAGGCCATCGTGATGGTGGCCGAGGAACCGGTCCCGCCGGGGTTGATGGCCCAGCTCATCGAGATTCCCACCGAGCAAGTGGAGGCCATCTGCTCCCAGCTGGCCGAGGAGTATCGGGTCCAAGGACGGGGGTTCGAACTGGTCCGGGTGGCCGGTGGCTACCGCTACCGCAGCCATCCCGACACTGAGTCGTATGTGAAGCGGTTCGTGGTCAGCGGCCAGAGCACCCGCCTGTCGTCAGCCGCCCTGGAGACTTTGGCCATAGTGGCCTACAAGCAGCCGCTGTCTCGGGCCCAGGTTTCGGCCATCAGGGGGGTGAATGCCGAGGGTGCCATGCGCACGCTACAGCAGCGGGGCCTGGTCTATGAGGTGGGTCGGGATCCCGGCCCCGGCAACGCCCGGTTGTTCGCCACCACCCCGTCATTCTTAGAGCGGCTGGGCTTGGACGCCATCGACGAGCTGCCCCCGCTGGTCGACTTCGTGCCCGGTTCGGAGGTCATTGAGGCGCTGGAGACGAGCTTGATGGCCGATCGCGCCAAGTCGGCGTGAGCGAGGCTGAGCGAATCCAAAAAGTCCTGGCCGCAGCCGGCGTGGCCAGTCGCCGGGCGGTGGAGGAGATGGTGGTCCAGGGTCGGATCACCGTGAACGGCAAGACCGCCCGGTTGGGCCAGAGGGTTGATCCCGATCACGACGCGGTGGAAGTTGACGGCATTCCGGTTGGGCTGAGGGCCGATTTGGTGTATTACCTGCTGAACAAGCCGCCAGGAGTTGTCACCACCGCTTCCGACCCCCAGGGACGCCCCACCGTGGTCGACCTCGTGCCCGAAGAACCCCGGGTCTTTCCCGTGGGCCGCTTGGACTCCGACAGCGAGGGGTTGCTTGTGCTCACCAATGACGGGGAGCTGACTCACCGCCTGACCCATCCCTCATTCCGAGTGGACAAAGAGTACCTGGCCCATGTGGAGGGTCGTCCCAGCCGTGGGGCGCTGAGGAAGCTACGCGAGGGGGTGGAGTTGGACGACGGCTCCGCCGAGGCAGTGGGCGTATCGCTGCTCGAGCCGTCGGTTGTCCGCATCGTGGTCCGAGAAGGCCGCAATCGACTGGTCCGGCGGATGTGCGAAGCAGTCGGCCACCCGGTGATCCGACTGGTCCGCACCAGGATCGGCTCGCTGGCCGACCGCAAGCTCCCCCCAGGAGAGTGGCGAGAGCTGACCCGTAGCGAGGTAAGAGAACTCGAACGGCAGGTCAGTGGAGGGGATTGACCGGTAACAGAGTTCTGGAGGGGGAGTGGGGGTCGGTACAATTCTGCCCGTGAGCAGCGCTGTGCGCGCCCTGCGGGGCGCCACCACCATCGACGTCGATACCGCCGAGCAGATCGAGGAGCGGATCGTCGCGCTGCTGTCCGAGTTGTTCGAGCGCAATGAGATCCACCACGACGACCTGATCAGCATCGTCTTCACTGCCACCTCCGACATCAGCTCGGCCTTCCCGGCGGCGGCGGCCCGGGTGTTCGGTTTGGGCGACGTGCCCTTGCTGTGCGCCCAAGAGCTGGACATAGTGGGCGGCACGCCACTGTGCCTTCGCGTGCTCATCCACCTGAATACCCCGCGAGGTCGCGACGAACTGCACCATGTCTATCTGGAAGGCGCACAAGGTCTGCGCGACGACCTTCCCGAGTGATGCCCGTCAACAACGCCCCTAGACGGGCGGCCATTGTCGGCACCGGCCTCATTGGCGGTTCCATAGGCCTGGCTTTGAGAGAAAAGGGCTGGTGGGTTGTGGGCTCAGACCTGGATGAGGCGGTTGCCGCCGAGGCGCTGAGTCGGGGTGCCCTTGATGCCGTAGGGCCGCCAACCGACGCCGACATCACATTCGTAGCCACCCCGGTGAGTTCGGCCGCCGCTGAGGCTGAAAGGGCTCTAGCCGCTGGCAATGGGCTGGTCACCGATGTGGCCAGCGTCAAGGCCCCCATCGTGGCCGCGGTGGCCGACTCCCGTTTCCAGGGCGGGCAGTGAGCAGGAAGGCGTCGCCGGCGCGCGGGCTGACCTTTTTAGGAATGCAGTATGGGTGCTTACCCCCACCGATGAGACCGACGACGACTCCCTGGTCCAGGTCCGCTCGGCGGTGGCCTCGCTCGGGGCTGACGTGGTGTCGCTGGCCCCCGAGCGCCACGACGCCTTGGTGGCGGTGGTGTCTCATGTGCCCCACCTCACCGCGGCCACGCTTATGGCCCTCGCCGATGAGCGGTCCGAGGAGCACCAGGTGATGTTGAGGCTGGCCGCGGGGGGATTTCGGGATATGACCCGCATTGCCTCGGGACACCCCGGCATCTGGCCCGACATATGCCAAGAGAATTCCGATGCCATCTGCTCGGTGCTCGACCGATTCATCGACGCGCTGACCGAAGTGCGCTCTCTGGTGGCCGACGGGAATCGCAGCAAGCTGTTGGGACTGTTGGAACAGGCTCGAAGTGCTCGGGCTCACTTGCCCTATGGCCTGGACAGAGATGTATCGCTGGTCGAAGTCAGGGTGCGGGTGTTCGATCGTCCCGGCGAACTGGCCCGCATCACCAGCCTGACCACTGACATCGGGGTGAACATCTACGACCTCGAGATCGCCCACTCGGTGGAGGGGGGACAGGGCGTGGCCATCTTGGTGGTCAACGATGAAGCGGTGGACAGTTTGCTGGAGGCCCTGAGGCAGCAGGGCTACGCCCCTTCGTCGAGACCCCTGTCGTGAAATCGATCACCATCGAAGGGCCACGGCGCTTTACCGGCCGGCTGCGGGTGCCTGGGGACAAGTCGATATCCCACCGGGCGCTGATGATCGCCGCGCTCGGCCGTCGACCGTGCCTTATCCGAGGTCTGTCAGACGGCGACGACGTAGCCCACACCCGTCGGGCCGTCGAAGCTCTTGGCGCCCGAGTCGAGGTCCACGGAACTGGCGGCGTGACCGTTGCCGGGGGACTGAGCGGGGCGCCGGCGCCCATCTACCTTGGGAATTCCGGCACCGGCATCCGACTTATGGCCGGATTGGTGGCTGGCCGCGACTTCACGACAACGCTGGACGGGGACGCCTCCGTCCGCCGTCGCCCCATGGACCGGGTCATCAACCCGCTGACGGCCATGGGGGCGTTGGTGCGGGGCAGCGGAGAGAGCGGCACATCGGCCCCGTTGACCGTTGAAGGTCGCCCGCTGCGGGGCATCAAATACACCCTTCCGGTGGCATCAGCCCAGGTCAAGGGGGCTGTGTTGCTGGCCGCCCTGGGAGCCGATGGTCCCACAACGGTTCATGAGCCGGTTACCACCCGGGCCCACACTGAGGAGATGCTGGCCGCCGCCGGAGTGAGGGTAGAGCGCGGGGACGGCGCGGTAACCGTTTGGCCTGGCGAGGTGGACCCGCCCGACTTCGATGTTCCCGGTGACCCATCTCAGGCCGCGTTCTGGCTGGTGGGGGCGTGCGTGGCCGAAGGCAGCGATCTCACGGTGGAGAACGTCTACGTTGGTCCGGCCCGGGGAGGGTTCATCGAGGTGCTGCGCCGTATGGGGGCCGATATCACGGTCGATTCGGAATCGGGGGACATTCGGGCTTGCTCCAGCGATCTGAAGGCCACTCGAATCGCCGCTGAAGAGCTGCCGGGCTGCATCGACGAGGTGCCCGTTCTGGCGGTGGCCGCCGCGGCCGCCGACGGGATCACGACCTTCGAGGGCATCGACGAGCTAAGGGTCAAGGAAAGCGACCGAGTTGCCGCCATAGTCGAGATGGTCGTCGGGGTAGGGGCGGGATGTCAGGTCGACGGCCACAGGTTGGTTGTCACCGGGGTCGGCCAAGCCCATGAGCTGGGCAGCGGTACCTTTGACTCCCATGGAGACCACCGGATGGCCATGGCTGCGGTTATTGCCGGAGCGGCCGGTTCCGGCTCGGTGACCGTCGGGGGATTCGAGGCGACGACCACCAGTTATCCGGACTTTGCCAATGACTTTGCTCAGAGCACAGGATGGACGCCGTGAGCGGCGAAACTTCGCTATCCGATGACGGGGTGAGGGTTATCGCCATCGACGGCCCGGCCGGATCGGGCAAATCCACGGTGGCCCGGCGTCTGGCCGAGCGGCTTGGGCTGGGATATCTGGATACCGGGGCGATGTACCGATCAGTGGCCTTTGCGGCCATGGCCCGGGAAATCGACTTGGCCGATGCCAGCGCCATCGTCGAAGTGGCTCGAGCCAGCGATATCGAAATCGATGACTCTTCGGTCACCGTTGACGGCGTGGATGCCACCACGCAGATCAGAGGCCCGGAGGTGACCCGGTCGGTAAGCACGGTGGCGGCTATTTCGGGGGTGAGAGAGGTGCTGCGGGTACGCCAACGGGCCTGGGTGATAGAGCGGGGCGGCGGCGTGCTGGAGGGCCGGGACATAGGCACGGTGGTGTTCCCCGACGCCGAGTTGAAGGTGTATCTGAGTGCCTCCGCCGAGGTCCGGGCCGAGCGCCGGGCAGGCGAGGTGAGCGCGCTCGACTACGAGACGGTGGCCGCTGACTTGGCCGCCAGAGACGCAGCCGACTCCACCCGCCAGCATGACCCGCTTACCCAGGCCCCCGACGCAATTCACATCGATACCACCGACCTCACCGTCGACGAGGTGGTGGACGAGCTAATCGCCCGATTGGGATGAAACAAGTCGAGCTCCGCCCAGAGGATCTGGAAGCCAAGGGGCGAGTGGTGGGGTTGGTTACCCATTTTCTTGTGAAGCGGCTGGCCCGAGCGGTCTTCGGTGCTTACTTCCGCTGCTATACCCGTGGTCGTCGCAAGCTGCCGTCGAAGGGTGGAGTGATCATCGCCCCAACCCACCGATCCAACTTGGACACGCCGCTGGTTGGAGCGTCGGCTGGCCGCTCGCTGCGCTACTTCGCCAAGAGCGGCTTGTTCCGGGGCCCGGTCACCACCTGGCTAATGGTGACCATGGGCGCGTTTCCTGTTCGGCGGGAGATGGTCGACCGGAGCGCGCTGAATGCCGCGCTGACCGTGCTGGGAGCCGGAAAGGCACTGGTGGTGTTTCCTGAGGGGGAACGCAAGTCGGGTCCGAGCATCCACCCCCTGCTGGACGGAGTGGCGTGGCTGGCGGCCAAAGCCCAGGTGCCGGTGGTGCCGGTGGCCATTGGGGGCACCGAACGGGCGATGGGCAAGGGAGTCCGCATGCCCAGACCCCGCACGGTTCGGATCGTGTGGGGCGAGCCGTTGGCCCCGCCCGAAGTCGACAAACGGGGACGCCAGAGCCGGGAGTCTTTGATCCAATACTCTGCGGAGCTTCACGACATCCTCCAGCGCATGTTCGACGAGGTGCAACAAGAACTGGGAATGCCTACCGCAGCCAGCAGACACCCGGAATAGGGCCCCTTAAGCCCAGAAGGGCCCTTTCAACCCAGAGTTGTCGCGTTCAGCGGCTGGCGATGAGGCCGTCGAGCACGTCGCTGGCGGCCACCTTGCGGTCCACCATCGGGATGGGCGACGGGGGACCCCCCAGGCTGAAGGAGGCCAGCGAGCCCGAGGCCTCGATCAACTCGCGGAGGTTGCGGGGCGGGGGGAAGTACTCGTCCTCATCGGTGATTGAAACTTCCTCGATGCCCCCGGTGGGGGCCAAGCGGTCCAGCACCTCATTGATCAACTCCTCAGGGGCCGAGGCGCCGGCGGTCAGCCCCACCATCCCGGTGATGTCGTCGGGCAGCTCTGAGGCCCGGTTCACCCGGTACACGTTCTCGCAGCCCAGCTCCCGGGCCAGCTTCTCCAGCGCCCGGGTGTTGGAGGAGTTGGAAGAGCCGACGATGACAACGGTGCTGCACCGCTCGGCGATGGCGGTCAGCGCGGCCTGCCGGTTGGTGGTGGCAAAGCACAAGTCGCTGCGTCCTGGCGTCCACATGTCCGGGAAGCGTTCGCGGGCCGAATGCAGCACCCCTTCCCAGTCGCGGTGCGACAGGGTGGTCTGGGCCAATAGGGCCACCGGATCGCCAAATTCGGGGAGGGCTTCGACGTCGGCAACGGACTCCACCGGGTGGATGGCCTCCGGGGCCACTGCCATAGTGCCCACTGCCTCTTCGTGGTCTTCGTGGCCGACGTAGACGATGCGGTAGCCCTTGCCGGCCCGCACCTTGACCTCATGGTGGACCTTGGTGACCAGCGGACACACCGCGTCCACCATGTAGCTGGCCTGCTCGGTGGCTGCGGCCACAACCTCGGGGGCCGAACCGTGGGCCGACAACATGATCGGATGACCGGGGGGAACCTCGGAGATGTCGTCCACGAACACAACGCCGAGCTGCTCGAAACGCCGGACCACCAGCTTGTTGTGAACGATCTCGTGGTAGCAGTACACCGGCCCGTCGAAGGTGCGAACCAACCAGGCCAGTGCCTTTATGGCCATCTCCACCCCGGCGCAGAATCCCCGGGGCGCGGCCAAAATCACCTTATCGACGTTCACTAGGCCAATTTACCCCTTGAGGCCTCGTATCATTTCAATCATGTCCGCGCCTCGGGTGACAGCGGTCGCCGATGGATCGGTGGCTCAACGTTCTGGTCTGAGAGCTGGCGACGAGTTGCTTGCAGTCAACGGCTGCACTCCCAAAGACGTGATCGAGTACCAGCAGCTTGTGGACGAGCCGGAGCTGAGCCTGGACATCCGCCGCGACGGGGTGGTGTTGGAGCTCGAGGTGCTCAAGCGGGCTGGGGAGCCGCTGGGTGTCCAAGTGGACTCAGCCCTGTTTGATCGGGTGCGAACCTGCGACAACCACTGTGAGTTCTGTTTCATATATCAGCTTCCGCCTGGGTTGCGGCCCAGCTTGTATCTGAAGGACGACGACTACCGCCTCTCGTTCCTCTATGGGAACTTCACTACTCTGACCCGCTTCACCGAGGCCGATTTGGAGCGGGTAGTGACCGAGCGGCTCTCGCCGCTCAACGTGAGCATCCACGCCACCGACCCCGACGTGAGGGCCGACATGCTGCGCAATCGCCGGGGAGCCACCAGCCTGCGCTGGCTCAGAGCGCTGCTTGACCACGGCATCGAGATCCACGGCCAGGTAGTGGTATGCCCGGATGTCAATGACGGGGACGTGCTGGAGGACACCCTGGCCGGCGTGGCCGATGAATACCCTGAGCTGGCCAGCGTGTGCGTCGTTCCCTTGGGAGTGTCCCGCCACACGTCCGAGCCCCGGCTTAGGCCTCACACCAAGGCCGAGGCGGCTGCGGTGGTCGAAACGGTGCACGAGTGGCAGGAGATCAACCGACGGGTACTGGGCCGCCGCCTGGTGTTTCCAGCCGACGAGTACTTCCTGCTGGCCGGAATCGGCTTCCCGGATCCGGAGGCCTATGAGGGCTTTGCCATGCACGAGGACGGGGTAGGCATGGCGACCACACTCAAGATGGAGTTCTTGGGCCAGGCCCAGGAAACAACCGGGACCCGTGCCGGTTTTTTTGCATGGGTGGAAGGGGCGCCAGCCGCGGGTTACCGAGCTCCTCGGTCCGACGGATCGACGCCCATCGGCCTTCGGCCCCGCAATGGCGCTCCGGTTGGGGTGGTCACCGGGGAGTACGGGGCTGCGGTACTGGGTCCGTTGCTGGATTCTCTTGGCCGCGACGATGTGAGGGTGGTGCCGGTGGAGAACCAGTTCTTCGGCGGCACCACTGCGGTCGCCGGGCTGCTGGTGGGCGAGGATATCGCCCGCACCCTGGCCGATCAGCCGGAGGGCCACCGCTACCTGCTGCCCGATGTATGCCTGTCGCAAGGGTTGTTCTTGGACGGCACCCTCCCTGGGGACCTTCCCCGCCCGGTGGAGGTGGTGCCCACTGACGGGGTTGCGCTGAGACGAGCGCTCGATGGCTAGCTCTAGCCCCGCAGCCGCCTCCTCGGCGGTGTCGAGCGCCCTGCCCACGGTGGCGATCGTGGGGCGGCCCAACGTGGGCAAGTCCACGCTCATGAACCGAATGTTGGGTCGCCGGGAGGCAATCGTTGCCGAGCAGCCCGGCATCACCCGCGACCGCAAGGAGATGCCGGCCCGTTGGCAGGGGCGGGAGTTCACCGTCGTGGACACCGGCGGATGGCTGCCCCAGGGTGCGGGCGACAACGCCTCGATGGATGCCAAAGTCTCGGCCCAGAGCGAGAGGTCGATGGACGACGCCGACGTGGTGGTGATGGTGGTGGACTCCCAGGCGGGCATCACCGGCGACGACGAGGGAGTGGCGGGGCAGCTCCGAGGCCGGGAGGGTCCGGTCTTCGTGGCCGTCAACAAAGTGGACGACGTGGCCCACGAGAACCTTGTATGGGAGTTCATCCGGCTTGGCTTGGGAGACCCGTTCCCGGTGAGCGCGCTTCACGGTCGGGGAGTGGGGGATCTGCTGGACGCGGTGATGGCTGCACTACCCGAAGAGCCAGCCGAGGCTGACGTTGAGCGGAAATCTGATGCAGGCATGGTTTCGGTTTCCATCGTGGGGCGGCCCAACGCGGGCAAGTCCACCTTGTTCAACCGTCTTATCGGTGATGACCGGTCGGTGGTCCACGACCAGCCTGGGACCACCCGCGATGCCATCGACACCGTGGTGAACACCGAGTTGGGGCCGATCCGGTTCGTGGACACCGCGGGAATGCGCCGCCGGGCTCGCATCGATCAGGCCGCGGAGTACTACTCGCTGCTGCGGGCATTGGACGCGGTTGACCGCTCCGACATCGCCCTTCTGGTGATAGACGCCACCGTGGGAATCACCCACCAAGACCAGCGCCTAGCCGAGCGCGTTGACGGCGCCGGCTGTCCGATCGTGGTGCTGCTCAACAAGTGGGATCTGCTCGACACCGAAGCCCGCGAGGCGATTGTCCTCGATATCGACCGCCGCCTGCACTTTCTGGGCGAAGCAGCCGTTCTGCGGGTCAGCGCACTGTCGGGCAAGGGCGTGAACCGGCTGCTGCCTGAGCTTCGAGGGGTGATCGCCGAATATCAACGCCGGATTCCCACTCAGGCGGTGAACCGGGTGCTGCGCGACGCCCAAGCCGCCCATCCAGCCCCCGACGGCGCCCGGGTACTGTATGCCACTCAGGGGGCTGCTGATCCCCCCACCTTCACGCTTTTTGCCAACCGGACCCTGCCCCGCACCTATTTGCGCTATCTAGAACGCCGCCTCCGGGAGGCTTTCGACCTCGGATCGGTGCCGGTAAAGCTGCGAGTTCGCCGCCGTTCCGGGGAGTAATTGCCACAAATGCGGCAAGAACTCCTGAAAATGGCGGGGTAACCTTCGTCAATGGAGAATCTCCTCCTTGTGATTACCGCGGGGGTTTGCGCGGTGGCCATGGGCGTGTTCGTCCGAGCCGCCCGCCATCGTCACCGGTTCCTGCTCCGCGTCGAGCGCACCCACGCAGGCGAGGGGTACGACGAAGAGGGCGAGAGCGCTTACGAGGCGGCCCATACGCTGGCCCAGTCGAGTTTCCGCCGCGACGCGCATTCGGCCATCCTTTACGGAGCCTTGACCGTGGTGGCCGCCATGACCGCCGCCTTGGAATCCCGGGCGGTAGCCGCCATCTTGGCCCTAGTGGTGGTGCCCGCCCTGTTCCCGCTGTGGTGGGGGCGCCGCTCCGTGTCCGAGGCCCGGCTCACCCAAGAGCGTTTCGAGATGGAGCGCCGAGCCGAAGAGACTCTCAGCCAAGGCGATCTCGCCCCGCAGGCTTGGGCTGGCCGCCTGGCCCCCGACGACCTGCCCGATTTCGCCGGCTATGAGATGGGCCGGGTATACCAAGCCGGCGAGGGGGTAATGGCCGGCGATTTTTTTGATGTCTTCCGGGTGGGTCCGACCCGGGTGGCCGCAGTTATCGGTGATGTGGCTGGCCGGGGCATCGAATCGTCGATCACCGCATTCCAGGCCAAATACCTGCTTAGGGTGTTCCTGCGCCAGTTCCGTGACCCAGCCCAGGCCCTGGAGGAGTTGAACGCCCAGATGTCCTCCATCGAGCGGGCCGAGGAGTTCATCTCGGCGGTGATCGTGGTATTCGACACTGAGGCCCAGACCATGCGATATGCATCGGCGGGCCACCCGGCGGCCTGGCTGTGGCATGAGCGAGAAGTTCAGCCGCTGCGGGCCACCGGTGCCCTCTTGATGCTCGACCCCAACAGCACCTATTTCAGTCGGGAGATCCCCTTGGATTCGGGGGACATGGTGCTCATGTACACCGATGGTCTGGCCGAAGTGCGCTACGGCGACGCCCAATTCGGCGAGGATCGGATCGCCCAGCACCTGCGCCGTGATCCCACCGTCTCACCCGACGTGCTGTGCAAGACGCTGCTGGAGGCCGCCCGAGACTTCGCCGATGGCACCATCGGCGACGACGTGGCCATCCTCGCCGTCCGGCGAGCCTGATCTAAAGCTGCTTTCCCGGGCCGATTAGCGGTCGGGACGCTATCGGGAGGAAGCGCCGCTTCGCTGCTTTTGCCGCGTCTGCTGTTGGGGACGACCCTGTGGCCTCCCGTTTGATTTCTGTCCGCCGCGGTTGTTTTGTCGGTCGGATCGGTTGCGGGGGTTTTGGGAGTTGCCGTTTGATCGGCGTCCTCCGCCGCGGTTGTCGTCTCGGTCGTTGCGATTGCGGGGGTTTTGGGAGTTGCCGTTTGATCGGCGTCCTCCGCCGCGGTTGTCGTCTCGGTCGTTGCGGTTGCGGGGGTTTTGGGAGTTGCCGTTTGATCGGCGTCCTCCGCCGCGGTTGTCGTCTCGGTCGTTGCGGTTGCGGGGGTTTTGGGAGTTGCCCTTTGGCTTCTTGTTGGCCTGGCCAACCCCGTGAGGCTGGGACGGCTTGCGGCGACGGGCTGGCGCCGCGTTTTGTTCGATTGGGGTGGGACTGGTGATGGGCTGGTTCAGACCGAGCTGGCTCTGGATCTGCTTGATGTCGGCATGCTGGCCTTGCTGGATCAGCGACACCACGAGGCCGGTCTGGCCAGCACGGGCCGTGCGGCCCGAGCGGTGAAGATATGCCTTGTGATCCTCAGGTGGGTCGAAGTGGATGACGCAGGCCACGCAGTCCACGTGGATCCCCCGAGCGGCAACGTCGGTGGCGACAAGAGCCTCGACCCGGCCGTCGATGAACTCTTGGAGCGTTCGGGAGCGGCGGTTCTGAGCGTGGCCACCGTGAATGGCGGCGGCGTTGACCCCGCGCTGGGAGAGTTGGCGCGCCAGCCGATCAGATCCGTGCCGGGTCCGACAGAACACGATCGTCGGGCCTGTGGCGGATATCACATCGGCGCAGGCATCGACTCTCTCGGTCTTGTCCACCGTCCAGAACCGGTGATCGGCCGACTTGATGTCGGGGGTGGCGTCGCCAACCTCATGGGTGACCGGTCGATCCTGGTAGTCCCGGGTGATTTTGGCCACGTCGTTGTCCAGAGTGGCCGAGAACATGACGGTCTGGCGTTCAGAGGCGGTCTGGTCGAGGATGCGCCGAACGGCAGGCAGGAATCCCATGTCGGCCATTCGGTCGGCCTCGTCGATCACCACCTGGTCGGCTTCGTGGAGGCTCACTGCCCTCTGGTCGATCAGGTCCTCAAGCCGACCAGGGCAGGCGACCAGGATGTCGACTCCCTTTTGCAGCTGTTTGCGCTGGTTGACGTAGCCAACGCCACCGTAGACGGCAGCCACGCTGATCGGACCGGAGATAGTGCGGAGCTCTGATGCGATCTGGTCGGCGAGCTCGCGAGTGGGGGACAAGATCAATGCCCGTGGCCGCCGGGACTTGGCCTGGCTGACGTTGGCGATCAGCGGGATACCGAAGGCGAGCGTCTTGCCCGACCCGGTAGGCGCTCGACCGCAGATGTCGCGGCCATCCATGGCGTCGGCGATTACGGCGGATTGGATTTCGAACGGCTTGCGGATTCCGTTGCGCTCCAGGGCGCGGCATATGGAATCGGGCACGCCCAGTTGGGCGAAAGTGGGGGGCATGGGGCTCCTCGCCCGCGTCTTTGCGGGCACTCAGGCAAATGGTTGGCACCGGAAGTCGTTAGTGAGGCGCAACACATCTTCGGGCGGCTTGCCCGGTATCAGAGAAGAGACTCGGAGGCAGCCCGCTTGGCAGATATTTTCGGCCAAGTAGGCACAGGCTACCACTGCCACCGGCAAAACCCTCATCTTTCCTGAACGCCTGGGGCAGCGGAGAAGGTCTCGGAGGTCCCGGCTATGGGGTTTGGGTGCCTTGCGATGGCAAGCTATTGCCGTGCCCTGGTGCGAGCCCTGCGACCGCTTCTGGAACCCCGGCTCGGTAACCGAAGCAGGGGAGTGCCCCACCTGCGGTGCCGCGGTCGAAGCCCCGTCCGAGGTGGATTTCCCCGCCCGCCAGAAAGTCCCTTGGCACTTCTGGGTAGCCATCACCGCCGCCGGCGCTTACCTCGCCTGGCGCGCCATCCAGGGCATCGCATTGCTGTTTTGATGGGTCGGGAGCAGCCGTTAGCGGCGGCCAGACCTAGAGGCGCGGTAGATCTCGACGAACTCGTCGATGGGGGTTCGCGCCACCACTTCTGCGACAAGTTCGAGGGGCAGGTCGTCGAGCTTTCGGAAGCGTACGCACGACTTGCCCATGTTGAGCTTCTTGCCGGTGGCGAGGTAGCGCTCCTTGAACCAATTCTCCACCGATTCATCGCCGTACACATTGGTGAGATAGAGCGACATGTACTGCTTCTGGGAAGCCAAGGCGATGTACATCAGCGGCTGGCCGTTGTAGGTGTCGGGGAGCACGCCCAGGGGAACGACATAGGAGATCATCCCGTACTGCCTTGTTTCTTCGTAACCGTCGGGAAGGTTGTCAGTGACCACTTGGCGCACCGCGGCAAGGGCTTCCCGCCGGCCATCGTCGAGCTCTGACAAGTACTCCTGAGCGGTGGCGGCATCGCTTTGCACTGGTGATTTGCTCCAATCGTTGGTCGGGCTGCCGGGATTTGAACCCGGGACCTTCGGTCCCCCAGACCGACGCGCTAACCAAGCTGCGCCACAGCCCGCAACGGGGAGAGCATAGTGCGGCTGCATGGGGCGGCCCCATGCGGATAAGTAGGATTGGGGCCGTGTTGGACCTGGTAATCCGCGGGGGCACAGTCATTGACGGCTCGGGACAACCCGGCTTTGTTGGCGACGTCGGTGTCAAAGACGGGCGCATCTGTGAGATCGGCGAAGTCGCCGACTCCGGGCAGTCGGAGATTGACGCCTCCGGCAAGGTCGTGTCCCCTGGTTTTGTAGACCCTCACACCCACTATGACGCCCAGCTCTTTTGGGATCCGGTCGCCTCGCCCTCCAACCTGCATGGGGTGACCACCGTTATCGGCGGCAACTGCGGCTTCACTCTCGCGCCGCTCAACCCCGGTGATGCCCCCTACCTCCAGCGCATGATGGCCAAAGTGGAGGGAATGCCGCTCACCGCTCTGGAGTCGGGGCTGGATTGGTCGTGGCGCACCTTCGCCGATTTCTTGGCCAGATTGGACGGCACTCTCGGGGTCAACGCCGGGTTCCTAGTGGGCCACTGCGCCATCCGCCGGGCAGTCATGGGGGCCGACGCCACCGGCAACGAGGCCGACTCCGGCCAGCTTGAGGCGATGAAAGCCCTGTTGTCGGAGGGCATTGCCGCTGGTGGCCTGGGTTTTTCCACCTCGCTGTCCTACACCCATAACGATGGCGACGGTGCCCCGGTAGCGTCCCGCTTCGCCAGCAACGACGAGGTGATTGCTCTGTGCTCGGTGGTCTCCGAATACGAGGGGACAACCTTGGAATACGTCACCGACGGGTGCATGCAGGGATTCACCGATGAGGAGCTCGACTTGATGGTGGCGATGTCCAGGGCGGCCCGACGCCCGCTCAACTGGAATGTGCTCACCATCGACTCGGCCGACCCCGATCGCTACCGAGCCCAACTGGGAGCCTCCTTACGAGCCGCTGAGCACGGCGCCCGAGTGGTAGCACTCACCATGCCAGTGCTGGTGGGCATGAACATGAGTTTCTTGAACTACTGCGCCCTCAACATGCTTCCCGACTGGGGCGATGTGCTCGGGCTCCCGGTGCCCGACCGGATGGCTCGACTTGCCAATCCTCAAACCAGGGCGCACCTTGCCGAGCGGGCCGCTTCTCCCGACGCCGGGGTCTTCAGCCGGCTCACGGGGTGGGGTGGCTACCGGATCGGCGACACCTTCAGCCCGGCCAATGGCGGGTTGAGCGGGCGCACTGTGGCCGAAATCGCCGCCGAACGGGGCACCGGGCACTTCGACACCCTGATCGACATCGTGCTGGCCGACGACCTGCGTACCGTGCTGTGGCCGGCGCCCACCGACGATGACGACGAGAGCTGGCGCCTTCGGGCCGAAGCCTGGCAGAGCGAGCACACCCTTTTGGGCGGTTCCGACGCCGGCGCCCACCTCGACCGTATGTGTGGGGCTCCGTACACCACCGCTTTTCTCGGCGACTGCCTGCGGGGTCGGCGGCTGACCGCCGTGGAGACGGCCGTTCACATGCTGACCGACGCTCCTGCTCGGCTCTTCGGGCTGCGGGGTCGGGGCCGCATCGAACAGGGGTGGCACGCCGATCTGGTGGTGTTCGACCCCGAGACCATCGATTCCGGCGCCATGCGTATGGTGGAAGACCTGCCCGGTGGCTCCGCCCGCTTGTTCGCCGATTCGGTAGGGGTGGACCACGTGTTGGTGAACGGCCAGCTCATTGTGAATGGCGGTCAGGCGACCGACAGCCGGCCCGGCACCCTGCTGCGATCAGGGCGCGACACCGACACGGTGTTGGTGGGGTAGGCGGAGATATGAGAAAGGCATGATCGCGCTGGCCCAGTGGGGGCGCCGCGTTGAGATCTTCTCGTTGCGTTGGCAGGCCCGGCTCGACACCAAGCAGGTCGATCGGGCCGTCCCTTGGGTCATCGCCCTGCTCTTGGGCGGGGCGCTTTCGGGACTCTCACTGGCCCGGGCCCTCCAGTTGGACGCCGGTGCCGATCTGTCCTCGCACCTTCAAGGACTGTGGCTGATCGGGGAGGGGTACGAACCGCGCTCGAGCGTGGCCGGCCACAACCTGCTGTGGGAGCAGGCCGCGTTCATCCTCTACCCCGTGGCCGGGCTAACGGCCCTATTTCCCGATCAGCCCACGCTGCTGGCCTTGCAAGCCTCCGCACTGGCTTTGGCGGTGGTGCCACTGTGGCGTATCGCCCGCGATGTGGGTGGCCTCAAATCCGGGGCGGCGGCAGCGGTGGTTTTTGCCTACTGCGCCTACCCGGCGGTCCACTCGATCAACCTCTCCGACTTCCACCCCGAGGCTCTGGCCGTGCCCGCCCTGTTCGGAGCGGTGCTCACGGCACTGAGAGGGCAGTGGAATTGGTTCACAGTGTTCGCCCTGCTGGCGGTGACCTGCCGGTCCGACCTGGCCTTCGCTCTATCCGGACTAGGACTGCTGGTGCTGTTGGAGGGCCGTCGCCGCCCCGGCACGGCCATCTCGCTGGGCGGCTTGGCCTACGGGCTGGTGGCGATGACGGCAATTCAGCCCCGGTTCAATGGCGGAAGGTTTCCCCACATAGAGGCGTTCTCTGACTTCGGCAGCGGCCATCTGGGATCGGTGCTTTGGGGTTTCATCTCCGCTCCCCACCAGGTTTTGGCCGATGCGCTGTCGCAGGCCAACTTCCAGATGATCGTCTTCTTGCTGGCCCCGGTGATGCTGCTGCCCCTGGTGGCGCCTCGCTATCTGCTTCCGGTAGTGCCCCTGTTCGGTGCGTATCTGGTGGCCGATGTGCCCCCCGGCCAGTTGGCCGAAGCCTCTCAGACCGTTCCGATGATTCCGTTCGTCTTCGCGGCCACGGTGTTCGCTCTGGCCCGTTCCGGCCGAGTATTGGTGGAGCGGGTGAACGTGGACCGCCGCTTGCTTACTGCTCTAGTGCTCACCGCGGGGCTCTTCTTCTTGCGAGACGCCCCCAGCTCGTTGTACGAGAGGCCATGGGACTGGGGTCAGCGGGACACGATTGTCATCGCCCGACAAGAGGCAGCCGACCTGATTCCCCCCGATGCCTCGGTACGGGCCTCAGAGCAGATCCTTCCCCTTCTCGCGGATCGAACCCGGCTGTACCAGTTGCATACCGGGGACGATCCCGATAGCGCCGCGGTGGCTGCCACCCCCAAGGTGGAGTGGATTGTGTTCGACTCCGCTTCCGCACCCGAATGGAGCCCCCTGGACATCGAGAGCTTCGACTTGGATGTCCGCCGGACCGGATTTGAACGCCTGGAGTTTGAAGTGGGTGGAAGCGAATTGCGCGTCTACCGGCTCCGCAACGTGATCCAGAGCTAACTCACCGGCATATGGGAGCGCAGGAGTTCGGCGGCTGAGGACAGCTCCTCAGGGGGAACCGAGGCCTTTGCGCTGGTGAAGCTCAAGTCGCCGATGCCGAACATAGGGATCACATGCAAGTGGGTGTGGGGCACCTCGTGGCCGGCAATGATCAGCCCCACCCGGGGCGGTCCGAATGCGGCCATCTGGGCTGAGCCAACCATTTGGGCCACAACCATGAGATGGGCGGCCAGTTCCGGGGGGACGTCCAGCCAGTGGTCGATCTCGGCCCGAGGCACGACCAGCGAGTGGCCGGTTTGGGTGGGGTTGATGGACAAGATGACTACGCAGTCATCGTCCTCCCACACGAAGTGGCCCGGCAGGTCGCGGTTGATGATCATGGTAAACACGCTGGCCATGGCCCCATGCTAGGAGCCAGGGCATCTGAGCCGTAACATCTTCGATCATGGCGGAAGCCCAGTCGTCGCCCAGCGCATCTCGAATCTTGACGGTTCCCAACTTCGTGTCGGTGCTGCGGCTGGGGTGTGTGCCGGTGTTCTGCGTGCTGTTGTTGGGCATGGGCAATCGGGCCGGGGCCGCCATCCTGCTTGGAGCGCTGGGGGCGACCGACTGGGTGGACGGCTACATCGCCCGGCGTTTCGACCAGGGCTCGGAGTTGGGGAAGATCCTGGATCCCACCGCCGACCGGCTGATGTTCTTGGCCGCGGTGGTGGCGATGATGGTTGACGGTTCCCTCCACGTGGCCTTCGGGGTGCCCATGCTGGCGAGAGAGGCCGTCGTCTCTCTGGTCGTGGTGGTGTTGGGCGCATTGGGGGCTCGCCGGATAGACGTGACCTGGACCGGGAAGACAGCCACGTTCGGCCTCATGTTCGCCCTCCCCCTCTTGCTGCTGGGGGACTCCAGTGTGGGTGGGGCAGCCGCTATTAGCGGTGTGGGATGGGGTCTCGGAATCCCCTCATTGGCGCTCAGCTACTACGCGGCGGTGGAGTACATCCCCCGAGCACGGCGGGCACTCACTGAGGGCCGGGGCGGCAGAGCCGCAGCCTCAAGCTGAGGTTGAGAGTTTGGGCGGCAGCCAGTAGGTTGTGTTCATGAACGTTCCCGGCGAGCTGCGTTACTCCGAAGACCACGAGTGGATCAAGGTCGAAGGCAACCGGGTGAGTTTGGGGATCACCGATTACGCCCAAGACGCCCTTGGCGACGTGGTCTTTATCGAACTACCCCCGGTGGGTACCGATGTGGCCTGTGGAGAGCCATTTAGCGAAGTGGAGTCCACCAAGTCGGTATCGGAGATCTACGCTCCGGTGTCCGGTGTCGTGGTAGAGGTGAACAACGACCTGATCGACCACCCTGAACGCCTGAACGAGGACCCCTACGGAGAGGGGTGGATCTGTGTGATTGAAGCCTCCGACCTCTCGGAGCTGGAGAATCTCTTGGATGCGGCGGCCTACACCGATCTGACGGAGACCGTCGATTGACATCACAACCCTTCGATGACGGGGCCAAAGAGGCCAATTGCCCGCTGTGCGGCTTTCCCAGCGAGGCAGGCGTCAATTTCTGCGCGTCGTGCGGGCATCGCCTCAAGCAGGCTGACGACTCTGAGGAGTCCTTGTCCGTAGACGAGCCCACCACCGAATTAGAACTGGAGGCCGACCTGATTCGCTACCCGGCGGTGCTGGTGGTTACTCAGGGACCGGCGGCGGGCAGCCGCTTCGAGCTGTCTCCGGCCCGAGTCACGGTGGGCCGCCATCCCGACTCCGACATCTTCCTGGACGACATCACGGTGTCCCGGCGGCACGCGGAGGTCTACCGAGACGGTTTGGTGCAGCACGTCAAGGACATGGGTTCGCTGAACGGCACTTATCTGAACAGCCGACGGGTGGAAGATGCCGGGCTGAAGAACGGCGACGAGCTCCAAGTGGGTCGTTTCAAGCTGGTGTACTACGACGGGACCAGCGAATGAGCGCCCAGCATCGGTCGATCGGCCAGGTCCTGGACTTGCTGAAGAACGAGTTCGCCGACATAAGCATCTCCAAGATCCGCTTCTTGGAGAGCCAGGGCCTCATTGATCCCGAGCGCAACCAATCCGGCTACCGGAAGTTCACCGATACCGACATCAGCCGGTTGCGGTGGATCTTGGAACAGCAGCGTGATCATTTTCTGCCTCTCAAGGTAATCAAGGAGCGCATCGACCACGAGGACCTTGGCGAAGACGAGGGCAATAGAGGATCCAGCGGAGAAGGGGCTGCCTCCGGCTCCCGAAGCAGTGGGCGGCCGAACCCACTGGACTCAGGGGCGGTGTCGGTTGCTCTGACCCTTGATGAATTGGCCTCGGCCAGCGGCCTGAGCCGGTCCAAGGTCATGGATCTTCAAAAGTTCGGTCTCATTGAGCCCATAGATGATGGAGCGCTGTCGCACTACGACGCTGAAGCGGTGATCGTGGCCAAGGTCGCAGCCGGATTCTTGGACCATGGGGTGGAGCCCCGCCATTTGCGGGCCTACAAATCTGCGGCAGAACGGGAAGCGGGCCTTCTGGAGCAACGGATCATGCCCATGGTGATGCAGCGCACAGACCGGTCCCGCAGGCAGTCTCAGGACGCATTGGTAGAGCTGATCAACCTCGGATCGGAGTTACGGCTCTCGCTGCTCCGGTGCGCATTGTCCAACCACACCAAGAGTCGGTAACGGCGTGGGCCACGCCGAGCCCGAGCTGTTCGCGAGCCGGGAAGCAATTCAGCAGGCTGTTGGGCGCGTGGCGTCGGAGATCTCGGGGCAGTGCTCGGACGGGGCAGTGCTGGTGTCTGTGCTTAAAGGGAGTCTTCCGTTCCTCGCTGATCTGGTACGGGCGGTGGACATCTCGGTCGAGGTGGACTTCATGGCTTTGTCCCGGTTCGCCGCCGACTCGGGACGGGTCCGGTTGGTGAAGGACTTGGACTGCGATGTGAGTGGTCGAGAGGTAGTGCTGGTGGAGGACATCGTGGACACCGGGCTGAGCCTTGGATACCTGGTAGGGGAGTTGCACCGCCGGTCGGCCGCTTCGGTGGCGGTGGCCGCTCTGCTCAACCGGAGCGCCCGCCGCATCCTGCCCATTGAGCCCGATTACATGGGTTTCGAGGCCCCGGATGAGTTCTTCTTGGGTTACGGCTTGGACTGGGCCGGACGCTACCGCAACCTGGACAGACTGGTTATTGGAGATCCCGACCTGCTGGCCGACGATCCCGACGCTTATGTCTCTATCCTCTACTAACGTGGGGGCGATGAAGGAGATGGAGCTGGTCGGGGTGCGGATCGAACTGCCGTCCAATGCCCCGATCGTGCTGCTGCGGGAAACCGAAGGTGAATGTCGGATGCTACCCATCTTCATCGGAGGGGCCGAGGCCCAGGCCATAGCGCTGGCCATGGAGGAGGTGGAGACACCCCGTCCCATGACCCACGACCTGTTCAAGAACGTGCTGGACGACCTGGGAGTGCGGCTCGAGCGCATCATCGTGACCGAGTTGCGGGACCGGACCTTCTATGCCGAGTTGGAGTTGGCGGGGGGCAACGGGGCTCGCCGGGTCTCCAGCCGGCCCTCGGATGCGGTGGCGTTGGCCGTGCGAACCGGGGCGCCCATATTTGCCGATGAGTCGGTGCTGGAAGCCGCCGGACACGCCGTGGAGCCCGAGGAGACCGAAGGTGAAGAGCCTCCGGCCGAAGAGGTTCTGGACCAATTCCGCGAGTTCTTGGACCAGGTGACTCCAGAGGACTTCAACGGCTGACGCCCTCCATCCGTCCTTGACAATCCACAGGACGAGGTTTACCCTGTGGAAATCCATTGGCGTAGTTTCCCCGGTGTAATAAGCCGAATTTGGAGCGCGCCCCGGACTTGGAGAGTCATATGAGCGATCACCGACAGATAGCCAGCGACTTCAGTTCGCCCCAGACCGTCGAGATCGTCGACATTACCTACCGTCAGCTGGACTATTGGACCCGTACCGGGTTGGTGCGCTCTACCGCACAGGCCGCCGTGGGAAGCGGCAGTCGCCGTCGGTACTCCTACAAAGATCTGTTGGAGCTAAAGCTGATCAAGCGGCTGTTGGACGAGGGGATCGCCCTCCAGCGGGTACGCGAGGTGTTCGACTACCTGCGCGACGAACTAGGTGAGGATGTGGCCAGCGCTGATCTGGTGATCAACGGCAACAAGTCGCTGCTGGTCCGCACCGACGAGCAGATCTTGGATGCGCTGCGCCAAGGCCAAGGGGCGCTCTACCTCCGCATGGAGGGCTTGATCGAAGAAGTGGAAGCCGCGGTGAGGGAGCTTCCGGTCGAAGAGGACGGGCCGGTGGATACGTCCCAGCCCGTAACCGGCGTTAGCGCCGCCCAAACCGGTTCCTAGGGGAGGCCTGCGGAAGAGTGTTTGCCCACGATTCGGAGCGGCAGTTCGCAGAGCTGCTCGATTTCTACGGAGTTGAGTGGCATTACGAGCCCGACACCTTTGTGCTCTCCCGCAACGAGTCTGGCGAGGTGACCGAGGCATTCACCCCTGATTTCTATTTGCCCCAGTTCGATCGCTACGTGGAGATCACCACGGCGCGTCAGAAGTACATCACCCGCAAGAACGGCAAGGTCCGCCGATTGCGGGAATGCCATCCGAACGTCGACGTGGTTGTCCTCTGCCAGCGCGACTACCGAAACCTGTTGAGCAAGTACGGCTTCGACGACGTCTCCGGGGTGGGTGGCGACCTGACCCATACTGGCGCGGGCGCCGGATTGGGCTAACCGGCGACGTGCGTTCCTCTCCACTGGAGGGCCGGCATCGAGCGTTGGGGGCCAAGATGGTTCCCTTCGGCGGTTGGGAGATGCCGCTTTCCTATCCGTCGGGAACACTGGCCGAGCATCGGTCGTGCCGGACAGACGCGGTGGTATTCGATGTGAGCCATCTGGGCACACTTCGGGTTTCCGGTCCCGATGCCTATGACCGGCTCCAGCAGGCGTTCACCAATGATCTGGCCCGGATCGCCCCCGGTCGTACCCAATACACCCACCTGCTTGACGACGACGGCTCGGTGCTGGACGACATCATCGTGTGGTGGACCGATGAGAACAGCTTCGACGTGATGCCCAACGCATCCAACACCGACCGGGTGCGCGCCGCCCTAGGGGGCTCTGGTGCCGACGCTGGCTTCGGCGCCGTCGATGTGACCGGCAGTCGGGCGGTATTGGCCGTGCAAGGTCCCGAGGCCCGAAACCGGCTGGCCGCGGTGTCGCCCGATGCGTCGGAGGTAGCCCGCAATTGCGTGGCCCTAGTGGAGTGGGACGGGATCCGGTTGACGGTGTCCGGCACCGGCTACACCGGCGAGGACGGGGTGGAGATCGCAGTGCCCGCGGAGGCCGCTGAGCGGCTCTGGGATGCGGTGACCGCAGTTGGAATCACTCCCGCCGGACTGGGGGCCCGCGACACCCTGCGCCTGGAGGCCGGGCTGCCGTTGCACGGCCACGAGCTGGGTGAAGGCATCACCCCTCTACAAGCGGGGCTGGGCTGGGTGGTGCGATGGGACAAGCCCTCATTCCAAGGGCGGGAGGCTCTGGCCGCCGAGCGGGAGCGGGGCGTTCACCGCCGGCTGCGGGGATTGCGTGTTGAAGGTCGACGACCGCCCCGGGAGGGCCAGGCTGTGCTTCGGAACGGCGAGGTTGTGGGCGAGGTCACGTCCGGCAATTTCTCGCCCATGCTGGAAGCGGGCATTGCGCTGGCGTTTGTTCCTCCCGATGCCGATATCGGAGACGAATTGGCCGTGGATATGAGGGGCAACTTAGTGCCGGCCGCCGTGGTCAAGCTGCCGTTCGTCTAAGCGCCGACGGCCTCTAACACTCGACTCTGGGGAATGCCTCCCCGCCATGAGGTCAAAATCGTGCCGTTGCTGTCCAACAGCATTCCTGCGGGCTGTCCGGAGATACCTAGCTGACGCCAAGACTCAAATGTCGGATCCCAAAGCATGGTGAAAGTGGTTCCGGTGGATTGCACGAAGCTCTCAGCCAACCCGAGGCTGTCTTGGGTTCCGACTCCGATGACGGTGAGCTTGTCGGCATTGTTTCGAGCAAACTGCTCGACGCTGGGGGCTTCCCGGCGGCAGATGGTTCAATGGGGCGCCCAGAACCACAGAACCAGGGGCTGTTCCGCGGGGGCAAAGCTGGCCAGATTCACGGTGGTTCCGGTGGCCACGTCAACCATCTCGACCGAGGGCAGGTCAGACGCCGGGGCCGGTGCTGCGCTTTCTGGCGCTGTTTCTGCGGCTGGCGCTTCGGTCGGGGCTGGTGCCTGAGTTGGGGCGGCCGCTTCGGTCGGAACGCTGGGGGAGCCTGCGGGGCTGTCGTCACCGCCTCCGCAGGCCGCGGCGCCGAGGGCCAAAGCGATGGCAACTGTCAGGATCTTGAATCGGCAATTGTTGATCTGAGTCACTAGAGATCCTCTATGGCGTCTAGTACGTCGTTACGGGGAATGTCGCCTCGCCACTGGTCGAGGATCTGCCCGTATCGGTTCAGGAGCATTCCGGCGGGCTGGCCGGTAATCCCAAGCTGGTTCCAGGACTGGAAGGTCCGGTCCCAGAGCATGGTGAAGGTGGTTCCGGTGGCCTGCACGAAGCTCTGAGCCAGTCCTAGGTTGTCCTGAGTTCCGACTCCGATGACGGTGAGCTTGTCGGCATTGTCTCGAGCGAACTGCTCGACGCCGGGGGCTTCCCGGCGGCAGGTGGGTCAATGAGGGGCCCAGAACCACAGAACAATTGGCCGGTCAGAAGGGGCGAAGCTGGCCAGATTGACATTGTTCCCGGAGGCCACGTTCACCAGCTCCACCGAGGGCAGATCGGATTCGGGAATCGGTGTCGGCTCCGGTGTAGGAGGAGGCGTGGGGGCAGGGGTGGGCTTCGGCGTCTGCGTGGGCGGGGGTGCTTGTGTGGGCTGAGGCGTAGGTGCGGGGGTGGGAACTGGTGTGGGTTGAGGCGTTGGTGCGGGGGTGGATGGGGCAGACGTAGCGGCTGGTGCGG
>MPNQ01000062.1 GCA_002239105.1 marine group bacterium Sva0996 bin134 | reverse complement strand
ATGATGGACGAGATCGGCATTGCCGATAGCCGTCGCATCCGCGGGTTGGGCGACCAGCAACGGGCCTCGTTGCTCGCACGCTGCGGCGACTAAATCAGCCTCTGATAATCGTGCTGTCCGGCCCCGGCGGGGTCGGCAAAGGGACGATCGCGGCCGCCCTGCTGGCGGTTGACCCCAAATTGTGGCTAAGTCGCTCGTGGACCACCCGGATGCGTCGTCCCGGCGAGCCAGAAACCGCCTATGTGTTTGCCTCAAATGCTGAGTTTCGCCAAAAGATCGCGGAAGGCGGTTTCGTGGAGTGGGCGGAGATCGCTGGCAACCTTTATGGAACGCCGCAACCCGATCCGCCTGCCGGCTTCGACGTGTTGTTGGAGATCGATGTGCAGGGAGCGGCCCAAGTGCGCGAAAACCGGCCCGAAGCGCTGTGCATCTTCGTCGAAGCGCCTTCGCCTGAGGAGCAGGAATCCCGCTTGCGGGGCCGGGGCGATCCTGAGAGCCACATCGCCAAACGGCTGGCTCTGGCCGACTCCGAGCGAATCTTGGCTTATGAGCTCAACGCAATCCATGTGGTGAACGACACCCTTGACGAAACCGTGGCAGCCATAGCTTCTCTCATCGAAGATGTCCGCCAGGAGGGGACTGCCAATGACGAATGAGTCACCTAGTGCTGGTATCATTTACCCGCTCTCCCCAGTACCGGTTGGAAGAGGGCTGCTCGTTGGAAGAAGGTCGAATCTATGACTGAACAGCACGACACCATGATGTATCCGACCATTGAGGAGCTCTTGGGCCGCACTGATTCCAAGTTCCGCTTGGTGACGCTGGGAGCGCTTCGGGCCTGCCAGATCAACTCTTACTTCGGCCAACTCGGCGACGGCTTGGGAGCGATGGTCCCACCCCAGGTGCTGACCATGTCCCGCAAGCCGCTGTCCATTGCCTTCGAGGAGATCGCGTCCGACAAGATCATCGCCACTGATCCTCCTGAGACCACCGATGAGGAGGCTTTGGCCGAATCCATGATCCCCACCGGCGAAGCCAATCTGGACCAAGCCGATCTGGAGCAAGCCGACGCTGATCTTGGCGAAGCTGCTCCGGACGAAGCTGATCTGGACTCTGCGTCCTGACAAACCCATGAATTCGCTTGCCGGCAAGCGCATTGTGCTCGGCGTGAGCGGTGGGATCGCGGCGTATAAGGCGGTAGAGATCTGCCGTCGGCTGGTGGACGCCGGTGCCCACGTCATTCCGGTTCTCACCAAGGGCGCAACCCGGTTCATAGGCCGCACCACCTTCGATGCGCTGGCCTCTGAGCCGGTCCAGATGAGCCTGTTCGACGAAGACGATCCCATTCCCCACACCACATTGGGCCAGACTGCTGACTGCGTGCTGGTCGCCCCGGCCACTGCCCGAGTGATCGGCGCCTATGCCGCGGGCATCAGCTCCGACCTGCTGACCGCCACCCTCATCGCCACTCGGGCCCCAGTGGTGATCTGTCCGGCCATGCACACCGAGATGTGGGAGCACCCGGCAGTGATCGACAACATCGCCACCCTGGTTGAGCGGGGCGTACACATCGTGGGACCGGAGTCGGGCCGATTAGCGGGGGGCGACGAGGGCGCCGGACGCCTCAGTTCTCCGGCCGACATCGTGGCCGCGGTAGGCCGAGCCCTCGACGCGGGCGGCCAGCTAGCCGATATGGCTGGGCTGTCGGTGGTGGTCACCGCCGGCGGAACCCGAGAGCCGATCGACCCGGTGCGCTACATAGGAAACCGGTCTTCGGGCAAGCAGGGCTATGCCTTCGCCGAAGAAGCTGCCAGTCGGGGGGCCAAGGTGACCATCGTCACCACTGTGGAACGACCCGATCTTGCGGGTGCCACCGTGGTGAAGGTCGACACCGCACAGGAGATGGCCGCGGCCACCGCAAAGGCCGCCAAGGAGGCCGATGTGGTGATCATGGCCGCGGCGGTGGCTGACTTCCGCCCGGTCGACCCTGCCGGTGTGAAGCTCAAAAAGCGCGACGGTGTACCCGCTATCGAGTTGGAGCCCACCCCCGACATCTTGGCCTCGCTAGGGGCGTCCAAGCCGGAGGGACAGACCTTGGTGGGATTTGCCGCTGAGACCTGCGATGTGGCCGGCAATGCCGCGGCGAAGCTGAGCGGCAAGGGAGCCGATTACATAGTGGCCAACGATGTGACGGCGGAAAACGCCGGTTTTGCCTACGACACCAACGAAGTGCTGGTGCTAGCTTCCGATGGCCGGACCCACCCGGTCGGGCTGCGATCCAAGCGCCAGGTGGCCCAAGCCGTCCTCGACATGGTGGTGGCCGACCGAACCAGCCGAGCCGATACTCAGGAGAATAAATGAGCCAGGGTTCCAATAGCCGGTACCGCTTCACGTCAGAATCGGTAACCGGCGGCCATCCCGACAAGATTGCCGATCAGATATCCGATGGCGTGCTGGATGCCCTGCTCGAGGTGGACATCGGCAGCCGGGTGGCGTGCGAGACCCTGGTGACCACCGGACTGGTGGTGGTGGCCGGAGAGATCTCCACCGATGGCTATATCGACATCCCCCGGGTGGTGCGCGACACCATCATCGGGATCGGCTACGACCGGGAGGACTTCGGCTTCGACGGGAACACCTGCGGTGTGATGGTGTCCATCGACGACCAGTCTCCCGACATCGCCCAGGGAGTGGACCGGGTCGACCCGCTGGAGCAGGGTGCCGGCGACCAGGGGATGATGTTCGGGTTCGCCTGCGACGAGACCCCTGAGCTGATGCCGCTGCCCATCCACATCGCCCACCGGATGGTGGAGCGCCTGACCGAGATCCGCCGCTCGGGATGCGTTCCCTACCTGAGGCCCGACGGCAAGAGCCAGGTGACGTTCGAGTACGAGGGAACCAAGGCGGTGGGCCTGAGCACCGTTCTGATGTCGGCCCACCACCGCGACGGGACCGACCTAGGTGAGATGAAGGACGACCTGAAAGAGCAGGTCATCGACCCGGTGGTTCCCGAGCAGTTCCGCGACGACAACTACCAGGTGCTGGTCAACCCCACCGGCAAGTTCGTGAGGGGCGGACCGGTGGCCGACGCCGGGCTGACCGGGCGCAAGATAATCGTAGACACCTACGGGGGCATGGCCCGCCACGGCGGGGGCGCCTTCTCGGGCAAGGACCCCAGCAAGGTGGATCGCTCAGCGGCGTATGCGGCCCGCTGGGTGGCCAAGAACGTGGTGGCCGCCGGTGCGGCTTCCCGCTGCGAAGTGCAGGTGTCCTATGCCATCGGCATCGCCCGGCCAGTGTCGGTGATGGTGGAGACCTTCGGCACCGAGACGGTGGACCCGGCCAAGATCAGCCACCAAGTGAACGAGATCTTCGACCTGCGGCCCGCGGCCATCATCCGGGACTTGGAGCTGCTGCGCCCGATCTACCGGAAAACGGCCGCTTACGGCCACTTCGGACGCAGCCCCGAGAGCACGTTCACCTGGGAGCGCACCGATCGAGTGGACGACCTCCGCTCAGCATTGGGCTTGTCGTAGTTGCACGTCCGGGTTCTTCCCGACGTTGTCGCAATAGACCGCGAGTTCACGTACACGGTTCCTGAGAGCTGGGCCGACGACCCTCGGTTCGGTGTTGGGGCCATGGTTAGGGTGGTGCTTCATGGTCGCCGGGTGGGCGGCTGGATCACCGAGGTGGACGTGGAGCCCCCCTCCGGAGTGGAGCTCGCCCCTCTGGCCAAGCTGAGCGGCCGAGGACCAGATCACGGGCTCATCGAACTGAGCAAGTGGGCCGCCTGGCGCTGGGCCGGCCGCCGGGTCCACTTCTTGCGGACCGCTTCGCCCCCCCGTATGGTGGCCGCCCTTCCCCGGCCCCGGCATTCACGGTTGGTGTCAACGGGCGACTATGCCGACCTGTTCGAGGGTGAGGGCCGCACCCTGCGGTTGGGACCGTCAGACGACCCTCTGCCCATCGCCATGGCCGCGGCCGCCCGAGGACAAGCGCTGATTCTGGTGCCCGACCATAACCGGGCTGACGAGCTGACCAGGCGGTTGGGAAGGGAAGGTGCGTGGGTAACCCGCTATCCAGACGGCTGGGCGGCGGCAGTTGCGGGAGCCACCGTGGTGGGCACCCTGTCGGCGTCGTGGGCCCCGGCCCCGGAGTTGGCCGCGGTGTTGGTGATCGATGAGCACGACGAGTCGTGGCGCTCGGAGTCTGCGCCCACCTGGAGCGGCCGGGACGTGGCCATCGAGCGGGCTCGCCGGGCGGGGGCGCCCTGTGTGCTGCTGTCACCGGTGCCCAGCTTGGAAGCGCTGCGGACCAATCCCGTGATGCGATCCGCCCGGGAAACCGAGCGCGATAGCTGGCCGCAGGTGGAGGTGGTGGATCGCCGGAGTGAGGATCCAGGAAGGGCCGGGCTTTACTCGCCTGCATTGGTGAACGCGCTGCGCGACGGGGGCCGGGTGGCCTGTGTGCTGAACAGGCTGGGCCGCTCGCTCTTGCTGGCCTGCCGGCTATGCGGCGAGCTGGCCGTCTGCACCGAGTGCGGATCGTCCATGCGCCAAGGCGACGACGGGCGTTTGCAGTGCCGGGCCGGTGACCACACCCGTCCGCTGGTGTGCGCCGACTGTGGCAGCACCGGGATGCGGAACCTGAGGGCTGGGATCAAACGGGTTCGCGAGGAGGTGGAGGCGCTGGTGCGGACCCCGGTGGCCGAGGTAACCGGCAGCGGCTATTCCGGTCCGGCCACCGCCCGGGTAGTGGTGGGCACCGAGGCGGTGCTGCACTTGGGCCGGCCTTTCGACATGGTGGCCTTTTTGGAGTTCGACCAAGAGCTGCTGGCCCCCCGATTCCGGGCCCGGGAGCAGGCGCTGGCCCTTATCGCCCGAGCCGCCCGGATCACCGGCCCCCGCACCGCCGGCGGGCGCATCCTGCTCCAGACCCGCCTGCCCGACGACCCCGCGGTGGTGGCCGCGTTCCAAGCCGATCCCGCGCTTTTGGCCCGCGCCGAGCGAGACCGCCGCCAGGAATTGAGCCTGCCCCCCTACGGGGCTATGGCCATAGTGTCCGGTCCGGCCGCGCCGGAGTTCATGGAGCGATTCGGCACCCCGCTGGACATCCGCATCGCCCCCGACCCCGGCGGGCAGTTCTTCCTTCGGGCCCCCGACTACGACGCCCTCTGCAACGCCCTGGCCGCCACAGAGCGCCCCAGCGGCCGACTCCGCATAGACGTCGACCCCATCAGGGCGATCTAGCCCTATTCGAGAATTTGGCCCTCGAGAGTGGAAATCCGCTCTCCGTGGTTGTTCAGCCTGTCGTCGGTCCGCTCGAATCTGTTGTCAATGCGCTCAAGGGAGCGAATCATGTTGGCTTCGAGGCTGTCGAGCCGGCGCTCAAAGCGCCTCAGATAGAAGCCGACGATGCTGAGAACGCTTGCCCCGTAAACGCTCAGAATGACGGTTGATGACACATCCATGATGCTTGTCTTTCGTGTTGGATGTTCTTCGGGGGAAGCCCTCTCACTATAGCCCGGAGATATGACGATGTGTCTCAGCTACGCGGCCGCACCTCCAGGATTCGGTACCCCCTGCGGGAGCTGAGGCGGGTGGTGGGCCAGCCTTGTTGAGTGTGCCAGCGGGCCAGGGAGTCTGAGCCCAGGTTCTTGTTGACCACCAGGTAGGCCCGCCCCTCGTCGGCCAAGCGACCTAGCCAGGTCGTTAGCACCTCGTGAAGGGCGGCCTTGCCGATGCGGATGGGCGGGTTGGAATAGATGGCGGCGAAGCGCACGTCGTCGGGCACCTCGTCGGGATGGCAAACCGTGGCGTCGGTGCGGCCGTGGTGATCCAGGTTGGCTCGGCACAGCTCCAGGGCCCGGGGGTTCACATCAACGGCCCACAGCGGGGCTTGGGGCGACCATTGGCCCAGAGCCACCGCGATCGGCCCATAGCCGCAGCCCAAATCCAGCAGCGGCCCGTCTTGGGGTGGGCGGGGCGCTTCGGCCAGCAGATAGCGGGTGCCAAAGTCCAGTTCATCGGCGGCGAAGACTCCCCGGTCGGTGGCCAGCTCCACTGCGAGGTCACCCACCCTCAGCTCAACCGTGCCTGCCCGCCGCTTGCCGCCCGGCGAGGCGCTGAAATAGTGCGAGTCGCCCACAGAATGACGGTACCCCGGTTTGCCCGGTTCCTTGGCGACCTGGGTGAGAGTCGAC
Organism: marine group bacterium Sva0996 bin134; assembly: GCA_002239105.1. Lineage (GTDB taxonomy): Bacteria > Actinomycetota > Acidimicrobiia > Acidimicrobiales > Bin134 > Poriferisocius. The sequence continues at coordinate 2,419 of MPNQ01000062.1, read as the reverse complement.
GATCAGATGGCAGTATCCTGATTTCATGGCCCCGCTGCGGATACGGGTGTATGGCGACCCGGTGCTGCGGCGCGTGGCTGAAGATGTGACCGACGTCGACGGGGCGATGGCTGATCTGTGCCAGAACATGTTCACCGCCATGTATGAGGCCCCCGGGATCGGGCTGGCCGCTCCGCAGGTGGGGGTGTCGCAGCGGTTCTTCGTGTACGACTTTGGCGACGGCCCCGGCGTCTTGGTCAACCCCGAGATCACCGACAGCGATGGCGAGTGGACCTACAACGAGGGCTGCCTTTCGGTGCCCGAGCTGACGTGGGAGATCGTCCGGCCCCGCACCATCCACCTGAAGGCCTACGACCTCGACGGCAACGAGGTGAGCATCGAGGCCGAGGATCTCCAGGCCCGACTGTTCCAGCACGAGTTGGATCACCTTGAGGGCAAGATCCTGCTCGACTACCTGGACGAGGACCAGCGCCGCGAGGCCAAGCGCATCCTGCGCCAGCGGGCGATGAGCGGACAGAGGGGTCCCTCCGGCACCGGCGACGGTTTATCGCTGCCGTGATCGACTCCTTGCTGCTGGTGGGCTGGGATTGCCGTGATCGACCCGCCGGCTGAAGTCGGCCGGCTGGTTTTTCTCGGCACTCCCACTGAGGCGGTGCCGTTTCTGGAGGCGCTGGCCGAGGCCGGTTTCGATGTTGCCCTGGCCGTGACCCGGCCGGACAAGCGCCGAGGACGGCGGGCTGCTCCCAGCCCGAGCCCGGTGAAGGCCGCCGCCCTGAGCTTGGGCATCCCGTTTTCCTCCGATGTAAACGACGTGCTGGCCGTCGGTGCCGATCTCGGCGTGGTGGTGGCCTTCGGGCAGATAATCAAGCCCCATGTGCTCGACCGGCTGGCCATGGTGAACGTCCACTTCTCGCTGCTGCCCCGGTGGCGGGGGGCAGCTCCGGTGGAGCGGGCCGTCTTGGCCGGGGACGGGACCACCGGAGTGTGCCTCATGGAAGTGGCCGGGGGGCTCGACACCGGCCGGGTCTACCGCCGGGTCGAAGTGCCCATCGCCCCCGATGCCACCGCGGCCTCGTTGCGAACTGATCTGGTGGATGTCGCCGTTCCCATGCTGGTCGAAGCCATGCGAGATGGTCTGGGATCGGCGGAGCCCCAGCAGGGCGAGCCGGTCTATGCGGCCAAGATCACCCGCGACGAGCTTCGCCTCGACTGGGAGGAGCCCGCTGAGTTCTTGGATCGGCAGGTGCGGGTGGGCGGGGCGTGGACCACCTGGCGGGGCAAGACCCTGAAGATCTGGTCGGCCCAACTGGCGGAGGGATCGCAGCCTTCCGGTGCGCTGGACGGGGCTCTTGTCGGCACCGGAGATGGGCAGCTTCGCCTATTGGAGGTCCAAGCCGAGGGCAAGTCCCGACAAGCCGCCGAGGACTGGCTCCGGGGCGCCCGTCCGACCCCTGGCGACCGGCTCGGATCGTGAGCCGCCCGCCGTCGGCAAAAACGTCGGGCAACGCCTCGGCAAAAGCGTCGGGCAAGGCGTCGGGCAACACTCGAGCCATCGCCGCCAAGCTCTTAGACCGCATCGAGGGCGATGGCGCCTTTGCCAATCTGGTGCTGGCCTCAGCCGATCTGCCCGAGCGCGATGCGCCGTTCATCACTGAGCTGGTTTACGGGGTCACCCGTATGCGTCGGGCATTGGACCACCTCATCGACGGCTTCGTTTCCGACCCACCCGAGCTCACTACCCGCAACCTGCTGCGGATAGGGGCCTACCAGCTCCACATGATGGCCACGCCGGCCTATGCCGCCGTGAGCGAGACCGTCGAAGCCGCCCCCCGCCGTCAACGGGGTTTCGTCAACGCCGTCTTGCGCCGGGTGGCCGATTTGGATCCGGCCTGGCCCACCGAGGCGCTAAGGCTGAGCTATCCCGACTGGTTGGTGAAGCAACTGGAAGATGACCTGGGCGCTGACGATGCCCACGCGGCGCTGGAGCACATGAACCGTGCGGCCCCGGTTACCACCCGGCCTGACGGCTACACCCAGGATCAGGCGTCGCAGTGGGTGGCCGAGTTGGTCGGCGCTCAGCCGGGGGAGCGAGTGCTGGACATGTGTGCTGGCCCTGGCGGCAAGGCCACTGCGCTGGCTGGAGATTCGGCAGCAGTGGTGGCGGCTGACCGCCGCCGACATCGGGCCGCGCTGGTGGCGGCCAACGCGGCCCGAACCGGCGCGGCGCTGGTCGGCGTGGTGGCCGGCGACGGATGCCGCCCGCCCTTTCGGCGCGGCGCGCGGGGGCGGGTGGCGGCGCGGGGCCCCCGCCCGGCCCCCCCCCGCCGTTTCGCCCCGGCGCCTTCGACCGGGTGCTGGTGGACGCCCCCTGTTCCGGATTGGGCGTGCTGGGGCGCCGAGCTGATGCCCGCTGGAGGGT
>MPNQ01000015.1 GCA_002239105.1 marine group bacterium Sva0996 bin134 | reverse complement strand
CGGCGGAGATCAACCAGGTTGTCGAGTGGCTGGCCGGGATCGTCCGCGAGGAGGCCCTCCCCCAAAAGCTGCTGATCCTTCATCAGTTTCGATTGCAGATGATCACCAACCGCCATCTGGTTGAGACTCCTCCGGAGCTGGCGGTGTTGATCCACATGGACGGACAAGGCCCGCTGACTGCCAAGTACACCACCTGGAACGTCTTGACCAGAGAACCCGATGCCGACCGGTTCCATTGGGGTTGGAAGAACTTCTACGACGAGGACATGCCCGTCGCCACCCCAGAGCAGGTGCTGGCCCTTACGCCCTACCCGGCGTTCGTCTCGTTCCAGTAGGGCGGCTAGAGCTGGTCGATGTAGGTGTCGGTGCCCACCACGGTCTTGTAGAAAGGGCCAGCCCAGCAGACGTTGGCCAGGCCGGAGCCGTTGATGGCATCCACATACGACCGGAAGGCGTCCCAGCATCCGTCGGGCTTCTCGTCGCTGAAGAAGATCTGAAGGGTACGGGCCTCGGTGCCGGTGCCCGAGCCCAGATCCATGGGCGAGTTGGAGGTGATCTCGTCGCGTTGGCGGGGCTTCCAAGTCGAACCGATGGACACCGGCGAACCAGCCATCATCTCGGGCATGGCCTTGTCCCGCAAGAAGTTGTGGAGCTCTTCCTCGCTGACGCCGTCGGCCCGGTCCATGGCCACCACGCCGATGCCGGCGTAGCCGTGGTCGAGGGCCAACTCCAGCGGCACCGGGTCGTCGTCGCGGTAGGCGGCCCAGGCGACGTCGGCCAGGATGGTGTGGCGGTGGGTGCGCTCGGCGAACCCCCGGTCGTTGGTGTACAGCCAGTGAACCTGGTCGCTGGCCCACTCCCAGTGCTCCTCGTCGTGGCCGTCCAGCACCCAGTACACCGCCAGAAACGATCCGTCATCGGCTTGTGACAGCTCACCGCTGCCGTCGGTGATGCGCAGATTCTTCAGCGCCCGGGGGGCCACCCAGCGGGAGCCGGCGAACAGCCAGGGGCCAATCATGCACCCGGCATAGAAGTGGTCTCGCTCGTACCAGCGGTTGTACTCCTTCTCGTGGCCCGGATTCGGGTCCACCATGGTGAAGAGCATGCTGCCAACGTGGATGGGATAGTCGTTCACGCGGCTGACGCTAGTCGGCGCGTTCTAGTCTCGTGACAGTGAGCGAGCATCCGTTCCGGGACAAAGCCGCCATTGCGGGAATCGGCATCACCGAGCTGTCCAAGAACTCGGGGGTCAGCACCCTCACCCTGGCGTTGCGGGCCATCATGTCCGCCATCGAAGACGCCGGGCTCAACCGGGAGGACATCGACGGGGTGGCTTGCCATCAGGTGCAAGATTCGGTCACCGCCTCCATCGTGGCCCAGTGCCTGGGGGTGGACGACCTGTCGTGGTACTGCGATCAGTTCGGCGGCGGCTCCACCTCGCACTCGGTGGTGGGCCATGCCGCCAGCGCGGCCGCCCTGGGCCATGCCCGCCACATCGTGGTGTGGCGGTCGATCAACGCCCGCTCCGAGCACCGCATGGGGGGCACCGGCCGCCCGCCCCCGGCCATCGTGGAGACCCAGTACCAGCATCCCATCGGCTGGGTGACCCCGCCGCAGTGGTATGCCATGTTCGCCCGCTCCCATATGAGCCGCTGGGGAACCACCTCGGAGGATCTCGGACGCATCGCTGTCCAGCAGCGGGCCAATGCCGTGCACAACGAGCGGGCCATGATGCGGGCCCCCATGGCCATGGACGACTACCTGGCCTCCCGTTGGATCGTGGAGCCGTTCCGGCTGTTCGACTGCTGCCTGGAGACCGACGCCGCCGCCGCAGTGGTTATCACCACCACCGAGCGGGCCCGGGATCTGCGCCAGCCCCCGGTGCTGATCTCGGGAATGACCTGGGGCGGCGGCCACATGATGCACAGCAACCGGGTGCAGGCCGACTGGACCACCTCTATCGCCGCCAAGATGGCCCGGCGGCTGTACGAGATGGCTGGCGTCGGCCCCGACGACGTTCAGTACGCCTCCCTCTATGACGCTTTCACCCACCTGGTGCTGGTCCAGGTGGAGGACTACGGGTTTGCCCCCAAAGGAGAGGCCGCCGCCTTCATCGCCAACGGCGGCACCGCCCCCGGTGGCCGAGTACCGGTGAATACCCACGGCGGGTTCTTGTCGGAGGGCTATGTCCATGGCCTCAACAACCTGCACGAGGCCGTCCGCCAGATACGGGGCACTGCCGGGCGCTTCCAAGTGCCCGATGCGGAAGTGGCCATGTCCACCGGCCAGCCCGGTTATGTGGCCGGCAACTCCTCAGCCATCATCCTGCGCCGCGATAGCTGACCGGCTCAGTTTGACGGAGGCGGGCGTTGTACCAGGCCGCCGCCGCGGCCACCACCAGCACCAATGCGCTGAGCCCGGCCCAATGGCTCAGCGAGTGAAAGCCGAAGCGCTCCATGACCACACCAGAGGACAGCCCGGCAATCGCGCCTCCGCCAGTCATCATGAGGTCGGCGCCTCCCTGTACTTCCACCCGCTGGTCCACCGGAATGGCGCCGATCAACAGCGCGCTCCCCGCGATCAGCCCGAAACTCCAGCCCAAACCCACTAGCAGGAGGCCGGCGAACATCCCGGCGCTGTCTTCCGCGCTGTTGTGAGCCGCGGTCTCCGCGCCGATGCACAGAATCACACCACCCAGCCCGACCATGAGATAGGGGCCGATTCGGTCGACCAGCCAACCCACGATGGGCGAGAAGGCGAACATCCCGATGACGTGGACCGAGATCACCCAGCCGATTACCTGGAGATGGTGATCGCCATTGTCCATGTGCAGCGGCGTTATGGTCATCACCCCCACCATCACCGCCTGGCCCATGAGCATGGCGATCACCGCTAACCGAGCGGCGGGCACAGTGGCGATTCGGCGCCCCACCACTCGCAGCGACGCCGGACGGGCCGCGGTTTCGCCCACTTTGCCCAGCACTTCCAGCGGGTCGGGGCGCAACCAAACATGGGTGGCGGTGAGGCCGATGACAAAAAGAATGGTCGACAGCAGGTAGGGGCCGGACAGCTCCGGAAGGCCCAAGAACCGGGCCACCGCCGCGGCGGGACCCAGCGCGATGGTCGGTCCCAGTGCTGCTCCAAAAGTCGTGGCCCACACCAGCATCCCGATGGCTCGGGCCCGGCGGTCATCTGGGGCCAGGTCGGCACAGGCGAATCGGGCCGCCAAGTTGGTGGCGTTGCCTGCTCCGATGCCGATGATCCCCACCACCAATAGGGGGTAGAAGTCGGCCAATGCGGCCAAGAAGGCGAGCCCGGCCCCGATTGTTCCTATCGACCACCCCGCGACCATGCCCCGGCGTCGGCCGAGTCGGGCCATCCGGCGAGCCAGGGGAACCGTGGTCACTACGCTTCCCACCTGCATCATGGCGGCAGCCAAAGTGGCCAGCGTGTCGCTGTCGGTGATCTCCTTGGCCAGCACCGCGGCTGCCGCGAATCCCGAGGCCATCGCGGCCGAAGTGGGACCACCGAGGCCATCAGCGTCCTACTTGCCCGCTGAAAAGCCGCTGCTTGCTCTATCGACATCTCTGGTCTGTTCTCAGTTCTTGGGTGTCCAACGAACTTGGCTGGCCCCGGCTCACTCTAGGTCGGGATTGTGACAGTCTGGGAACGATGGCCGCCGTTGATCACCCCGCCGGGCAAGCGCCCAAGCCCCGGCCCTATCCGGAACGGGACTCGGCGCCGTGGTGGGAGCGAATCAACCAGCACCGCTTCGAGTTGCAGCGCTGCGACGGGTGCGGGGCGTGGCGGTGGCCGCCCCGGGCCATGTGCGGACGCTGTGCCTCCTTCGAGTTCACCTGGACGCCGCTGTCGGGCCAAGCCACCGTGGAGAGCTGGGTGGTGAACCACCATGCGTTCTTGCCGGGGTTCGCCTCCCCCTACACCGTGGTGCTGGGCCGCCTCCACGAGCAAGACGACCTCTGCCTGCCCGCCACCTGGCAAAGCGACGCCGACCCCACCCCCGGACAGCCCATCCAGATCGCCTTTGAGAGCCACACCGACGACGAAGGCCCCTTCACCCTCCTCGCCTGGCGCCCCGCCTAGGTTGGCCAACTGTTGCCAAGTTAGTGAACTGCATTTATAATAAGCACAGTTGTATTAAGTGAACTTGTATAAGTGGAAGGACAGCGTGTGGACACGCCGGCGAGACCCAGGGGTCTCTACGACCGCGAGGCTGAGTGGGAAGACCTGTCGCGTTTCGTCTTGTCGCCGCGGCCGGGCCTTCGGGTGGGAATCGTGTATGGACGACGCCGTTATGGCAAGAGCTATCTGCTGCGCCGCTTGGTGGAGGCAGTGGGCGGGGTGTACCACTTAGCCCTGCGCGAGGAGCGCAGGCCCGCACTGGACCGGTTCGCCAACAGCCTCAGCCGGCAGCTTCAGTGGGCGCCGTCTCAGCCGTTTCGGGACTGGAGCGACGCCATGGAGCAGGCGGCAAGTGTGCTGGGTGCCCGCGGGACGCAGCCGCAGGTGTTGGTGATCGACGAGTACCCCTACCTCCAGCAGAACAGCCCCGAGCTGGATTCAGCGCTCCAAGCTGTGATGGATGAGACCGCGGCCGGTGGCCTGGCCGAGGGGTGGGCAGCGCCGGTGAGCATTGTCTTGTGCGGGTCGGCAATGTCGGTGATGACCCAAATCTTGAGTGGAACATCGCCACTGCGCGGCCGGGCGGCCTTGGATATGCCGCTAGCCGCCTTCGACTACAGGCAGGCCCGGGGCTATTGGGGAATCGGAGACCTAGACGCGGCATTCGCAGTGGACACCGTGGTAGGCGGGGCTGCCGGCTACAAAGATCTGACCGCCGACGCCGGGATTCCAACTCGTCGTAAGGGCCTGCCTGAATGGCTGGCTGCCACGGTATTGAATCCATCGCATGTCTTGTTCCGGGAGGACGACTACCTGCTGCGAGAAGACCCTCGGGTCACCGACGAGGCCACCTACTATTCCCTGCTACAGGCAGTGGCCGACGGGCGGACATCACCAGCCAAGATTGCCGAAGCGCTGGGCAGGACGTCCAATGACATCAGCCATCACCTAGGGGTGATGACCACCGCTGGCTTCGTGGTCCGCCACGAGGACCTGTTGGCCGATCGGCGACCGGTCTATCGGATAGCCGACCCGATTGTGCGCTTCCATCATTTGATCAACCGACGGCACCGGGCACAGTTGGAAGATCGCCATGCGCTCGACGTTTGGTCCAACGCAGACGCCACTTACCGCTCTCAGATCGTCGGCCCCCACTTTGAGTCGATCTGCCGCCTATGGGTAGACCGCTATGCAGCCGAGGAGACCTTGGGCGGCCCCGCCGACACATCGGCTTCGGTGCAGGTGAATGACCGCCGTCGACGCCAGGCATTCGAGTTGGACGTGGTTGCGCTCAGGCAGGGCGAGCAAAAGGGAAAGGCCAAGACAGTCCAATTCCTGGGTGAGGCGAAGGCTTACCGACTTGACGCCGACGCCCTGACACGCCTTGACCATCTGGCCGACCTACTGGCCGGCCGCTCCGGGGTCACCCTGTCTCCTTCGGCCAAACGCCTGCTGTTCTCCGCCGAGGGCTTCACCTCTGAGTTGATCGCCGCAGCCACTACCCGTCCGGATGTGGGGCTCGTTGACCTTCAGCGTCTCTACGAGGGCGCCTGAGCCGGGAATCTAACTCCAGGTCCAGCCGCACTGCTGGGTGACGGGGCGGATGTGGTGCAGGGCGTTATCTGTTTCGAAGAGGAAGGTGCCGAAGGTGGAATTGTCGAAGTTGCGAACTGACAGCATTATCCACGGATTCTCCGGCTGAACTGCCTCGTTGATGAAGTCTACTTGGTCTTCGTCAGGCAGAAACGCCCCCTGGCTATCGGCGGACTCCCACCAGTCGCGCCAGGTTCCATTGTCATCTAGGAAATCTCCTCGCCTCTGGTCGTCCCACGACCAGTAGTCGCGGGGCAGGAATGCGTGGAGCACCGGGATGCGGTTGTTTCGAGCGAACTGGCCGGCCAGGAATCCGTACTGCGTCGACAAGAACACGTCCAAATCGCCGTATCGGCATCTCACGATGAGCCAGGCATCTGAGTTGTCGAACGGGAACGACATGGTGTGGGTGAACGCCGGCACCCACGCCAGAAAGGCGTCTCTTGTGGTGTCGCTATCCCACGAATGCCGGTTGTCTGGCGCACTGGCTGCCGGAGTAACTGTGCCGCAGACGCCGGCCTCCTCAATCTCGGCGTAACGGGTATACAAGTGATCGGCGACGCAGCGGAAGACGTCGTTGTGGGTGCAGACGTTGTAGGCGTGGGCATCGGTTTCTGCTCGGCATGCTTCCACCGACAGCGCTCCGGCCACCAGAGCGTGGGCCGTCTCGTGCAAAAGGGTCTTCAAGAAGGCGTCGAGGCGGCGAATGTGGTGCAGGTCGGGTTGGTAGCAGCCGATGATGATGCCGCCTTGAGTCGCGGTGGCGCAGGTTGAGCCGGCCGGGACGAGGCTGCTGGTTGGAGGCCGCTCGGGCTTGCCCTGCACATCGACCTCGCCCCAAATCTGCTCGATCAGCTCCTGCGCTTCTTGGTCTGAGAGCGAGTAGTTGAACTCCGGGTTCTCCCATAGGCCGTCCCAGGCGCACTCTTCCCAGTGGTACGGCCCTTCGGCAATGGCGTGGGTGCAGCGCCCTGAAGGCGGTTGTTCGGGCACTTGGATCGTGGCCTGTATGCGGGCTTGGGGGACCGGAGCCCCGTCGGTGCACCCGCCGGGCACGACTTCGGTGTCGATGCCGAATCGGCAACGGTAGACGTTCAGCAGTGCCTCTTGTTCAACCACCAACTTGTCGCGGATCGCAATTGCCGCGCCGGTGGGCATGCCGGCAAAGGGCCCCGGCTCGTCGGCAGGCTGGTTCGGAGCCCCGTCGGTGCACCCGCCGGGCACGACTTCGGTGTCGATGCCGAATCGGCAACGGTACACGTTCAGCAGTGCCTCCTGCGCCGCGATCAAGTTGTCGCGAGTTTGTACGTCAGCCACGGTTTGAGCGCTGGCTGGCGATCCCAGCCCCGCCACCACGGCAAAGACGACCGCTATCGCACCCCAACCCCTCATAGAGGACGATTCCCTGGTCTAGCGTCCGCCGTTACCGAGAGCACCAATAATCATCGTATCGGCAACGTCTAAGAACCCCATGTCGCCCCGCTGCCCGTCCAGCTTCACCAGTCCTCGTCGGTGGGAAACCCATAATGCTCTGCCAGGGTGATCAGCCGGAGGCCATCAGCGCGCTGCAACTCGGGGACTTTGATCCGTCCCAAGCTTCGGTCAATTCGCTGAGGGATTCCCCGGCCCAGAGGTGCTTGGCTGAATCTCCTGGCTCTACGAAGGGGCCTGCGCGGGGACTCTGGTGCCGTACTTTTGGCGCGCTTCCTGTCCAGAGACTCCCAGAATTTCACCGATCTGCGACCAGGAGAGCCCTCGCGAGCGGGCGTCGGCAACTGCTCGGGCCAGGGCCTCGTTGACCTCTTCGAATTGGTTGATCCATTTGGCAATCACCCCTATCGACTCCAACGGTGCGGGTCTCAGATCTGCTGGGTCGACCTCATCTGCCCACTTCTCGAACGCGGCCAGCTTCTCGGCTAGCCATTCTTCTCGATCCTTATCCAAATCCTTCTCCTTCATTGCAAGAATCTTCGCCTGGCTGGCATGGATGATAACCGCATCAGTGGCACCATGGACCCCCACAATCACCCCGGTCCTAGCTTCAACGCGAAGAGCCCAATAACCACATCGCGCTCTCGCCGGTTGTAACGGATCCGCGTGTCCTTCATGAACACGACCCAACTCCGCGAACTAGCAAGCTCCAGCCATTCCTCGTCTGCGATGGCCTCGTCAGCGGGGACTCCGTAGTGCTCCGCCAGGGTCGTCAGCCGGAGGCCTGCGGCGCGCAGCAACTCGGGGACTTTGATCCGTCCCAAGCTTCGGTCAAGAAAGAGGTCAGGCAGCCCGTCGGGATGTGGCACGGACGACGTCCTCGAGCTGGTGGGGCGGAACGCCGAACTCTTCGCTCAATTCGCTGAGGGATTCCCCGGCCCAGAAGCGTTCGAGCACATCAGAGACTCGCGCGCCGCCGCGCTCAAAGACAGGAGAGCCGAACGATCGGCCAGGATCGGCCACAACCTCCGCTTCGCGGTATGCCGGAACCTGGATGATGGAGGCATATCCATCCGGGCCGTAGCGAATGGGTTTGAGGTATTGCTCGATGATCTCCGCGAACACTCGTTGGCCATTACGAATCACCACCAGGTCTCTTGTTCTTGGACCTCGGCCAGCATCCTGGTTCTGCTCGGCGTAGTCGAACAGAAGTTCAGCACCGTCGGTGTATAGCCGTTTAGAGGCCAGGGCATGGTCGATTCCCATCTGCCGTTGCAGCTCATCTAGCGCCGGACGAACCCGCTGCATCGGCACCCCACTGCGTCGGATGGCAGCGAGCACTAGACCTTCCGCCAAGCCGATGAATGGAATAGTGGGTCCACGAAACGTGTTGGTCGGCAAGTAGGTGAGCACTGGATCGCCGCTCACTTCGGGCCTGTCAGGAAATCGCCGGGTGTACCCTTTGGCCCAACTGGCCAGAGTCGAGGACGGCACATCCACGATCCGCGCGGCCTCCCCAATGGTGTACAGCGGCACGTCGAACCGATGATCATCTACGAGTCTCAGGGCGTGCCTCCTTTCGCTACCACCATATTGGAGTCCGCTAGCTCAATCGCGTTGGGTAGTGCTCTTGTTCCGAATCTGGGTCTATTGCTGAGGAACGAATCCACGAACTGCTCAAACCAGCGGATCAGCCAGCTCACTCCCTCCCGTCAGCCTCCGTCGCAGGGCCATCCCACACTGGCACGCTGGGAGCAGACCACCTCAAACGTTGCCAGGGCAATATCGATGTCGTATCGGGTGAATGGCTGACAGGATTGGTCACTACTCATCACCGACCATTCATATCGGCAGCCTCCGGTATTAGTGTGATCCCAGCCGAACAGAGCGTGGCCAAGCTCATGGGCCACCGTCGCCAACCGGCCATGGTGGTCCGCACTGCCGAAAGCGACCCCGTCCACGATCACAGGGCCTCCGTACCAGGCCACTCCCAAGCCATCGGTGCCCCTGTCCGGCCACGGAGCGGGCAGGATCATCAAGAGCAGATCGCTCCCAACGTCCTGGCGTGCTGCCCGGTAGCACGCCGAGGTTTCCCTCACGTCGCGCCGTGTGAGCGAACCCTTGTTGGCCCGAACTCGGTCGAGCGTCGCTAATGTCTCCCGCCCCAATTCGGCATCCGGGGGCCACAGCACTTGGCCAGCGGTGAACGTCACCGTCGCCAGGCCGGACGACTCCCGTGCGAAGAACCCGCCGACCTCCCAGTTCAGCCTGTCTACTACCCGCTGCAAGTCCTCGTCATCGACGGGGATGCCCGATGGCAAACACGAATAGACCGGAATCCGGTAGCCAGTCGGCACCGGGGCAGGGCAGCCGCCCGGCACGATGTGGGTGTCTCTGCGGAGCTGGCAGCGGTACACGTTTAGCAGCACTTCTTGGGAGGCAACCAACCCCTCGAGGACCATCACCTGATTGTCGGTCTTGGCAACACGGGCATCGGTTGTCGTCACTCTGCGAGGGGAAATGTGATCCGCCGCGGCCCCAGTCGAGAAGACAGCCAAGAGCACGGCAAGCAGAACGGTCAAGAGCTTCAGAGCCAGCTCACGCCCCCGACGCTCAGCACGGTTAGGCGGCATATGCCGACTCTCTGACTTCCTCTTGGCCATGATATCGACTCCTATCGCTTGCTCATTATCGCCACCATCAACGACAGCGTCTGACAACCCTATGCCGCCCCGTTGCCTGTCCAGACTGGCTAGTGGTCTGGTTGCCTGTCAGGTCCGATGGCCGTCCGGCGTGACCTGAGAGGGGGTGGGTGTACTAGATTTCTCGCGGACCCGGAAAACGACTAGGGAGATGCCGTGGAAGTTTCGGTCACCATCAACGGGGACAGCCATACGCACGATGTCGAGCCGCGCACGCTGCTGGTTCACTACATCCGCGACGTGGTTGGCCTCACCGGCACCAACATTGGGTGCGACACCTCCTCGTGCGGAGCCTGCACCATCCATGTGAACGGCGAGTCGGTGAAGTCTTGCACCATGCTGGCCGTGCAGGCCGACGGGCAAGACCTCTTGACCATCGAGGGGTTGGCCGACGGCGATGTGCTCCATCCCATGCAGGAGTCGTTCCGCCAGTGCCACGCCCTTCAGTGCGGGTACTGCACGCCGGGCATGGTCATGGCCGCCGTCTCGCTGCTGGATGAGAACCCCGACCCCAGCGAGCGAGAGGTTCGCATCGGGCTCGAGGGCAACCTGTGCCGCTGCACCGGGTACCACAACATCGTCAAAGCTGTATTGCACTGCGCGGAGGCCTCGTCATGATTCCTGCGGCATTCGACTACATCCGGGCCGGATCGGCCGAAGAGGCGCTGGCTGCTTTGGCCGAGCACGGCGACGAGGCCAAGCTGCTGGCCGGGGGCCACTCGCTTTTGCCCCTGATGAAGCTGCGGTTGTCCACCCCCGCGGTGCTGGTGGACATTGGCCGCCTCGACGACCTGAGCTACATCAATGACGCCGGCGACCACCTGGCCATCGGCGCCCTCACCCGCCACCGCGACGTGGAGACCAGCGGGCTCGTGCAGTCGCAAGCCGGGCTTTTGGCCGAGGCCACCAGCCACGTCGGCGATCCCCAGGTGCGCCACCGGGGCACCATCGGCGGCTCCATCGCCCACGGCGACCCCGCATCCGACCTGCCGTCAGTGATGCTGGCCATGCGGGCCACCCTGGTGGTTCGAGGACCGGGCGGCGAGCGTGAGGTCGCAGTGGACGACTTCTTCACCGGCTTCCTGGAGACCTCTTTGGGCGACAACGAACTGCTCACCGAGATCCGGGTTCCGAAGATGCCCGACGCCACTTGGGGCTTTCAGAAGTTCAACCGCCGAGCCCAAGACTGGGCCATTGTGGGCGTGTCGGCCATCGTGGCCAACGGCAGCGCCGGCGTGGGCCTGGTGAACATGGACAGCACCCCGATTCGGGCCGCCGGAGTGGAAGCTGCGCTGGCCGGGGGTGCCTCGGCCTCCGACGCGGCCGAAGCGGCCGCCGAGGGCACCAACCCGCCATCTGACCTGAACGCCGGACCCGAGTACCGCGAGCACCTCGCCCGGGTGCTCACCCGCCGGGCGCTCGAAGCCGCTGGACGCTAACTCTCCTGACTTGGGCTCTCAGCCTTCTTCGGCCGCCGAGGTGGCCGACGGGCTGAAAAGCTGCGACTACCTGGCCGACGAGGGGTTGGCCACGGCCGTGTTCTTGGCCATGACCCTCAACCGCCCCTTGCTATTGGAGGGTGAGCCCGGCGTGGGCAAGACCGAAACGGCCAACGCCCTGGCCGCCTGGACCGGCGGCGAGCTGATCCGCCTCCAGTGTTACGAGGGCATCGACGTGGCCCAGGCGGTGTACGAGTGGGACTACTCCCGCCAGCTCCTGCACCTGCGCACCGCAGAGGCCACTGGCGGCGCCACCCGGGACACCGCCGACGCCCTCGAAGACGAGCTGTACTCCGAGCGCTTCTTGATCCGGCGCCCCCTGCTGCGGGCCATCGCCGCGGTCGAGGGCCCGCCCCCGGTGCTGTTGATCGACGAGGTCGACCGGGCCGACGACGAGTTCGAGGCCTTCCTACTGGAGATTTTGTCGGACTATGCGGTGACCGTGCCCGAGATCGGCCGGTTCGCGGCCGTCACTCCACCCCGGGTGATCATCACCTCCAACCGCACCCGCGATGTGCACGACGCCCTCAAGCGACGCTGTCTGTACCACTGGGTGGAGCACCCCGGCTTCGAGCGGGAGGTGGCCATCATCGGCCGCCGAGCGCCCGGGGTGAGCGAACCACTGGCCCGCCAGGTGGCCGCCGCGGTGGCCGCATTCCGGGAGCTGGGCCTGTACAAACCGCCCGGCGTGGCCGAGAGCATCGACTGGAGTCTGGCCTTGGGCCGCCTCGGCGCTGCCGAGCTGACCCCAGAGATCACCCAGGCCAGCCTGGGCTCGGTGCTCAAGTACCGGGAAGACCAGCAGCGGGTGGTTGACCAGGGCATCGGCGGCCTGATCGAACAGGCCATCGCCCGTGCAGGTTGACGAACTAGCGGTCGGTTTTGTAAATGCGCTGAGAGGCGCGGGCATCGACGTGGCCGTGGGGTCGTCGGTGAACTACTACCAGGCGCTCGGCGCGGTGGGCATGGCGCAGCGCAGTTCGGTGTACTGGGCCGGCCGGGCCACCCTGGTCACCGAGCCCGACGACATCGAGCTCTACGACAAGATCTTCGACGCCTACTACGGCGGGCAGCAGCTAGTGGCCACCCCGGTGATGGAGGTGACCCAGCCCATCACTCTGGTCGTGGATGACGACGGCGACGATGACGCCGAAGACGACGGCGGCGACGAAGACCCCGGCGACCCAACCCTCACGCTGCGGTGGAGCCGCCACGAGGTGCTGCGCGACAAGGACTTCGCCGACTACAGCGACGACGAGCTCAACGAGGCCCACCGCCTCATGGCCGCCATGGCCCGCCTCGGAGGCACCCGCCGCTCCCGTCGCCGACGCCGTACCCACCGCACCGCCGGACACCCCGAGCTGCGCCGCACGGTGCGGGCCGCCATCCGCAGCGGTGGCGAGCCCGTGCGCCGCTGGTATACCGAGCCGGGCCAGCGGCTCCGCCGGGTGGTGTTGCTGCTGGACATCTCCGGGTCGATGGAGTCCTACGCCCGGGCCCTCATCCGCTTCGTCCATGCTGCGGTGGTGGGCCGCCGCCGGGTAGAGGTGTTCACCATCGGTACCCGGTTGACCCGCATCACCCGAGAGCTGTCGTCACGCGATCCCGACCGGGCAGTGAGCGCGGCAGCCGATGCGGTGAGCGACTGGTCGGGCGGCACCCGCCTGGGCGACACCCTGGCCGAGTTCAACGAGATATGGGGCATCCGGGGCATGGCCCGAGGGGCCACCGTGGTCATCTTGAGCGACGGCTGGGATCGGGGGAGCCCCGAGGTGATGGCCGAGCAGATGACCCGATTGCACCGGGTGACCCATAGACTCGTGTGGGTGAATCCGCTGAAGGCCACCCCCGGCTACCAGCCCCTGGCCCAGGGCATGGCCGCCGCCCTGCCCCACGTCGACGACTTCATCGAGGGCCACTCGCTGCACTCCCTGGAGCTGCTGGCGGATGTGCTGGCCGACGACCGAGCTCCGGCCGGTTCGTTCCGCTCGACCGCAGGAGCATTGGTATGAAGGAGATCTTGGCCGACCTCGACGCCTGGAAGGCCGAGGGTCGGCGGGTGGCGCTGGCCCGGGTGGTGAACGTGGAGGGCTCTGGCCCCCGTGATCCCGGCGCGGCCATGGCCGTCAGCGACAACGGAGACGTTATCGGATCGGTTTCGGGGGGCTGCGTGGAGGGCGCGGTGGTAGTAGAGGCCATCGACATCCTCGATACCGGAGAGCGGCGCATGGTCAGCTTCGGCTACAGCGACGACGAGGCCTTCGCGGTGGGCCTCACCTGCGGGGGCACCATCCACCTGTTCATCGAGCCCCTGGACTGGTAGCGGTGGCCGAGCTCTACGAACGGCTGCGCGCCGCCATCGTCGATGAGCGCCCGGTGGCGCTGGCCACCGTCATCGAGGGCCACAATGCCGGAGCCAAGCTGGTGGTGGAGCCCGACGGCGACATCTTCGGCACCCTGGGCCATCCCGAGCTAGATCGGATCGTGAGCCGCGACGCGGTGGGGGAGCTGGCCGCCGGCCGCACCGGCGTGCGCCACTACGGCGCCGAGGGGCAGGCCCGGGAAACCGACGTGTCGGTGTTCATCGAGTCGTTCTCGCCGCCGCCGATCATGCTGGTGTTTGGAGCGGTGGACTTCACCGCCGCGCTGGCCCGATCCGGCAAGCTGCTGGGGTTCAACGTAATCGTGGCCGACGCCCGCTCGGTGTTCGCCACCGTAAAGCGGTTTCCCATGGCCGACCGGGTGCTGGTGGCCTGGCCCGACGAGGTGTTCGACATCTACGGCGACCGTCTCGGCCCCCACGACGCAGTGTGCATCCTCACCCACGACCCCAAGTTCGACGTGCCCGCAGTGCAGCGGGCGGTGGCCACCGACGTGGGCTACATCGGGGTCATGGGCAGCCGCCGCACCCACGCCACCCGGCTCGAGCGGCTGCGCGAAGTGGGGGTGGACGAGAAGGGGATCGACCGTCTCATGGCCCCCATCGGCCTCGACATCGGCTCGCGCACCCCGGAGGAGGCCGCCATCTCGGTGTGTGCCGAGATCATCGCCAACCGCACCGGCCACAGCGCACCGTCGCTGCGCGACAGCGATGGCCCCATACACCGCCCTCCGGCCGACGGATGAACTCAGCAAGTTGGGATCGTTGGACGGATTCAATCTGGTTGTTGTGGCGAGCGGAAAAATGACGCGCCTCGCCGCGCTGGTTGCGGCGGCGCTGGCGCTCTCGGCCTGTGGAAGCTCCGATCCAGCGGCTGATCCCACTGCCGCTCCGGTGGTGTCGACGGCCACGGTCGAGATCGCCGAAACCCCTGTCCCCACTGCCGTACTGGGGACCGCAACCCCCGACGCCCCCGCCCCCGAGACGCCCGAGCCTGTTCTCCTGCCCACACCCCAGATAATCACCGGCGGCGATGGCCCCACTGGGGACTTGGCCCGGGTATCGGCTGATTGGGCCACAGACTTCTCCACCCGCACCATCGATCTCGACGAACTGCGCATCGGCATCCAGGTGATTCCCATCCGCGACCGCATCCCGCCCATCGACAACCCCGGCTTCGCCCCGGCAGCAGAGGCGGGCTGGTCGGATCCCGAGCCCGGCCTGTTGCTGGTGGCGGGCGAGACGGCCCGCTTCTATCCGCTGGCCATGCTCATCGTCCACGAGATCGTCAACGACGAGATCGAAGGCCGCCCGGTGCTGGTCACCTACTGCCCACTGTGCAATAGCGCTCTGGTATTCGACCCGGTGGTCGACGGCCAGCGCCTGCGGTTCGGCACCTCGGGTTTGCTCCGCCACAGCGACCTGGTGATGTGGGACGACGCCACCGAGTCGCTGTGGCAGCAGATCGGCGGCGAGGGCCTGGTAGGGGCCTACGCTGGCCACCGCTTGGAGGTGATCCCGTCGGCCATCGTGTCCTGGGGCGATTTCAAAGCGGGCTATCCCGATGGCGTGGTGCTGGCGCCGCCCGGGCGCCCGATCAGCAGCTACGGCCGCAATCCCTATGTGCAGTACTCCTCCCGGTCGGCGCCGATCCCCGGTTTCTTCGACTCCACCATCGTGGACGACCGCTATCCCGCGCTGGAGCGCACCGTCGGGGTGACGGTAAACGGCCACGACAAGGCCTACCCGTTCAGCGTGGTGCAGGCCGTCGGAGCGCTGAACGACACCGTGGCCGGGGTTCCCGTGGTGGTGCTGTGGTCGCCGGGCACCGCCGATGCGCTCGACTCGTCGAACACCGCGGACGGGGCAGATGTGGGGGCCGCCCTTGCCTTCGACCGCCGGGTAGACGGCCAGGAACTGGAGTTCGCCGCGGCGGACGGAGGCCGGTTCACCGACCACCGCACCGGTTCTGTGTGGAACGTGCTCGGCCAGGCCGTCGAGGGCGAGTTGACCGGCGCCCGGCTTGAGCCCGTGGTCCACACCAACGAGTTCTGGTTCGCGTGGGCCGCGTTCCACCCCAATGGAGAGGTCTTCGGGCCATGACGGCGGCAACCGGGCCAACCGGGACGGAGCGGCCATGACCATCGCCGCCGTCATTTTGGCCGCCGGAGCCGGCACCCGGTTCGGGGGCGACACCCACAAGCTGAGGGCTCCCTTCCGGGGGCTGACCGTGGTGCAACACGCCCTCGGTGCCGCCCTAGAGGCCGACTTCGACGATGTGTACATCGTGACCGGGGCGGTGGAGCTGCGCGACCTGATCCCCGACGGCGTGGTGCTGGTGGAAAACCATTCCTGGGAGCTGGGCCAGGCCACCTCGCTGCGGGCCGCAGTTTTCACTGCGGAAAACGACGGCCACGAAGCCGTGGTAGTCGGACTGGGCGATCAGCCCCTGGTGGGCTCGGAGTCGTGGCGGACGGTGGCCGAGGCCGAGGGCGAACTGGTGACCGCCGTCTACCGGGGTCGCCGCAGCCCCCCGGTGAAGCTGGGGGCCTCGGTCTGGCCGCTTTTGCCCACCACCGGGGATGCGGGGGCCAGAATGCTCATGCAAATGCGGCCCGAACAGGTTACGGAAGTATCGTGTGGCGGAGAGCCGGTCGATTTCGACACTGTGGAGGACCTGCAACGATGGAAATGACTAATGAGATCGAGGTGAATGCGTCAGCCAGCGATGTGTGGGACGCCTTCAATGATGTGGAGCGCATCGCCCCCTGCCTGCCGGGTGCGCAACTCACCGAGATCGAGGGGGAAGAGTACCGGGGCGTGGTCAAGGTCAAGGTCGGGCCGGTCAACGCCCAATACAAGGGCAAGGCCACGTTCGTCGAACGCGATCAAGACGCCCTCAAAGTGGTCATCTTGGCCGAGGGCCGCGAGACCCGAGGACAGGGCAACGCCAGCGCCAATATCACCGTCACGCTGGAGGATCTGGGCGACGACCGCACCAAGGTAGGGGTCACCACTGAGCTGAAGATCACCGGCAAGGTGGCCCAGATCGGCCGCAACCTCATCCCCGATGTGAGCGCCAAGATCATGGGACAGTTCGCCGAAAACCTTGAGAGCCTGCTGTCCGGCTCCGCACCCGGCGAAGCTGCGGCCACACAAGATGATTCGGGCGAAAGCGAAGAGCAGCCCACGGGTGTCCGGGCCGTGTCCGGTCCCGAGGCCGAGGCCGTCGACCTGTTGGATGTGGCCGCCCCCCCGGTGGCCAAGAAGTTCGGTCCCATCGCCGGAGTAATCGCCCTGTTGTGGATCATCCGCAGGATCTTCAAGAGGAAGAAGAAAAAGAAGGGCTGACCCAAACTTGGGTGACGACGAACAAGTCGAGGCCCTTCTGGGCCGATCCCCCCGAGGTCCCTACGAAGTGGTGGTCAGAGCTGATGACGGCACTCCTCGGGTGCTGCGGAACGCTCCCTTTTTGGACGACGGCACCCCCATGCCCACCCGGTACTGGCTGGTCGGCCCCGATGACGTGTTGCGGGTGAGCCGACTGGAGTCCGCCGGGGGAGTGCGCCGGGCCGAAGCCGCTGTCGACCCCGACGAGTTGGCCGACGCCCACCGCCGTTACGCCGTCGAGCGGGATGCCGCCATCCCCGACGGCTACGCCGGACATCGCCCTTCGGCTGGCGTGGGCGGCACTCGCCGGGGCGTCAAGTGCCTCCATGCCCACTACGCCTGGCACCTGGCCGGGGGCAACGATCCGGTAGGCCGCTGGGTGGATGAGAACTTGGACTCAGAGGCGGCGACATGACCCCACCGGTGGTGGCCGCCATCGACTGCGGCACCAACTCCACCCGCTTGTTGGTCAGCAAGGGCGGTACGCACACGCTCGACCGGCTGATGACCATTACCCGGCTGGGAGAGGGGGTGGATCACACCGGCCGGCTGGCATCCGGGGCCATTGAGCGCACCCTGAACTGCCTGCGCCGCTACCGGGAGGTGATGGACCGCCACCGGGTGGAGGCCGTGCGGATCACCGCCACCTCCGCGGCCCGGGATGCGGCCAACCGCGACGAGCTGTTCGATGCCGCCGAGGCTGTGGTTGGCACCCGACCCGAGTTGTTGAGCGGCCTGGCCGAGGGGCAGCTTTCGTTCACCGGAGCCACCGCCGACCTCGATCCCGACCTGGGGCCGTTCTTGGTGGTCGACTTGGGAGGGGGCTCCACTGAGCTGTGCGTGGGCACCACCGTTTGCGAGGCGGCCATGTCGCTGGACGTGGGCTGCGTGCGGCTCACCGAGAAATACCTGCACAGCGACCCTCCGAAACCCGAGGAGCTGCACGCCTGCATTTCGGTGACCGGCACCCACCTCGACGACGTCGACCGGGAGATGCCCGCGGCCCGACAGGCCCGGACATTCGTGGGGTTGGCCGGCACGATATCCACCGCGGCGGCCGTAGAGCAGGGGCTGGCCGCCTACGACCGGGACAAGATCCACCACTTCGAGCTGACCAAGGCCGCAGCCGAGGACGTGTTCCGCACCCTGGCCACCGAATCACGGGCCGATCGGGCCTTCAATCCGGGCCTTGAGCCGGGGCGGGTGGATGTGATCGTGGGGGGCATGGCGGTGCTGGTGAAGATCATGCGCCACTTTGGGTTTGAGTCCTGCTTGGTGTCGGAGTCGGACATCCTCGACGGCATGGTGTTGAGCCTGTTGGACTGAGCCGCCTGCTTGGTTTTGGGCCAGGGAGTAGGTTTGCGGGTGGTGCGGACTTGGTCTCGAATTCGGGGCACTCGGGAGGGGCAGGTTCTACACGGCGCCCGTGTGGAACTGCGTCCCCTGGTGGAGAGCGACTTTGCCGAGTGGCAGGCGGTGCGTCGGGCCAACCGCGACTGGCTTGCTCCCTGGGAGCCCACCCCACCCACCTCCCAGCCCGATGTGGTGGAAGACCGGGTGGCCTTCGCCGCCCGGTGCAGCGCCCGTGACCGGGAGCGCCAGATGGATGCCGGATACGGGTTCGGGGTGTTCGTCGAGGGCCGGCTGGTGGGGGAGATGAACCTGTCGGGCGTGCAGCGGGGCCCGTTTCAGAGCGGCCATGTGGGGTATTGGATCGACTATCGGTGCGCCGGGCGGGAGTACACCCCCGAGGCTTTGGTGGTGGTGCTGGATTTCTCCTTCGAAACTCTGAGGCTGCACCGGGTGCAGATCAGCATCATCCCCCGCAACCAGGCCAGTCGCCGGGTGGTGGAGAAGCTGGGAATACGCAGCGAGGGGATCGCTCTGCGCTATCTGGAGATCAACGGAAACTGGGAAGACCACGTCCGCTACGCCATCACCACCGAGGAGTGGCAGAAGCGGGGCCCCGAGCTGGTGGCCGGCTGGATGAGCTAACCGGCTAGCTGGATTTGCTGATGGCCTCTTTGAGCGCGGCCACCCGCTCTTTGAACTCCGGCTGGGTCATCGACCAGGCCTGCGGCTCCACTTCACGGGCCACCGCAGCCGCGCTGTCGGTCACCGCCCCCATGTCGACAATGGTCTGCTTCATGGCCTTGGTGAGCTCCCGCGGGGTGCGGGCCGGGCGGCGGGCCATGCGGCGGGCTTCCTCCAGGAGGCCATCGTCGTCCACGCACTTCCAGGCCAGCCCGATGTCGGCGGCCTGCTCGCCATCGAGCCGCTCCCCGAATAGCACCATGGCCATGGCTGTCTGGCGGTCGCAGATGTTGCGCAGCCGCCAGGTGTGGCCGCCGCCGGGGTGGATGGCGATCTGGAGGAACCGGCTCTCGAACATCGCCTTGCTGCCGGCCACAATCACGTCGCAGGCCAGCGCGAAGTTCATCCCCGCCCCCACCGCTGGGCCGTTCACCGCGGCCACCGTGGGCAGCGGGGTGTGGGCCACTCTCAGGAACCCGGCGTAGATGGAGCTCAGGCTCTCGGGGTTGGTGGCCGCTAGCAGCTCATCAAGGTTGGCCCCCGCAGAGAACGCCGGGGGAGTGCCGGTGAGCACCACCGCCCCCACCGACTCGTCGGCCTCCAAATTGTCGAAGGCGGCGTCGAGCTCATGGTTCATGTCCAGGCTGACCGCGTTGCGCACCTCCGGGTGGTTGAGAGTTACGGTGGCGACGCCGTCGTCGACTTCGGTGAGCACTAGAGCCATTCCCTGACAATAGAGGCATGGCGATTATGTTGGCTCAGTGACCAATTCTCGGCATCCTCGACGCGCCAGCCGGGCATTGTCGCATCGGAACTACCAGCTCTTCCTGTCCGGCGCCCTCATTTCCAACTCCGGCGTATGGGTGCAGATGCTCGCGCTGGCCTTTGTGATCGAAGATCTGACCAACAGCGGGACCTGGGTGGGTTTGGCCGCCATGATGCAGACGCTGCCAGCGGTGGGTTTGGGAATGGTGGGAGGGGCTATGGCCGATCGCTTCCCCCGCCGGGTCATGTTGATGATCACCAACTCTGTCCAATCGGTGATCGCCCTGGGGTTCGCGGCTATGTGGGCTGCCGGGGTGGACCGGCCCTTGGCCTACATCGCCCTCGGGGTGGTGAACGGGTGCGTAAACGGCATCCAGCTTCCTGCTTGGCAGGCGTTCGTCAGCGAGTTGGTGCCCCGGGGGGCGCTGTTGAACGCAGTCACCCTGAACTCGGCCCAGTTCAACGCCTCCCGGGCGGTTGGCCCCGCGGTGGGCGGAATGGTGCTGGCTGTGGGCGGGCCCGGATGGGCGTTCTTGGTCAACTCCCTAACTTATGTACCCGCCGTGCTGGCCCTGGCGCTGATCCAGGTGCCCCGGCTGGCGCCAACGGGGGGTAGTCGTCCCAACATCTTCAAGGACGCCGCCGCCGCCGTCCGCCACGCCGCCGACCACCCCGGTATCCGGCGGGCCATCTTGATCGCCGGGGTGGTCGCGTTCTTCGGCCAGCCCATCATCCATTTGGTGGTGATCTTCGCCAACGACGTCTTCAAAGTGGGCGAGTTCCAATACGGCATCTTGGCGGCGGCCAGCGGTTTCGGGGCGATTATGGCCACGCCGTTTGTGGCCATCAAGGGAAGCCAAGTCTCCCGTAGCCGCTTAGTGAATCTGGGGTGGCCGTTGTACGGCGTGGCTCTGCTGGGCTTCGCTCTGTCTCCTTACTATTGGCTGGCGGTGGTCGCCCTCGCGGTCTTGGGCGCGGCGCACATCGCCACCGCGTCCACCCTCAATACCGTGATCCAGCTTCAGGTGGAAGAAGCGCTGCGGGCCAAGGTATTGGCCCTGTACCTGATGACGCTGTTGGCCGGGCTGCCCCTCGGCGCCCAGTTGCAAGGGGCGTTGGCCGACTTGATCGGGCCCCGCGTCGCGGTGGGCGGAGCCGGGGTCTTGTTGGCCGCCACCGCCCTGTGGTGGGTGATCAGCGGTCGGACCAAGGTCCTCGACTTGAATTAGCCGCTCAAGAGAAGTTGTCACTCCCATCGGGATACTGGGTTTATGAAAGCAATCAAAGAGCAAGCAACGCCGCAGATGAGGGTCGTCCACGGAGACCACAGGGAGCAGGAAAATGACACGGGCCGGTGTTTGGCCTTCGCCGAGACGGCTCGGCGGCTGGGAATGGCCGTGCGAAGCCACGGGCAGGCCATGCCCAGCTTCCGCAGCCCGCCCCGGGAAGTCGGCCGCCGCCGCACACTGGCCCGCCACGCCGACGGCTCGGTGACGGTCTCGGTGATGGTGCGGAACCGCACCTGGGTGGCAGTTCTGGCCGACATGGTCGAGGGCGTGGTGGTGGCCAACCAGATGGATGGCGTCGACGCCGAGGTGTTGCGCGACCAGCTCTGGGAGGCGCTGGAAGGCGAATCCGCTCAGCGAGAAGCCGCCTGAGCCGCCGGTTTCAAAAGCAGGTGCCGGCTGAGTGTCGGCCTATTATTGCCAGACCATGCTTCTCACTGAGATCGACCATGTCGCCATTGCGGTCCACGACCTAGAACACGCCATCTCCTTCTACGAGACGGCTTTCGGCGCCTCGGTGGTGCATCGCGAGGTTGTGGAGAGCGACGGTGTTGAGGAGGCCCTGATCAAGGTGGCCGACTCCTACGTTCAGCTAACAGCGGCCACTCGGGAGGATTCGCCGGTGGCCAAGTTCCTGGCCAAGCGAGGCGAGGGTCTGCACCACATCGGCTATCGGGTGGACGACTGCGCCGCCGCCCTCGACGCCATGGTGGCCGCTGGCGCCACTCCCATCGATGCCGAACCCCGTCCCGGTTCCCGGGGAACCACCGTCGCCTTCATCCACCCCAAAGGCGCATTCGGCACCCTCGTCGAGCTGGTTCAGGAATAGTTTTCTCGCCCAGTCCGTAGACTGAGCCCATGGCTATGCGACGGGCGACGCTGATTGTCGACGGTATGACCTGCTCGGCCTGCGTGTCGCGTATTGAGCGCAGTCTGAGCGCAGTGGATGGGGTTGTAGAAGCCCGAGTGAACTACGCCTCAGGGCGGGCTTCGGTGGCTTGTGATGATGGGGTTGCCGACGCGGCTTTGCGGGCGGCAGTGATAGACGCTGGCTACCAGGCACGTCTGCCCAGAGGTCTCGACGATGAGCTCGCCGCCCGGCCAACCGAGCTTAGACGGCTGACAGTTTCCGCAGTGATGGGCGCAGTGGTGCTGCTGGTGACCATGGTGGACGGGCTGGCCTTCGATCTGGGCTTTTCCGCCTCGGATTGGCTAGCCGCAGTCTTGAGCGCCGCGGTGGTCTTCTGGTTTGGATGGGGTTTCCACCAGCGAGCATGGAAGCAGCTCCACCACCGAACCGCCACCATGGACACGCTGGTGTCGGTGGGCACCGCCGCATCTTGGATTTGGTCCATGGTGGTATTGGCCGCGCGCGTCGGAGATGGCCACCTGTACTTCGAAACCGGATCAGTCATCGTGGTGCTGGTACTGCTGGGCCGCCATCTGGAATTCCAGGCTCGCCGTCGCTCGGGAGACGCCTTGCGGGCTATGGCAGAACTCGTCGCCCCGTTGGCTCGCTTGGAGGACGGCACTGATTTGCCGGTGGCCAGTTTGGAAGTGGGCACCAGGTTTGTGGTGCGCCCCGGCGAAAAGATCGCCACCGACGGCGTGGTGGTCGACGGTCACTCTGCGGTGGACATCTCCCTGGTCACCGGCGAGCCGGTTCCCGTTGAGGTGGGTCCCGGCGACGCTGTGCTGGGAGCTTCGGTCAACGCCAACGGCTCGCTAGTAGTGGAAGCCACCGGAGTAGGGGCCGACACCGTGCTGGCCCGAATCATGCTGCTGGTAGAGCAGGCCCAGACCAACCGCACCCGCATCCAGCGGCTGGCCGACCGGATCTCGGCGGTATTTGTGCCTGCCGCGATATTGGTTGCAGCGGCAACACTGATTGGTTGGCTGGCCACAGGGCAACCTGCCTCCGAGGCATTCACCGCTGCGGTGGCGGTGCTGATCGTGGCCTGTCCGTGCGCGTTGGGCTTGGCCACTCCACTAGCGGTGATGGTGGGAACGGGGCGGGGATCGCAGCTCGGGATCATCCTGAAGGGCGGCGAGATGCTGGAGGACACCCGGCAGCTCGACACCGTGGTGTTCGACAAGACCGGCACCGTCACTGAGGCCCGCATGGAGGTTGTTGAGGTCGTCGCCCCCGGAAGCGATCCCGACGAATTGCTTTCCCTGGCCGCGTCGGTGGAGGCCCGATCTGAGCATCCCATCGGCCGGGCCATCGCCACGGCGGCCCAGAATTGTCGTCCGGTAGCCGATTTTGAGAATCACCCGGGCGCAGGTGCTGTCGGGGTGGTGGACGGCATCGAGGTCAGGGTGGGGAGGCGTGAGCTCTTCGCGCGTGTGCCTGAGGGGGTGGACGCGGCCGCAGCCAACATAGAGGCCATGGGCCGGGTTGCCGTGCTCGTGGGCCGAGATTCGGTGGCCGAAGCGGTGATCACTGTGGACGACCGGCTCCGGGCCTCTGCTCAACCGGCAGTGACCGCACTGAAGTCCCTGGGGCTCGACACCGTGTTGTTGACCGGCGACCATCCTCGTCGGGCCCAGGCCGCGGGCGACGAGTTGGGGATCGACCGGGTGGTGCCTGGTGTCGGGCCCGACGGCAAGGCCGCCGAGATCGCCCGCTTGCAAGCCGAGGGCCGCCGGGTGGCCATGGTGGGCGACGGCATCAACGACGCCCCGGCCCTCAGCCAGGCCGACATCGGTATTGCCATGGGCACGGGGGCTGATGTCGCTACTGAGGCGGCCGACATCACCGTCATGTCGTCCGACCTGAGCGTGGTGGCCGACGCCATCGCCTTGAGCCGCCGCACCATGAACACCATCCGCGGCAATCTGTTCTGGGCCTTCATCTACAACACCGCGGCCATTCCCCTGGCCGCCGCCGGGATTCTGGAGCCGATCTACGCCGCCGCCGCCATGGTGGCGTCATCGCTGTTCGTGGTCACCAACAGCCTGCGCCTCCGACGCTTCCAGCACCGCTAGCGGCGGCTTCGTCAGATCTCTCCGGCTAAGAAAGCCAATAGCACTTCGTTGGTGCGCTCGGGGGCTTCTTCGGGGATGAAGTGGCCGCAGCCGGCGGGCCGGGCCCGGTAGTCGGGGAAGTGGTCGATGAAAGAGTCGGCGTAGGGGTTGCCGTGGGGGATGTGGTCATCCGCGGGGAATCCGTCGGCAAACGCCTGGGGCATGAGGAACGCCGAATACAAGTACAGCGCGGGGTGGGGGTAGGTGCGGCCGAGGTCTTCGGGGCCGTACACCGGGAACACGCCGAAGTCGGGGTGGCTGAAGAGCAGGCCGGGGTGGTTCCACATCTCGGCCACCTGGGCCGGGGTCCGGTACACCAGGTTGCCGTCGTCATCGGGGAAGTGGAACGGCAGGGCATCCCGGTAGTACGAGACGGCGTGGAAGTGGGATCCGGGCTGGTCGAAGGCCGCCCGATAGTGCTCCACATCGTCGGCGTTCCAGTGCTGGGACGGGTCCCAGTCGGCCATCGCTCCGCCCGGGTCTTGGGCCTCGCTGTCGGTCACCGGAGCCTTCCACGGTGAATGGGGCGGCGGGCCGTAGCTGCCCTCGGTGCCGCCGAAGATCGAGTTGATGAACTCGCTGGCGTATTGCTCCCAGAACTGTTCGGCCTCGGGCTCGCACTTGAACCAGTAGCCGTGGATGCCCCACGGGATCCACACCGTGCACAAGGTGTCCACCAACC
Source organism: marine group bacterium Sva0996 bin134 (assembly GCA_002239105.1). Taxonomy (GTDB): domain Bacteria; phylum Actinomycetota; class Acidimicrobiia; order Acidimicrobiales; family Bin134; genus Poriferisocius. The sequence goes on along the minus strand of MPNQ01000015.1, from coordinate 46,290 downwards.
CCAGCCGGGTGAACCGGTCGGGATACTCCAGAGCGGCCTTGAAGGCGATCACCCCGCCCCAGTCGTGGCCCACCAGCGAGCATTGCTCGATGCCCAGGGTATCGATGAAGTCCACGATGTCGCGGGCCAGCAGGTCGCGGGTGACCCGCACTCGGGGCTTGTCGGTGCCGCCGTAGCCCCGGGTGTCGGGGGCGTAGACCCGGTAGTGCTCGGCCAGCACCGGGATCTGATGGCGCCACATGTGGGAGGTCTGGGGGAAGCCGTGCAGCAACACCACCGGGGGTGCGCTCTCGTCGCTGGCCGCCAGATAGTGGAACCGAAGGCCGGCGGTGTCGATGTAGTGGGACTCGGTCATGGGGGCTCCTGGGGTGGGTTCGCGGCGGTCGCGACACTAGGGCGGCACACGGCAGCGCACCGCATCTGTGCATGGGCGAGACTAGGGAAATGGACTACCAGTACCTGACTTACGAGACGCTGGACGACGGCACCATCGCCCGCATCATGTTGAACCGGCCCGAGGCCCGCAACGCCCAGAACCGGGGGATGTTGGTGGAGCTCAACGAGGCCTTCCTGGTGGCCGAGGCCGACGACGACGTGCGGGTGGTGATCCTGGGCGGGGTGGGCCCGATGTTCTCGGCTGGCCACGACATGGGGACCAAGGCCGCGATGGAAGAGCGCATGCCCGGCCCCAACCAGCACCCCACCTGGCAGATCAACGGCGGCGGGCGGCGGGGCTCTGAGAAGCTGATGCTCCAGGAGTGGCACTACTTCTTCGAGAACACCAAGCGGTGGCGCAACCTCCGCAAGATCACCATCGCCCAGGTGCAGGGGCCGGTGCTGGCCGCCGGGCTGATGCTCATGTGGAGTTGCGACCTGATCGTGGGCGCCGAGGACGCCTCTTTCGCCGATGTGGTGGGCACCCGGCTGGGCATGATGGGGGTGGAGTACTTCGCCCATCCGTGGGAGTTCGGCCCCCGCAAGACCAAGGAACTCCTGCTCACCGGCGACTCCATCGACGTCCACGAGGCCCACGCCCTGGGCATGGTGTCCAAGGTGTTCCCCAACGAGACGCTAAACGAGCAGACCCTGGAGTTCGCCCGCCGCATCGCCGCGGTGCCCACCATGGCCGCCCTGTTGGTGAAAGAGGCGGTGAACCAGTCGGTGGATGCCCAGGGCTTCAACACCGCCCTGTCGGCCTGCTTCACCCTCCACCAGCTCAACCACTCCCACTGGGCCACCATCACCAACGGAGAGTGGTGGATCGCCACCGAAGAACACGGTGTGCCCCACTGGAAGGACGCCCCCAAAGTCCGTCCCGCAGCCAAAACCTCCCCCGGCGGCGGCTGACCGTTGCCAAACAGGCGATAATGCAATCGTGATCCCTGAGCGGTATTCCGGCTACGAGACTCGGCTGCGGGCCGGGGCGGTGGATTTCACGCCGGTTCCCGCGGATGTGGGGGCCAATCTGAACAAGATGACCCGCTGGATAGCCGAGGCCGCCGAGGCGGGGGTGGGATTGCTGGTGTTCCCCGAAGAGGCGCTGACCGGGGCGATCCACTGCGACGACTGCGAGCACCTGGGCGGGCCGTGCTGGCTGCACCGGTCATTGGCCGAGACCGTGCCGGGGCCGTCCACCGGGGTGCTGGCCGGTCTGGCCGCCGAGCACGACATGTACCTGGTGGTGGGCCTGATCGAGCAAGACCCCGACGATCCCGACGCCCTCTACAACGCGGCGGCGGTGATCGGGCCCGAAGGCATCATCGGCTCCTACCGCAAACTGCACTTGGGCTCGCTGCCGTTCGTGACCGAGGGGGTCTCGTTTCGGCCCGGCACCAGCCTGGACGTGTTTGAGACCCGCTACGGCCCCATCGGAGTGCAGATCTGCTACGACTTCTGGCTCAACCCCGAAGGCAGCCGCTTGCTGGCCCTCCAGGGCGCCCGGATCATCGTCAACCCCACCGCGGCGTTCGCCGGCGGACCCGACAAGGTGGAGTCCATGCGGCGGGTGGCCGCCACTCGGGGGCAGGAGAATTTTGTTTTCACCATCTCGGCCAACCAGGTGAGGGGCATCGACGCCGGCGACAGCTTGGAGGACAGCTTCGACGGGGCGCTGCCGGCCAACTATGCCGGCCACAGCCTCATCTGCGGTCCCCACTTCCCCGATTTCAGCCACATCTATGCCGAGGGTTCCGACACCGAGGGCCTAGTGATAGCCGACTTGGACTTCGAGGTGCTGCATCGCTGGGACGATGTGTGTCCTTGGCGCCAGTGGCGGGCCACCCACCAGTCGGGAACCTCGGAGTTGTTCGCCACCGAATTCGCCAAACTTGTCCACGGGCCCCCGGCTCAATAATGCCCAACCGCTCAATTATGGAGGAAGCCACATGAGCACCGAACCAAGGATCCTGCCCTTCGAGGACATCGAATGGGTGGATGAGTCCAAGAACCCCAATGCCCCCGCGGAGCTGATTGCCAAGGCCAAGGAGATGGGTGCCGGGCGCAAGCACGTGGCCCGGGGAGAGGGGGGCTTTTGGTGCCAGTACACCACCATGCCCGCCGGCTATCACGTCCCGCCCCACAGCCACGACCAGAACGAGCTGTTGATCGTGGTGTCGGGTGGCTGTGAGGTGTGGCCCGACGGTGCCGATGGTCCCTCGGCTCAGCTTGGTCCGAAGGACTCGGTGATTCTGGCCGCCAACCACAAGTACTCCTTCACCTGCGGCCCTGACGGCATGGAGTTCTTCGTGCTGCGCCCCGGCGACGCGGCAGCATCTTTCAACCAATCCTGAGGCGGTCTTGTGGCCGATTTCTTGCGGTGAGCGCCAAGGGAAACCGGCTGGAATGCAAAGTGGCGATAGAGGTTGAAGTTACCAGGCTGCTCCTATGGTCCGGTACACAAGTAGCTCTTGTTGCGACGGATATTCTCTTCAGACCATTCGGGACTCATACGAAAGACAATGTTGCCATTTGTGTATTGGGTATCGTTGCCTGCTTGAATTAATTCTATTTCATAGTCAGAGCATTGTGACCGTGAAACTCGCGGTGATGATGGCTGGCTCGTAGGTTCACGTCTTATGGCTGTTGTGGTTTGTTGGGAATCGACGACTCTTTCCCTAGAAGGCTCAGCTGTATTATCGCAAGTCACTAAATTGCCGCGATGCTCCATACCATCTTTGAATATAATCGTTCTCTCATTGATTCCGCATGGGGGGATGCAAATGTAGTGGGGATTGGATTTGGTTGAATCATCAAAAATCCGAATAGTCCAATTGGCATCGTTGGGACAAGGTCCGTTCAAGTCTGGCGGTTCGGCTAGTGCTGCATTTGGAAGGCAAATCATCAGCATCGAGAGTGCCGCTAACCAGAATATCCAATTGAGGTGCCACCTTGCTGCCGTCTCGAGGGTCATACTTCACCGTAGCCCGGTGAAGTGCCTGTAGTAAAAAGCTCTTGAGGGGCAAGCCTGGTGACCGGACCCCGGCGCCTATTCCCCGCACCTATCCCGCTTTCCGTAGCATCGGCGAGCGAGGCTGGCAGAAGCACCGGAAGCGGATCGAGGGCTGAACGCTGTTTCCAGCGTTCGAGGGGCCAGCCGGGCCTAGTCTGAGGGCATGGGAAACCGTTTGGAAGGCAAAGTCGCAATCGTCACTGGAGCAGGGGGAGGCATCGGCAGAGAGCACGCCCATCTGCTGGCCTCCGAGGGGGCCAAAGTGCTGGTCAACGACCTCGGCATCCGCAAGACCCCAGAGGGGGTGGCAGCCAACGCCGAGCGGGTGGCCATCGAAATCATTGACGCCGGGGGTGAAGCGGTGCCTAGCGACACCTCGGCCACCTGGGACGGCGCCGCTGAAATTGTCGAGCAGGCGGTGGATGCCTTCGGGCGCCTGGACATCTTGATCAACAACGCCACTGCCGGGCGCAACAACGACATCTGGCGCTTCACCGAGGAGGAGTGGGACCTCACCGTTGGGGTCAACCTCAAGGGCTACTTCGCCATGATCAAGCACGCCGCGCCCCACCTGGTGCAACAGGACACCAGTGTGATCATCAACACCAGCTCGGGGTCGGGCTTCGGCCACCCGTCGCACTGCGCCTACTCCGCCGCCAAAGAGGGGGTGATCGGGCTGACTCGCACCGCGGCTCGGGAGCTGGGCCGTTTCGGAGTGCGGTGCAACGCCATCCGGCCCCGCGCCGTGGGGGCGTCCACCGCCGAGTACGCCATCCGCACCGCCCGGTGGACCGACCTCATGGCCATCACCATGGCCCCCCGGGGCGGCGCCGCCCCCACCCCCGACGACACCGACGAGGCCTACGCCCCCCGCAAGATCGCCCCGATGGTGGTGTGGCTGTGCACTGATGCAGCCCGCCACGTGACCGGACGCACGTTCCACATCTCCGGCGACATCGTGAGCCGCCTGAGCGAGCCCCAGCGGGAGGTGGCCGTGTACCAAGACGACGGCCTCACCCTCGACGCCCTCGACGCTTTCTCCGGCCGCCACCTCACCGAAGACCTGGCCAACGACTACCTCCTAGAAGACCGCCCCGACCTCCAAGTGTTCGAGCCCTAGCGCCGGGATAATCCCGCCGAGGGTGCAATAGTCTTGGGCATGGCCCGAAACCACGCTGGCGATCGCTACATGATCTTGTCTTCGGACACTCATGCTGGTGCTCAAACCCGAACCTACAAAGAGTTCTTGGACCCCGCCTGGCACGACGAATTCGACGCCTGGGAGGCAGCCATCACCAACCCGTGGATCGACTTGCGGGACATGGAGGCTGCCAAGGTCAACTGGGACAGCGATGCCCGCACCGCGGCCTGCGACGCCGAGGGCATCACCGGCGAAGTGCTTTTCCCCAACACGCTCACCCCGTTCTACGACATTCTGGTCCACCTCTCCGGCGTGCCCGACACCCCAGCCGCCTACACCCGTCGATGGGCCGGTCTGCAAGCCCACAACCGCTGGCTGGTGGAGTTCTGCGGCTACGAGCCCAAGCGGCGCAAGGGGCTCATCCAGCTATTGCCCAACGACCTCGAAGATGCCATCGCCGAGGTGCGATGGGCGGCCGACACCGGGGTGATCGGCGGGGTGATGATTCCCGCCATCCCTCCCAATCACGCGGTCGAGCCGTTCTTCCACTCCCGTTACGACCCGCTGTGGGACGTGTGCAGCTCGCTGGACATGCCGGTCCACCAGCACATGGGCTCGGGGTGCCCCGATCTGGGCGACGACCCGGTGGCGTGGGGAGTTACGTTCACCGAATACGAGTTGTGGCCCAAGCGCACGCTCATCCACCTCATTTTGGGCGGGGTGTTCGAACGACATCCCGACCTGCGGGTGGTGTGGACCGAGATGTGGGGGATGCGGTGGATCCTCGAGGAGCTGAACCGCATCGACCAACGACTCCGCAACATCCAGAGCAAGTACGCCGACGACCCCCGCACCCTCAACTACGCCCCCACCTTCGGCTCCGCCACGGTGGACGGCCTGTCGCTGTCGCCCCACGAATACTGGCAGCGCAACTGCCGCATCGGGGCCTCCATGCTGCCCCGGGCCGAGGTTCAGTACCGCCACGCTGTGGGGGTGGACACCATCATGTGGGGCGCCGACTTTCCCCACGACGAGGGCTCCATCGGCTACACCACCGAAGCCCTAGCCGCCACCATGTGGGATGTCCCGGTGGAGGAATGCCATGCGATGCTTTCCGATGTGGCCGCCGACCTCTACAACTTCGATACCGAGGCCCTAGCCCCCATCGCCGCCCGCATCGGCCCGCCAGTCGCCGAAGTCCACACCCCCCTAGCCGAGTTCCCCGTCTCCAAAGGCATCTCCTTCAACACCGACCCACCCTTAGAGTCGGTGATTGTCGGCTGAGTCGGCGAGCGGTCTCGTCCCGGTCATCGGAAAATGCGCACTTCGCATAAGTTATGCGAAGTGCGCATAACTTTTTCAAGTATGCATAACTCTGTCGTATAATACCTGGAGTGGATAGCCAAGGGTTGCGCCAGCTCCTAGACGGGGGCGAGACCTTCACCGTCGAGTTCAAGTCTGACCAGGGCGACGATCGGATTAACGATACCGAAGTGGTGGAGGCAGTGGCTTGTCTGGCCAACGGCGACGGCGGATTCTTGCTGATCGGGGTGGGCGACAATGGCACCCCCCACGGCGCTCAGCCTCGTCACGGCCGGCAAAGCCACGCCATTCGCATCCAGGCGCTCATAGCCAGTCGAACTGAACCGTCGGTGGAAGTCGTGGTGGAGCTTGTTGAGGTTGATGAGGTAGAGGTGATCGTGATCGTCGTGACCCCTGCTGACTCAGTGGTGGGCACTCAGTCGGGACGGTATCTGCGGAGGACCATCGACGTGCATGGCCGGCCCCAGTGCCTGCCGATGCGACCCCATGAGGTGGTGTCGCGAGCGGGCAGCGTCGGGGCTCAGGACTTCAGCAAGGTGGTTGTCCCCGGGTTGGTGCTCGACGACCTCTCAGAGGTGGAGTTCGCCCGGATGCGCGAACTGGCCCGGACCGGCGACGACACGCTTGTCATGCTGTCGGGAGAGGAGATGCTCAAGGCGCTCGGCTTCATGACGGCCGATGGCCGGGTCTGTGTTGGCGGGCTCTTGCTGTTCGGCACAGAGGGGCTAATCGCCCAGCACTTGCCTGCCTACGAAGCGGGGTTTCAAGAGCTTGACGGGCTCGAAGTGCGAACCAGTGAGATGGCAGCCTTCCCATTGCTGCGGGCGATGTCCGAGTTCTCCGACCGGGTAATAGCTCGAAATCCCGAGGAAGAGATTGAAGTGGAGCTCCAGCGGATCGCCTTGCCTACTTTTGCCGGTATAACCGTGAGGGAGCTGATCGCCAACGCCCTCATCCACCGTGACTACACCGCCAACGGGCCGACGCTGGTGGAGGTCGCCGCTGATGCCCTGACCATCTCCAATCCAGGGGGCCTACCAGCTGGGGTGACGACCGCCACGCTGCTGACCGCGCCCCCCCACCCTCGGAACCCCGCGCTGGCTGACGCATTCAAACGAGCTGGGCCGGTAGACCGAACCAGCCGGGGCATAAACCGTGTATTTGAGAGCCAGCTGACGCTGGGGCGCCCGGTGCCGGACTACAGCCGGAGTACGCCCAGCTCGGTGGTCGTCAGGGTCCATTCAGGGTCGCTCGACAAAGAGCTGGCCAGATTCGTCGCTGAAGCTCGGCGCCGAGGCGAAACGCTGTCGCTAGAAGACCTGCTGATCCTTTATGAAATCCGGGCCGATAGCAGCATCACTGTGGAGGGGGCAGCCGAGTTGGGCCATGTCGGCCACCCCGAGGCCCGCACCGTGCTGAATCGCCTCACCGACAGGGAGATCGTCGAACCCCAGGGAAGCGGCCGGGGACGACGCTATGTCTTCACGCCAGCTCTGAGCCGCCGCTTCGGACAGCCCCCGCGACAGGGGACGACCGGCTTCACGAGCAGCGCCGAGCATCGACAAAGGGTTCTCCATTTCGTCCAGCAAAATGGCTCCATATCTCGCAGTGACGCCGCTGAGCTATTGGAGACAACTCCCGACCGGGCCAGCCTCCTTCTCCGTGCCATGCGCGACAACGGTCTCCTAGAAATGGTCGGCGAGCGCCGCGGCACCCGCTACGTTCTACCAGCGCACTCCGACAGATCCGCCCAATGACCCCCATGTCCAAGTGTTTGTTGTTCAACACTGACCCCTTGGCAGAGTGTGCGATCACCGAGCTGTCCCGTGTCAGGAATTTGAGACGGTTTCTTCGTTTTTTGATTGGGTGGTGGGGGTCTGGGGGCAGCAGTCGAAGGGTCGGGCCATGGCGATGGCCTGGTGGGGTCGGACCTGGTTGTAGATCGTCCGGTAGGAGTCGGCTTCGGCTGTGAGCTGGATGCCGTTGTCGATGCCTCGGCGGTAGAGGTGCTCGTATTTGATCGCCTCAAAGAACCGCTCGATCACCCCGTTGGTCCACGGAGCCGGATGTCGGGTAAGGAGATCAAAGCCAGGACAAATCCGAATATCGTGAAATACGCTACCCATATAGACCCCTATAGACAACGCTCCCATCAGCCGACTGTCTCAGTTGGATTGCCTGGAATGTAGGTGTCGAGCTTGCGGTCCACTGCTCTCCCTGTTCGACTCTGCGCGGCCGGTGGCCCAGGTGTCGCCATGAGGGATGGTGAAGACCTCTGGCTTCTTGCCCATTGTCCACTCCTTTCTCGGTTGCTGGCACTTCTAGCAAGGATCAAAACAACGTACATGTAATTTCACAGACCATCAAGAGGGCTTTTCGGGTGCTGCCAAACCCCAGCCTGCTTCGCCCCACTCTGCGGTGCGCTGACCGCCTCATGCTGGGAAAGACGGCCTACCGAAGTTGGGGGAGTGTCCGCGCAAACATACAGGACAGGGCTCCTCGTCAGGTGAACTAGGCGTACGGCACGATGCCCGTGAAGATGACCACTGGCAGGATCGAGATTGCGATGCCCGCCCTAGAGAGCCACAAGTAGGGTAGGTCATGTCGGGTCGGGCCGGTATTCTACCGGCGCTAGTGCCTACTGGGGGCTTGCCTCTTACCAGAACACCCCGCCGCCGCGCCCAGCCCAATCTTTTTCGGCTGCGTACTCTGCGGCATGTGAGCACCATTCCTCTGTCAGACAGCACGATGGGGGGCAGGTTCGTTCTTTCCTGTGCTTCATCCATATCGCTATTGTCCGTCTGGCTTCGTCATATATGTGCCCGTCCGGTTCTGTGAACTGCAGCAAGTCGTTGATGCCGACAGAAACTAAAGAGGCAATGAGGCAGTCAGTTCTAAAGGTCCAAATGTCTTCCAAGAAGTCGGGATCGCCTGTCAATGTGTGCCGGACTTGTTTGGACAATATTTGTTTGATTTCCACTAGAGCCGGTTTCGCTCTCTCACGGTCTTCAGCCCAATTTGTGTGCGCCCATTTCACGCATTCGCAGCACAGCCGGGGTTCTAGGCGTGTTCTGCTCCAGAAGTAGCGGGGTGGCAACTCTGCTGGCGGGACATGATCACATCCGACTAGCCATCCGTGTTCTATTGTCATTCCCTCTAACCCAGTCCTGTCGCCTGCCCATTCTGGGCCCTTGTGCGTCCCTTTGCACCAAGGGTCCTTTTCGGACCAGCCGTCATCGTCCCAGCCGTGCTGATTCAAAGAGTTGAAACCTCGATTTCCAGGGTGCTGTCTCCTGCCATGTGGGAAAGGGGTGAATTTCAGATCTGGGTATTCGTTGAAACTCCACAATGACTGCATAGATGTCATTCTACATGCTTGTTGGTTCCCGCTTTTCTGTCCTCTCCCAGCATCCCCTGCATGTGCGCGCCTTCCATTCCTGCCGGACTTTCTGGTACAAACAAACCTTCCAGTCTTCGACTGGGACAGCGTGTGAGTTGCGATGACTTGAGTCCAAGCGGGGATCAGGGTTTCGGGCTTGTGAACGGGGTAAAGAGAATTCCCGTCTAGCCGATCCATGGGCGGCACTACGTGGGTGCCAAGTTTACTATCGTTCAGCGGAGTGAGCCGTCACAGCGCATAGTGGCGGCGATGCTTCGTCAGTTTGATATCGACTCAAGGGAGTTCTAAACCATGATTTACACCTACCCCTGCGACCTCACTCGTGACGACGAGTGGCTTGTTGCCACGTTCGCTGTTGTGACTGAGGCGATTAGCGGGGGGCCGGATCGTGCTGAGGCGCTGGTTCAGGCTATCGAGGCCCTTGCGTTCGCCTTGTCCGGTTATATCCACAACGGGTGGGATATCCCCGAGCCCAGCGTGCAGGCGGCTGGACAGGAGATGGTGGCCGTGCCGACGGTGGTGGCCGCAAAGCTGGCCCTCTACTCCGCCATGAGGGCCCAGCAGGTGACCAAGGTGGAACTGGCCCGGCGGCTAGGCGTCAGCGAGGCCGCGGTGCGGCGATTGGTCAACCCCGATCACCGCTCCCATATCGGCCAGGTGAACAAGGCCCTTGCGGCCGTCGGTCACAGCCTGGTGGTTGAGGTTGTTCCAGCCTGATTGGTGCGACGAAAGCAGCACACTGGCAGGGATTGGGGAGGTTGCGCTAGGAGGTGTCGAGAGTTGCCAGTCGTCGCTTCGAAATTGCCGCTGAGCAGGCAGGTGGGGGTGGTTAGCCTCGTTTTGTGGTGGTGATGCTGGGGGATGTTGTCGACGAAGGGCTCTTGGCTCGGGCGGTGGCCGACGGGTATGTCACTGCCCGCCTTGAGGAAGGTCTGGTCGTCTACAACTACACGGCGGCCGCGCAGTACTCCGGGGCGTGGAACGAGGCGACCCTGGCTTGCCGCGGGCTGATCGCTGATGCCGATGGGAGGGTTGTTGCCCGCCCGTTCGGGAAGTTCTTCAACCATGATGAGCCCTTGGCCCCCGAACCGCCCGATGGTGCGCCGATGATCGTGACCGAGAAGTGGGACGGATCGCTGGGCATCCTCTACACCGCTCCAAACGGGTGCCAACGGGTCAGCACTCGGGGATCAACCCGCTCGGATCAGGCGCGGGAGGCGACCCGCATCTGGCAGGAGAAGTACGAGGGCATTGACTTCGGGCCAGGAGTGACGCCCCTGTTTGAGATCGTCTACCCCTCGAACCGGATCGTCGTGGATTACCGGGAGATGCGCGACCTGGTGCTGCTGGCAGTAATCGACAACGCCACCGGCGCGGACTTGCCCATCGAGCGCTTCGACTGGCCCGGCCCTCGAACGGCTGAGATCAGGTTCGAGACTCTGGCCGATCTTGCCGACCATGTGGAAGACCAGCGCCCCGGCGGCGATCTCCGAGAGGGATTCGTCATCCGGTTCGACACCGGCCCCGCGGCGCCGCACCCTCGGATCAAGATGAAGTGGGCCGACTACCTGGAACTCCACAAGATCGTGACCGGGTTGACTGGGACCGCCGTTTGGCGGGTAGCCGCGGTGCGCGCCGCGGTGGGGCGGGGGATGCCAGCCAAGCGGATCGCTGCCCGGCTGCGCCTGGATCCGTCTGCCGTCGAGGGAATGCTGCGGCAGCCCGACACGGTGGAGGCGCTATTCGATGTCGTCCCCGACGAGTTCCACGGGTGGATCAAAGGGACACTGGCCCAGTTCGAGACAAAGGCCGCGGCCCGCATCGACTTGTGCGAGTCGCTGGTGGCCCGCGCCGAGTCCGAGTGCGACGGCACAGACCGCGGGTTCGCGGCAGCCGCCCAGCGGCTTGCCGCCGAGAACAGCCTGCACCCGGGGATCCTGTTCGCTCTGCGCCGGGGTAAGCCAGAGGCCTATGCCTCCATTTGGTGGGATCTCAAGCCCGACGCCGATGAAGACGCCCCTGCCATTGGTTGGGCCGCAAGGCAAGCCCCCAAATCCTGAGCTTGGCGGCCGCCGCTCGCCACCTACCCTGAGACAGCCGGCTGCGGAAATTGAACTGTGGGAGAGATGTGAGCCATGTTGCTTCAGTTCAGATCTAATTCAACAAATGACAAGATAATCCCGCTTATCCCCGCTATTTCAGGGGGTTGTTGTCACTGGGGTCGGTATACTTGCATGTATGGAGTTTAGAGCTCTTGAGCAGGGGAAACGGGCCGATAGCGAGCCTTCCGGGCCGGTTTGGCCGGAGGCGGTTGACATCGCCGGGCTGTCGCTGTCCGAGCTGCGGTCGCGGCTGGGGTTGATCAAGAAAGCCGAGGCCCGGCTGGCGGCGATGAAGACGGCTGCGCTGGCTGAGTATTCCTGCCGGGGAGGCGAGGGATTGGCCCGGCGGGTGGTGTTGGAGGAGCTTCAGGCCTCCAAGCAGCAGGCCCGCCGGGAGGTGGAGACGGCTTCTCAGCTCACCAAGGTTCCTGAGACACTGGATGCTTTGGGTGCGGGGGAGATTCCCGCGGCCCACGCTGCTCAGATCGCCAAGGCTGCTTCGCAGGGGCCGGTTGATGAGGCGGTGCTGGTTGACGCGGCCCGGCGCGAGGATTTCGGCACTTTCTCCCGCACGTTGCGCGACCATCAGCATGAGCAGTCGGGTGACGACGGCAAGTCGTTGATGGCCAAGCAGCGGGAGCGGCGCTCGTTTCGTTTTTTCAAGTCTTCTGACGACGGCATGTTCGTTTTGAACGGGCGGTTCGACCCGGTTGCGGGGAACCGGATCGAGGCGGCGCTGGCCGACGAGGTTCGCCGCCAGAGCAACGACAGCGACGCGGGCGATCAGACCGCGTTCGACCAGCGGATGGCCGACGCCTTGGAGAATCTGGTTTGCGCCGACCCCGGCAACCGGAAGCCGCAGGGCGCCACGCTGATCTTGACTGCCGACTGGGACGCGCTGAATCAGAAGCTGGCCGATGCCCGCCTGGTCGACGGCACGCCTTTGCCGGTGCCTGAGGCTCTGCGGCTGGCCTGCAACGCCGACATCGTGCCTTCTGCGTTCGACACCAAGAATCAGGAACTGTGGGTGGGGCGCAAATACCGCCTGGCTACCGAAGCTCAGAGGGCTGCGCTGATCATCCGCGACAAGCACTGCATCGGTTGCGGACGATCAGCGGTGTGGTGCGAGGCCCACCACATCGAAGAGTGGCTGAGGGGCGGGCGCACCGACATCGACAACCTGGTGCTGGTCTGCAAGAGATGCCACCACAACATCCACGACGACGGCTGGACAGTCCACCAAGACCGAAACGGCACCTACGAACTGAGACCGCCGCCGGCGCCCTACGCCGACTACCCGCCTGGGCAGGCACGATCGGGACCATCGCCCTCAGAATCGCAGTCCAGCGCCGACATCTTTCCCGATGCCTTCCCCGAAAGGGGCATCACCAACTGGCAGCCCAGAGATTCCACACAGCTGCTGTTGAGCTGATGCTGCGCTGGGGTGGGGCCGGCGGTAATGATCCCGCTGCCAGGGCCAAACCCTTGCCATTTGAGCTGATGCTGCGCTGGGGTGGGGCCTGGTGGTTGAAGTGCTTGCTACCTGATGGGGCCGCTCTTGGGATTGGGTACGCTGAGGGGGGTATGAGAGGGGCAGGCCGATGATCACGGGGATGAACCATGCGGTGCTGTATGTGCGCGATGCTCGGCGGCAGCAGGAGTTTTATGCGGAGGTGCTGGGGTTTGAGACCATCATCGACGAGCCGGGGCAGTTTGTGTTCATGCGGGCACCAGCGTCGGAGAACCATCACGACATCGCCTTCTTCTCCATTGGCGACGGGGCTGAGCCTTCGTCGGCTGGCCGCCGGTCGGTGGGGATGTACCACATCGCTTGGGAGGTGCCCACCCTCGACGAGTTGGCCGCTATCCGCCAGCGGCTGATGGATGCGGGCGCGCTGTCCGGGGAGAGCGATCACGGGGCCAACAAGAGCCTCTACGCCAAAGACCCCGACGGCCTGGAGTTCGAGGTGATGTGGCTGGTGCCCGCCGAGCACTGGGGCGATGAGGAAAACCAGGCCATCATCCGCCCGCTGGACCTCGCTCACGAGCAGCGCCGATTCGCCGCTTTGGTTACTGACGATTAGGCAACCGAGGCAACCGGGGCCGCAGCCATGAATCTCACCAACCAGTACTGCTACTTCTACGACGACGACCTGTTCGCCAACACCGATCGGGAGGGCTTCCGCCGCCGGGTCATCACCGGTGACGGGCTCCAGCTCTGCTTCTGGCGCATAACCGGAGGCGTAACCGGGTCGTTCCTGCACCGCCACGAAGATCACGAGCAGCTCGGCATCATCGTGCGGGGCAAGCTCGACTTCCGCATCAACGACGACCCCGACAGCGAGGAGCGGGTGGTATTGGGCGAGGGCGAGGCCTATATCGCGCCCAAAGGGGTGTGGCACGGCGACTCGGTGTTCATCGGAGACGACGAGTACGGGGAGTGCTGGATCCTCGACGTGTTCACCCCGCCCCGCGACGATCTGATGGCGGGCTAACGCCGTGTCCGACTGGCGGCTGGCGGTTGACATCGGGGGCACGTTCACCGATGCAGTGCTGCTGGACGCCGCCACCGGCGAGGTAACGGTCAACAAGGCCCTCACCACCCCGGCCGCCCCCCTCGAAGGGGTGCAGACTGCGGTGGGCCAGCTCTTGAGGCGGGCCGGAGTGGCCCCCGGCGACATCACCGCTCCCATCGTCCACGCCACCACGCTCATCACCAACGCCCTGATTGAGAACAAGACCGGTCGGGCAGGCTTGGTCACCACCTCCGGCTTCGGCGACACCCTGCTGATCCGCGACGAGCACCGCTACGACATGTACGACCTCCAGATCGAGTTCCCCGACCCGCCCATAGGCCGGGAACTCACCTTTGAGATCGACGAGCGCACCGCGGCCACCGGCGAAGTTCTGGCGGTGCCGTCGCCTGAGGCCATCTCCGCGCTGGTCGGCGAACTGGCCGAGGCCCGGGTCGAGTCAGTGGCGGTGTGCTTGCTCAACTCCTATGTCAACCCGGCCAACGAGCGGCTGCTGGCCAACGAGCTGCGCCGGGAGCTGGGGGTGCCGGTGTGCGCCTCGGCTGACATTTCTCCCCAGATCAGGGAGTACCCCCGCATGATCACCGCGGCCTGCAACGCCGCCACCATGCCGATCATCGGGCCTTATCTGGACGAGCTAGAGAAGTGGCTGTCGGCCGAGGGGTTCGGCGGGTCGGTGGTGATGATGCTGTCCAACGGCGGGGGGGTGTCGGCCGACGACGCGGCCGCCGCCCCGATCCGGCTGGGGGGGGCGGGGGCAGCCGCCGGGGCCCCGGGCGCCCCGGGGGTTGGCCACCCCCCGGGGGGAGGACGGCCGCTGGGCCTCCGCCCCGATCCGGCTGGTGGAGTCGGGACCAGCCGCCGGTGCCCTGGCCGCCCGATGGTTCGCCAACCGCATGGGGGAAGACCGGCTGCTGGCCTTCGACATGGGCGGCACCACCGCCAAAGCCACCCTGGTGGAAGACGGCGAGCCCGCGCTCACCAACACCTTCGAGGTGGCCCGCCGCTACCGGTTCAAGAAGGGATCGGGATTCCCCGTGTCGGTGCCCTCTGTCGATCTGGTGGAAATCGGCGCCGGGGGCGGCAGCTTGGCCCACCTCGACCAGTTCGGGCTGCTCAAGGTGGGCCCCGAGTCGTCCGGGGCCGATCCCGGACCGGCCTGTTACGCCCAGGGCGGCGACCAGCCGGCGGTGACCGACGCCGATGTGGTGCTCGGGCTGTTGGACCCCGACGCCTTTCTGGGCGGCGACATGCCTCTGGACGCCGGCCTTGCCCAGGGGGCCGTCGAACCGTTGGCCGACGGCCTCGGTCTGTCGGTCACCGACACCGCCGCGGGAATGTACGAGGTGGTCAGCCAGAACATGGCCGCGGCCGCCCGCATGCACGCGGTGGAGCGGGGGGTGGACTTGCGGGGGGTCACCGTGCTGGCCTTCGGCGGTGCCGGACCGCCCCACGCCTGCCGGGTGGCCGAGCTGTTGGACTCCGATCGGGTGGTGTTCCCGGTGAACGCCAGCGTGTTGTCGGCCTTCGGAACGCTGGTGTCGCCGGTGCGGATCGACTTGGCCCGCTCCATGCCGGTGAAACTGGCCGAAATCGACCCCGCCGAGCGAGATGGTCTGCTCGACGAGTTGCGAGAAGAGGGCCGCCGGGTGCTGCTCAGCGCCGGCGTGCCCGAAGCCGACATCGGCTTCCGCTACGGCATCGACGCCCGCTACACCGGCCAGGGCAATGAGATCACCATTTGGGTGGGCGAGGGAGATTCTTGGGAAGCCTCCGACGACGAGATAGTCGGAGCATTCGAGGCCGAATACCGCCGCATCTACGGAATGACCATCGAAGATGTGGCCATCGAGGTGGTCACTTGGCGCCTCTCGGCCCGAGCCGACCCGGCTGAGATCGCCGAAGCCGATGCCGAGGGGCCTCATACCACAGCCGCAAGCACGCTTGAGCCAGCTTCGACCCGCACCGCGGTGTTCGGTCGGGAGCAAGACGAAATAGAAGTCCCGGTGTACCGCCGCGCCGATCTGGCTATCGGCTCGGCCTTCCCCGGTCCCGCCCTAGTGGAAGAACGGGAGACAACCTCGGTCATACGCCCCGGTTGGCACGTGACGGTTTCTCACGACGCTTGTCTCGTCGCCGTCCGGGAGACCAGGCCGACTCCCAAATGATGATCTCAGCGAGGAACCAGAGCAGCTCCATGAACCAAAACAAGACAAGTCCTCAAGAAGTCTCCGCCTACGACCCCATTCAACTAGAGATCTTGTGGCAGTCGCTTATATCGGTGGTGAACGAGCAGGCCCGGGCGCTCCAGCGGGCCGCGTTCAGCCCCATCGTGCGGGAAGCCGGCGACTTGGCCAACGCAGTGTTCGACAAGCGGGGGCGCATGGTGGCCCAAGCGGTAACCGGCACTCCCGGCCACATCAACTCGCTGGCCATCGGGGCGGCCAACATGTTGGAGGAGTTCCCCACCGACGCCCTCGAGCCCGGTGACGTGTTGATCACCAACGACCCCTATCTCACCGCGGGCCAACTGCTGGACGTGACCGTGCTGGTGCCGGTGTGGCGCACCCCGGCGGCGGGCGGCGACCCCGTGCCCATCGCCTACTTCGGCTCCACCATCCACCACACCGACGTCGGCGGCTACGGAATCGGCGCCGGGGCCCGGGACTGCTTCGAAGAGGGCCTGTGGATCCCCATCTGCAAGCTCATGCGCGGCGGCGAGCGCAACGAGGACGTGTGGAAGTTCATCTTGTCCAACGTCCGCCAGCCCGACCACATGGCCGGCGACCTGCACGCCCAGATGGCATCGGGAGAGGTGGGCGCCCAGCGCCTGGCCTCCCTGTGCGACGCCTACGACCTCGACGACATCGAGGCGCTGGCCGACGAGATCATCGACCGCTCCGAGGCGGCCACCCGGGCCAGCATCGCCGAGCTGGACCCGGGGGAGTACCAGGCCGACGCCGTGTTGGATCTGGCCGACGGCAGCCGCATCGACATCGTGTGCTCACTGCGGGTGGACCCCGATGTCGGGGAGATCTTCGTGGACTATGCCGGCACGTCGGAGGCCAGCCCGTGGGGCATCAACGTGGTCCGCAACTACACCCACGCCTACACCACGTTCACCGTGCGCTCGGTGCTGAACCCCGAGATCCCCAACAACCACGGCAGCCTGGCCCCGATCAAGATGACCGCCCCCGAGGGGTCGATCGTCAACGCAGTGCTGCCCCAGCCGGGCACCGCCCGCCATGTGGTGGGCATGTTCTTGCCCAACGCCCTGCTCAAGGCCCTGGCCCAGGTCAAGCCGCAGGAGTCCATGGCCGAGGGGGCGGGCGCGGTGTGGACCATGCAGGTGAGCGGCAACCACGACGACGGCAGCCCGTTCATCACCGCTATGTTTACTTACGCCGGAGGGGTGGGAGCACGGGCGTCCAAGCCGGGCTTGGACGCCTGCTCCTATCCAACCGGGGTGAGCGCGGTGCCCATCGAGGTGGTAGAGGCCTCCGCACCGGTGCGCTTTACCCGCAAGGCGCTGCGACCCGGCTCCGAGGGGCCCGGCGCCCAACCGGGAGGCAAGGGCCAGACCATCGAGTTCACCGTGGACACCTCCCGCCCCTGGCTGCTCAACGCGGTGACCAGCCGCCTGTCCGACCCGCCCCAGGGTATCTTCGGCGGGGGTCCCGGCCAGGCGGGCTCGTTCGAGGTGAACGGCGAGCCGGTAACCACCCAGAGCCGCATCACCCTCAACCCCGACGACGTCGTGAGCCTCAATCTCCCCGGCGGCGGAGGCTACGGGGCTCCTGATGAGTCCGACGGCTGATCCTGTCCAAAACGGCCTGCTCGCCCACACTCCATCGTCGTTCGCTGATGTGTGGGCTCGGTCGGTTGACCGACGATCCGATTCGGTGTTCTTGGTGTTTGAGCGGCCCGACGGGGGTGTTGCCACCTGGACTTATGAGCAGTTTGACGCGGCTGTAAGCGATGTGGCTGCGGGGTTGATTCAGCGGGAAGTTGCGCCGGGCAGCTCGGTGCATTTGGCGTTGACCAACACTCCGGCGTTTGTGGCTTTGTGGCTGGCTGCCAGCCGGCTGGGGGCGTGGATCGTGCCGTCCGATCCCATGGGCAAGGTGCCGGAATTGGCCGACCACATCGAGCGCACCCGACCGCAGGCCGGGTTCTGCGCCGCCGACCGAGCCGGGGTGTACCGCCAAGCCGCCGCGGGTCGTCCCGATATGGTCATCACCGAGGTGGACGAGGCCAGCGCCAGCCTTGATGCGCTCACCGGCAGCGCCCGAGTGGACTGGCCCGAGGTCGATCCCCGAGACCGGTCCGCGGTGATGTTCACCTCAGGGACCACCGGGCGGCCCAAGGGAGTGGAGATCACCCAGGCCAACTACGCCTTCTGCGGTCAAGTCATGGCGGAGCGAGCCGACCTGACCCCTGACGATCGCCAACTCGTGGTTCTGCCTCTGTTCCACGCCAACGCCCAGTACTACTCATTCGCCTCGGCCATTTGGACCGGGGCCTCGGTGGCGCTGATGCCTGCCTTCTCAGCCAGCGGCTTTCTGGCCCAGGCCGCCCGCCACCAAGCCACTTGCGCCAGCCTGTTCGCTGCCCCGATGCGGATGATCCTGGCCCGGGGTAATCCAGTTGACGGCGTGGCACTGCGCCATTGCTGGTACGCCCAGAACATCGCCGACGACCAATACGAAACCCTGTCCCAGTGGCTCGGGTGCCGTCCCCGCCAGCTCTACGGCATGACCGAGACCATCCCCGCGGTGCTAACCGAGCCGGCCGACAACCCCGTGCCGTCGTCCATGGGCCAGGTCACCCCCGGTTGCCAGGTGATCGTGCGCGACGGCGAAGTGCTGGTGGGAGGCGAACCCGGCACAACGCTGTTCGCCGGCTACCTCGACGACCCGGAAACCACCGCGGCCTCGTTCACCGACGACGGCTGGTTCCGCACCGGAGACCGGGCGTCGGTCGACCCCGACGGCCGCCACTACTTCGACGGCCGCCACTCCGATGTGCTCAAGGTGGCCGGCGAAAACGTCTCCATCGTCGAGGTGGAGTCGGTGCTGGCCTCTCACCCCGCGGTGCTGGAAGCCGCGGTTGTAGGGGCACCCGATCCGGTGCGCGACGAGGTGCCGGTGGCCTTTGTGGTGGCCGCCGACCCGGCCAGCCCTCCGGCGGCCGAAGAACTGTCGGCGTGGTGCAACCAGCGGCTGACCAAGGCCAAGCTGCCCCGCTCGTTTACGCTTATAGACGAATTACCCCGCACCAGCGTCGGCAAGATCCGAAAGTTCCTGCTACGACAAGAGGCCGAGGCCCCTAAGGAGGCGACAGGGAGGTGACCACATGACCATGCTCACCGGCGAACTGCTCGGCTCATTCGACGACTCGATTACCGACGTGGCCAATGCGGTCACCCTTCCCCCCGAGATATACACCTCAGAGGAGTTCCTAGCCTTCGAGCGCCAGGCGCTGTTTGAACACGAGTGGTGCTGTGTGGGAGTGGCCAGCCGCATTCCCGAGACGGGTGACTGGTTCACCACCTCGGTGAGCAGCGAACCCATCATCGTGGCCCGTCAAAGGGGCGACAGCATCGCCGCTTTCTCGGCCATCTGCCGCCACCGGGGCATGCAGGTGGTGGAGGGGGAAGGCAACAGCCGCTCCTTCCGGTGCCCGTACCACCACTGGAGCTATCGGCTGGACGGCCGCCTGATGGGTGCCCCGGCCATGGAGCGCACCGAGGGCTTCGACAATGAGGACTGGGGCCTGCCCAATCTGGCGGTGGAGATGTGGCACGGGTTCATATTCGTCAACTTCAATCCCGACGCCCCGCCGCTGGCCCCCACCCTGGAGCGGTATGAGCCCTACCTGGCCAACTATGAACTCGATAATTGCGTGTGCCCCGGCACCTTCACGCTCGAAGACCTGCCCTGGAACTGGAAGGTCATGTTCGAGAACTTCAACGACGGCTACCACGCCAACCGCCTCCACCAGGTGATCCAGGATTTCTGCCCCTCGGAGATGGCCCGCTTCCCGGTGCCGTGGTCGGACGACTCCAACGTGATCTTCCGGGAGAACGGCTACACCCACATCGACGGCGGGTTCAACGCCACCCGCAAGGCCCTGCTGCCGGTGTTCCCCAAGCTCACCGAAGAGGAGCGCTGGCGGTCCACGTTCGCGTTGATCCCGCCCACCCTGTGCTTCGGCACCGCCCCCGACATGGCGTTCTTCTTCATCGTGCGGCCCACCTCAGCCGAGACCATCGACCTGGAGATCGGCTATCTGCTGCATCCCACCTCGCTGGAGCACCCCATGTTCGACCACCTGTTCCAGGCCAGCGACGACGGGGTGCAGGTGTTTGTGGCCCAAGACCAAGACGCCACCACCAAAGTGCAGCGGGGCATGCGATCGCGCTACGCCGTGCGGGGCCGATACTCCTGGCAAGAAGAATCCCACGTGCAGTTCAACCGCTGGCTCGTGCAGCGCTACCGCCAACACTGGCCCGCGGGGGCAAAATAGTCTGACGGGGCGTGACTACGGGGAAGGCTCGGTCGGTGTCGCGACAGCTTCGGCCCGGCCCTCAAGCCGACCCACTCGGCTGACCAAGTCCATGATCATTTCGGTCAGCTGGGCGAATCCCCTTTGCATCTCCTCTCGGAGCCTGGCATCGCCTTGATGCGTCTCCTCTCGGAGCTTGGCGAAGCCGGCTTGCATCTCCTCTCGGAGCTTGGCGAAGCCGGCTTGCATCTCCTCTCGGAGCTTGGCGAAGCCGGCTTGCATCTCCTTTCGGAGTTGGGCGATGTCGGCGCGCCGGCCTCGGTCTAGGTAGAGGATCAGGGTGATGATTACCCCCAGCAGGGCGAGAATGGCTTGGTCCATGAGGATCTCCTGATCCGGTTGTGACGGATTGCTGGGGGAAGCTTGAGCAGATCATATCGCGCCGGGTGACGCTTTCAATCCCGACCGTCAAGGCGAGGAGGATCGGCAGGAAGGGGGTACGGCAGGGCGAGTAGGCTGCTCAAATGTGACCGGGCCGATTGGCCCGACTTCTGAGGAGGGGAACGATGACGAGACGACTCACTCGCATACTTTGGCTGCTGGCCGCGCTGTTTGCGGTGCTGGCATTGGTGGCCGCTGGCTGCGGCAACGACGACGATGACGATGAGTCCGCTGTTGATCCGGCTCTCCTGGAGACCTTTGACGCTGACGGCGACGGTACGCTCACCATTGGTGTGGCCGCCGCTGGACCCCGCGACGACCAGGGCTATTACCAGTCGCTAGTGGACTTTGCCGAGAACTTCTCGGCCGAAAACGGTTTCGCTCCGCCGATCGTGAGCGACAACATCGGCGCGGCTGAGGCTGCCCAAGCCATGTCCGACCTGGCAGATCAAGGGGTGGACGTGATTCTGGTTGGGGCCAGCGAGATCGCCGAGCCTCTGGCCGACCTCACCGAGCAGTATCCCGACATCTTCTGGTACTGCAACTGCGGGGCCGGGTTCCCGGAGATTGCCGGTTTGGCCCAAGCCACCGACTGGGGCGCCCCCATCCACTACACCGCCGGTGTGGCCATGGGCGCGGCTCTGGCCGACCACGGCGGCGACACCGCGGTCTTCTTGGGCTGCTGCGACCTCAACTTCGAGCAGGAGGCCTACAACGCCACTGTGGCTGGCCTCCAGTCGGTCGATCCGTCCTACACCATGGAGTATGTGTCCACTGGTGGCTTCCCGTATGACTTCGACAACTCGGCCAACGCCACCGCGGCGCTCACCAACGCCATTGCCGAAGGCGCCACCCTGGCCTACGCCTATCTGGGCGGGGCGCTGAACCCGGTCGGCCAGTTGGCCACCGAGGAGGGCATCGCCGTGTTTGCGGCCGGTCCCGCCGACATCTGCTCCCGCGACGACGGAATCGCCTGGACCGGCGCCATCGTGTTCGACGGCGGGCTATACGCCCAACAAGCGCTGCCCCGCATCATCTCTGGAGACCTCACCGAGGGCGCCACCTATCAGTTCCCCACCGAGCAAGGTCTCAACGGCGGCGAGCTGTGTGATCCTTCCGCAGAGGCAGCGGCGATGCTGGCCGACGCCTTTGAGGCGGTCACCACCGACGGCGAACTGCTCGGCATGCTCGGAGGAATCTCCGGAGCAGCCTACGGCGGCGGGTGATTGACTCAACGACCGAAGTGACGGGCGCCGGGGGGAATGGCCCTTCGGCGCCCGCGGTCGAGCTGACGGGGATAACCAAGCGCTTCGGCGGAATCGTTGCCTGCGACCAGGTCGACCTAACCCTGCACCGGGGGCGCATCCACGGCATCCTGGGAGAAAACGGAGCGGGCAAGTCCACGCTCATGAAGGTGCTCATCGGCCTGGTACTGCCCGATGCCGGTGCCATTCGCATCGACGGTGAGCCCCGAACGATCCACGACCCCCTAGACGCCGCTTCTTTGGGCATCGCCATGGTCCACCAGCACTTCAGCCTGGTAGACCAGCTCACCGTCTGGGAGAACGTCGCCCTCGGCGAGGCCGGCCGGCTCAGTTCAGCTGAGGTGCGCCACCGGGTGACGGCCATCAGCGAGCAGTACGGCTTGGAGATCGAGCCCGAAGCCCGGGTGGGCGACCTCACCGCCGGGCTGCGCCAGCGGGTGGAGATCATCAAGTGCCTGCGTCGCGACCCCCACATCCTGGTGTTCGACGAGCCCACCTCAGTGCTCACCCCCGAAGAGTCTGAGCAGCTTTTCAGCACGCTGCGCGAGGTGGTGGCTACCGAGGGGCGGGCCGTGGTGCTGGTGAGCCACAAGTTGGACGAGGTGCTGCACGCCACCGATGAGATCACCATCATGCGCCAAGGCCGAGTAGTGGCCCGCCAGCCCACCCAAGAGGCCGACGCCCGCAGCCTGGCCCGGGCCATGGTGGGCCGGGAGGTGTCGCTTCGGTCCGAGCGGGCCGCCTTCGGCCTGGCCGAGGTGGATGACGCGGGACTGGAACCAGAGCCCGTCAGCCCTGCTGAACCCGAAACCGCATCGCCGGCCACAGGCCCAGCCGAATCAGTGCTGCGGATCGAGGGCGCCGCGGTACGGGGCCGGGGTGGGGCAGTGCTGCTGGACGACTTCAGCGTGGAGCTGAGGGCCGGAGAGATCGTGGGCGTGGCCGGGGTGGAGGGCAACGGCCAGCGGACCCTGGGCGATGTGTTGTCCAGCTTGGTCCCGCTCAACGCCGGCCGGGTGGTGGTGAACGGCGTTGACGTGCCCGCCGGCTCGCCCGGCGCCATGGCCAAGGCCGGGGTGGCGGTGATACCCGAAGACCGCCATGACTCCGGCGTGGTGCTCGACATGACCGTGGCCGAGAACCTGCTCATGGTCAACCCCAACCGGGTAGCCCGCCACGGTGTCATGGACAAGCGGCGGATGGTTGAGACCGCCCAGCAATTGATAGAAGAGTTCGACATCGGCTGTTCTGGACCCGACGCCCCGTTGTGGTCACTGTCGGGCGGCAACCAACAAAGGGTGGTGCTGGCCCGGGAATTGGTCGCTGAGCCCCACGTATTGGTGGCGGCCCAGCCCACCCGGGGGTTGGACGTGGGGGCCATCGAGTACATGACCGATCGGCTGCGCCAAACCGCGGCCGACGGCGTGGCCGTGCTGCTGATCTCCAGCGAACTGGAGGAAATCCTCGAGCTGGCCGACCGGATCGTGGTGATGTCCCGCGGCCGGATCGTGGGCGAACTCTCCCGCGCCGACGCCAACCTCGAAACCCTCGGCCTGCTGATGGGCGGTAGCGAGGCATGACCAGGGGAGCGCGCCTAACGGAGTGGGTGGCCATGTACGTCGCCAGCATCGTGGCTGCGTTGGTTCTGGCCAGTGTGATCATCGAGGCCACCGGGGGTGACTGGTGGCCGGTGATGGAAGCCCTGGTGGACGGCAGCATCATGGCCCCCGGCCGCTGGGGGGAGACCCTGGGAGTGGCCGTCCCCCTGTTGCTGGTGGCCCTCGGCACGGTGATCTCGGCCAAGGCCGGTTTGATCAACATCGGCCAAGAGGGCCAACTGCTGATCGGGGCGGCGTTCGCGGTCTATTTCAGCTTCCTCATCGGAGGTCCTGGTCCGCTGAACCTGGTGATAATCATGCTGTTCGGCGCTTTGGGCGGGGCGGTGTGGGCTTCGGTGGCCGGCCTACTGCGCTTTTGGCGGGGGGTGCCCGAAGTGCTGAGCACGCTGTTGCTGGTCACCGTCTCGGCCCAGGCCATCGGCTATGGGTTGAAGCAAGACTGGCTGCTTTTGGCCCCCGGAGGAGACCGGGGCAATCGCAACCAAGTGAGCTCGCAGCTAGCTGACGACAACCGAATTCCGCGCCCCGATATCTTTGGCAACGAGTTCCCCATCACGGTTTATCTGGCCTTGGCCATGGCCCTGATGGTGGCCTATGTGCTGGCCCGCACGGTGTGGGGATTTCGGCTCCGAATGCTGGGGCACAACGCCCGAGCCGCCCAGCGGGCCGGGGTATCCTCCACCGCCTACGGGGCGTCGGCATTGGCCATTGGCGGAGCGTTCGCCGGCTTGGCAGGGGCGGCCATGTTCGCCGGCGGCGGCTTCTCCTTCGGCAACTTCCAACTAGTGCCCGGGTTCTCCGACAACATCGGCTGGACCGGGCTGCTGGTCGCCCTGGTGGCCCGAGAGCGGGCCCTGCCCGCGGTGGTGGCCGCGTTCGTGTTCGCCGGATTGCGAACCGGAGCGGGATTTGTCAACAGCACCGGAGTGGAGAGCCGCATAACCGACGTTGTGCAGGGGCTGTTGGTGCTGGCCTTGCTGGTGCCCCCGGCGGTGATCTTCCTGCGGGATCGGCGTCGAGCCCGAGCGGCGGCCACCGAGAGGGTGTGATGTTGTGCTGATCGACTTCTTCTCGGCGGTGGGCGATGTCTTGTCCAGCGAGTCCACCTATATCAACGGGGCGCTGTTTGCCGCCCTGCTGGCCTTTGCGGCCACCGGGGAGTGGGTGGCCGAAAAGTCGGGCACCCTGAACATCTCGGTGGAGGCGATGCTTCTGAGCGGGGCCTTCGCGGGAGCCCTCGGCTATCACTTCACCGACTCCGTAGCGGTGGCCATAGTGTTCGGCGCCATCGGCGGGTTGCTCATATCCATTGTGCAAGCCGAGATGAGCCACCGCCTCACCGCTGATCAGTTCGTGGTCGGCCTCACCCTCAACATCCTGGTGTTCGGATTGGCCGGTTTCTTGGATCGCGAGATCGATCCCCAAGCCACCTTTGCCTCGAAGTTGGAAATTCCCATCTTGGTGGACATCCCCCTATTCGGTGAGGCGCTGTTCGGAGAGCCGTGGCCGTTCTATCTCCTGTACGGGTTGGTGCCGTTCTCGTGGTGGCTGGTATTTCGCACCCGATGGGGCTTGGAGCTTCGGGCCGCGGGGGAAAACCCCCAGTCGGCCGATGTGAGCGGAATCGACGTGAACCGCCGCCGTCGCCAGTCCATCTACTACGCCGGACTCACCTCGGGTCTGGGCGGGGCGTTCTTCTTGTTCGCCCGGCTGGCCGCCTTTGACGATTCCATCATCGGGGGACGGGGATTCATCGCCATCGCCGCGGTGATCTTTGGCGGCTGGACGCTGTGGGGGACCATGGGGGGCTGCATCCTGTTTGCCGGTGCCCTGTCGTTCCAGCTTTCACTGCAAGGCTTGGGCTACGAGCTCAACGCCGAGCTGTTGCAGGCACTGCCCTTCCTGGTGACCATCGGAGCCATGGCCATCTTCGCCAAGCGAGTCCGCCCCCCCGCCGCCCTGGCCCGACCATTCATCCGCGGCCTGAAATGATCAAGCGATGAAGGCGATGCGATACCACGAGCCTGGGGGGGCTGAGGTGCTCTGTTATGAGGAGGTGGCTGATCCTGAGCCGGGGCCGGTGGATGTGGTGGTGGATGTGGTGGCTGCTGCGCTGAACCGGCTCGATGTGGTGCAGCGCAACGGGTGGTTCGCCATGCCGGGGTTCACCCTGCCCCACATTGCGGGCATGGACGTGGCCGGAGTGGTCTCGGAGGTGGGGGCCGAGGTCGAAGGGGTGGCCGTGGGCGACCGGGTGGTGGTCGATCCGTCGCTGGCCGGGGTCAACGACCGCTCCAAGCTAGGAGGCCGGGGCGACCGGTACGGCGAGCTGGGCATAATCGGGGGCACTGTCGACGGGGGCTATGCCGAGCGGTGCCTGGTGCCGGCGTCCCACGTCTATGCAGTGCCCCCCGCCATGTCGCTGGAGACGGCGGCCACGTTTCCGACCTGCTGGCTCACCGCCGTCCATGCGCTGTTCGATGTGGGAGCACTCACCGCCGGCGAAACGGTGATGATCCACGCCGCCGGCTCAGGGGTGTCGGTGGCCGCCATCCAGCTGGCGGTCAACGCCGGGGCCACCGTGTTGGCCACCGCCGGCACCGACGAGAAGTGCGAACGGGCCTTGGAGCTGGGGGCGGCCCATGTGCTCAACAACCGCACCGGCGACGTGGCTGGGTGGGCTCGCGAGCAAACCGCCGGAGCCGGGGTCCAGATGGTGTTCGACCATGTGGGCACCGCCCTGTTCGGCCCGTCGCTGTTCGCCCTGGGCGTCGGGGGGCGGCTGGTGAACTGCGGCAACTCCTCGGGCGACGAAGCTGTTATCCCGTCGCTGGGCTACGTGTTCCACTCCGGCATCAAGATCATGGGCTCCGACCCCTACCGCCCCGAGGAATTCGGCCCGGCGTGGGACACCTTCTGCGCCAACAGCTTCAACGCAGCGGTCGACTCGGTGTTCGACCTAGCCGACGCCGCCGACGCCCAGGCCAAGATGCTGGCCAGCGACTTCTTCGGCAAGATCTTGCTGAAGCCCTGAACAGAGTCGATGGAATCCGGGAGAACGAGTGGCTGATTCCCCGTATCCCGAGCTGAAAAAGTCCCACGTCCCCGAGCGAGTAGGCCGCCCGTACGCCGACTACAAGCCCCCGCCGTCGGCCCCGGTGTGGGCAGTGATCAGCGGGTTCGGCTCGTACCACGTCCTGGTGGCCGCCCTTGAGCTGGGAGTATTCGACACCCTGTCTGATCGGGGCGCCCACCCCGGCATCCCCCCGGAAGTGACCGCCCCCGAGCTGGCCCAAGAGCTAGAAGTATCAGCCCCCCACCTAGAGGCCCTGCTCGACTCCCTGGCAGTGCTCGGCCTGCTGGAGCGAGTAGGCGGTCGCTACGCCCTGAACGACACCGCGGCCCGCTATCTCACCACCGACGGCGCGGCGTCAATGGCCTCGCTGGTCCCAGTGGCCCCCGGCCCGCTCGGCAACTGGTCGCACCTGGCCGACACCATCCGAGCCGGCCGCCCCGCCGACCCCATAGACGACAACCCCGCCGACTTCTACCGCCCCCTGGTAGAGGGCACTTTCGCCACCATGCTCCGAGCCGCCACAAGGGCCGACCTCCAAGTGCGCTACAGCGCCATGACCGCTCCCAAGGTGTTGGACCTGGGAGCAGGCGGAGCCCCCTGGGCCATCGCCATCCTCAAGGCCTGTCCGGCGGCCACCGCAATAGTCAACGACTTAGACGGAGTGATCGAAGTTGCCCGCCGCACCACCGCCGAGCACGGCGTAGCCGAACGGTGCCAATTCCGCCCCGGCGATTTCCACACCATCGAAATAGAACCCGAGGCCTACGACATTGCGGTGCTGGGCCACGTCTGCCGCACCGAAGGCCCCGACGGTACCCGTCGCCTCATCGCCAGAGCACACGAGGCCCTGCGCCCCGAAGGCCGCCTCCTATTAGCCGACTACTTCATAGCCCCCGAACCCCAATGGAGCCCCCACAGCGTCCTAATGGCCATGACCATGATGGCCAGCACCGTCCACGGCTTCCCCATAGCCGCTGCGCAGGTCGCCACCTGGCTCCAAGACGCCGGCTTCGAGTCCCTCCGCCTAATAGAACCCATAGGCCACCAATACCTCTACACCGCCACAAAACCCAGAAACCTCCAACAAACAAAAGAAGGCGAATAGATGGCTGGTAACACAAGGGCGGCGGCTCCCCCTGGGAACGCACGGCGAGGTGGGGCGGTGGGTGGCCCGGCTCAGGGCGCCCGCCGCCCGGACCCCGCGGAGGACGGCGGGCTGGGCCGGGACAGGCCCCGCCGCCCCGCCGGACCAGCGCCAACAACCCCCCACAAAGCCGCCGCCCGGACGCGCGCCAACACAAAAGGAAAACAATGACCGAACCCATCGACACACTGATCAAGGGCTGGTACGTGGTCACCATGAACCCGACCCGCGACATCATCCGCCACGGCGCGGTGGCCATCCGGGGCAACCAGATCGTCGAGGTGGGAAAGGCATCCGACCTCGAAGCCCGCTACCAGGCCGCCGAGACGGTGGGCGGCGACCGCTTTGTGGTCACGCCAGGCCTGGTCAACACCCATATCCACATCACCGGCGAGCCCCTCACCAGGGGCTACGTGCCCGACGACACCCCGTTTGAGGAGAACGTATTCCAGTGGCTGTGCCCGCTGTATTCGGTGTACACCGCCGAGGAGGAGCGGCTTTCGGGCCAGTTGGCCGCGGTGGAGATGCTCAAATCGGGCACCACCTGTTTCTTGGAAGCCGGCACCATCCGGTTCGTCGACGAGGTGATGGACGGCCTCGTCGAATCCGGCATCCGAGGCCGCATCGGCAAGTGGGTGTGGGACCTTCCCCCCGAGCCCAGCGTGTACCGCCAAGACACCGATGAGGCCATCGCCAACATTCGAGACACCGTCGAGCGGTTCCAGGGCACCGCCGGCGGAAGGCTGGGGGCGTGGTCGATGGTGGTGGGCCACACCACCTGCTCCGACCCGCTATGGCAAGCAACCCGAGCCACCGCCGATGAGTTCCAAGTGGGGCTCAGCTTCCACATGTCGCCCGCCCGGCTCGACCCCGACACCTTCATCGCCGCCTTCGGCCAGCGCCCCATGGTCCACCTCGCCGAGTTGGGGGTGCTGGGCGACGACACCTCCATCACCCACTGCGTACACGTAGACGACCAGGAGATCGGGCTCCTGGCCGAAGCGGGCACATCCGTGGTCCACTGTCCCACCACCGCGCTGAAAGTGAGCTACGGCGTGACCCAGATCGGCAAGATCCCCGAGATGGTCACGGCTGGGGTGAACGTGAGCCTGGGCACCGACGGCAACAACGCCTCCAACTACTCCGATCTGATGAGGGCCACCTACCTGGTGGCCGGGCTGTTCAAAGACGCCCGCATGGACCCCCAGATGTTCCCGGCCGAGAAGGCCTACGAGATGGCCACCCTGGGCGGGGCCCGCACCATGCTGATGCAAGACGAGATCGGCTCGCTGGAGCCCGGAAAGCTGGCCGACGTGGTGCTGCACGACACCGATCGCCCCGAGTGGCGGCCCCTGTTGAACGTGATGAACCAGCTTGTGTGGTCAGCCGACGGCCGAGGCGTCCACACCGTGTTCGTGGACGGCCAAAAGGTGGTGGATGCCGGCCGCATGACCACCATCGACGAGGACACCTTCTATTCCCGCTGCCAGCAGGCCGGCGAGGCGGTGGTGGCCCGCTCCGGCCTCCCCGACAAGGCCAAGTTCCCCATCTGGTAGCGGCGAGGCCGCCGTCTAGGAGTAGAGCTCGCGTTTTACCACTTTGCCGGCGGGGGTGCGGGGGGGGGGGGGGGGGGGGGTGCTCCCGTGGGGGGGGGGCTTGGTGGGGGGGGGGGCCGGATCTCCCATTGGGTGGGGATCTTGTAGGGGGCGAGCACTTCCTTGCACCACTGGGCCAGGTCGTCGGCTTCGACCTGAGTGCCGTCAACCGGCACCACCACGGCCTTGACCTCTTGGCCCATCTCAGGGTGGTCCACGCCGAACACGGCTGATTCGGCCACCAGCGGATGGGCGTCTAAGCGGTATTCAATCTCGATGGGGTAGATGTTCTCGGCGTTGCGCAGGATCATGTCGCGGGCCCGCGAGTTGATGTAGAGGTACCCGTCGTCGTCGAAGCAGCCGATGTCGCCGGTGTTCAGCCACCGGTCGGCGTCGATGGTGGCCGCGGTGGCGGCGGGATCGTTCCAGTACTCGAGCATGGTGTAGGCGCTGCGGCACCAGATGTCGCCCTCTTGACCCGTGGGCAGCGGCTGGCCGTCGGGGCCGCGCACCTCGGCCTCGAAGCCGATTGACACCTGGCCGCACGAGGTGGGCCGCTCCCGATACTCGGCGCCGCCGATGCCGGCGATGACCGCCACCGACTCCGATGAGCCGTAGCCCATTCCCACTGCGTGGGCGGCGTTGGGGAAGGCCTGGCGCATCCGGTCTTGAACTGCGGGGCTGGCCGGTGCGCCGCCGAAGCCCACGTTGACGATGCTGGAGGTGTCGAACTCCCCGAACCGGGGGTGGTTCACCAGCCGCGAGCCGATGCTGCCCAGCGCGGCGAAGGCGGTGACGCCTTCGTCTTGGATGAGCCCGAGCACCGCCTCGGGATCGAAACGGCCCCGGCGGTAGACGATCTTGCCCCCGGTCACCATGGAGATGAGCGTGGATCCGTACAGCCCCGAAACATGGAACAGCGGCGAGGTGCCCAGCGTCACCGCCTGGGCTGGCGGGGCGGAGGCCGAGCCGTCGTCGGCGGGGGGATGGGTGCGCATCTCGGCGAACACCCGCACCGCCCCGTTCATCATGGTGGACTGCACGAAGCCGATAAGCCCCCGATGCGAGCCCACCGCCCCCTTGGGGCGGCCGGTGGTGCCGCTGGTGAACAAGATCACCGCGGGGTCGTCCTCGGCCAAGGCCACGTCGATGTCTTCCAAGGTGGCTCCGGCCCCAGAGGCCAAGTACCCAGCCCAGTCGTCCTCGATCACCAGACACGGAGCGTCGGTGCTGCCGATACCGGAGCGCTCGAGGCGGGGGCGGTCGGCGATCACCAGCGCCGGAGTGCTGAGCGAGGTGGCGTAATCCACCTCGTCGGCGGTCCACCAGCCGTTGTAGGCCGACACGACGGCCCCAATGCTGGTGGCGGCGAAGAACGAAACCACCCACTCAGGGCAGTTGGCCGCAAAGATGGCCACCCGGTCGCCATGGCCGATACCCCGCAATCGCAGGGCAGCCGCGGCCGCCGCCACCTGGGAAATAAAGCCGTCGAAGGTGAGCCGCTGGCCTTCCAGCACCAGAAACTCCCGGTCGCCGAAATTGGCGGTATTGGCCACCATCTCCCGCAGCGAGCGCATCCGGCTGGCGAACACCACGGCCTGCTGCCCCAGAACTTCCTCGGTGGTCAGCTCGAACAACCCGCCCGCCCCAGTCAGCTCCTCAATCACATCCTCACGAACACCCACGGTCTCAAACGCTAGTCATTGGCTGCGCCCATTCACTGATCGCAGCTTGCTTCAACGGGCTACAGGGGGATCTAGGTTCTAGGGTGGGGTTATGACTGAGGTTGTGATTGTTGAGGCGGTTCGCTCTGCGGTGGGGAAGCGCAATGGGGGGTTGGGGTCGGTGCATCCCACTTCTTTGCTGGGGCAGGTGCAGGCGGCGGCGGTGGAGCGGTCGGGGATCGATCCGGGCGCCATTGGGCAGGTGGTGGGGGGGTGTGTGGATCAGATTGGGGCTCAGGCCATGAACGTGGTCCGCACAGCCTGGCTCACCGCTGGCATGCCCACTGAAACGGCGTGCAGCACGGTGGACTCCCAGTGCGGCTCCTCCCAGCATGCGGTAAACCTGGCCTACAGCCTGGTGAAGTCGGGCGTGGAGGACACGGTGCTGGCCTGCGGGGTGGAGAGCATGAGCATGGTGCCCATCGGCGCCAACGCGTCGGCTGAGGGCGTGGGCCGGCCGGTGACCCGCGACTACTTCGCCCACCACGAGTTCACCTCCCAGTTCGAGGGGGCCGAGCGGATGGCCGACAAGTGGGGCATCACCCGCGAGGATTGCGACCGCTTGGGCCTGGCCTCCCAGCAGCGGGCCGCCCGGGCCGTGGCCGAGGGGCGATTCGAGACCCAGATCGTGCCCATCGAGGCCCCGGTGCTCGATGAGAACGGCAAAAAGACCGACGAGACCATCACCGTCAGCGCCGATGAGGGCCTGCGGGACACCACCCTTGAAGGGCTGGCCGCCCTCAAGCCGGTGGCCCGGCCCGATGGGGTTCACACCGCGGGCTCGTCGTCGCAGATCTCCGATGGCGCCGGAGCAGTGCTTATGACCACCGCCGAGCGGGCTGAGCAACTCGGACTCACCCCCAGGGCCCGCATCGCCGAAACCTGCCTGGTGGGCTGTGACCCGGTGCTGATGCTGGAGGGGCCGATCCCCGCCACCCAGCGGCTGTTGGAGCGCTCGGGCCTGGCCATGGCCGACATCGACGTGGTGGAGATCAACGAGGCCTTCGCCTCGGTGGTGCTGTGCTGGGCCGCTGAGCTGGCCCCCGACATGGAGCGGGTGAACCCCAACGGCGGGGCCATTGCCCTCGGCCATCCGCTAGGGGGAACCGGGAGCATCCTGGTAACCAAGGCGCTCCACGAGTTGGAGCGCACCGACGGCCAGTGGGGATTGATCACCATGTGCTGTGGAGGCGGCTTGGGCACGGGAACCCTGATCGAAAGGCTCTGATGGCCACCGACGCCGTGTTGGCCGACGAGTTGGTCGGCGCCATCCGAATATGGGTGGAACGAGAAGTTATCCCGAATGCCTCCGAGTTGGAACACGCTGACGAGTTTCCCGAGGCGATGTTCGCCCAGATGTGCGAGTTCGGCCTGTTCGGGGCCACCATCGGCGAGGCCTATGGCGGTTTGGGGCTAGATGCCACCACCTATGCCCGCATCATCGAGGAGCTGTCGCGGGGGTGGATGTCGCTGGCCGGCATCTTGAACACCCACAAGATCGCGGCCACCATGATCGGGCGCTACGGCACCGACGAGCAGCGGGAGCGCTTTTTGCCCCGCATGTGCGACGGCTCGGTGCGGTCGGCGTTTTCGCTGTCGGAGCCCGATGCGGGCAGCGACACCCGCAACATCCGCTGCCGGGCGGTGCCCGACGGCGACGAGTGGATCATCAACGGCACCAAGATGTGGGTGACCAACGGCATGCGAGCCCAGATGGTCATGCTGTTGGCCCGGACTCCCGACGACCGCATCACTTGCTTCATCGTGGAGAAAGAGCCGGGACCGGGCTCCGACGGCCTCACCGTGTCTCGCACCATCCCCAAGCTGGGCTACAAGGGCGTGGAGACGGTGGAGATGGCCTATGACGATTTCCGGGTGCCCGACGCCAATGTGCTGGGTGGTTCCGAGGGCGTGGGCCACGGGCTGGGTTACGCCCTTTCTGCTTTGGAGTTGGGCCGGATCAACATAGCCGCCCGCGCGGTGGGAGTGGCCCAGGCGGCTTTGGAGGCGGCCATCAAATACGCCCAGGAACGGGAAACGTTTGGGCGGCCCATCTACGACCACCAGGCCATTGGGTTCAAGCTGGCCGAGATGGCCACCAAACTCCACGCCGCCCGGCTGATGACCTACGACGCCGCCCGCCTCTACGACTCGGGGGAGCGCATCGACTTGGAAGCGGGCATGGCCAAGCTGTTCGCCTCCGAGGCCGCCTTTGAGATCGCCTCCGACGCGCTGCGCATCCACGGGGGCAACGGCTACACCGAGGAGTATCCGGTGGAGCGCTACTTTCGAGACACTCCCCTGATGATCATCGGAGAGGGAACCAGCGAGATCCAAAAGATGGTGATCGCCCGCCAGCTGCGCGATCGCTACTCGTAGGGGAGTTAAGTTGAAAGGGTGTGGCCATGGTTGATGCTCAGCACATGCGTGCCGTGATGGAGCAATACGCCGCCGCGGTGAGCGCGGGCGACGAGGAGGCGATCTTGTCGTTCTATGCCCCCGAGGGCTCGTGTCAGGTGCCGGTGGGCGGGCCGGTACACGAGGGCATTGATGCCGTGCGGGCCTTCTATGAGGGCAACGAGCTGGCCGAGACATTGGTGCTGACCGGGCCGGTGCGGGTGGCGGGCCGGGAGGCGGCCGCCCCGATGGTGGCCCGGGTTTGCTTCGACGGGGTGGACTACGAGCTCGATGTGGTGGATGTGGCCGTGTTCAACGACGACGGCCTGCTGACCTCGTTGCGGGCGTTTTACTCGCTCGACGATCTGCGTGCTGTTTGACTGGCTGAAGAAATGGCGGCGGCTGCTGTTGTGGCTGGCCGCGTTGGGGTTGCTGTTGGGCTGGATCCTCACGTGGGCTTTTGATGCTCCGCAGCGACCGGTGCTGGCAGAGCGAGACGCCATCGGCTCGGCCGCGGTCCACATCACCGGTAGGGCCTGCGGCCAGTTCAGCGAGGGCACCGGGTTTATGGTGGAGCCCGATCTGGTGCTCACCAACGCCCATGTGGTGGCCGGTGTGGAGGAGATCACGGTGAGCGGGACCGATGGCCGCTCGGCGGTGGGCGTGCTGGTGGGGTTCGACTCCCAGCGGGACATAGCGGCGATCTCGGTGACCGGCATTGGGGCCTCTCCGGTGGCGCTGGCCCCAACGGTGGCGGTGGCCGCCGATGTGGGCGACGTGGCCACCGTTGATCGGGTTGAGGGCGTGGAGTTCGTGCCCTTCACCGTGAACCGCCGAATCTGGGCCCAAGGCATAGACATGGTGTACGGCGAAGAGGCCGAAGACCGCATAGCGCTGGAGATCCGCTCTCTGCTGGCCGCGGGCGATTCCGGCGCCGCGCTGGTGAACGTGGACGGCGAGGTGTGGGGGATGGTGTTTGCGGTGGCCCGGGGGCAGCGAGACCAGGGGTATGCCATCGACAGCCTGGAGATCGCCGACTTCTTGGCCGAGATCGACCGAACCTCGCTGGCCACCCCGCCCTGTCCAACGGTGTGAGCGGCGGCGCAGGGGCTAATCTCATTCGATGCCTGTGGACCTGGAAGAGCTGCTATCGCCGTCGCACACCGCCGTGGTCACCATGGAGTGCCAGCGGGGGGTAATCGGAGACATGGCCGGCATGGGGGGCCTGCGCGATGTGATGCTCGACCGGGGGACCATCGACGCCGGGGCCCGGCTGTGCGCTGGGGCCCGGGCGGGGGGATTGCCGGTGGTTCACTGCCTGGCTCACTTCCGGGCCGACCGGGCGGGAAGCGTGGCCAACTGCCGGATGCTGGCCGCATCGGCCAAGTTGAGCGAGCAAAACGGGGGGCTTTTGATCGGCTCGGAGTCGGCTGAGGTTATTCAGGAGTTCGACCCGCAGCCATCCGACATCGAGATCGCCCGCTGGCACGGCATGTCGCCGTTTATCGGCACCTCGCTCGATCAGACCCTGCGCAACCTGGGCGTGACCACGGTGGTGGCCGCCGGGGTGTCGCTGAACGTGGGGGTGATGGGGCTGGTGATCAATGCCGTGGATCTGGGCTATCAGGTGGTGCTGGCTGGCGACGCGGTGGCCGGCATCCCGGCCGACTACGGCGACGCGGTGATGGACAACACCATGGCCTTTCTCACCACGATGCTCACCGTCGACGACATCGTGGCCCGCTGGGCATGACCGAGAGCCTCGAGGCCACCAACAAGGCGGTGGTGGAGCGCCTGGTGCGCGACATAGTCAATGGCGGGCAGGTGGAGTTGCTCGATGAGGTGTTGGCCGACGACTTTGTGGCCCATGGGGTGGGGTCGGGACCGGCTGGCCCCGATGGGATGCGCGCTCTGATCGCTACTTGGCGCACCGCGTTTGCCGACTGGCAAGACCACATTGAGGAGATCGTGGCCGAGGGCGATTTGGTGGTGATCAAGATCGCCGCTCGGGGCACCCACACCGGTCCGCTGTTGGGCATCGAGCCCACCGGGGAGGCCGTTTCGTGGGGGATGATCGAGATGGTGCGGGTGGCCGACGGCAAGATCACCGAGCAGTGGGGCTACTCCGATTTCTCCGAGGTGGTCCGCCGGCTTCGCAAGGTGGCAGCATCTCAACTTGAACCACAAACCGACCAGGGGGTTTGACCATGGCCGATACATCACCGGTACCCGATTACGCCGGGCTCATGCGGCTCGACGACAAGGGCTTCATCGTGCTCGGCGCCGGGCAGGGCATGGGGCGCCAGTCGTCGCACGCTTTGGCCCAGATGGGGGCCAAGGTTTTCTGCGTCGACTTGGAGATGGACCGGGCTGAGCAGGTGGCCACCGAGGTGGGCGGCACCCCTTGGGCGGCCGACATCACCAAGCGCGATGACGTGCAGGCGCTGGTGGACGAGGCCGGACGGGCCATGGGTTCTATTGATGGGATCGTCGACATTGTGGGGGTTTCGGGGTGGTCGGGGGTGCTGGACATCGACGACGCCGAGTGGGACTGGCAGTTCGACATGGTGCTGCGCCACGCCTATTTGATCTCGCAGATCGGCGGGCGGGCCATGAAGGAGACCGGCGGGGGCACGATGGTGTTCATCGCCTCGGTTAGCGGGCTCACTGCGGCCCCCAACCACGCCCACTACGGGGCGGCCAAGGCCGGGCTGATGGCGTGGATGCAATCGGTGGCCATCGAGCTGGCCCCTTATGGGATTCGGGCCAACTGCGTGGCGCCGGGCACGATCCTCACGCCCCGCATGGAAGCGCTGTTCGACGATGAGCGAAGGGCGATCAACGACGCGGCCGTGCCGATGGGCCACATGGGGGTTCCGTCGGACATCGCCGGTGCGGTGCTGTACTTCTCGGCGCCGATATCGGGCTTCGTGTCCGGTCGCACCCTGGTGGTTGACGGGGGTGTGGACGCAGACTTCCCCTACGACCCGATGTAGCTACACTTGGGGCTATGGGTATGGCGGACGAAGTGAGCGAGTTGGAGAATCGGATCGTCGTAGGAGTTGAGGGGTCGGGTGGTGCCCGAGCCGCCCTCCGCTGGGCCATTAAAGAGGCCCGCCACCGCAAGGCCTATGTGGATGTGGTGACCGCCTATTCCACCACCTATGTGCCGGCCTCGCCCGACTTCAACTACGTGCCGCTCGATCCCATCGACCTCGAGGCCGAGGTGAAGCGGATGCAAGACAGCATCATCGACGAGGTGCTGGCCGAGGTGGACGCCCAAGGCGTGGAGATAAGGCGCCGCATGGTGCGAGGCCGGGCCGCTGACACCCTGATCGCCGAATCCGACAAAGCCACCATGCTGGTGGTTGGCTCCCGAGGCCGAGGCGGCTTCCGGGGCCTATTGCTCGGCTCAGTCAGCCAGCAAATCGCCCAACACGGCAGCTGCCCCGTAGTAATAGTCCGCCCCGACCTGCCGACTTAGCTGCTGTAGGCGGCAAATTCACACTGGTGTCGCTGCTAAGGCACTCAAGGCAGCCGCATATCCCAATGGCATCGGTACGGCATCGCCGATCCACTTGGACAGTTGAGTCCTAGAAGGCGATGATCCCGACTCTGTGATGAAGCAGTAGTCAAGGGGGAACCCTTGGATCACAGCGGCTTCTCGAGGGGTTAACGTGCGGCGATTATTGGGGTGGACAAAGCGGCCCCTCCCCGGCGTTGTGAAGCCGGTAGTAATAGTTGGAGCGGGCTCATCGGGCCTCATCCTTCCGTACACCGATGTGTAGCTGGTGCCGTCTTTGTGGCATTCCGGTCGCTCCGAGAGCGCCAAGTCGTACTCGTTATTTTCGAACAGCCAATCGATCCGCCTCTGGTTCTCCTGATTATGCTCCGTCGGCTGATCCATCGGATCGGTCTCGTCAGCGGCCCAGCTGTCAAGGTGGCTGAGCGCCCACTCAAGAGTGCGGGGTTTCTCGTCAGCCAAGCAGCTTGCCACTGCGTCCAATGGGACTGGCTCAGCGTTGTGGCATGCCACCATGAAGTACCGTTTCCGGGTTTGCGGCCATCCCATTTTGTCCGAGGCCAGTACGCCGTCGGTTACCCGGTAGCCTGCCGATGCCAAGAGCGCCTTGGTGGTGGCGATCACGCTGGCGTCATCGTGAACCACTGCAGGAACGTTCTCTATAACGACGCATCTGATCCCGGCGGCCACCGCAAAGGCGGGGACGGTCAGCATGAGGTGGTTCCGCATGTCCGATCGCCGAGAGCGGTTATTTAGATTGGAATGGCCTTGACACGGCGGACCAGCGGTGAGCAGGTCGGCTCGATCAGCCCCAGCTACTACCTGTTCGTCAAGCAACTCAGGCTGATAGGTGAACTCTGCGTCGTCGCCGCTTCCCCGCACCCGGAAGTCCACTAGCGAGGTCACCGATTCAGTACGACGAATTCGCACATCGTGGTTTGCGGCCAGAGTCGCAGTGGCATCGGCATCGGAGTCCACGATCAACTCGTTCACCAGACTGAGGCCCATCTCTGCGGCCAGCAGCCGGGTGCCTAGGGCCAGCCCTCCCGATCCGCAGAAAAGGTCGACGACACCCAGCCGGTCTGTGACCTGGTCTGTAGAAGGAAGCCGCCCTTCCAAATAGGCGGTCCACCACATGCCCAAGGGATCTGAACGGGCGGCTCTCTCATCGCCTGGGTACACCTTTACAGATGATTCGATTACCCGCGACCCCAGCGTGAGTCGGCGGACCAGCCGATCGGCATCAAGGTGGAAGCACTGATCAGCGTGCAACTCGCCAAGGCGACAGCTATCGAGTGGCTGGGGCGGGCTAGAGGCGGTCAAGACTGTTCCTCGTTGCGGTTAACCAATCCGGTCCGCAATTCCCGCAGAAGGTCTTCGGCCTCAGTTTGGTTGTAGATATTCAAGAGCACATTCGACCATGTCCGATTGACCCGCTTGGCGAATTCCCTCAGGTCTTCGGTCATTAGGCGGTCGGCGGCCTGAAGCTCAACTATCGCCCTGGTTAGCGCGGGCGCGGTGGCTGTACGGACTCGTATCACATGGCTGCGCCAGAAGTCGATGGCCCTGGGGAGCTTGTAGGCGAGATCAGCGTGCTCTGCCCCTCCCAGCGCCGCGACCCTCAAGAACATCCGGAGCAGTACGCACTCCGCTTGGTTTCTTCCATCGATGTACTTCATATGGTTGCCGTTCTCAAACGGCTTCTTCTCTCGCCAGGCGATGAAGCCCCAGAAGTAATCAATGCTCAGGTACCGCCAGAAGCCGGGGTCGTCTAGTACCGGAACCGGAACGAAAGCTTGGGCTTCGTTTGCGGGCAGAAGCGCGTTGTAGAGGTGCTTTGCTGCCTCCCCCTCAATTGGATCCTTATCGCTAGCCGAGCGGTTTTCTTCAAGCAGCATTGAGCACATGTGCGCCGCCTCTTTGAGGCGGCTGAGGGCGAGGTCATCGCCCTCACCTACCCACCGAGCCTCAATGTTGGGTTGATGGTCTGGTGAGTTCATCCGCTCTTCGGCGAGTTCTCGACAAGCACTCAGTGTCAGCGTTGGATACCTCACGAGCCCTCCGAGAACGAGTCAAGCAGGGTTTTTCGTACTCGTAAGGCATCTTCTGCGAGGGCGATGAGGCGGGCCGGATTGGAGCGCGCATCGGTGATGAGCTGATTGCGCCGTGCGGCATCGGCCCCAGACCCGGCAATGAGCCCGATGATTCGGCCGAGAAGGGAGTCTTGGAGTGTTTCCCAGGTGGCACCTTCAAGCTCTTCGGCCCGGGCAGTGCACGCCAGTACCACCCCGGATATGAAATCGCAGGCTAGCTGAGTTTGGAGAGCCCTACCTACGGGGGAGCTGGCTGCGTGGTCAATCTGAGTTAACAAATCCGTGTCCACATATAATTCGGGCTGTTCGCTCTCGTCGTAGGGCTCAAGCGGATTGTGCTCGCCGATGCTGAAGAAGCGGACGGTGCTCTTGGGGAGGTTGAGTCGGTGACGGGCGTCGTCGTCAAGTGGCGTGGGCCGGAACATCTCCTTAGCAGTCTCAGTTTCAAGGCGGAAACCGACTTTCGCCAGATAAGTTCCCTTGCGCCAAGGCTTAAGCGCGACCGGTGGCTGGTCATCCAACAGCATTACGTATGCAACGATGACTGTGCCGTGGGTACTCGCTTGCAGGGCGGCGGGACGGTGAATACCGGCGAATTCGCGTGTGCGAGGGAGCGTGTCGAGATCATCCAAGCGGTGACGCAGCAGGATGTCGATGATCCTCAAGTACTTGGTATACGCGGTGACGACGAGGCCAAGGGCGGCGGGATCGCATCCTGATTCCTCCACGCCGACGGCCAGCGTTTTCTTGAAGTCGGTGAACTCGGTTTCGCCAGTCGCCAATACCAGTTCAGGCTTGGTTCGTAGCCATTCCTCATGCGGCCCAACCACGATTTGGGAGTCAGGCTCGCAGCCTTGGTCGCCCATATGGAATCGGACACTCTCCAGTGCCCGATGGAACTCCACGGGAACCGAAAATGGCCGGACAGGGCGGGTTTCCTTGTACATCTGCTATTCGTTTGCGAGGGAGTCGCTGGGCAGCAGATCAGCCTCCGCAAAGACCGTGCCCGCCCATAGAGCGAGGTGCGGGTTGCTGGAGAACTCAAAGGTGGCTGGACTGTCTCGGTGGAGCATCCCAATGAAGGTGCCAGGGTCTTCGGTGGCATCGAAGCCCTCAGGAGCATTTATGCCCAGTAATGCCCGATCACCGGAACGGCCATCCTCATCGAAGAGATAACGAAGGCGGATGAGAGCATTCGAGTGGTCGCCGTCGAAGTTGTCGCTCAATGCAAACTCGGCTTGACCGGTGACTCGCACCTGCTTGTTGTCCACTGGCTCGGCCATCGGGGTCAGGTGGATAGTCACCGGTCGGGGCTCGGGGGCAGGTCCTGGCTTGCCTGGGCCCGCGCCTCTCATGATCTTGGCCATGATGCGGTCAAACTCGGGAAGGCGCACTTGTTCTTGTGGCCGCGGCGGCGGTTTGAGGTCATCTCTGAACTTATTTACATGCCTCTTTATCCGATTGAGCAATGTACGGGCCGCTTCGTAGTTGATCGCGGTGGTACTGGCGTCGGAGTCGTCGTCGGCCTTGGTCTGCCAGGCATCGTGACTCTTCGGCTCGGTGTCGCGTAGGGCGTCATCGATGGAGTCGTCTGCGACGAACGCCCCCCTAACGAATGGCATTGTTCTGCCCGCATCCCAGTACTCCACTACCATGCGGGGCTTTCGCATCAACGCGACCAGGCTGCGGTGGTCAGTGGGTGTGGGGGCTTCGGTCTGGGTCTGGTGGGGATACGACCAGTCGTCCGGGTTCACAACCAGTCCGAGCGTGCCGGGTGAGGAGAAGCCACTGATCGCGTGCAGCCTGTGCGCGCGCTTGTAGGAGTGTGTGTTGTCCTGGGACACGGTGGCCGTCTCGTATGCCTCAATGAACGACCGGAGCACCGGGTCTCGCCGGGGTCGGGGATGGAGTACCTGTCTGTTTGGCTGGCTGATCGTCACAGAAAACTCGATGGATGGATCTTCCAGTGCAGGCCACCAGTAGCGTTCAACCGCCCGCTGAAGATCCTCGGCCTCTACGAGCGGTTCGACCAGCAGGAATGTGGTACCTGGTCCCCGCTCGTCCCTGCGCTCGGGGCTGCGACGTAAGAGGTCCAGGGATGCAGCCACTTCATCGGCTTTCTCGTTCTGGAAGGGGACGATGTTGCCATCGCCAGTCTCATCACCGAAACGGGCGAACCCGGTATACCTGCCCCTTTCCATCTTGTGATCGCCCCAGTAAGTCATGCCGAAGAGCCGTCTGGTTACGCCGGGTTCGTCAGACCGCTCAGGAAAACATGTGTAGGCAATGACAGTGCGGGTGGCTGATCCTCGGATCAATCCGGCCTTGCCATAGCCATAGGATCCTCCCCCTTCTCTCTTGGGTGTCCACCCCAGGGTGGCCAGAGCTAGGTACATTCGCGATTCACCGCTCTCCCAGCTCCCATACATGCCGGTGGTGCCTGTTTCGCTGATTACTAGGTGTGGTAGAGAATACGAAGGGGAATCCAGCTCATCTAGGCAAAGATGGTCGGCCAAACCGAGGTCCCGCCTTCGGTACTCGTCAGCTTGTGTTTCATAATCGTGGACTCGCTGTGCAAGCTGGTGCAGAGCAAGGGCGGTGATCAAGTTGGCCCTGTCTGGCCCAGAGGCGGTCTTGAAGTCGAATAGCAGCCCAAAGTCGAGAGGGGGACCAGTACTGTGTGCTTGAGCCTCAAGAGCCGCGTCCCATGAGTTCTGGATGACCTCGCGCGCCATCACCGTTGCGTTTGACGGCGGAGCGTTGAGTACGAACACCCCAGGTTCTTTGACTGGCTCGTTGCGGAACAGCTTGGAGATGTCACCCGAGGTGCTCGTCCGGCTGGGGTCAAACTCTTCCCAGGCCCACTTCCGCATTAAATTTCGCCCCAGCTCAGAGAGCACCTAACCACGGGATGACTCTACAAGAGCGAGCGAGGCTAGGCGTTCTTGTGGAGTTCAGTGGTGCAGGTGAACAGTTAGTGGCTGGATGAGAATTCACTGGTGTCGATCCAGCCAGATTTGGAGGGATTGGGTGGTCCAGGTAGGGACACCGGTGCCCAGGAAGTCGTTGTCGTTAGTCCAGACGGCTGCCGATAGGGCAAGGGCGCAGGCAACCGCGGGCCAGTCGGTTGGGTCGCGTTGTGTTCGTGCTTGGGCTTCGTCTCTAAACGGCATGTAGATCTCGGCTCCGACTATGGCCACGTTGTTGTCGATGGCATCGAGGCAGAGTATGAGCAGGGCATCTCGCTCATCGGAGTTGAGGCCGACAGAGTCTGCAAATGCTCTGATTCGGCGGGGCAGTTCCACGTGGGTCTCTGCCAACATTTGCTCGGGCAGACACAGATCCAGCCGAGGGTCGCGCAGGCGTTCCCGTCCTTTGACTCTCAACAGGTCGCCCACCAGCACGCTGGTGTCGACCACCAGAAGCATCAGCTTTACTGGTCTTCGGGCGCGAGAGCGTGAACGAGGCCTTCCTCATCAAACCCGGTTTGAGCCAGCACTCGCTCAACTGCGTCGCCTACTCGATCGAGCGATTCGTCGATTTCTCTGCGGTCATGCTTTGGTGTTGGGACCGGCACGAAGAAGCCAACCGGCTTGCCATGGCGCTCGATGCGGATCGTCTCCCCGAGCTTCATCAGCGTGGTGGCTTGATCTCTAAATTCCCTGACTCCAACCGAGCGCATAGCCGAACTCCTTGCAGTAGTGGCTATCAGTGTAGCCACAATTCAGGCTAGCCCCTCCAGCCTCTAATTCAACTCGTATTTCTACAACTCCACGATGGCTTTGCCCCAGGTGCGGCGGTGGTAGATGTCGTTAAGGGCGGTGGGGACATCTTTGAAGGCGAACGGGGGGAATACCGGGGGGTCGAGCTGGCCGTTTTCTAGGAGGGCGAAGATGGCTTGGCGGGCTCGTTCGGAGGGCTCGGGGTTGCGGCCCACCGAGGCGCCCCAGTGGACGCCGACCACCGAGTAGTTCTTCAACAGAATGTGGTTGGTGGGGGCATCGGCGATCCGGCCGCTGGTGAAGCCGATCACCAGGAGTCGGCCGTCCCAGGCCATGCACCTCCGGGACCGGTCGAACACATCGCCGCCCACCGGGTCGAAGCACACGTTTACCCCTTGGCCTTGGGTGTGGTCTCGCACCAGATCGACGAAATCGGGGGTTTCCCGGTAGTCGATGGCCAGATCCACTCCAATGTCTTTGAGCAGGGCGGTTTTCTCCGGCCCGCCGGCGGTGGCGATGACCTTGGCTCCGGCGATCTGGCCGAGCTGAACGGCGGCCGAGCCCACGCCGCCCATGCCGGCATGAACGAGCAGCGTCTCGCCTTCGGCTATTTGCCCGCGGTCGTGGAGGGCGAACCACGAGGTGCCGTAGTTCACCAGCGCGGCCGCGGCCGCTCCGGCAGAGATTCCTTCGGCCAGCTTGTGTGCTCCGCTGGCCCGCAGAGCGGTGTGCTCGGCCAGCGATCCGCCGCCGATGCCCACCACTCGATCGCCCACGGTCAGGTGACCGACTCCTTCGCCGACTTCTCGCACCCGGCCCACCACCTCGGTACACGGCGACCACGGAAGCCTGGTCTCCATCTGGTAGAGGCCCCGGGCCATTAGGCAGTCGACGAAAGTGAGGCCGACGGCCTCGGTGTCGACGACGATCTGGCCGGAGCCCGCCGCCGGCGAGTCGACTTCTTCTTGTTGGAGCAGCTCAACCGGGTCGCCCAGCTCGTGCTGGCGCCAGATCCGCATCAGCTTTGCCCTCCGTCTGTGCCGCCGCCGGCCGCGGCGGGGCGGTCTACTACCGACTTGATGCTCTCTAGGGCCCGCTGTTTGAACTCTTGCACGGAGGGCACGTTGCCGGCCAGGGCCTGGTACTCCGACATGGTGCGGATGGCGTTGCGGGTGCCCATCGCCTCCATGCCCCGGTGGACGCTGCGCTTGTTGATCTGCTGGAGGTCGGAGGGCACTCGGGCCACCCGCTGGGCCATGTTGAGCACTTGCTCTTCCAACTCGGTTTCGGGGTAGGCCCGGTTGGCGAAGCCCATGGCGGCGGCCTCGGCGCCCGAGTAGGAGTCGCCCGTGAGCATCATCTCCATGGCGTTGCGGTACCCCACCAGCCAGGGGTGGTAGTTGAAATCGGGTGGGCTCAGCACTCGGACAACCGGGTGGCCAATGTCGGCGTTGTCGGCCACGTAGACCAGATCGCAGGCGGCGGCCAGCTCCGACGCCCCGGCCAGGGCATAGCCGTGGATCTGGGCGATGACCGGTTTGGCCAACTCCCAGATGGCCAGCCAGCTGTCGGTGACGTGGCGGGACCACTGCCCGTCGCCGCCCGCGGTGTAGTGGGGCGGATCGTCCATGAGCGAATCGCTCAGGTCGTAGCCCGAAGAGAAGCACGGCCCCGCTCCCCGGATGATCGAGACCCGCACGTCGTCGTCGACGTCGGATGCTTGCAGGGCGGCCAAAAGCTCTTTTCGCATGGGCGTGCTGATGGCGTTGCGTTTCTCCGGGCGGTTCAGCGTGATCCGCCGGA
Source organism: marine group bacterium Sva0996 bin134 (assembly GCA_002239105.1). Taxonomy (GTDB): domain Bacteria; phylum Actinomycetota; class Acidimicrobiia; order Acidimicrobiales; family Bin134; genus Poriferisocius. Next base: position 1,433 of record MPNQ01000015.1, on the reverse strand, counting down.
TGTGGGGGGCGGGATCATCGACCAGGATTAGCTCGTAGCTCATGGCCTGACCCTATAACGACCGGTGCCCCGGACCAGAAGGCCCGGGGCACCGAGATTATTGATCAGTTGAAGGTGTTATTGGGTACGAAGCCTGCGGCTGAGGCCGAGCACCATCGCACCGGCGAGTACCACGGCCAGAGCAAGGATGGCCAGCAGCGGCGTATTCGCACCAGTGTCAGCCAGCATCTCGTCGTCGCCCATGTCGTCGCCCATGTCGTCGTCGCCCATGTCGTCGCCCATGTCGTCGTCGCCCATGTCGTCGTCGCCCATGTCGTCGCCCATGTCGTCGTCGCCCATGTCGTCGTCGCCCATGTCGTCGCCCATGTCGTCGTCGCCCATGTCGTCGTCGCCCATGTCGTCGTCGCCCATGTCGTCGTCGCCCATGTCGTCGCCCATGTCGTCGTCGCCCATGTCGTCGCCCATGTCGTCGTCGGCCATGTCGTCGTCGCCCATGTCGTCGTCGCCCATGTCGTCGTCGCCCATGTCGTCGCCCATGTCGTCGTCGGCCATGTCGTCGTCGGCCATGTCGTCGTCGGCCATGTCGTCGTCGGCCATGTCGTCGTCGGCCATGTCGTCGCCCATGTCCGGGGCACCGACTGTGATCAGGACCGCTTCGGCGGACTCAGTCCGGGCGGTATCACCAGCGACTATGAAGACGCCCTGTTCTGGGACTTCAATGGTGATGGACACTTCAAAGCCGCCGTCCGTTACTGGGGCTGGAGTCACGCTGCCTAAATCTAAGTTGGCGAACATGGTGCAGTGCTCTGAAGTGTCAATCTCTGCGCCGTTTGCTCCCGCGGGGATTTTGCAAGGCAGAACATTGGCAGAAGCCACTGTCCACCCTGAACCGGTTACGGTGAATGTGGCTTCTCCAGCTTCGGCCACATATGTGGGACTCACAGAAATGGATGGCCCATCTTGCGCAGATGCGGCGCTTGCACCTACCCAGGTGACAAGCGCCAAAGCCATCGCGATGAATACCAACTTGGTCTTTGTCATGACATAGCTCCTTGGGCCGTGCCGACGGAAGACCGGCCCCTACTCCTATAGGTTACGAAACCCTAGCGCGATGTCTCATTCGTGTCACCCATTCGAAACCGAATTTCTTGGCGGTATGCCAAAGGCCGCCGATTCTCCGTGAATCCGGGGCGGTTAACGACCGGTGCCCCGGACCCTAAGGCCCGGGGCACCGAGTGTTTTGATCAGGAAATGGTGTTACAGAGTGCGCAGCCGACGGCTGAGGCCGAACACCATCAGACCGGCAAGGGCGATGCCCGCACCGATGATCACCAGCACCGATGTCTCCACACCAGTGTCAGCCAGCATGTCGTCCATGCCGATGTTCACGGAGACGGAGGCAGCCTCGCCATCTGGAACAAGCTGGAATAGGA
>MPNQ01000003.1 GCA_002239105.1 marine group bacterium Sva0996 bin134 | reverse complement strand
TGGCGGTGAAGGACCGGCTCAACGCCCTCAAGAACGAGTACGCCCACCTGCACCTGCCCGACATCTCCATTGAGAAGGTGCGGGAGTCGCCCATGCTGTGGGATCCGCTTCACTTCCTGGAGTCGTGTCCCTCATCTGATGGCGCGGCGGCCATGGTTCTGGGCAACGACGACATCGCCAAGAAGTCAGGCCGGCCACCGGCCTGGGTGATCTCCCACGCCAAGCGCACCGAGTTCGGCCAGTTCCCCGGACGCGACACGGTGCGGCCCCAAGCCGGGGTGGAGTGCTCCGAGGCCCTGTATCGCAAGGCGGGAATCACCAATCCCCGAGAGCAGATTGACTGCGCCGAGCTGTACGTGCCGTTTTCGTGGTACGAGCCAATGTGGTTGGAGGGACACCTCATCGCCGAAGAGGGCGAGGGGTGGAAGATGACCGATGCGGGCGACACCGAGTTGGGCGGGTCGTTCCCGGTGAACATGTCGGGCGGCGTTTTGTCGTCCAACCCCATCGGAGCGTCGGGCATGATCCGCTGTTTGGAGGCGGCCAATCAGGTGCGGGGCACTGCCGGCGAATACCAGGTGCCAGGGGCCAAGATCTCCGTCGGCCATGCCTACGGCGGCGCTGCCCAGTACTACGCCATGTGGATGGTGTCATCTGAGCTCAACCCGGAGCTCTAGCGGTGCCCGGCATCGCTGAGGGTCGGGTAGTGGTGATCACCGGAGCGGCCCGGGGGTTGGGCCGGGCCCACGCCCTGGAGTTTGCCGCCGAGGGGGCCAGAGTGCTGGTGAACGACTTGGGGGTGGATCGAGACGGCTCCGGCGGGGCCTCGGAACCGGCCCAGGAAGTGGTGGCCGAGATCCGGGCCATGGGCGGCGAGGCCGAGGCCAACGCCGCCGATGTGGCCGATTGGGACCAGGCCGAGGCCATGATCGCCCAGGCCGTGCAGATGTGGGGCCGCCTAGACACGCTGGTGTGCAACGCTGGCTTCTTGCGCGACCGGATGCTGGCCAACATGAGCGAACCGGAGTGGGACGCCATCATGCGGGTTCACCTCAAGGGGCATTTCGCCCCGGCCCGCCACGCGGTGGCCCACTGGCGGGACCGGTCCAAAGCCGGCGAGAACGTGCGGGGGCGGCTGATCAACACCAGCTCCGGGGCTGGGCTCTTGGGGTCGATCGGCCAGGGCAACTACGCCGCGGCCAAGGCCGGGGTAGCGGCGCTGACCGTTCAGCAGGCTGCTGAGTGGGGCCGCTACGGGGTGACGGTGAACGCCATCGCCCCCGACGCCCGCACCCGCATGACCGCGGGGATCATGTATACCGAGGAGGCCCCCGACGGCTGGGACGACAAGGACCCGGCCAATGCCTCACCGCTGGTGGTGTGGCTGGGATCGGACGCCTGCGACGTGACCGGGCGGGTGTTCGAGATCGCCGGCGGGGCGCTCAACGTGTGCGACGGCTGGCAGCACGGGCACGTTGTCGACGTGGGCCGGAAGTTTGCCGCTGCCGAGGTGGGCGACGCAGTGCACGCCTCTATTGCCGGTTCGCCCGATCCGGCCCCGGTATACGGCGCCAGCTGAGGTTTAACTCGGTATATCCCTAAACGGGACGCCTTTGTCCACGCGGATGTCGGGGGGGAGGCCCAGCACTTTGTCGCCGATGGTGTTGCGCTGGATGTTGTCGGTGCCTCCGCCGATGCGCGACGCCCACTGGCCCAAGAACTCGTATTGCCAGCGCCCCTCGTCTCGGGCGCTGTCCCCGTGGAGCATCCCGGCGGCCCCGCTCATGGCCATCACCAAGTCGCCCATCTCGCCAAAGTGAAGAGAGATGGCCAGCTTCATGGTGGAACTCTCGGGCCCAGGCAGCTCCCCACGGCTGGCTGCGGTCCGCACCCGGTACCCCTGATACTTCAGGATCTCCATGCGGGTGTAGGTCTTGGCCAGCTCCTGGCGAATTATCAGATCGCGGTCGGTGCCGGTTTGCTGGGCCAGCTTCACCAACTCATTGAAGCGGGTACGGGCGTTGGATCCGCCTATCAGGGCCCGCTCGTTGGACAGCGTCGTCATGATGGGTCCCCAGCCGGTGTTGACCCCACCCAGGATGTTCTCGTGGGGGATCCGCACATCCGACAAGAACACCTCGTTGAAGTGGGCGGCGCCGGTGATCTGGACCAGCGGACGCACCTCGATGCCCGGGGTGTTCATGTCCACCAGGAAGTAGGTGATGCCCCGGTGCTTGGGCTGGTCGGGGTCGGTTCGGGTCAGCAGAATGCCCCAGTCGCTGTATTGGGCGCCCGAGGTCCACACCTTCTGGCCGTTGACCACCCATTCGTCGCCGTCGCGCACTGCGGTGGTGCGCAGCCCGCCGAGGTCCGACCCGGCGACCGGCTCGGAGAACAGCTGGCACCACACCTCTTCGCCCTTGAGCATGGCGGGCAGGAAGCGCTCCTTTTGGGCGTCGGTGCCGTGGGCGATGATGGTCGGGCCAGCCATGCCGATGCCCACCGCGAACACCCCGGTGGCCGCCACCCGCTTGGCCTCCTCCTCCTTGAAGATACCCTCCTGAATGCCGCCTAAGCCCTTGCCGCCGTACTCGGTGGGCCAGGTGATCGATCCCCAGCCGCCGTCGTACTTGGTGCGCTGCCAGGCCTTGCACCGGTTCACATAGGCCCTCTCGACATCGGGGTCCGAGATGGTTATGGCCGTCTGGTCGCGGGGGCCTCCGCCATCGGCGGGGAGGTTGGCGTCCAGCCACTCAATGCACTCGGCTCGAAAAGCGGCTTCCTGGGGGGTCTCGTCGAAATCCATGCCGCGTTGATGGTAGCCAGAGGGTTTTGGGCAGGCCCCACCGGACGGGGCACAACCGAGGGTGTATTCGCCTCCATTCGGGCTCAGAAGGCCGGGGATGCTTCAATGATGGCCGTGAAATTCTCCATGATCTTTGAAGCCCAGATGGCCGATCCGTCTCGTGAGACCGAGCAGCAGGTCATCCGCGATTGCGTGGACCAGGCGGTGCTGGCCGAGGAGGTGGGGTTCGACCGGATCTGGGCGGTGGAGCACCACTGCTTGAAGTGGTACGCCCATATGAGCGCCCCGGAGATCTTCCTGACCTGGGTGGCAGCCCGGACATCGCGCATCCGCATCGGCCACGGGGTGGTGTGCATGCCGTTCGGCTACAACCACCCGCTGCGGGCGGCCGAGCGCATTGCCATGCTGGACGTGCTGTCAGGCGGACGGCTCGACGTGGGCGCGGGACGGGGGGCCACCCTCCAAGAGATGTCGGCGTTCGGGGTCAAGCCTGAGGACACCTACGCCCAGGTGGAGGAGTCGCTGCGGATCATCTCCAACTGCTGGCGGGATGAGGAGTTCGAGTGGGAGGGCCTGCTCGACATCTCGCCGCACCCGATCTTGCCCCGGCCGGTGCAGGATCCCCACCCGCCGCTGTATCTGGCCTGCACCAAGGTGGACACCGTGCGGCTGGCCGCCGAACTGGGCATCGGGGCCCTAGTGCTGGGGTTCGCCGGTGCCGACGAAATCCGGTTGATGAAGGAGACCTACGACGAGGCCATCGCCACCCGCACCGGGGAGCGGTTTGTGAGCGACCATCCCAACGACTGGTTCTCGGCGCTGTGCCCCACCACGATCCTCGACGACCGAGACGAGGCGTTTCGCATCGGGGCCCGGGGCCAGCGGTTCTTCGCCGAGGCCATCATGCACTGGAACCTGGGCACACCCCCGCCCAGGGCCGGATCAGAAGACGAGGACACCGCTGCGGCCATCGACGAGGCGGTGGGCAATGTCCACGCCAAGATCAGCGAGATGAACATCCCGCTGAGCGCCAACGCCACCAGCACGTTCAACGTCGAGCACGCCTATGGCAACTACGAAGACGCCATCCGCTACGTGAGTGAACTCGAGGCCGTCGGCTGCGACGAGATCATGTGCATGATCCAAATGGGCACCATCCCCCAACAGGTAATGCTCGAAACCATCCGCCAATTCGGCCACCACGTAATCCCCCACTTCCGAGCCAAAGAGCCGCAGTCGCACGTCGCTGTTTGATATATACTGAAAATAACTAATTTGCTTCGCGGTCGGCGAGCCTTGTTGGTATCCTCGTCCCATGGCGACCCTGGTTGTCGACAAAGCGCCGACGCTTGAAGATGCCGCCAATGCCGCGGAGGCGATAGCTGAGCATGACCCGCACATTGTGCGCGTCGTGGTCTTCGGTTCGGTTGCCAAGCGGACTCAGCAACCCGGATCCGACATCGACATCATCATCGTCACCGGTACATCTCGGCCGTCAGCCGAGGATCGCCGGGCGACCAAGTCCGCCCTGCGCCAAGCGGCTGAAACCGCCTGCGGGATCAAATGCGAGGTGATCCTCGCCACCATCGGCGAATGGGAGTGGAGCTTGGAGCATGCCCGGTCCTCCGTTTTCGGAGAAGCGAACGCCCACGGCATCACCCTCATGCAGCGCCCCTGCCCACCTTCGGCCCCATGTGCCGAGGAGATCGCTGTGCTGCGAGACGACTGGGGCCTCGCCCTCAAAGACCTTGAAGAGGCCCACCGCAAGAACCTGGAACTGGTCCGAATCCTCGAGTCCATCCCCGGCAATGCAGCCGAAGGCGGTTGGATTCCTTCCGACCGCGACAACACCTTTGAGTCTGCGCTCGAATCCGCCCACATGAGCATCGAGAAGAGCCTGACTGCGCTGGGCCGGCTCCACCTTCGCCGACATCTCGACAACCAACACGACATCGACGTCATGGCCGGCAAGCTCCGCCCCACCCCGTCAGGCTCGTTTGTCGATGCCGTTCTCGACACGCTCGACACCGCCGAGAACGACGGTTCTCATACCAACTGGAGGTTCGCCCCCTATCTGGGGCAGTCGGACTCATTCCAGCAGATGATCACCCCCAACAACACCGCCGCCCACATACGCGCCGCCGCCGACCTCCTAGAGCACGCTCTTGCCGCCACCGCCAAGTCCGCCCTGCGCCCCATCCCCATCCCCACCGACGACGCCACCACCCTCAACCGCTTTGCGGAGCCCATCGACTACCTCCGCCACCACGCCCATCCTGGCTATTTGCGAATGGGAACCCCGCCACCGTCCACTGAGTAGCTGCCCCAGGTTGTAGTCAGGGTCTAGTTCCTCTCAGTGGCCATTGCGATTGAGGAATTGGTCTGGTCCGCTTAGCGACTCACGAACGGGTAGACCTCGAATGAAATGATGTGGACGTAGCGGTAGTCCCTGTCGATTCAAAAAGAAACTGCCAAGGTGCTTCCACCGTAGGTTGATGATGGGCCAATGCGGCAGTGCCACTCGCCAACATGATCTTTGTTGGCAGGAACATCGAAGGGGTCGATAACCAGCCGCTGCACAAACTGGATGATGGTCTGGGCGTCCGCATCGTTCAGAGACTTGCGCGTGATGAAGTCGTCAATTCGCGCGCTCGCGTTCGTTTGCCAAAGTCGGGAGGCCATTGGGCGCTACCCGGGGAAGTGTTTCGCGATGACTGCGTCGAGGGCGCCCGGCGGATCGGGCACGAATTCTGTGTCGTCGCGGATGACCGCGACATGCTCTCTCATCTGGCGCACCCAGTCGGGCTCGGCGCTGAAGAAGTCGATAAGCGATTGGTGGGAGATCACCTGGTTGGCGATGTTCTGACCCTCGTCTGTGACCTGACACCAAGGGTCTTCGGTGTGGGTGGCTTTGATGAGGTCCGTCCCGCTCATCTTGCCGAATCGGCTGATGACGTTGGCAGCGATGTCGCGGACGCTTTCGGGTAGCGCTTCACTTGGACGGGATGAGCGGCCGATCTTGTCCAAGATTCGGTTCTTGCGGTTGCGCCAGAGCCGAGCAACTACCGGCCCAAGCTCCCATGCCTCGATGTCTTCGGCAAAGGCAGGCCCCTGCTCCCATGCAAGGTGGTACCCCTGCACGTAGTAGAGCAGCTTGTGCAGCTTCACTTCTCCGACTCCCGGCAGGCGTCGCTCTATCTCCAAAGCCACATCACGAGCCGATGCGACCTGAGCGTTTGACATTGCGCTCCTCTCATCCACTGATTGCATCCAGTGTAACGATGAACAGTGACAGATTTCGGCTCGCCGCCATCCCTCGCATCTGGGCCAAGGTGAGAGCGGCAGGCTCTTAGCGTGTCTTGGAACCGATCTGGATTGGGATGACGGTTTCTTCCTCGTTGCCTTCAAAAACGGCGGCAATCCGCAGCGTGGCGCCAAGCCCCTGCACATAGTTGTCGAGGGTGGAGATCAAGACGTCGTTCCCGCAGCTTCGCCGAGTTCGCCTCGGGGATGGATATTCGGACGAGCAAGATGCCGCGGCTCGTACGCTTCTCGCTGCTCTTGGCTTACATGCACACCAGTCAGCGTTTGGGAGGGCGTTTGCGCTCCGCTCGGGCACTGATCTGGAGGTAAAGAGCAGTGAATCGCGGCTCGATTCGACTGAAGTGACTATCAACAACACCGCAAGTCTGGTGAGGGAGGCACTCGAAGTCGCCCGAACCGCAGGTGTCCCCACTGAAGGATGGGGGGCAGAGCCGATTCAGCTGACCCCGAACCAGTCCTTGACGAACTGGCGCAGCGGCAACGCGTTCGACCTCGACGACGGCTGCGACAACAAAGGCGGGATCTCCACAGCGAACAGATAGGGCCGCGGCCGAGCTGGTGTCGAAGAACTCCTCGTCCGGGTCGTTCATATGGCCGACAGCATCTCCTCTTCAAAGTATATGCCATGGTCAGCGCACACCTGAGGGGCTTGCGAGACCACCCACTGCCCCCAGTTGTCGTCCACTGGCTGGCCGGTCATCGTGACCGGCGACTCCAGCCGATGCGATGACACCCAACCCGGCGCGGTAATCCCATCACGGTCGCACAGGCCGTGCACCACGGCCGCAATGAGTGCGAGGTCGCGCGGCACCCCGCCGATGGGGGGTTGGCCATCGCAGAGCATCTCAGACCTCATCGCCGGCTGGTCGTTCCAGTCCATGATGAACTGGACTACAGGCCGATGCCTGCCGTGGGTGAACTTCGGGTGGCTCATCGCACCCGGCAGTGCTGCCACATTCACAACTCGACGTCCACCCATCCCACTACTCTAACCACTCTCCCAGAGGGCGCCGCCAACCCCTTTGCTGTCCGCTGGCCCGTTCTAGCCCTGGTGCGTCACCGGTCATCGTCCTTGTGGAACAGCGCCAAGAGGACCACTACCGCGACCATCGACCCCAACACGGCCCCCAGCAAGAAGAAGGAAGCGCTTACCAAGTCCTCTTTGGCCGCAGCCGGCGGGCCTTGCCCCGTATCTCCATGATGGTGACGGCGGGGTTGTCGTCGATCCAGATGGGGGCCTCTCCCATACGACCGATGGCGGTGCTCAGGTCGGCCCAGTCCTGTTCTGTGAGCTTGCCGGTGCGCACGCGGGTGGCGTCGACTCTGGCCTCGACGCACAGCATCCGCTGGCTTAGCTAGATCTGGCTCATCTCTAACGAGAAGATAAGCACCGGCCTGTCGGCTCGAAGGGCCGCGTGGGCGGCCATGCCCAGAGCGAAGCTGGTCTTGCCCACCGAGGGCCTGGCCCCGACCACGACGAGAGTGCTGGGCTGGAGGCCGAAAGCCACATCGCGAGCCGATGCGACCTGAGCGTTCGCCATTGCGCTCCTCTCATCCACTGATTGCGTCCAGTGTAACGGCGCACAGTGACAGCTTTCGGCTCGCCCACTCCACAGCCAGACGGTCACGGTGGGGGCTTGGCCTGCCCTGGTGAGGGTGGCGCGCTCGTTGCGCAGGTCCTGCCCGCCGCCTCGTCCGCGAGCAGGGGAAGGCCGCCGGGTCGTCGACGATGCGTCCGGCCTCGCGGTTTAGGCTGAGCGGCATCGCCGGTTATGATTGGCGCATGCCCGTGACACCCCCCCCCCCCGAATGTTAGGTCTGGTGTAGGCCTACGCCGCCTCTCTGCGTTTCTGCTGTTGGCCGTCGCGCTGGTTGCGCTGGCGGTCTTTTTTGTTCACGAGTCCCGGCCTGCCTCCGCCGAACACGGCGGGGTCACCATCCTCTCCGCCGACCTGACGGTGGCGTTTTCCGGCTTTGGTTGCAATAGCCAATCTACCGGATCCGAGTGTAGTTCGGCGCTCAACGACGATGACTTCACGCATGGCGGCGTGGCGTACGAGATAGTCAAGCTTACGTCCGGGGGCGGCACGATTGACTTGCGACTCAACAAGACGATCCCGGCGAACCTCAAGTCGGACCTGACCCTGTACCTCGATGCCATGCCGTTCGCGGCGGCTGATGCCGTCTCCAGCACACTCACCAACGCTAACGATACGCTGAGGTGGTCCATCACCACCGCCCCGAGCTGGTCGGTGGGCCAGAAGGTCGATGTGTGGTTGCGGGTGCCTGCTTTTACGGGTGTGGAGTTGTTCGGCGGCGACTTGGATGCCTCGGACTCGCATAGCGCTCCTACCTTGTCTGTGGCGGAGGGCGGCTCTGCCACCTTCATGGTCAAGTTGAGCGAGCAGCCCATTGCCAACGTCACCGTCAGCATCGGGAAGGGCACCGTCTCCTGCGCCGGCTGCGGCGGGAACTGGCACGACGACGTCAGCGCCGGCACGGTGTCGCCGACGACGCTGACCTTCAACTTTTCCAACTGGGACGCCGGCCAGACCGTGACGGTGACGGGGGTTGCCGACGATGACAGCGTCCACGAGCACTTCCTGGCGCTGGTCTATGTCTCCTCCACCGCTAGCACGGACCCGGACGATCCGTTCTTCTCGCCCGAAGCGTCCGAAGGCGTGTACGTGACGGTCACCGACGGCAGCGATGACGGCAGCCAGCACGGGGGCCTCTAGGCGATGGGCCTGACGGGAACCGCCGGCCCGGCGCGCCATGCGGTCGCCGTTGCGGGGCTGGTCCTCGCCGCGGCCCTGTTGTTCGCCGCCTGCGGAGGCGATGATTCGGGCCTGACCCGGGCGGAGGTGCAAGAGATCGTGCGGGCCGAGTTGGCCGCCGGGTCCCCCGCCTCCGCGAACGCGACGGCCAGCCCGGACGTGGCGGACGCGCCGCCTGCTGCGTCCGGGCTGTCGCGGGCCGAGGTGGAGGAGGTCGTGCGGGCCGCCATCGCCGCTATCCCGACCAAAGCCGACCCCGCCGAGTACACCCGACACGTTGTGGACAGCGCGGTCGCGTTCTATGAGTCGCAGGGCCTCGACGCCGCGGTGGCCCGCTACAACAGCGCCGGGAGCGTCGACGGCCAGTGGTACGTGTTCATCGTCGACGACAACGGCTTGGTGATCGCCCATCCCGACGCCGGGCGCCGCGGCCTTGATTTGAGGGGCTGGGTGGGCACCGACGCCAACGGCTATGAGTTCGGCCCGCAGATGCTCTCCGCCACCGAGAGCGGCAAGTGGGTGTCCTATGTGTACCGCAACCCCGAAAGCGGCGGCATCGGATCCGGCGCAGGCGACTTCGAGCTGAAAAACGTGTGGGTGACCAAGCACGACGGGCTGCTGTTCGCCTCGGGCTGGTACATCGACGCCGACGCGTTCACCCAACAACTGGTGGCCGAAGCCGTCGACAAATACCGCGAGCTCGGCCTGTCGGGGACCATGGCCTACTTCGCCAGCCCCCAAAGCGCCCTGGCCGGGCTCGAAGCAGCCGTCGCCTACTACAACACCACCAACACCGCAGAAGGCCAATGGCTCGCTTTCATCGCCAACCCAGATGGCACCATCGTCGGCCACTCCGACCCCGCCAACATCGGCGGCGACGTCGAAGACCTGCTCGGCGGCGAGGCCCACCACGCCACCGAGAACGGCCAATGGATCGAAACCGAAACACTGCGAGTATGGGCAGCAAGCCACGACGGCCACCTCTTCGGCGCCGGCTGGCGCCGCAACCAATAAAACAGAACGCCCCCCGCGGCGGGGCCGTAGCCCGAAGCGCCGCCCTGCACCTCGCCACCATCATTCATTGAAGTGGGCGCTTGTCCGGCGGGCGAGCCTCTCAAGATTCGCTATATAGCTTTCTTGTACGATATATCGCGCAAGGGAGTTATGCTGTTGGTATGGATTATGAGGGGCGGATCACGAGGATCGCCGACACTGAACGGCTCGGCCAGGCTGTCCGCGAGTTGCGTCGCAGCCAGAAAATGACCCAGGCCGAGCTTGCCGCGGCTGCCGGGGCGCCGCGCGGCCGCATCAGCGAGATCGAGTCGGAGGGCAAGGGGGGCACCAGCGTCGCAACCGTGCTCGCAGTGCTCTCCGCGCTTGGCTATGAGATAGACCTGTGTCCCGCCCCGCCGACAGGCGACCTCGCTGCCTACGCAGAGTCGTTCGCAGGTCCGTGACATCTCCCGACGGCAGCCTCGCAGTGCTTTTGGGCGGGCGGCTCGCCGGCATGGTGAGGGCCGGCCGCGAGGGCGCCTGCTGGTTCTCCTACGACCCCGGCTACGCGGCTGACCGCGCGGCTGTCCCGCTGTCGTTGTCGATCCCTGTCGAAGGCGGAGAACGCGACATCGCAGACTGGATGGACGGGCTGCTCCCTGCCCGCGTCGAGGCGCGAGAGTTCTGGGCGACACAGTACGGGGCAGCATCCGATGATCCGATGGGCCTGCTGGCCACTCCGATTGGATGGGACTGCGCCGGGGCGGTCCAGTTCTGCGCCAGCGAGCGCTTGGACGAGATGGCATCTCGCACGCCGACCATGGCTCCGTTGGCCGAACACGAGGTGGAGAGCCGCCTGGAACGGCTCTTTCGGGGGATGCCGCCGCCGGCCGCATCAGGTCCGATGGCCCCGTTCAGCCTCGCAGGCGCTCAGGCGAAGACCGTGTTGTGCAAGACGCCCGACGGGGGTTGGGCCGCGCCTGATGGCGGGATGCCGTCCACTCACATCTTGAAAGTGGCCCTGCCCGGCTACCCCGACACCGACCTCGTGGAACATGTCTGCATGGATGCCCTGCGGCGGGCCGGAATCGCCGCCGCCCGCACAGAGATAGTCGCCGCAGGCAATCAGCGAGCCATCGCCGTGGAGCGGTATGACAGAAGTGTGGGGCCTGGCGGCGCTGCTAGGCGCATCCACCAGGAGGATCTTTGCCAGGCTCTCGGCTTTCCGTCCCGCTTCAAGTTCCAGCGCAACGGCGGGCCGTCAGCGTTCGACATAGCCGGGCTTCTCGCCCGTGTCGGGACGGTGCGGGACGCGCAACGCTTCTACGACGCACTGGTCTGCAACTGGTTGCTGGCCGCCGACGACGCTCACGCCAAGAACTACAGCCTCCTTCTCAGCGAAGGGGGCGAAGTGGCCCTTGCCCCCCTGTATGACGTGTGCTCGAAAGCGCCCTGGATACCGCCCGAGGTGGGGGAGGGCGGAATCTCTCTGGCCATGCAGGTCGGCACTGCTTGGTCGGTCTCGGAAGCGGACATCCCCGGTCCGTGGCGGGAGTGCGCCGCCGAGATCGGGCTCGACCCGGATGGGGCGCTGAATCGGGCCGTCTACCTTTCCAGACGACTCCCCGAAGCGCTCGCTGAGGCCATCAGCGGCCTGGCGCCCCAGTACGCGGATACCCCCCGCGTTGCCGCCCTCGCCGCGCTTGCCGAGCCCAGGCCCGCTCACGGGTGGGGGAGGCAGTCGGGGTGGCAGTCCCCGCGTGCCGCCGAGTCGCCAGCAGATCCCATAGCCGAAGCCGTCCGAGCAGTCGATCCGCCTGCCCCCGGTGCCGGCCCAGAACTCCCCGCAGGGCGAAAGTCCACCAGGTGCCCCCACATCGGAAGGCGGACACGGCGGAGATGCAATCGCCCTGTAGGGCACCGAGGCCCCCACACTTACGACAAGCGCTGAAAAGCCGTCAAGGCAGCCGAGCTGGAGCGCTGAACGAGGGACTTGAAGGTCAGTCCGGCTGCTGGCCCCGGCAATGGTGACTCACAGCATCAACCACCTCACGGTCAAACGCGCGCATAATGGCACCTACCTCCACCGAGTCGTTGCAGTTGTAACTTCCCGACACCAAAGCCGGGACAACACAACGACCGCTGGATGGTCACCTATCCGCGCGCGTTCTAAGGAGGAGATGTCCTGTGCCGCTGTTTCGGCGTAAGAAGTCCGGCGGCGATCTGGGCAGTGGGTCGGGGGGCGACACCGGTTCGCCGGGCGCGCCCGCCGAAAGCGACGTCGCTGACGCCTACGAGATGTCCAGCAGCCTGTCGTTCGCTGATGACAAGGTGCGGGTGGAACCCCGCAACGACCAGACGGTTTCGGTGCTGGTTAGCCGGAGGGGTGAGTCGGCCGCCGTGGAGGTGTACGCCCCCGATCTGCGGCGGGCGGTATACGTCGCCAGCTTGCCGATTTCGTCGGTGAGTGCCACGGTGCGCGCCGTGGGCGGCACTGTCGGGGTCGAAGGTCACCCCAGCAGTTGCCGGTTCCGGGTGCGCGACTACAACCAGGATGAGGACGTCTGGGCCGATGCGCCCGCCGAGGCCTTGGCCGGGTTGGTGGCGTTCTTGGACGAACAAGGCGGGTTGGCCCCAGCCCTGTCGTCGGGTGAAGGGCTGGTTGGCGACGCCTACGAGGCGGAACTGAGCTATTGGCGACCCCAGTGCCTCAGCGTGAAGCCCGACGGAGACCAGGCGGTGATCACAGCCACCGAGACGGTGACCGAAGAACGGGAGCAGGTCGAGACGGTGAAGGTGCCGTTGGAGACGTTCGCCGGGGTGGCGCGCCTTGCCGGGGGCGACCTGCCGGGAGGGTGCCACTTCTCGCTCCGCCGGGGATCGTTGTCGGCCTTATTCGACCGCAGGAAAGCCCTGAGTATGCATATCAGCACCGACGAGGTGGATGGCGACACCATCATCGCCGAGCTCAACGGCGAGCAACTCCAAGACCTCCGCTGCTACTTGGAGTCCTGGCTCCAACCCCCCGATTCCCCCAACCCTCTCCCTCCTGCCGACTGAACCCCCGGTGTAGTGGGAATCGCCGCAAACGATTTTCCCGTGCGGCGCGATCAGAGCGAGCCTCGGGGGGCGACCCATTCCACCGGCTGGCCGGTGTGCCCGGCGATCCGGTCGAAGTCGGAGTCGTAGTGGATGACGGTCAGGTCGTTGATCTCGGCAATCGCGGCGATCAGCAGGTCCGGGAGGGAAACCCGGTGCTGGCCCCGCCGGGCTAGTCCGTGCTGGACTTCGATTGCTCGGTCGGTGACCGTTTCGGTGATCGGATATGAGGGCAGGGCGCGCCTTTCGTCGAGTATCTGCTCGTAGTCGGCAAAGGAGCGGGCGCTGTAGAGCACTTCGAGGTCGATGATCGGGCAGGTCGCCACGTGTCCGTCGATCAGCAGCGGGCCGAGCCGCTGGGCGATTTCGGGGGTGTTCATGCGCGAGAGAGCGCTCTTGTCTGCGAGGTAGTGGGGGGTCAGCGCCACGCGGCGGCCATGATCTCGTCGTCGGCGAGGTCTGTGCCGTCAAGATTGGCGAGCCTTTGGGCGTGCCGCAGCCTCAGGTCGGCTTCGACGGTATGCAGCAAGGCCGAGTTCACCGTTTCCTTCATGGTTGTGGCCCCGGTGACCTCGCGGGCCCGCTCAAGCAGCGCGTCGTCGATATCGACCAGGCGTTTCGTCACGGACATGAGTATATCCACTTTGTCCATCTGGTATATACCCAGTTCCCACTACGCGGCAGGTCAGTGGCGCATGGGTCTCCGTACCAGCGCTTTGCGCGAGTAGTCTCCGACGGCAGAACGCTGCCTCTGCGAGGAGCCACGCCCCATGCCCTCACTGCCGCCCGTAGAACCAGAACACGACGACGGCGACGGCCCGGGAGCTGCCCACAGTCCTAGCTTGGGCGCAGTGGCGTGGGGCATAGCAGGGCCGCGAAGTCCGGAACTGGCCCACAGCGACGACGAGCCCGATGACGGGGAAGGCCAGGGCCTGAGGCGGGGAGGTGCAGCGATTGCCGCCAACCTCGTCCACGAGTGGTGGCTAAGAGGATGGGAGACGGAGATCGTCGGCAGTGGACCGCCCGCCCGCGTCGTAGTTTCCAAGTCGTCCTCGGAGGAGAACCCATCCTGCCGGTTCGGTGTCGAACTATGGCAGGCCGGGGACGGCTGGGCCCCGCGTCGCCTCTTGGTGATCTCTGAACACGGCGCCATCGTGTTAGAAGGCGACGAGCCTAAGGTGTCCCTAGCACTGGTCCAGCGCGACAGGCGAACACCGATGGCCAATGACCTCGGGTTCGAAATCGAGCACACTTTCTGGAGTTCCAGGCTGACTTCCGTAGACGAAGCCGATGAACACGAGTTCGAGCGGTATTTGAATGTCGGCGCACATGCTTTTGGGTACGCATGGGCTGAGTTGCACAAGTGGCCCCACCTTTGGAACCAGTGGCTCCTGTCCGTCCCCGAGTTCCCCCACGACAGCGGCTGTGAGTTCAAGGTGACGATCACAGACACCTATGACGGGGGCACCCAGGAATTCCACTTCCCGGTGCTGGGATTCCTCAGAGCGATCAGGGCACTGCGCGGCTGCGCGGCCGAAAACTGTCAGGCGAAGCCGACGCGAGCCAAAGACGATGCCAACTACACCTGCAACTTGAAGCTGGACTTATGCCCGCAGTACACGGAGAGCTAACGCCGGAGAGGCTGCGACTAATATTCCCGCACTTCAAACCCGAGGCGGCGAAGCACGCAAACCGCAGAGGCTGGGCTGCTTAGCCCTCCATTCAGCTTGCGTTCCCATCTGGTCACCTCGGCGGCGATCCCAACGATCGCCTTCGAGGGATAGCGCTGCCCTTCCCACACCAGCCAGTACCGCCGCGCAGCCCGGTATCCCCACTGCCTCGCAACCCCATCAGCACCAAGCCTGTCGTATTCGGCTATTGCCTTGAGGATGTCCGAGCAGGTGATCCCGTCGGTCCACTTCACTTGCTGAGTCTTGCACCTCATCGAACAGCCCCATAAGTAGGCGATTCCACTGCACCTGTGCCTGCAGAAGAAATTGAAGTCGGCGTGTCTCCAGGAAGGCGACAAAGGCGTTTCAACCAGGTGCTATGTGGCCATTGAGCAATGATCAAGACCATATTGTCATCACCTCTTGCTAATGTCACCGACACCGTTGCCAATGGAAGAAGAGGACATGCAGACCCCATCGGTACTCAGAGTTGATCGCCGGCCATGGCAAGGGACTACATGAATCTTGACCAGGTGTATGAGAAGGCGACCGGCTTCAGACCGTATGACTATCAACGACGTGTTGCTGAAGAGGGTCTGCCAGAATTGCTGCGAATCCCAACGGGCTGTGGCAAGACGGAAGCCGTAGGGCTTGGGTGGCTGTATCGTCGCCGATTTCATACCGACACCGAAGTTCGCGTTTCCACCCCTCATTGGTTGGTCATTGCGTTACCAATGCGAACCCTTGTAGAGCAAACCTCTGATCGCTTCAAGCAATGGCTTCACCAACTTGGCTCGGATGGCGATGTCGGCGTTCACATGGTGCAGGGCGGTGTTGGCTGGAGTGATCACGATTGGCGACTGGACCCCGACCGTGACGCTGTGTTCATCGGCACCATCGACATGCTCTTGTCCCGAGCCCTCAATCGTGGCTATGCCGATAGCCGGTGGAACTGGCCAATGTCCTTTGGCGGATTCAACAATGGGACGCACTGGGTGTTTGACGAGATCCAGCTGATGGACGTCGCTACGCCGAACACCCGTCAGCTTCAATCGTTCCGTGACATATTCGGTACCGCGCTTCCAACGGCAAGCACCTGGATGTCAGCCACTGTCGACGACCGCCTTCTACGCACAGTGGACCGACCCGATATCGGATCCATCGTCGAACTCAGCGACCAAGATCGTCATGGCCCTCTCAGTCGGCGTCTCGATTCCACCCGCACTGTCGAAGAGATAGAGCTGTCTGGCCGAAAGCCCGAACAAGACCTCGCGCGAGAACTCATTGCCCGCCACGAGGCAGGCACACTGACGCTTGCCGTGTTCAACACAGTCGAGCGTTCTGTCGCCACTTGGAATTCGCTGAACAAACTTTCTCCTGAAGCTGAAGTAGTGCTTCTACATTCCCGCTACCGGCCTCCTGATCGTGCGGCCCACACAACAGCTGCCCTGTCCCAACCTGGGCCCGCAGGCAAGATTGTCGTTAGCACCCAGGTGCTCGAAGCTGGAATCGACCTTTCTGCGGCATTGCTGTTCACCGAGGCTGCTCCGTGGCCATCGATTGTGCAGCGCGCTGGCCGTTGCAATCGAGACGGCACTCAAGACGATGCGCGATTGCTGTGGGCGACACCACCCATGAACCCGCCTTACGAGGAAGTCGATGTGCAAGCGTCCGCTGAAGAGCTTCGATCCCTTGCTGGAAAGATGGTTACGACTACTTGGCTCCAGGGCCTCGATGTCCACACATCAGCACGGATCACTCCCGTCATCCGCCGAAGAGACTTGATCGACTTATTCGACACCACACCTGACCTCAGCGGCAACGACATCGATGTTGCCCGGTTCGTCCGCGACAACAATGACCGAACAGTCCAAGTGGCCTGGCGTGAAATCGCTGCCAACAACAAGAAGCCGTTGGGCCGATCCCCGCGCCGAGACGAACTCTGCGGTGTGCCAATCGCCGATCTCAAGAAATGGCTGAAGGACCATCACGCATGGCGTCTCGACCATCTGTCACGCGATCGTGAACAGCCATGGGTGCGATGCTATGCCAGTGACTTGCACGACGGGATTGAGGTCGTGCTTAACGCAGAACTGGGTGGTTACGACTCGGAGATCGGCTGGAATACGCGAAGTGGACAGACAACAGTGCTTGAAGCACCTACAACGCAATCCGCGGCCGCTGGCTTCTCACCCGACGATGACGTAGGTGTGGGCGAGGATCCCGCGTCACTCGCTAGTGATTGGTATCCACTCGCCCAACATCTTGTTGATGTTGAACGTGAGTGCAAAATGCTCCTTGAAGGCTTTGGGCCTGGCGACCTCAGCGCTGAAATGCAAAAAGCGGCCATCATTGCGGGGCGGCTCCACGATATCGGAAAGGCATCACCGGTGTGGCAGGACGCAGCGTTGGCCACTGCCAACGAAGAGCAACTAGCCGGTCTTGAGAACAGCGGCCCGTTCGCCAAAACCGGAAGCCACAAGGCTCTGCGTTTCGAGCGACGATTCTTCCGCCATGAGCTCGCATCGGCGTTGGCCCTAATGAGTGAGGGTGCTTCAGCTATGGGCGATCATCACGAGACTGATCTTGTGATCTACCTCGTTGCATCCCACCATGGTCGTATTCGCTTATCGATCCGCCGGCCGCCTGAGGAGTCCAGCATCGACAGCGCGATTGTCACGACGCTTGGGGTTGCCCCCGAAGATGAACTGCCCGAAGTGAACCTCGGAGTGTCAACTATGCCGCCAAGCCACCTCACTATCCCGACGGGCGACGACAGGTACGAGAGGCGCGTTCTCGCGCTGCGTGACCGTACCGACCTCGGTCCCTTCCGGTTGGCATTCCTCGAGATGGTCGTCCGCTGTGCTGACTGGATAGCAAGCAGCCACATAGGGGCAACCAAGTGACTCCGATCCACTTGCACGGCTGCCGGGCTGAACCGCTTCTCAGCTATCTCGCGGGGCTCGGGGTTGTTCGATTGGTTGCCGAGCAGATCACCCCCGACGTGTCAGCCCGATGGGATGGAAACCACCTAGTCATTGCTGCCCAGGACTTAGACGACACGAAGCTCATCGAGTTCTTTGCCGATCACTACGCACCAACCGCGGTTATATCTCCATGGAACAGCGGAGGAGGTTTTCAAGATGAAGGAAAGCCTACGTCACCATCTGCTCAAAGACTTGTAGAAATGGTCGCGGAAAGCAACCACCAGAGGTTAGCCCCCTATCGGGATGCCATCATCGCTGCCAAAGAAGCACGGCAGGCGGCCCGGCACCACGGATTGATTCAAGATGGCAAAATTATCGGGAGAGACAAAGAAAAGGCGCAGTTTATCGAACTTTGTCGAGCAAGGTTTCCTGATAAAGCACTTCCTTGGCTCGACGCTTCAGTTGTGCTTTTGGACAACGACATCGCTTTTCCGTTGATCCTCGGTACTGGGGGCAACATTGGTAGAAGAGATCTCTCAATAGGCTTTCTGGAACAGATGGAAGCTCTTGGACTTTTCAGCGAACTATCCAATCATTCACAACGAAGGCGTATGGAGTCTCAGTCAGCAGTGTCTCTTCTTAACCACGCTCTCTTTCGTGATAGTGATGTTGAACTGTGCAGAAGTACATCCAGCCAGTTCGACCCGGGCGGAGTAGGCGGTCCAAACAGTTCCTCGATAGGAGACGCTGATCCCCTAGCTAATCCGTGGAGCTTCATACTCGCTATGGAAGGAGCCATGGTGTTTGCCAGCGCCGCGGCCCGCAGGCTCAGTGCAGAAAGCCAAACAGGCCCTAGCAAAGTCAGTATGCCTTTCACCGTTGCTGCAACGGTCGTGGGGTATGGCTCGGCGGCGGAAAACGAAAGTCCAAAGGGCGAGCTATGGGCACCACTGTGGCGCGACGAAATGTCATACCGGGAGATACGCAATTTCATCTCAGAGGGCCGATCCCAATGGGGCCGCAACCAAGCCCGGTCGGGACTTGATTTTGTCCGAGCAGCCGCGACTTTGGGCATTGATCGTTCTGTTGACGAATTCGTCCGATACCTCATCAGTGATCGACATGGGCAGAGTCCGCTTGCCGTTCCAATTGGGCGATACAAAGTCAGCAACAGCGTGAGACCAGAGGCCGATCTTCTGCGCCAACTCGATGACTGGGTTAGCCGGGCCAGATCCAATCAGGCACCAGGCGGGGTCACAGCGGCGTTGAGTGCTCTGGATCGAGCACAGTTCGCTGTCGCGACTCATGGTGGAGCGCGTCGCCTCCAGACTGTGCTTGCTGCACTCGCTGAGGCCGAGCAATCGGTATCTCGATCCCCCAAATATCGCGGTGATCGGCACCTTCATCCCATCGGCGGACTATTGGCCCAAGAGTGGTTGCCGCTGCTTGACGATGCTTCCGCTGAGTTCCGGATCGCTGTCGGGCTGGCATCCTTGAGCGATAGGAGGCCTTCAGGAATCCCTAGCGGTGCAGAAGCCGTTCGGGGGAGCTTCGCTACGCTTCTCCGCCCGGTGCGCCGTGACCGATATGGTTTGAATTGGTCAAAAGGCGGACCAAGGGTTCCCAACTTCGGCCGCTGTCCGCTGTTCGACGTCCTCAACGATGCCTTCGGGGCCCGCGCTGTTCTCTCGGCCTCCAAGCGTCCCGACAATGAGACCTATGACCGCATTGCAGGTCTGCCCTTTGCCTTCGACTATGGCCTTGGAGTTGATATCGCCGATGTTGGGCACCTTCTATATGGGCAGCTTGACGAGCAGCGGCTAGGTGACATTCTGGCGGGCCTGTTGCTGTTGGAATGGGAGGACGCCTTTAGCGTTGCCGCCAACTGCCTATCCGCCGTTCCCGATGATCCGGTGGCCCGACTACACGCTGCGAGCCACCCCATCTATGTTGTGCTAGCTCCCTTTTTCGCTGGGCGACTTCCAATCGCCCCGACGGACACCGAGCCGAATCCCAACCAATCGATCGCAGTTCATCCACGACCTGAGTGGATTGGTGCGATTCGTACCGGAGCCGCCCACACCGCAGCTAGGTCGGCCGCCCACCTGCTTCGTGGACGCGGTTGGAGACTGATTGCTGACAGTTTCGAGCGAGCAAGCATCGAAACTGGACGCTTGGCGACCGCGTTGCTGTTGCGCCTTGACCGAGTTGGCAACGACCAGCGCCAGATTCGATCCCTACTCATGTACCAAAGCACAGTTGAGACTCGCTGATCAGCGAGTCGAGAAAGGCAGGAGCCACACCATGAGCAAGCGTGAGATGTACACAATCGACCTGAGGGCCGTCCCTTCAGACCGGTTTCAACCCACTGGATTTCCAGACTTAGGCGCAGCCAAGTTCCAGAAGCCGGCTGGTCCGAACAACGAATGGGTCGACGCCATTCTCGTTGAATCTGCTCAATCCATGGCAAATCGGTTTGAAGCCCTGGGATGGAGCGAGGAGCACCAAGAACCTGTCACAGCGCTACGGGGCCTACCGTGGGTCAAAGTTGTTGCCGATGACGACGGCCGCTACTTGACTTCAAGTCGTACTGAGGCCCATCGGCTGGCGTCGGCTTTCGTGAAAGAAAGTGTCACCAGCGACGATGTAGATATGGTTGATGATATCTGCAACCGCTTCGATTTAGCCGACGATACGCCTCTTTCTCCGAGCAGAATAGCTGCTGCAATTTTTGCTCTTGATCCCCTGTGTCTCATACACGGGGTGTTCTTCGCTGACAAGCGGTGGCCTGGCCAGCCCAAGATTGCCAGAGCACTTACAGGATTTATTGAGGCGACAGATGTTAAGGAGGCATATTCTGGTGGCGTTAAGCGCGATGATGTTCGGCATTCAATCAGCGAGGGAGAGGGGGGTGCTGCCGAAGGGTACGGAAGCGTTCCATACTCCCGTACTGAATACACTGCCCGCTCAATCGCGTTGTACGTATCTATTGATGTCGGACAGATCAAAGCATATGGCCTATCGGCCAATGCGACGAAGTTGTTGCTTGCCATCGCTCGGTGGGAAGTTCGTTCGATTCTTGGCCTGGGCCTGCGACTACGCACCGCTTGCGAGTTCGAACCTACTAATGACGGGGATATAGCCGGACTCGCAGACATCGATGCATTGGCTTCAGAAATCAGTGATCTCATCAGTAGCGGAGTTGATGAGCTCAAGGAATCTGATGGATCGCCGTTGGTGGTTCGCTGGTCGGATAGGAAGAAGCGCTCGTAGTGAGTGCCATACTCCGGGTGGAGTTTCCATGGGGTAAGTACCACGCCACTGAATGGGGGCGGAATGTAAACGAGGGCCAACCCGAGTGGCCTCCGTCGCCATGGCGCATCCTCCGTGCGCTGTTCGCTACCTGGAAGACCCGCTGTGGGCATCTTTCGGCTGAGGATGTTGAAACAGCTCTGAGTCAGCTTGCAAGACCTCCCAAGCTCCATCTTCCTGCGATGAGACCTGCTCATCTGCGCCACTACATGCCTCAGCTCGGCCATCGCTCGGTCGGGAAGCGGAATACCACTCTTACATTCGATCCATTCGCCGTTATCGATCCACAAGTGCCGATCTACATTGAGTGGGATGTCGACCTGGCTGAAGGCCCAACGGCAGCTCTTGGTGAGGTCGCAGCTGCGCTCTCCTACCTCGGGAGATCCGAGTCCATCTGCAAGACGGTGTTGGTGCCCGAAGTCGAACACACTGCACCGGAGATATGGCAGCCGGCAGGTCCCGACGGTCCCGTAGACGCCGAGGTCTTGTGCCCCCAACAGCCATTCAAGTTGAGCGACTTGCTTCGAAGCCCCGACACAGTCAGAAAGAACGGGCGAATCACTCCCCCCGGGAGCCACTTTGTCCCGTATACGAGGGCTGATCAGGCGCAGAGCGCTCCCTCAGCAGCTGACTGGCGGCCTTCTTATGCAGCGGTCCGATTGGTTGTGCATCCCAGACCTCGGCCCACAATCGCTAACGCCGTCGTTGTCGGTGAACTGCTTCGACGGGCTGCACTCAAGAAACACAGTGTGCCCTCAGAGACGCTTAGCGGCAAACAACCGTCGGGCGACCGCAATCGCGGTAGACACGAACATGCCCACTACCTCTCGTTGGTACCGGACCACAGACTCGACGCTGGGACACCTATTGATTCACTCGTGGTTTGGGCACCGGGTCGTCTCAACGGGGACGAATTCGCGGCACTCGCTCGAGTGAAATGGCTCAGAGCCGGTCGATCTGCCAGTGGCGTACCTGACATTGCAGTAGCCGTCGCTGCCTTCGGTGAGATCGAAGAGGTCGCCCCTGAAATCGTTGGCCCCTCGCCCACCTGGATATCTCGTACCCCGTTTGTCCCTGGCAGACATCGCCAAAAGCTCTCCTGGGAGGACCACGTCCAAGTTGAGATCGCACGTGAACTTTCGGTGTATCGCGATTTGCCTGTGCCTACATCAGTATCCGTGCTCGATGGCGATTCGCGACAGTATCGTCGCCGTCGACTCCCGCCCAAAGAAACAATAGGTGGTAGCCGGCGCGCAGCTCTTGTAGAGATCAAGTTCAAACATCCGGTCAGAGGCCCGATCATTCTCGGTTCGATGAGCCATTTTGGTCTTGGTCTGTTTCTTCCGACCGATTCCGAATCCAGTCGGGTATGAGGCGATCATCCCTGAGAAGCGTCCAGGGAGGCAACGGCACCATTTGCCCCCCTGAGGTGATCTGGTCTCGTGACTGATGTACCTGATCTCGTTCCGGCCAGAATGGTCAACGAGTTCGAGTACTGCCCGCGGCTCTTCTACTTGGAGTGGGTCCAATCACGCTTCGAAGACAACCCTGACACCGTCGAAGGCCGTTATGTGCATCGGAATGTGGATGCTGGTGGGGGGCGCATTGACGATCCTGATGAAGACAGCCCCGTGCGCAAGGCTCGATCAGTCACCATCGGTTCTGAAGATCTTGGGATAATCGCCAAAGCGGACATCATTGAGGGCAAGGGGAACAAAGTCACTCCGGTGGAGGTCAAACGCGGCCGACCACCCAAGCATGGGCCAGCATGGTCGCCTGAACTCGTACAGATCTGCGCCATTGGCCTCATCCTCCAAGAGAACGGGTATGACTGCTCAGAGGGCCAGATCTTTTTTGCTGAGTCGCGTGAGCGTGTCAAGGTGCCCTTTGACGAAAAGCTGGTTGGGCAGACCCTGAACGTGCTGCGAGGCTTGAGAGAGGTTGCTGTATCACCCGATCCGCCGCCTCCCCTCGTAGACAGCCCCAAATGCCCTCGATGCTCGCTGGTGGGAATCTGTTTGCCGGACGAAACAAATCTTCTGGCTAACCGATCGGATGTTCCACCTCGTCGCCTGACTCCCAGGGATTCCGCGGCCCGACCCCTCTACGTGACAGAGCAGGGGACCAGGATTGGGGTCAGGAGGGGAAGGGTCACGGTTTCTCAGCAGAAGGAGGTTCTCCAGGAGGTCAGGCTGATTGATGTCTCTCAGGTTTCAATCTACGGAAATGTGCAGATCAGCTCCCAGGCAATGAGGGCGATGTTCGATCAGCAGGTTCCAGTCTGCTGGTTTTCCTACGGTGGCTGGTTCCAGGGCATTGCCCATGGTCTGCCCTCCAAGCACGTCGACCTTCGGAGGCGCCAAGTTGCTATTGCTGCGCAGGCGGGTCTGCCGATAGCCCAAAAGATGATTGAAGGGAAGATCAGGAATTCAAGGACACTGCTGCGACGGAACTCACGAAGTGAAGTCAAGCCTATTTTGGAACAGTTGAAGGCTACTGCTGATCAGATCGATGGCGTAGACACTATTGAATCGCTGTTGGGTGTGGAAGGTGCAGCAGCCCGGCTTTATTTTTCAGGTTTCTCAGCAATGTTGAAAGATGATTCGTTGGGAACCTTCGACTTTCAAGGGCGAAATCGAAGACCTCCTAGAGACCCAATCAATTGCCTACTCTCCTATGGGTACTCCTTGTTGACGAAAGATCTGACTGCTGTCACGCTTGCTGTGGGGTTTGACCCCTACTTGGGAGTCTTTCATAAACCGAGATTTGGACGTCCCGCGTTGGCTCTTGATCTTGCTGAAGAGTTCCGTCCTCTCATCGCTGACTCAGTTGTGATCAATGTAATCAACAACGGTGAGATTCAGGAGAACGGATTTGTGGTTAGAGCTCAAGGCGTTGCCTTGACCCAGAAAAGCCGCCGATCATTTATAGCAGCCTATGAACGCCGTCTTGATCAAGAAGTGACTCATCCAGTCTATGGGTACAAGATCACCTATCGCCGCGTCCTCGAGGTTCAAGCGCGGATGCTGGGTGCGTACTTGCTCGGTGAGATCCCCGAGTACGTTCCTTTTATGACGAGGTGATTTATGACGCAAGGTCGCAAGAGGTTTTTGGTGGCTTATGACATCCGTGATCCCAAGCGCCTCCGAAAAGTCCACAAAACGATGGTGGGCTACGGATGGTCGATGCAATACAGCGTGTTCATTTGCGACCTCGATGCTATGGAGCTCATTGCCATGAAGACCGAATTAGGAGAGGTCATCCATCATGCGGAAGATTCCATTGCTATGATCGACATCGGTGATCCGAGTCAGCGAGGCAGAGATTGCTTCCAGTTCATGGGAGTATCCGTCCCCTTGCCGACCAGTGGCCCAGTCATTCTGTGATTCGAGCGCTGAGGTGGGCTGTGAGGCACTCGGCAGCGCTCGAAACCGCATGAACGCAAGGGCCTCGATGCTCTTTGACAATCGAATAGACCCATAGAAGTGCTTCCTCTACACAACCGCTCGCAACCGCTCGCAAACCCGCAGGTCAGGGTGAGCGTTTAGGGCGAGGGGTTCGGGGGGTTATAGAACCCCCCCTTCATTGAAGCTGGGCGACGTCGAGGACGTCGAGGAAGGCGACAGCGCGTTCGGGGGGTTATAGAACCCCCCCTTCATTGAAGCGGCTCCGCAGCCTGAAAGGCCACAGCCATGCCCAAGTTCGGGGGGTTATAGAACCCCCCCTTCATTGAAGCCTTCGCCGCGGTGTTGTCCGCGGCGGCGTCGGCGCCGTTCGGGGGGTTATAGAACCCCCCCTTCATTGAAG
Source organism: marine group bacterium Sva0996 bin134 (assembly GCA_002239105.1). Lineage (GTDB taxonomy): Bacteria > Actinomycetota > Acidimicrobiia > Acidimicrobiales > Bin134 > Poriferisocius. The sequence goes on along the minus strand of MPNQ01000003.1, from coordinate 194,600 downwards.
CTTCGCCGGTCAGACTTGGCCCGGCGGCCTATGCCCGGGTTCGGGGGGTTATAGAACCCCCCCTTCATTGAAGCGCCAAAAGGCTTCGCACGTCGTCTCCGCGTTGGGGTTCGGGGGGTTATAGAACCCCCCCTTCATTGAAGCATTCCCGACGCCCACGATTAGACCACGCCTTCACCGGTTCGGGGGGTTATAGAACCCCCCCTTCATTGAAGCGGGCCAGCCCCAGATGGCCTCGAGGCGCAGCCGGCCGGTTCGGGGGGTTATAGAACCCCCCCTTCATTGAAGCTTGGAGACGGTGCGCTCAGACGTCATGCTGCGCCTGGTTCGGGGGGTTATAGAACCCCCCCTTCATTGAAGCCCCGAGCCGCATCGGCGCATCCTCCCCTGCCCAGCCTGTTCGGGGGGTTATAGAACCCCCCCTTCATTGAAGCCGGCCCTATTTGTTTTATATTTTCCCCATTTTTCGGGTTCGGGGGGTTATAGAACCCCCCCTTCATTGAAGCCAAGCACGCTGAATGTCGTTGGCCGCCCCGGAGAGGTTCGGGGGGTTATAGAACCCCCCCTTCATTGAAGCGAGGCCCTGGGCGCTGTGAGCGACGTCGAGGCCACGTTCGGGGGGTTATAGAACCCCCCCTTCATTGAAGCGAGGCCGACTCCGACGGCCTCTCCTGGGAGCACGTCGTTCGGGGGGTTATAGAACCCCCCCTTCATTGAAGCGCCTCTGAGGTCCTCGATGCCGGCCGATCCCTGCTTGTTCGGGGGGTTATAGAACCCCCCCTTCATTGAAGCACCCACGAATCCCAGCGCCGGCGCCAGCGCAACGACCGGTTCGGGGGGTTATAGAACCCCCCCTTCATTGAAGCCGACACGACGCCATGAGGGCCCGCCAGCTCCGCCAGTTCGGGGGGTTATAGAACCCCCCCTTCATTGAAGCGGGTTGCGGCGCTGGACTCCGGCCATGGCCCGACAAGTTCGGGGGGTTATAGAACCCCCCCTTCATTGAAGCCCGTCGCTGTGCAACCGCGACTACCAGGGCGACTTGTTCGGGGGGTTATAGAACCCCCCCTTCATTGAAGCCCAGGCCAAGTCGACAAGCTCGACGCCGGCAACCGCGGTTCGGGGGGTTATAGAACCCCCCCTTCATTGAAGCTAAGGAGACAAACATGGCCCTCGCAATCAACGCCCTGGTTCGGGGGGTTATAGAACCCCCCCTTCATTGAAGCATGTTGACGCCTGGCGGGCGTGACCGGAGGTGTTCCAGTTCGGGGGGTTATAGAACCCCCCCTTCATTGAAGCTCGTCATACACGAGACCCCGAAGCTCATCGATCAGCGCCGTTCGGGGGGTTATAGAACCCCCCCTTCATTGAAGCCTCCCGATGACCATGGAGCTGTCCGCTGCGAGCCAGGTTCGGGGGGTTATAGAACCCCCCCTTCATTGAAGCTGGTGCGTCGACGGCTCCAACGCCGCCTCGGCCGACAAGTTCGGGGGGTTATAGAACCCCCCCTTCATTGAAGCAGGTTGATGGCCACGGGGGCTGCACGATCCCACTGGGTTCGGGGGGTTATAGAACCCCCCCTTCATTGAAGCGACAACATCGGGGGCGACGCCGTGCTCGACATCGACGTTCGGGGGGTTATAGAACCCCCCCTTCATTGAAGCAGCCCCCGCCAGAACCAGACCACCGCCCCCGGCTGGCGTTCGGGGGGTTATAGAACCCCCCCTTCATTGAAGCGAGGCGCACCGTCTCGCCGGGGCCGGAGTAGGTGGCGTTCGGGGGGTTATAGAACCCCCCCTTCATTGAAGCATCGACCCCCCGTACAACACCGGGTACGGCAACTGGTTCGGGGGGTTATAGAACCCCCCCTTCATTGAAGCCGGGCGGGGAGGCTTCGGGCTGTGATGGCCCCCAGGGGTTCGGGGGGTTATAGAACCCCCCCTTCATTGAAGCGCCCAAGCCGTGCGAACCGAGGGCCCCCTCGGAGACATGTTCGGGGGGTTATAGAACCCCCCCTTCATTGAAGCATGTGAGCGTGCATCATTCGCTCCAATCGCTGGCCCGTTCGGGGGGTTATAGAACCCCCCCTTCATTGAAGCCGCACTCCCACCGAGTTGAACTCGGTGGGGGCCGGGGTTCGGGGGGTTATAGAACCCCCCCTTCATTGAAGCGCCGACATCCAGCCCAAATGCGCCACTCACCATCGGTTCGGGGGGTTATAGAACCCCCCCTTCATTGAAGCCGTCGATAGCCTCCAGCGATTGAGCCCCAGCCCCCTCGTTCGGGGGGTTATAGAACCCCCCCTTCATTGAAGCGCACATCGGCACAGTGTCACGTCGATTGCCTTTGCGTTCGGGGGGTTATAGAACCCCCCCTTCATTGAAGCGCTCGACGGATCGAGGTTTGCAGGCCGCGGACCACTCGTTCGGGGGGTTATAGAACCCCCCCTTCATTGAAGCGTCACCTGGCTCCAGCCATGCAGACACCATATCGACAGTTCGGGGGGTTATAGAACCCCCCCTTCATTGAAGCGTCCTCGGCTAGAACCTGAGCCAGCGCCGTCCGCCGGGTTCGGGGGGTTATAGAACCCCCCCTTCATTGAAGCGACGGCACCGCGGTGATGTTCACCCGCGCGGTGCGGGTTCGGGGGGTTATAGAACCCCCCCTTCATTGAAGCAAGCGACACGCCGAGCAGCCAGCCCTCCTCGACCCGGTTCGGGGGGTTATAGAACCCCCCCTTCATTGAAGCAGCTTGGCTCGCACCGCGGCGCTGAGCTTCGGCTCGGGTTCGGGGGGTTATAGAACCCCCCCTTCATTGAAGCGTAAATCTCGCAGGGTCCCACGCCCCTTCAAGCGCGGTTCGGGGGGTTATAGAACCCCCCCTTCATTGAAGCTGCTCTACGCCGAGACTGGCATGAACCTGGATCGCTGGTTCGGGGGGTTATAGAACCCCCCCTTCATTGAAGCATCCACGCCGATGCCTGCCAACCACCAGTGAGACTCGTTCGGGGGGTTATAGAACCCCCCCTTCATTGAAGCAGCGCCGGGTGGTCCGGCCTTAGGTCGCTGTCGTGGGTTCGGGGGGTTATAGAACCCCCCCTTCATTGAAGCGAGCGATAGCGCGCTATACCCTCTTCGATGGTGCGGGTTCGGGGGGTTATAGAACCCCCCCTTCATTGAAGCCAGTTTGTCATGCCCGGTGTCGATTCCCGACTGTCAGTTCGGGGGGTTATAGAACCCCCCCTTCATTGAAGCCGAATGCGTTCGAAGAGTGTCACTGGGGAACTGGTGAGGTTCGGGGGGTTATAGAACCCCCCCTTCATTGAAGCACGTAGCGGGCGTAGGGGGCGGTATTGATGGCCTCGGTTCGGGGGGTTATAGAACCCCCCCTTCATTGAAGCGGTTGCCCCACTGGCCTGCCAAAAGGGCATGGGTCAGTTCGGGGGGTTATAGAACCCCCCCTTCATTGAAGCCGGAGGCCGAACACACAGGCCTCTTGGGGATCGTCGGTTCGGGGGGTTATAGAACCCCCCCTTCATTGAAGCGCAATGCCACTCGGCGGGGCTGGCGGCGCCTTTGAAGTTCGGGGGGTTATAGAACCCCCCCTTCATTGAAGCTTGTTGAGGTTGCGGGCGCCCCGCTCGAAGGTGGCCAGGTTCGGGGGGTTATAGAACCCCCCCTTCATTGAAGCCCGAAGTTCCTCACATACTCGGCAAAGCTGCGAAGGTTCGGGGGGTTATAGAACCCCCCCTTCATTGAAGCCCGTCGAGGTGGTCAAGGCGACCCGGAGCCTGGCCGGCGTTCGGGGGGTTATAGAACCCCCCCTTCATTGAAGCTAGAGGGGGGGAGCGGGCGAGTCGCCCGCTCCCCCCGTTCGGGGGGTTATAGAACCCCCCCTTCATTGAAGCAGAAAGCCTGTTGGGTAGATGAGCGCCGCCGTCGAGGTTCGGGGGGTTATAGAACCCCCCCTTCATTGAAGCCCGGATCGGGGGGGGTTCCGGGGCGGGCCTGTGACCAGTTCGGGGGGTTATAGAACCCCCCCTTCATTGAAGCATCCTCACCCGCCACATCGCCCGCAACCAGGTCACCGGTTCGGGGGGTTATAGAACCCCCCCTTCATTGAAGCGCCGTCACCGAGCGCTATCAGCGCCGGGGGCGTGGGGGTTCGGGGGGTTATAGAACCCCCCCTTCATTGAAGCACCGAGGACGGCGCTCGCACCCTCCAGCTGGTGAGGGGTTCGGGGGGTTATAGAACCCCCCCTTCATTGAAGCACCCACGAATCCCAGCGGCGGCGCCAGCGCAACGACCGGTTCGGGGGGTTATAGAACCCCCCCTTCATTGAAGCGTGAAGTAGTCGCCGTCGTGGGTGACCGAGTAGCTGGTGGTTCGGGGGGTTATAGAACCCCCCCTTCATTGAAGCCGTATTGCGTGGATCAGTGGACCAAGGCCAACCGGCAGTTCGGGGGGTTATAGAACCCCCCCTTCATTGAAGCGAATACTTGGTCGGGGTTCAGGTCCTTGAGGTCGGTGTTCGGGGGGTTATAGAACCCCCCCTTCATTGAAGCCTCGGCGGTGACGATGCCCAGGTAGTCGCACATCGCGTTCGGGGGGTTATAGAACCCCCCCTTCATTGAAGCTACGGGTCCAAAGATGCAGTCGATCTGCGCAATGTCATGTTCGGGGGGTTATAGAACCCCCCCTTCATTGAAGCCCGACTGCCTTGGTGGCGAACGCCCCGAGGGCGACGGTTCGGGGGGTTATAGAACCCCCCCTTCATTGAAGCAACATCTGGGAGAGCATCGGGACGGAGGCGAACGTGTTCGGGGGGTTATAGAACCCCCCCTTCATTGAAGCGACCGGGCCGCCCGCCGCAGGGAGAAAATCGACGTCGGTTCGGGGGGTTATAGAACCCCCCCTTCATTGAAGCGTCTCCGGTCACTTGGTTGCGGGCGATGTGGCGGGTGGTTCGGGGGGTTATAGAACCCCCCCTTCATTGAAGCGCGCTTCGCGGCCCGGCCCCGCTCGGCGAACACATCGTTCGGGGGGTTATAGAACCCCCCCTTCATTGAAGCAGCGCCCGGATGGACTTCATCTCGTCAGGCTTGGGCGGTTCGGGGGGTTATAGAACCCCCCCTTCATTGAAGCGCATCCTCAGGCAGTGTGGTGGCCAGCAGCTTGGCGGTTCGGGGGGTTATAGAACCCCCCCTTCATTGAAGCCCCGACGGCGTGGGCGTGCGATCCGGAGATGCGGGGTTCGGGGGGTTATAGAACCCCCCCTTCATTGAAGCTTCCCCGAAGGCTTCGGCTCGGGCTCGGTTTGCTCGGTTCGGGGGGTTATAGAACCCCCCCTTCATTGAAGCTTCGAGTAGCTGCCGATCAGGAGCGCATGGGTTACGTTCGGGGGGTTATAGAACCCCCCCTTCATTGAAGCCAGTAGACCAGCCGGGGGCCGAACGCCCCCCGTTTGGTTCGGGGGGTTATAGAACCCCCCCTTCATTGAAGCGGGCTCGTCGTCGGCACGATCCGGCGGGCGCTCGACGTTCGGGGGGTTATAGAACCCCCCCTTCATTGAAGCGACTTCATCGTCGCCGCCCGCCAATTCCGGCTCATCGTTCGGGGGGTTATAGAACCCCCCCTTCATTGAAGCCGAGACTCGGTCGGCGACCGGCTGTCCCAGGGGCGCGGGTTCGGGGGGTTATAGAACCCCCCCTTCATTGAAGCAAGCCGAAGTTGTCGCCCGAGTAGCCGGTCTTGCGGGTTCGGGGGGTTATAGAACCCCCCCTTCATTGAAGCCGGATCCTGTCGGCGCGGTGGATCGTGTCGACGCCGGTTCGGGGGGTTATAGAACCCCCCCTTCATTGAAGCTGGCCCTTCGACACCAGAGCGCCCGTACCGGACCCGTTCGGGGGGTTATAGAACCCCCCCTTCATTGAAGCTGATGTGGTAGTCGACGGTCGGCCGTCCGCAGAGGCATGTTCGGGGGGTTATAGAACCCCCCCTTCATTGAAGCTCCATGCCGACCCTGCGGGCTTCCTTGGCGAGACCCTGTTCGGGGGGTTATAGAACCCCCCCTTCATTGAAGCGCAAGCCGGGGAGACGCTGAGGATCAGCTACACGGGGTTCGGGGGGTTATAGAACCCCCCCTTCATTGAAGCTGGACCACCGTTGCAATCCAGGCGCAGAGCCAACCGGTTCGGGGGGTTATAGAACCCCCCCTTCATTGAAGCGACGGGCAGATTCCGGCACCAATTCGAGTGCCACGCGTTCGGGGGGTTATAGAACCCCCCCTTCATTGAAGCTGCCTCATCGCCGCCATGCTGATGGCCCGCGGCTGGTTCGGGGGGTTATAGAACCCCCCCTTCATTGAAGCGCGGCTCTTGAACGGATCGTTTCCTACCGAGTATGCGTTCGGGGGGTTATAGAACCCCCCCTTCATTGAAGCACCACATACAGGTCGCCGGTGGTCGGGTTGCTGGTCAGTTCGGGGGGTTATAGAACCCCCCCTTCATTGAAGCCCTACCCTGCTCATGGATATTCCGCTAGGTGCCCGACGTTCGGGGGGTTATAGAACCCCCCCTTCATTGAAGCGGAGCAACCTTGATGTGTACACGGTGATCTCAGGACGTTCGGGGGGTTATAGAACCCCCCCTTCATTGAAGCCCGTCAGAGGCGGGCGCCCAGGTGGCGGTGATGCTGGTTCGGGGGGTTATAGAACCCCCCCTTCATTGAAGCGGTCATCCCACATTTCAAAGAGGTTCGACGACCGTTGTTCGGGGGGTTATAGAACCCCCCCTTCATTGAAGCTGCTGGGTGGCGGAAGCGGCCATGTGGGCCACCTCCTGTTCGGGGGGTTATAGAACCCCCCCTTCATTGAAGCCGCCAAATAGGGCTCATAGCCGTCGGTGGTGAACGATGTTCGGGGGGTTATAGAACCCCCCCTTCATTGAAGCTCCTGGGCTCTGTTCTGGGTAGTTATGGCCGAGGCCGTTCGGGGGATTATAGAACCCCCCCTTCATTGAAGTTCGCCGTTGGTGAGGTAGAAGCTTTTACGGGGTCCGGTTCGGGGGGTTATAGAACCCCCCCTTCATTGAAGTGTAATCGCTGCGGTTATCGAAAGCAGAAAGTAGTAGTTCGGGGGGTTATAGAACCCCCCCTTCATTGAAGTAAGGTCGTCATTCCCGACGACGACACAGATGTCGCCGTTCGGGGGGTTATAGAACCCCCCCTTCATTGAAGGGCACGGCAGTGTGACGCAGTGGTCTGCGGCCCGGAAATTGGGGGGTTTGGACCCTCCTTCATTGAAGGCAGCGAAAAGCCGAGTTCGTCGACTCGTTCTTGACGTTCGGGGGATCTTTGGACCCCCCCTTCTTTGAGACTAAAACTTTTGCGATGGTACACAAGTAACGACGTATGTGTGGGTACACAAAGGACTACCCCATATCCATATCTCGCATTGTTCGTGACGTTATGTGTAGGAATAGCTGAATTGGAGAGTTGAATGTTTGTCGGGGGTAACTGTCGCAGGTGGGTTGTATTATTGCTGGGATGGAGTTCACAGGTGTAGCGGGTTTTGGAGCCGCAACCACTATCGATGTTTCTGGTTTGAAGCCAGAGGTTGCGGTTTGTGTATTCCGCGAGGATGTTGGTGAGCTGTCGATCGAGGAATTGGATGATCGAATTGAGGGACTTGGCCGGGCTCGCTCTCAGATTGAGGGGGAGTTAGCCGAGGCGTTGGCTGAGCGAGCCCGTCGCACTACTTGCCGGGAGACGTCGGCGGTGTTGCGGGAGCGGGTTTTGGAATCGGCGGGGCGGGCCAGCTCAGATGTGAAGTTGGCGGTTTCGTTGTCGGAGAATTTTCCGGCGACGTTGGAGGCGCTCGCTGCTGGTGAGATCACTTCGGGGCATGCTCGGGTGATCGACCGGGTGGCGGGGAAGCCCGACTACCGCAGCGAAGAGGTCATTTTGGACAGCGCGAAAGCTGTGCCCGCCGATCTGCTGTCGCGGTACGCCTTGCGCTGGGAGCGGGTCGAAGAGGGGGACTACACCAAGTACCAGCAGCAGCGCCAGGACCGCAGAGCATCCATGACCCAGGAGCCTGATGGATCGTGGAAGCTGTTCGCCCACCTCGACTACATGGCTGGACGAGAGGTCAGCTTGGCTTGGGCCAAGATGGCCGAGGCATTCCGCCGCGACGAGAAGCCTGACAGCAAGATCACCTACTTGCAGCGGAACGCCGATGCACTTGAGCAGCTGATAACCCGAAACGGAATGACGAGGGCTACGCCAGCATCGCTGTTGATTATCTCTGAGTACGACACGGTCACCGGAAAACTCGGCCAGCCTCGACTTGACGACGGGCAGCCCGTGCCCCCGGAGAAATTGGCCCGGCTTGTGGCCAATGCCGATGTCTACACCGCATTCGCCGACGCTGATGGCCAGCCGTTGTGGCTGGGCCGGTCCAAGCGGTCGGCATCTCTGGCCCAGCGCATAGTGCTGGCGGCTCGCGATGGCGGATGCATCGGCTGCAATTCCCCGTCGGAGCGGTGCGAGGCCCATCACATCGAACACTGGACCGACGATGGCCCCACCGATGTCGACAACCTGGCGCAACTCTGTCCCGGCTGCCATCACTTGGTCCACGACTGCAACTGGCAAGTCGTGGAGAGCTTCCGCAGCCGCTACCGAATCAACGCCCCGCCCGATCCCTTTCCTGATTGCGGGACAACTACCTATCAGTTGGCTCAGCACAGCCCGGTGCTCCGCAACTGAGGCTGGCAACCCACCTCGAATTGATTCCCGGCTGTTCTGCTATCGGCCTATATGCCAAGCCCCACTGGTTCAGTGACTTCGGGGACGTTGTTGGATGCGGAGTTGACTAGGCGGGACACCTCGTAGGCCTCCATGGCGTCTTCTGAGTAGGGGGCGAGGAATTGGGTCAGCGTGGTGCTGTCATCGAGGGCGGTGTCCAACCATGGGCCTTCCAATTCGTCGGTCAGGATGACCGGCATCCGGTGGTGGATTGGCCGGAGCAGGTCGTTGGCCTCGGTGGTGATGATGGCGCACGATTCGATGGTGCTGCCGGCCGGGTCTTTCCACTCTGCCCAGAGTCCGGCGAAGGCGAAGGGCTCACCGGATCGCATGACGATTCGCATGGGGCGCTTGGTGTCGCCCCTCTTCTGCCACTCGTAGAAGCCGTCGGCCAGGACCAGGCAGCGGCGACGCTTTAGCGAGTCGCGGAATGAGGGCTTCTCGGCCACCGTTTCCGCCCTTGCGTTGATGAGGGGCCGGCCGGTGGATGCCTCTTTGGCCCATCGGGGGATCAAACCCCAGCGCATGAAGCGTGCTTGGCGCGGCTCGCCGCCCACGACAGTCAGGACTTGCTGGGTGGGAGCGATGTTGTACCTCTGGCTGACGGCTTCTGTGTCGCTGTCGAACTCGAATTCGAACCGCTGGGCAAGCTCTGCCGGGCTAGCCGTCAGGCTGTATCTTCCGCACATTTCGTCCTCATTATGAACCTGATGGAGACACAGGTGTGGCAGCTACCCCGAACGGTCGGGGCCGGCGCGCTCAATGTGGAAGCGGACTAGGCAGCGCTGGTCGGTGACCATGGCTTGGCGGTACTCGTCCCAGTCGGGGTGCTCGCCCCGCAGGGTGCGGAAGTACTCCACCAGCGGCTCTATCGCTTCGGGGCCGGAGATGATCTCGGCTCGGCACTCGATCTGCACCCAGTCGCCGAACCAGTTCCGGGGGAACACACACAGCCAGCTGCGGGGGTCGCGCCGAAGGTTCTTGGTCTTGTAGGCCGTCTCCCGGGTGCTCATCGCCACCGTGTCGTCGACCACCGCCAGGGTGACCGGCGACATCTGGGGGGTGCCGTCGCCCCGCACGGTGGCCAGCACCGCGTTGGTGTTCTCCCGGACGTAGTCGAGTGCTTTCGCAGGGTCCATGGCGGCATCCTATGGGCGGCGGTGGCCAGTGCGGGCTGGGTTGGGCGAGCTGGCCCTTGGACGAGTCAGCTCGTCGAGGCTCGCAGGGGTTGCCAGCGGCGGTAGGTGGCGCAGCGCCAGAGCCATTCGGCGGGGCCGAAGCGGAAGCGGTACAGCCAGGCTTGCGACCACCAGAGTTGCACGGCCCACGCGGCCAGGATGAACACCGCGATTTGGCTGCGGCTGAAGTCGATGTCGTCGAACACCACCCGCAGCACGATGATGCCCATCACGGTCTGGGTGAGGTAGTTGGTGAGGGCCATGCGGCCGGCGGCCCGCACTCGCCCCTGCAACCTGGACTCGGCCCGGAGGCTCCACAGGGCGATGAGGCTGAGGTAGGCGAGGCTGAGCGGGATGGTGGCCAGCGTGTTCGGGGCGGCCCCGGCCAAGGCCCAGTCGCCGGAGAAACCGCTAGCGGCCACCACCGCGAAACCGGCCACCGACAGCGGCAGCCCAACGCCCAGCCCCCACTGGGCGGTCCGCATGTAGAAGCGGCGGGGGCGCTCGCCGGTGATGACGCCGCTGCGGTACAGGGCGACGCCGATCAGCATCATGCCCAGTGCCCGGGCCCCGAAGTCGTACAAGAACCACAGCCCCACCTCGTCGGACATGTCGCCCTCGAACCACAAGCCGCCGAGTTCGCTGTCCGGATTGTCGATGGTTGTCTGCACCAGCACTGAGACGACGGCCGCCGACACCACCAGGGTCGCGCCGATCGCCATCAACGTCGCCGGTCGAAGCCGCCGGGCCCAGATGAGCAGCGGCGAGCAGATCGCGTACAGAACCAGCACGTCGCCCTGCCACAGAACCATGTGGGCGATGCCGATGCCCAAAAGCAGCGTGTTGCGCCACAGGCTGAGCCCGACAGGGCGCCGTTGTTTGGCCGCCGTCCGGTCGGTGAACATCACGATTCCGGCCCCGAATAGCAGCGAGAACAGCCCCATGAACTTCTGGTCGAAGAAAATCTCGCCCATGCCACCGATGGCCCAGTCGAGCCAGGTGCGCGAGCCGCCGGCGTCGAGGTTGAAGTAGGAGGCCATGTCCAGCCCGTAGGACACCGCGTTCATGGTCAGGATGCCCAGCACCGCCACGCCCCGCACAGCATCGAGCGTCGTGTTGCGATCCCCCGCCGAGACTGGCTCCGAATGTGGGGCTTTCGAGGTCACGTCGGCTGGCAGTCGGCGCCGCGGCTCGTCATCGGCGCCACGCTACCGGCTGGCTCTCCTACCAGCGGTTCCAGCGGGTGACCAGCTCCAGGGGCTCCCGGCGGGCGGGGCGGAAGTCGGTGCCGACAGTGTGGGCGAAGGGGATGAGGGCCAGTTGCATAACCTCGTCGTAGGGGATGCCCAGCAGATCGGCAGCCTCTTGCTCGTAACACAGGTGGATTGTGGTCCACACCGTGCCGATACCCCGCTCCCGGGCGGCCAGCATGAACGACCACGCGGCCTGGATCACCGACCCCACGTGGGAAGCCACCGTTACCGGTGGGTGGTCCCAAACCCTTCCGGCCAGGCACGGGATCAACATGCCCGGCACTTCATGGAGGTGTTCGGACAGGTGGCCGGCCGAGGCGTACATCTTCTCGTTGGTGGCTTCCAGCTGGGCGGGGTCGGGCACATCCAGCCGGGGGAGCACGCCCAGGTAGTCCCCTGCCACCTCGCCGGCTCGGCGGTACAGGTCGGCCAAGGCGGCAATGAGGTCAGGGTCGGTGACCACCATGAACCGCCAGTTCTGACGGTTCGACCCGGTGGGGGCCTGCACGGCGATCTCCAGGCACTCGGTGATCAACTCCGGCGCCACCGGCCGGGAAGTATCCAGCCTCCGACGCACTGCTCGGGTAGTGGTGAGCACCTCATCAGCGCTCAAGTTCAAATGGGCCATGCCCCTGTTCTAGTGGGTCACAAGGTTGGACCACTCACAATGCCGGGCATCTCCGGGTCGTACAGCCACGACTCGACTAGTGAGACGGCGCCAGTGCCGGCAAGGTCGTCGACAATTTCAAGGAAGAGGTCGGTGTTGGTGTTGCCTCCGGCAGATTGGTCGTAATGGGTGCGGACGATGCTGAAGAACAGATCGTCTCCGACCAGCGTGTGCAGGGCGTGCAGCGTCAGGGCGCCGCGGCGGTACACGGTATTGAAATCGAATAGCTCGTGGGCTTGGATAGCGCCCGGCGGCGATGTTTCCGCCGCGGTGAGCTCAAGGTGCTCCCCGGCCATGAGGGCCTCAAGTTCTTGGCCGGTGAAGTCGGCGATGAACATCAGGCCCAAATAATGGGCGAAGCCTTCGTGCAGCCAGATATGGCTCCAGTCATCGACGGTCACTGAGTCGCCCATCCACTGGTGGATCACCTCGTGGGCGATGACATACGGGTAGACGGTGTCGGGGCCGTGGATCGACAGCGTCTGGTTCTCTAGAGCGAAGCCGAGGGGGAATGGCATCACAATGGTGCCGTAGGCGTCGAATGGATACGGCCCCAGGATCTCCTCGAAGAAGCGGATGGCCTCGGGGGCGACGGCCAAGCTGTCGAGAACTGAAGCGTCAGAGCCGCGGGGGACGTAATCGCGGATCAACAGGCCGTTGTCCAACCGTTGTTCGTGGCGTTCGAAGTCGCCGATGTACACCGCGGCCAGATATGTGGCCATCGGGTCGTTCATCTGCCATGTGGTCGTGGTCCGACCATTGGCCGAAATCTCATCAGTAAGCAGGCCGGTGGCTGCGGCCGTTACACCGTCGGGGACGGTTATTCGAAACGTGAAGTTGGCCTTGTCGGTTGGGTGGTTGTTACTGGGGTACCACGTCATCGACCCTGAGGGCTCACTGGCCGTGTAGATGACGCCTTGGTCCGAGTGCCACCCCAGTGCTTTGTACGGAACACCGGGATCGTCGATTGGCTGGGGGGTTCCCGAATAGGAGACGGCGACTGTGAACTGTGCTCCTGATGAGATCGGCTCGACTAGCTCAATCGTCAGCTCCTGGCCATCGCGGGAGAACCCGGTCTCCGTCCCGTTGACCGCTACTCGACTCACATTCAGCCCGTGGAAGTCGAGGTTGAATGCGGCCAGGTCTGCGGCAGCTACCGCGGTCAAGGTGGTCACGGCATCGATGGTGTTGGCCGAAGGCTCCACATCGAGATCGATGTCGTAGTGGAGAACGTCGTAGCCGGAGTTGCCCAACAGCGGGTAGAAGCTGTCGCCCACCCCGGCTAAGGGATCGACCGGGGCGGGTGGGGTCGTCGGGACCAGGCTGGTTGTGGGGGTAGGAGCAGGGATTGCCGGTGCTGACGGGGGTGTGGGGGAGGGGGACGGCACGGGTGTGGACGTCGGTGCGGGGGTGACATCGGGCATGGGTGCAGAGGTCGGTGAGGGAGAGGCCGCAGGCGTCGGAGTGATAGGCGGCGCGGAACTATCGCTGCATCCGGCCGCCAGCGCCGCCAGAAAAACCAGGCAGACAAGCAGTTTTCTGGCGATCACCCGGTCAGCCTACGGGTATCATCGACAAATGGCGTTACGGCTAGATCGCTATCCCGGCGTCACCTACGACGCCGTTCCTCCTGAGTTCACCGACCTTGAGGAACTGCGCCTGCTCCGCAAGTGGGAGGCGGCTATCGGCTACCGCATTTTCGCCGCCATGCGCTGGGGGCAGATCGGAGATGGCCACATCACCGCCCGCGATCCGATCCTCACCGACCACTTCTGGGTGCTGGGCTACGGCATCCGCTTCGGCGACGCCACCATCGACAACCTCACTTTGGTGGGACCCGAGGGCCAGGGCGTGGCCGGGCCGCTCGAAAACGGGGTGAATTTCGCGGCCTACCACATCCACTGGCCCATCCTGAACGCCCGGCCCGATCTGGCGTCGGCCGCTCACACCCACACTCCCTACGGCACATCGTGGTCGGCCAACGTGGCCCCATTTCAGGCCATCAGCCAGGAGTCGTGCGCCTTCGTATTCGACCAATCGCTCTATAACGGCGAGAACCTCGAGGTGGACGACGTGGCCGGCGGCGAGGCCATAGCCCAGGCCATGGGCAACAGCCGGGTGTGCATCCTCCGCAACCATGGACTGCTCACCGGCGGGCGCTCTCCTGGCGAGGCCGTGGGGTGGTTTGTGGCTGCCGAGCGGGTGGCCGAAGTTCATGTGAAGGCCCCCGACGCCAAGCCCATCAGCGAGGAAGCCGCCAAAGAGGTGGAAGCCTCATTGTTCTCGATGGACAATGGCTGGCGGATGTTCCAGTGGCTGGCCCGCGACCTGGTGCCCGACCCCTCAGTGGTTTTGGGCTGAGCATTTGAACGCCTGAAAGGGATTATTCAGCGTCGAGGTCGGGATCGGAGCGCGCCGCGAAGGCGGTCTCCAGAGCCAGCAAGGCGGCTTGTTGTCCGGCGCCGAGTCGGTCGGCTTCGGCCGCGAACACCTCGGCGGCATCGGCCAACTGGCGTTCCACGACCGAAAACGCCACCGGAGGTTCGTTGACCACGAATGTGCCTGCCCGGCCCCGCCCCTCGACAATGCCCTCCCATTCCAGCTCCCGGTAGGCCCGGGCCACGGTGCCCGGCGCCAGCCCCAACTCTCCGGCCAGCGATCGGATGGGCGACAGCCGCTCGCGGGGCTTGAGCTGGCCGGATGAGACCATCAGGCGGAGTTGGGCCCGCAGCTGCTCATAGGGCGGGATACGAGCGTTCTCATCAATCCAAATCCGCACAGCTAGATTGTACCAATGTACTAACTCATAAAGCACAATATTGCCTCAAAAAACCCAATATCTTGTGGTTGTTGCCAGTTTTGTATTGACCTGATAGCGTCCCTCTCGGCGACCAGAAAGGACGGGATCAATGAAGCTCATCACTGCGGTGGTAAAGCCCCATCAGGTTGAAGACATCAAAGAGGCGTTGGCCGAGGTTGGCGTCCAAGGCATGACCGTGAGCGAGGCTCAGGGGTTCGGCCGTCAAGGCGGCCACACCGAGACCTACCGGGGCACCGAGTACAAGGTGTCGTTCACACCCAAATCCCGCATCGAGGTGGTGGTGGACGATTCCTCGATGGCCGCGGCCACCGAGGCCATCGCCGGTGCCGCCCGCACCGGCAAGATCGGCGACGGCAAGATCTGGACTTCCTCGGTGGAGGGCCTGACTCGTATCCGCACCGGCGAGCAGGGCGCTGACGCTCTCTAAGTTTCAACCAGATCAAACGCTCCGCAGGGGGGTACGCCGCCTCCCACGTTGGTAGCGTCGCGGCTCGGTGCATCCCGACTACACAGACGAACAGCGCACGCTGAGCGACGAGCTGAGGGCGTACTTCGCCGACCTGATGACCGATGAGGTTAGCGAAGCACTCCAAGGCGCCCATGAAACCAGCCCGGTCCGGCGGGAGATCTTCCGCCGCCTAGGGCGAGACGGAATGCTGGGTCTCGGATGGCCCAAGGCCTACGGCGGCCAGGGGCGGTCGGCCATCGACCAGTTCATCTTCTTCGACGAGGCTCAGCGGTCGGGCTGCCCCATGCCGTTCGTCACCCTCAACACCGTGGGGCCCACGCTGATGGCCCACGGCTCCGAGGAGCACAAGGCTGCTTATCTGCCGGGTATTCTGAGCGGCGATGTCCTCTTTGCCATTGGCTACAGCGAGGCGGGCGCGGGCACCGACCTGGCGTCTCTGTCCACCAAGGCGGTGAGAGACGGCGACCAATGGGTGATCAACGGCCAGAAGATGTTTACCTCCGGCGCCGATGAGGCTGATTACATCTGGCTGGCCTGTCGCACCAATCCCGACGCCCCCAAGCACAAGGGCATCTCCATCATCATCGTGCCCACTGACACCCCCGGCTTCTCCTTCACACCCATTGTGACGGTGGGCAACGCCACCACCACCGCCACCTACTACGACGAGGTGAGGGTTCCGGCCGCCAACCTGGTGGGGGCGGAGAACGAGGGGTGGAAGCTCATCACCAGCCAGCTCAACCACGAGCGAGTAGGGCTGGCCGCAGTGGGGGCGCTGTCGTTTCATCTCTACGAGGAGGTGGTGGCATGGGCGGCCGAAACCCCAGCCGCCGACGGGGGCGAGGCGGCGGTGCTCGACCAAGGGTGGGTGCAAATGGACCTGGCCCGGTGCCACGCCAAGTTGGAGGCCATGAAGCTGCTGAACTGGCAGATGGCCGCGGCGGTGGCCGCCGATTCGCTGCCCCCGGCGCGGGCGTCGGCGGTGAAGGTGTACGGCACCGAGGCGGTGAGTGACATCTATCACCTGATGCTGGGGGTGCTGGGAGCGGGCGCCCACTTCCGTGAGGGGAGCCCTGGGGCTCTGCTGGCGGGGCGGGTGGAGGCCGCGGCCCGCACCGCTCAGATCAACACGTTCGGGGGAGGGGTCAACGAGGTCCAGCGCGAGATCGTGGCCTGGACCGGGCTCCAAATGACCCGGGGCGGTCGGCGATGAAATTCGATTCCAGCGAGGCGCAGGGGAGCAGCTCCCGATGAACTTCGATTACAGCGAGGCGCAGGACGCGGTGGCCGCGTTGGCCGAGCAGGTGTTCTCCGGTTCAGCGGGTGCCGACCGGGTGGCGGAGGTGGAGCGCACCGCCGATAGGTTCGACCGGGAGCTGTGGGCCGCGCTGGCTGGCTCCGATTTGCTGGGGGTGGCCATCGGCGAGGAGCACGGCGGGCTCGGGCTCGGCATGGTTGAAATCGCGTTGGTGCTGCGGGAGCAGGGCCGCAGGGTGGCACCGGTGCCGTTGTGGCCCACGCTGGTGTTGGGGGCCATGCCCATAGCCGAGTTCGGCTCACCGCAGTTGCGAGATCGGTGGCTCGGCCCGGTGGCCTCGGGGCACGCGGTGCTGACCGGGGCGTTCTCAGAGTGGGGGGCCGACGACGCATTTTCTCCGTCGGTGACCGCGGCTCGCCGCGACGACGGCAGCTGGGAATTGAACGGTTCCAAGCCCGCGGTTCCAACCGCCGGGGTGGCCGATGCTGTTTTGTTGCCCGTGCGGGTGGTGAGCGACCGCGACGACGAAAGTCTGGCCGTGTTTGTGGTGGATCTCGACGCCGATGGGGTGGAGGTGGCGTTGAGCGAGACCACCAACCGAGAGTTCCACGGCGAGCTCTCGTTCCAGTCGGTGGTTGTCGGCGAAGACGCGATGCTGAGCGGCGCCGACGGTCGGTCGATCGTTGAGTGGACCCTGGCTCGGGCCCAGGTGGCGGTGGCCGCGGTGGCGCTGGGGTGCTGTGAGGAGGCCACTGCCATGGCCGCGGCCTACACCTCGGAGCGGGAGCAGTTCGGCCGCCCCCTTTCCACCAACCAAGGGGTGTCCATGCGGGCGGCAGACTGCTACATCGACACCGACTGCATGAGGGTCACCCTCCTCCAGGCTGCCTGGCTCATCGACGAGGGCCGTCCAGCCGCCGAGATCGCCGATGCCGCCGCGGTGGCCAAGTGGTGGTCGGCCGATGCCGGCCAGAGGGTGGTGCATGCCACTCAGCACCTGCACGGGGGAATGGGGGCTGATATCGACTACCCCGTGCACCGCTACTTCTTGTGGGTCAAGCAGTTGGAGAACACCTTCGGTGGCGGCAGCCGCCAACTGGCGGCCATCGGCCGCACCCTGGCCGAGGCCCGCTAGCAGCTACCAGCCCTTCCAGTTGGGGTCGCGCCGCTCCTTGAAAGCGTCGACCCCCTCCATGGCGTCCTCGCCGGCCATCAGCAGGTCTTGGGCCCAGGCCTCCATCTCGAACATGGTCTGACGGCTGGTCTCGAAGCTGCGGTTCACCAGCAGTTTGCTCATGGTGAGGCTCTTGGTGGGCTGGGAGGCCAGCCGCTTAGCCCAAGCTTGGGCGGTAGGCATCAGCTCTTCGGGGGGCACCACCCGGTTCACTAGCCCCATGGCGTGCGCATCGGCCGCGCTCACGTCGTCGCCGAAGAACATCAGCTCCTTGGCCTTCTGGGGGCCGATCAGGCGGGGCAGCAAGTACACACCGCCGGCATCGGGCACCAGGCCCCGGCGCACGAAGACCTCGATGAACCGGACCCCCTCGGCGGCTATAACCAGATCGCAGGCCACAGCCATGTGCACTCCCATGCCCGCGGCGGTGCCGTTGACCGCGGCGATCACCGGCTTTTCGCAGTCCAAGATGGCTGCTACCAGCTTCTGAGCCCCGGTCTTGATGCCTCGAGCGCCATCCAAGATTGCTCGGGCAGGGGCCCCCTCAGGCCGCACCGGGTCGGGCCGGGACATGCGTAGATCGGCACCGGTGCAGAACCCCTTGCCTACCGCGGTGAAGATCACGGCTCGAACGGCGAGGTCCTCGCTGGCCCGGGCGAACTCTTCGGCCAAGAAGTTCCGCTGGTCGGGGGTAATGGCGTTGTGGGCGTCCGGCCGGTTCAAGGTGAGGGTGAGCACGCCGCCGTCTTGGGCCACCAGGATGTCGCCGCCGAGGACCTCGGTGACGGTGCCTTCTGTACTCTCGCTGCTCATGTTGCTGGTACCTCGTCTAGCGTGGCCGTTCGTGCCCAGGAAATCATCGCCGAACTCCCTGTGGGCAAACGCTAGGTGACCGCAGCGGCCGCCCCCCAACCAGTCACCGGGCATCCGGCTATCGGGTTGACAGTACTGGTCATCGCGGCCTCGCTGACCGGCATCGGCCTGTCGATCATGACGGTGGGCTACCCGGCACTCGGGGAGGCATTCCCCGGTGTCTCCGACCCAACCCTGTCGTGGGTCACCAACATATTCACCATCGTCGGGGCGGCCACCCTGGTACCCGCCGGTGTTTTGGCCGACAAGCTGGGGCGGCGGCGGATGCTGCTCGTCGGCACCCTGCTCTTCTTGGCCGGCTCGGTGGTGGGCGGGCTGGCCCCCTCGGTGGGAGTGCTGATCGGTGCCCGGGCGGTGCTGGCCCTGGGCGCTTCGGCGGTGAACACGGCCGCGGTGGCCTTGCTGCTGGCCACGATGCCGGCCAGCCGGCTGCCGCTGGCCATCGGGATCTGGGCGGTGGCCGGTGGGACGTCGTCAGCCATCGGCCCGCCGGTGGGCGGATTGGCCATCGAGTGGCTGGGATGGGAGTGGATGTTCTGGCTGAATATCCCGTTCTGCCTGTTCGTCCTGGTTGTGGTGCCGTTGGTTTACCGGGAGTCCCGCAGCGCCGACATTCGGGCGCTGCCCGACCCCCTCGGTGGGCTGATGGTGGCCGCGGCCACCGCGCTGGTCACCCTGGGCATCGTGCAGAGTGATCCGTGGGGCTGGGCTGACTGGAAGGTAGGGGGCAGCATCATCGGGGGTTTGGCCGTTTTCGGGCTGTTCGTGCAGCGGACATGGAATCACCCGAACCCGTTGGTGGAGCTGCGACTGTTCCGCTTTCCCAATGTTCGGCGGAGCAACCTTTCTATGCTGATCTTCGCGTCGTCTTGGTTCGCCATGTTCTTCGGTTTCACCGTGATCATCATCAGGTCTTGGGGGTGGACCCCCATAGAGGGCGGGTTTGCAGTGGCGCCGCTGGCGCTGTTTGCCGGGGTGGTCGGCGTGCTCATCGGCCGGATCGCCCACCGCACCGGCCATCGCATGTTCATCCTCCCCGGCACCGCCATCTATGTCGGCGGCACCATCATGCTGTGGGTGGTGTTGGGCGATGAACCCAATGCCGCCGTGTTCGTGACCGGCATGACCATAATCGGGGTGGCCACTGGCATGGTCTTCCCGTCCTTGATGGCCGCGTCGGTCACCGATGTGCCTGCTGACCAGCATTCATTGGCCACCGGCATCAACTTCACTGCTCAGCGGGTGGCGACCACCATAGGAGTGGCCCTCGGGCTCACCTTCGCCACCACCGCCGCCTCGGCATCGGAGGCCATCGACCTGCTCATGGGCATGGTGGTCGTCACCGCCGCCCTGTCTCTGCCCTTCTCCCTCCGGATCGACACCCGCCCTCGACAAGCGCAAGGCTGAGGGCATGTTCATCGCCATTGCCGACACGATCACCCTCGAAGATGAGAGCAACTTCCGGGAGTTCCATGTGGCAATCGACGGCGACGTGGCCGCCGCTGTGGCGGCCTTCGGAGGACGGGCCGCCGCCTCGGAACGGGACAACCACCTGTGGATCGACATCGCCTTCGTGCGGGATTTGGCTGGCGACGCCGCCGACGCCGAGTGGCAGGCCCAGTTCGACGGCATGCTGGCCTACGCCAACTCCAAAGGCTGGATCGACGAGGCCGCCAATCGGGTAGAAGCCCACATCCAGCCTCCGGGCTAGACCTCGGGACGGGGGCACTCCGGCCCGAAGGCTGACGCTCAGCCCTTCAGGTTGGCGAACAGCTCGGCTACCAGGGGTTGGGGGGCGCCGTGGAGGGAAAGGTGGATGCGGTCGGCTAGGGCGCCGAAGCGGCGGAGGATCTCGGTGGCGGCCTCGGTGGGTGTGCCCTGCACGCTGAGGGTGTGGACCATGTCGGCGTCCCAGACGTCGCCGATTTCGGCCCAGCGGCCCTGCTTGGTGAGCAGGTTCAGCTCGTCTTGGAGCCCGCCCCAGCCGTGGGCGTCGAGCACCACCCGGTAGGCCGGGGTGGAGCCGTAGAAGCCCAGGTTGGAACGGCAGCGCTGTTCTACTGCCAGCCTTTGGGCCTCGTCGGCGTCGTCGTCATAGAGGCCGACGATCACCCCCACGCCGAAGGTGAAGTCGTCCCCGGTGCGCCCGGCGGCGGCCAATCCCGCTTCCACTGCGGGCTTCGTCTTGGTCCGCAGAAAATGCTCGGAGCAGAACGGGTGGATCAGGATGCCGTCGGCGGTTTCGGCGGTCATCTGGGTCATCTTCGGACCCAGCGCGCCGGCCCAGATGGGCGGTGCCCCCCACTCCAGCGGACCGGGCTCGAAGATCGGGGTGGACAGGGTGAAGGTGTAGTAATCGCCCCGGAAGTCGAGCCGCTCGCCGTCTTGCCAGCAGGCGAATATGGCCTTGGTGGCCGCCATCAGCTCTCGCATCTGGGCCACCGGGCGGTCCCACACTGCGCTGTAGCGCTTGGTGATGTGGGGCTTGATCTGCGATCCCAGGCCCAGGGCGAACTTCCCGCCCGACAGCCGGTGCAGGTCGAACGACTGGTAGGCCAAATGCATCGGGCTGCGGGGCAGGGCGATGGCCACGTTGGTGTAGAGGTCGAGCCCGGTGTGATCGGCGGCGGCCACCAGCGGGAAGAACACGTCGCGCTGGCCCTCGAAGGTGAACACCCCGTCGACCCCCATAGCCTCGTACGCCTCGGCCTGGTCTCGGATTCCCTCCAATTCGCCCGAAAGCGCCATGTCGAACTTCATAGGTTCAGGCTCCTTTTATCCGGGGGAACATCGGGAAGGGGACCTCTTCGGCGTCTTCTTGGTCGGGCAGGCCGCCGGCGAATACGGGCCACACCGTCTCGGCGGTGTGGGGGTGGGGAATCGACCAGTCGAATTCGTCGTCGATACCCAGGATGTTGGTGAACGGCCACATCAGGCCCCGGAAGTACACATAGGTGCCGTTGCGGACCTTCTCCTCGAAGGTCCAAGTGTTCATCAACCGGTAAGCGTCGGCCTGGGCCTTCTTGATGGCGGCCAGGATGTCGGGCATCTCCTCTTTGTCCACCGGCACCAGCTTGCCGCCGGGCTGGGAGTCGAACACCGAAATGGCCTCCAGCCAGGCCAGGTTGTCGGCCGGCACCGAGAACGTGGTGGACAGGTCGCTCACGCGGTTATGGATTCCGGGCCGGAACACCAGCCCCACCACCATGTTCTGGTAGGGGACATCGGCGGCCACGTGGCTCCATGGAATCCAGCTCTGGGCCAGCGACGAGAACTCCCGCACGATCATGTGACGGCCGTTGGGCAGCGGGTAGGGACCGGTGTCTCCCGTGCCCAGCCGGGTGTCCAGATACAGCAGGAACAAGTACTGCTGGAGCCCGGCCACGAACCGCCGAGCCGTTCGGTTCTCGCTGGCGCCCTCCACCGGCCATGCGGCCTCGTACAGGGTGTCGATGATGTCGGGATCGCAGGTCTGCAGCGTGTCGGCCGCGTCCCAGCACGAGCGGAACCCGTCGCCCCTCCACGGCTCCACCCACCGCATCCAGTAGTCGAGGAGGAACCGCACCCGGTCTTCCACATCGTCCACCTGGGTGGTGAGCCCCATGGCCGAGAGTTCCTCCAGGGCCCGCCAGCCGCCGAACGGGATGCAGGCCAGTGCGAACGGGTGGGCGTTGGTGGTCTGTGTGCCCGGGCCCCGCATCTTGGCTCCGAGTTCGGACGCTTCCATCACCTCGTCGCAGCGGGCCAGGATGTCGGGCCAGCGCAGCCAGGCCTCCATGCCCGAGTAGCCGGTGTACTCCCGTACCGGGATCAGCCCCGACGTGAGACCAGTGCGCTTTTTGGAGTTTTCCGAGACCAGGATGTCCCAGAACTCAACTTGGAGATTCAGCTCTTCGATGTCCAGCGGAATGGTCTGCGGCATGGCTGACGAGGGTAGTGGTCTGTCTGGCCGTTAGGTGTGTCGTAGAGCGCGGGCGCGGCCTACGATCCTCCAATGCTTGCGGCGATAATGCGAGAAGTGGGCGAAATCAATCTGGACGTGTGTGACGACGTCGAGATGTTGGACTTGGGCCCTGATGACGTAGCCATCAAGATCACCCACACCGGGGTGTGCCACTCCGACGTGTCGGCCATGAACGGGACCATTCCCCAGGCCCCGCCGGCGGTGCTCGGCCACGAAGGAGCGGGGATCATCGAGGAGGTGGGCTCCAATGTGGACGACCTGGCTCCTGGCGACCATGTGATCGTGGTGTGGTCTCCGCCTTGTGGGACTTGCGTCTATTGCACGGGCCGCAATCAGCCCAACCTCTGCTCCAACATCACCTTCGGCTCCATGGCCCGAATGAAGTTCACCCAGGGAGGCCAGGAGATCGGGGGAATGGCCGGAGCGGGCACCTTCGCAGAGAAGATGCTGATGCCCCGCCAGGGAGTGGTGAAGATCGATCCCGACATCCCTCTGGACGTGGCCTCTCTCATCGGCTGCGGGGTGATGACCGGGGCCGGTGCGGCCATGAACACCGCCAAGGTCAGCCCCGGCTCGTCGGTTGTGGTGATCGGCGCCGGGGGCGTGGGCGTGGCCGCCATCCAGGGTGCCAGGATCGCCGGGGCGGCTGAGATCGTGGCCGTGGACAAGAACCCGGCCAAGCTCGACGAGGCCATCTCCTTCGGGGCCACCCACGCGGTGTTGCCCGAAGAACTGGAGGGGGCCAAGAACGAGATCACCGGCGGCGACGGATTCGACTACGCCCTAGAGTGCGTCGGCGTTCCCGCGCTGATGCGCACTGCCTACGACATGACCCGGCGGGGCGGCACCTGCTGCATCGTAGGAGTGGGCCGCATGGAGGAGATGGTGTCATTCAGCGCCTTCGAGTTGTTCTACAACGAGAAGACCCTGGTCGGCTCGTACTACGGCGGCACCGACGTGCGCACCGACTTCCACCGGCTGCTGCGGTTGTGGAAGAACGGCCGGCTGGACTTGGAGAGCATGATCACCCGGCGAATCACCATCGACGAGATCAACCCGGCCCTAGAGGCGGTGCGCAACGGCGAGGTTGTGCGCCAGGTCATCGAGTTCTGATGCATGATGCTGGCTGATCACAGAGCGAGCGAGTTCTGATGGGCGGTGTTGTGGGCCGGGGAAGCTCGGTTTTCTCCGGGATCTCCGGCCAAGGACGGCTGGTGCGCTTCGACACCCCCGACGACGTGATCGCAGTGCTCGATGCCGGCGATGACGTCGCCTCCGAGACGGTGGCGCTGGTGAAAGACGCGGGGGCCACGTTCTTGGCCCCCATCGAGGCCGACCTGGCTGGGATCCTGTGCCGGTCGGGCGACATTGAGAGCCACCTGGCCATCATCAGCCGGGACTTCCAGATCCCATGCCTCATGGGGGTGGAGTTCGACGGCGACGAGCCGGCCGACGGGACCACGGTGGTCATCGACACAGACGCTGGCACTATTTCCGTAGACGGAGCCCAGTAGTCGCATGGCGGAGCGGCTTCGGGCCGACTTGGTGCTGGAGTACCCGTTCACCCGGACCACCGGCCCGGTGATAGGTGCTTTTTTGACCGGACTGCGAGAGGGCATCATCCTCGGCATCCGCCGCCCCGACGGAACGGTGCTGTGCCCGCCCACCGAATACGACCCAGAGAGCTCTGAACCGCTGACCGAGTTGGTAGAGGTGGGCCCGGGCGGCGAATTGGTGAGCTGGACCTGGGTTGACCCGCCCCGATCCCAGTCGCCGTGGGACAGGCCCCACGGACTGGGATTGATCCGCCTGGACGGAGCCGCCACCCCAATGGTCCATGGGCTGTTGGTGAGCGGCCCTGATGAACTGGCGGTGGGGATGCGGGTTACTGCCCGGTGGCGGTCCGAGCGGGAGGGGCACATCGCCGATCTGGAGGGTTTTGTGCCCGAGGGAGCAGACCAATGAGCGCCGATCCGAGTGTTCCTCCTGCGGCGCTTTCGGGCGAGGTGAGCCTGCCCGAGAAGCTGGCCGGTGTGGAGCTGGTGCGGTCGGTACGCACCCCCATCCGCCTGGAGTACGACTTCATTCCCGGTGATGCCTCATCCGGCTATCTGAACGCCTTCGCCGACCGCAAGATCCTCGGCCAGCGCTCCCCGGTGGACGGCGCAGTGTTCGTACCTCCGCGGGGCGTGGATCCCCGCCACGGCGCGGCCACCCCCGACTATGTGGAGTTGCCCGACACCGGCCATGTGGGGGGCTTCTGTGTGACCCGCTTGCCGATTCCGGGCCGAGACGACCTGGAAATCCCCTATGTGAGCGCCTGGATCCACCTCGACGGCGCCGACATCGGCTTCCTTGGCTTGGTGGGGGGAATCGACACCGCGCAAGTACGCATGGGGATGCGGGTGCGGGCGGTGTGGAAGCCCGACGACCAGTTGGGCCGCACCGCGGAGAACATCTTGTACTGGGAGCCCACCGGGGAGCCCGACGTGCCAGTCACGGCAGCCGGCACCAACGCTTGGCACGCTAAACAGGCCGAGGGAGACCAGGGCTGATGCGCGACATCGCCGTTGTCTCGGTGGCCCAGCACCAGGAGAAGGCGCTCACCCACACCACTGAGGTGGAGTTGATGGTGCCGCTCATCAACCAGGCCCGTGGCGCCGTGGGCCTGACGCAGGATGACATCGGCTTCACCTGCTCGGGCAGCAGCGACTTTCTGGCCGGACAGGCGTTCTCATTTGTCCACACCCTGGACGCGGTGGGTGCGGTCCCGCCCATCAGCGAGAGCCACGTGGAGATGGACGGCGCGTGGGCTCTGTACGAGGCGTGGGTGAAGCTCCAGATCGGCGCGGTGGACACCGCGCTGGTGTACAGCTACGGCAAGTCGTCGCCCGGCTCGCTGCGCGACGTGCTGAGTACCCAGCTCGACCCCTACTACCTGGGGCCGCTGTGGCCCGACGCCTTCGCCATGGCCGGCCTCCAGGCCCGGATCATGTTGGAGTCGGGAGCAGTGAGCGAGCAGCGATTGGCTGAGATCGCCGTCCGCAGCCTGAACGGCGCGGCCGAAAATCCGCTGGCCGTGCGATCCTCCGCTGCGGCCACCGTCGACCACGTGTTGGCCGAGGCACCCATCGCCGACCCGCTGCGGCCCAGCGACTGTGCCGCCTCTGCTGACGGGGGTGTGGCCGTGGTGCTGGCCGCCGGCGACCGGGCCCGGGAGCTGTGCGATCGACCAGCGTGGATCAAAGGCATCGACCATCGCATCGATCCCCACCAGCCTGGAGTCCGCGATCTCACCCGGGCGCCCAGCGCCCACAAAGCCGCGGCCCAGGCCGGAGCGGGCGACGACCGCTTGGACGCCGCCGAGCTGGCCGCCCCGTTCACCACCCAGGAGCACATCTTGGAGGTCGAGCTGGGGCTGGTACCCGAAACCGCGGTCAACGCCAGCGGTGGCGCGCTCGCCGGCCACACCATGATGGCCGCCGGCCTCATGCGCATCGCCGATGCCGCGCAACAGATCCACGACGGCCGAGCCGACCGAGTGCTGGGCCACGCAGCCTCCGGCTTGTACCTCCAGCAGAATCTGGTGTGCGTGATGGAGGGGGAGTGATGGCCGAGCGCACCGCGGTGCTGGGGGTCGGCCAGACCAAGTACCAAACCACCCGAGGCGACGTGTCGCTGCCCGGCCTGGTGCGGGAGGCCGCCTACCGGGCCCTGGAGGATGCTGAGCTGGGTTGGGACGATATCGACGCGGTGGTGGTGGGCAAGGCCCCCGACTTCTTTGAAGGGGTTATGCAGCCCGAGCTGTTCCTGGCCGAGGCGCTGGGGGCGGTGGGCAAGCCGCTGCTGCGGGTTCATACCGCAGGATCGGTGGGCGGGTCTACCGCCGTGGTGGCCGCCTCGCTGGTGCAGGCCGGAATCCACCGCAGAGTGCTCACCCTGGGGTTCGAGAAGCAGTCGGAGTCCAACGCCACCTGGGCGCTGTCGCTGCCCCAGCCATTCTCAGTGTCGATCAACGCCGGCGCCGGCGGCTACTTCTCGCCCATCATCCGCCAGTACATGGCCCGCACTGATGCCCCCGAGCTGATCGGCTGCATGGTGGCGTTCAAAGACCGCCAGCACGCGCTGCGCAATCCCTACGCCCATCTTCAGCAAAAGGAACTCACCTTCGACCAGGTGGTGGAGTCGCCCATGCTGTGGGAGCCGGTGCGGTTTTCAGAAACTTGTCCATCATCGGACGGAGCGTGTGCGCTGGTGCTGGGCGACGAGGCCGCCGGGGACGCCTCTACCAAGCCGGTGGCCTGGATCCACGGCACGGCATTGCGCAGCGAGGCCAACAACTTCCCCGGGCGCGACGAGGTGAACCCCCAGGCCAGCCGGGACTGCGCCGACGACGTGTTCGCCCAGGCTGGCATCACCGACCGTCGGGCCGAAATCGACGCGGTGGAGATCTACGTGCCGTTCTCGTGGTACGAGCCGATGTGGCTGGAGAGCCTGGGGTTCTGCGAGATCGGCGACGGCTGGAAGCTGGTGGAGGAGGGCGCCACCCATCTCGACGGCGGCGATCTGCCGGTGAACTGCTCGGGCGGGGTGCTTTCTTCCAATCCGATCGGAGCATCGGGAATGATCCGATTCGCCGAGGCCGCCCTCCAGGTTCGGGGCATGGCTGGCGACCACCAAGTGGACGGCGCCCGCAAGGCCTTCGGCCACGCCTACGGAGGCGGAGCCCAGTACTACGCCATGTGGATCGTCGGTTCCGACAAGCCCACCTCCTAACGGGGCATGCTAGTGGGATGACCCTTCCCCTCCGGGCCCTGATTCCAATGGGCCTGGCGCTGCTGCTGCTAGGGGCAGTGTCATGTGGCAGCGAGGACAAAGGCGACATTGTGGCGTTCTGCGAGCTGGCCGAAGACGGGGTGGGGATGCGGCCTGCGGAAGGCGAGGGGGACTTGGCCCAGTTGGAGTCACTAGAGGATGCCGCACCCCCCGACATCCGCGAGGCGGTAACCACCGTGGCCAACGCCTCCCGAGAGATCGGCGAAATAGAAGACCTCCGCGAGCTGTTCAGCAAAGCCTTCGCCCTAGAAGAAGCCGTAGCCACCGCCCGCCAAGAAATCCGCACCTACACCCAGCACTTCTGCCTCTGAGTTGGGTGCCCTAAGCGGTCACAGCCGGAGCCAATTTCGTCTTACCTATGGCAGCTTGATGGTGACGGGGTGGGGGTTGGTTGGGTAGGGTCGGGGTGTCTTTTTGGGAGATGGGAGGATCCGATGGGATACCGGGTGGTCGTGGACTACGACCTGTGCGAGAGCAACGCCATTTGCATGCAGGTCGCTCCTGATGTTTTCGAGGTGCGCGACGACGATTTCTTGTACCTGCTGAACGAGACCCCGGGGGATGAGGCCCGCGAGCGAGTGAACGAATCAGTCCAACGCTGCCCCAAGCAGGCCATCTCCGTCGCCGAGGAGTAATCCCCCGCTGCGCTCTCTAGCAATTGTCGGAGCGTCGCTGGCCGGTACCCGGGCGGCGGAGACGCTCCGGCGAGACGGTTTCGACGGGGCCATCACCATCATCGGCGATGAGCCCCACCAGCCCTACGACCGGCCTCCCCTTTCCAAACAGCTCCTCGCCGGGGATTGGGAGCCGGATCGCGTCGCGCTTTCCGACGACGATGCCCTCCAGGAATTGGAGGCCGACTGGCGGCTGGGTCGCCGGGCCGTCGGGCTTGACGTCGCCAGCCGCACCGTCACCCTCGACGACGGCTCCACGGTGGCCGCCGACGGCATCCTTATCGCCACCGGGGCCCGCTGCCGGGAGCTGCCCACCGGCGGCCTGGAAGGTATCTACACCCTGCGAGGCCTGGACGACTGCCTGGCCATCCGCGCCGAATTGGAGGCTTCCCCCCAGCGTGTGGCCGTAGTGGGCGCCGGGTTCATAGGCGCAGAGGTGGCCGCCACCGCCCGGGGCTGGGGCCTGGACGTGACGGTAATCGAGGCCCTGCCGGTGCCACTGGGCCGCATCCTGGGCAACGAGATCGGCACGGTGTGCGCCGACGTACACCGGGACAACGGGGTGGACCTGCGGCTCGGCGTGGGCGTCGACGGATTCGACGGCCACGGCCGGGTGGAGCGGGTAAATCTGAGCGACGGCACCTCGGTGGACGCCGACGTGGTGGTGGTGGGCATCGGAGTCATCCCCAACAACGAGTGGCTGGAAGGCTCAGGCCTGGAACTGGACAACGGCGTGGTGTGCGACGAGACCTGCCTGGCCGCGCCCGGCATCGCCGCCGCCGGGGACGTAGCCCGCTGGCCCAACCGTCTGTTCGGCGAGACCATGAGGGTGGAGCATTGGGACAACGCCATCGAGCAGGGCCAGCACGCCGTGCGCCGTCTGCTGGTCTCCGACGACGAGGCCCAGCCCTACACCCCGGTGCCGTGGTTCTGGAGCGACCAATACGACCGCAAGATCCAGTTGGCCGGCCGGGCCCGGCCCGATGACGAGGTGCGCATCATCACCGGATCAACCGAAGAACGGCGGTTCGCCGCCCTTTACGGCCGGGCTGGCCGCCTGGTCGGCGTGCTCGGCTTCAACCGACCCCGACACGTGATGAAGTACCGCAACCTCATAGAACAGGGCACCAGCTTCGAAGAGGCGATCAAAATCGCCGAGCAGGAATAAGCAAAAGCGGCCACAAGATTTTGCGACGCGCTGGCGGTGGAGCCGCTTGGCGAATAAGAGTGGAGTCATGGGCACTCCCGGCGAGTTCCCCATCAGCGAGCTGGTAGCCCGCACTGGGGTTCCAGCGGCTTCCATCCACCACTATCGACGGCTGGGCCTTCTGCCCGCGCCCCGCCGAGCCGCGGCCAACCGCTTCTTCTACAGCCAGCGCCACGCTGACGCGGTGGAGCGGATCAGGGATTTGCGAGAACGACACCGCCTCCCGCTGCGCCATATTGCCCAGATCATGAACGCCGAGAACCCCGACCATGCCGAAGTGGCCAACTTGGCGGACAGCGGCGAGCAGTTGCGGGACGTGGCTATTCAGGAGTTCGCCCTGAGGGGCTACACCGAAGTGAGCGTGTCCGATATCTGTGCTCAGGCCGGGGTGGCCAAGGGAACGTTCTACCGCTATTTCCGCTCCAAGCAAGATCTGTTCTTCCAAGCGGTGGAAGCAGTGGTGGACAACACCGCCGAGGAATTCGCCGCCGCGGTCGACGGCCAGGTCGGCCTGAGCCGAGAAGAGCTCACCCGCCGCCTGGCTGAGACCCTTTTGCCGGGACTTCCCATCATGCTCGAGGTGGCCAAGCGCTCGGTGCAGGGCCAAGTGGAACATGCCGCCGCCGCCCAGCGGGTGTTCTGGCGGCTGGCCGAGCGGCTCGGAGAAGCTCTGTCCGACGATCCCCGGGGCCATCGGCTCGCCGGCGCCCTCATAATGGACGCCATCGCCCACATTTTCGCCGAGAGTCTCATGGGCCGCTTCGCCGATCGTCCCAACTTCGATGACGCCGGGGCGGTCATTGCCTTGACAGACCTGGATTGAGCGCGTACAAAAAGATGACCTGATGGTCACTTTGTTGTTCACAACTAGGTGGCCATCGCTCTAGACAACATTCGCAATGTCCCGGCTAGCTCGCTGACCAGCGGGTTGACCGGGGCTAATGAGCCACAGCGGGGGGCGTTGTGAAGACCGAAGTCGAGTTCGATTTGAACTCGATTATGGCCCAGAGCCGAAGCGAGAATTTTCCGGTTGTGCTGAAGGCCCTACCGGCGCGTCCCCGGGCCCATTTGTTGGCCGTCTACGGATTCGCCCGCCTCGTGGACGACATCGGGGACGAGTACGACGGCGACCGCTTGGCCGCGCTGGACTGGCTCGAAGCCGAGCTCTACCTGGCCCGCACCGGTGGCGCCACCCACCCGGTGATGTCGCAGCTCACCGGTTCGCTCACCGAACTGGACATCGACGATGAGCCGTTCTTGGCCCTCATCGAGGCCAATCGAGTTGACCAGCGCAAGCACCGCTATCAGACCCAGGCCGAACTGGCCGAGTACTGCACGCTGTCGGCCAACCCCGTGGGTCGGCTGGTGCTGGCGGTCTTCGACGCGGCCACCCCCGAGCGCATCGCCCTCAGCGACGCGGTGTGCACCGGGCTCCAGTTGGTGGAGCACCTTCAGGACATCGGCGAGGACTACACCGAAAAGGGCCGCATCTACTTCCCGGCCGACGAGCTATCCCGCTTCGGTGTGGATGAGGATGATCTTGGGGCCGAAAGGGCATCGAAGCCGCTCCGCAAGCTAGTGGCCCACCAGTGCGACAGCGCTCGCGGCCTGCTGTGCCGAGGTGAGCCGTTGGTGGCCTCCCTCAGCGGGTGGGCCAGGGTGACGGTGGCTGGCTATGCCGCCGGGGGATTGGCCGCGTTGGATGCCATTGCTGGAGCTGACTACGACGTGCTGAGAAAGCTGCGGACCCCGTCGAAGGTCCGGACTTCGATTCATGCTGTCCGGCTGGTCGCCCTCCACCGGTTGACCGACGCCAAAACGGTTCGCGCCGCGCGCGACGCCGCTACGCGCTGGAGGCGAAGGTGAGGACAGCCGACGCCTATAAACGGTGCGAGGAGATCACTCGGACTGAGGCCCGCAACTTTTTCTACGGCATCCGGCTGCTGCCCAAGCCTAAGCGCCTGGCCATGTCCGCTCTGTATGCCATGGCCCGGCGCATCGACGATGTGGGCGACGGTCCCCTTCCCCAAGACGAAAAACTCGTCCAGTTGGCCCAACTGCGGTCCGACATCGACACTCTGGCCAATGGCGGGGTCAGCGACTCTGAAGACCCGGTGCTGGTCGGGCTGGGCGATGCCATTGGCCGTTTCCCCATCCCGGTGGCCGCGCTGAACGAGATCGTTGACGGCTGTGAACAGGACGCGGTTGGGAAGGTGTACACCACCATCGAGGAAACAGAGCAGTATTGCCGGCTGGTGGCCGGATCGGTAGGCCGCCTGTCGCTGGGGGTCTTCGGAACAACCGGCGATGCCGAAGAGGCCAGCGAACTGGCCGATGTGCTGGGCGTGGGCCTTCAGCTCACCAATATCCTGCGCGACATAGTGGAGGACCGGGGCATGGGCCGGGTCTACCTGCCGGCCGACGACATCGAGCAATTCGGCTGCGCCCCCGACCTGACCGGGCCCACCGATGCGGTTGGTGCACTGGTGTCATTCGAGGCGGAGCGGGCCGATCGGCGTTTCGCCGAAGGGCTGAAGCTGCTCAAGATGCTGGACCACCGCAGCCGAGCCTGTACTGGGGCGATGGCCGGGATCTACCACCGGCTGTTGGCCCGAATCGCAGCTTCCCCCACGGCGGTACTAGAGGGGCGGATGTCGTTGCCCACCAGGGAGAAGGCCTGGGTGGCACTCCGCAGTCTGGCCGGTGTCACGACATGAGTCCGACGGGTTCCCGGCTGACGACCGATCCGGACGTGACACCGAAGGTTGCGGTGGTCGGAGGTGGATTGGCTGGTTTGGCCGCGGCGGTGGCCGCCGCCGACGGCGGGGCCCAGGTGACGCTGTATGAGCGGGCCCCCCGATTGGGCGGGGCGACCTGGTCGTTCCAGCGCAACGGCCGCTGGTTCGACAACGGCCAGCACGTGTTCATGCGGTGCTGTACCGAGTATCGGGCCTTTTTGGACCGCTTGGGAGCAGCCGACCAAGTGGCCGAGCAGTCCCGGCTGTCGGTTCCCGTGATCCGTCCCGGCGGCCGCCCGGCGAGTATCTCCCGTACCGGCGCCCCGGCTCCCCTGCACCTAGCCCGGTCGCTCCTGCGCTACGGCCCGCTTTCGGTGGGTGACCGGCTGCGGGCGGTTCGCACTGCTCTGGCCCTGCGCCGCCTTGATCCCGACGATCCCGGAACCGACGAGATGAGCTTCGGCGGTTGGCTTCGATTTCGGGGAGAGTCCGACCAGGCCGTCGCCCGTTTGTGGGACCTGATCTGCTTGCCCACCGTGAATTTGAAGGCCGACGACGCCTCGCTGAGCCTGGCGGTGAAGGTCTTTCGCACCGGGCTCTTGGACGACGCCGATTCCGGCGATTTGGGCTGGACTCGGGTGCCGTTGTCTGCCCTGCACGGCGATGCGGCCGCCCGGGTGATCGCCGCCCAAGGAGGGACAATCGAGCTCCAAGCCCCGGTGGAATCTGTGGGCGACGGCCCTTCGGTGAAGGTGGACGGGCAGCGGATCGAGGCCGACGCGGTGATCCTCGCCGTGCCCCACGACGTCGCGGGCCGCCGCCTGCCCCCCGACACTGTCGCCCGGCAAACCGAGCTGGCCGACCTGGGGATCTCTCCCATTGCCAACGTGCATTTCGTGTTCGACCGCCGCGTTATGGACGTGCCCTTTGCCGCGGCTCTTGACTCGCCGGTGCAGTTCGTGTTCGACCGCACCGAGGCCGCCCACTGGGCTGCGGACGAACCCGAGGAGATCACAGGTACCGAAGGCCGCGACGAGCAGGTGTTGGCTGTTTCGCAGTCGGCCGCGTTCGATGAGATCGGCGACCGGCCTGCCGAGATGATCGAGCGCTATCGCTCGGCTCTGGCCGACCTATTCCCCCTCTCAGCCGATGCCGAAGTCTTGGATGCAGTGGTGACCCGAGAGCACCGGGCCACCTTTGCCGGCCGTCCTGGCACCCGTCGGCTTCGTCCCGGTCCGACCACCGCCATTGACGGCCTGTTCTTGGCCGGGGCGTGGACCGATACCGGCTGGCCGGCCACCATGGAAGGTGCGGTCCGCTCCGGCAATCAGGCGGCCCGCCTCGCGCTGGATCACTGCCACGGCGCCGACGCATTGATGCCCTCTGGGCAAGACCAAAGAGAAAGGACCATTGCATGAGCGGTGGATCGCAGACTCCGGCCATTCTTGAGAGGGCCAGAAACTTGGTCGACCCTGCCATTGCCGCCGCCTTAGGCGGCCTGTGCACCGAACTGAGGGTGCCTGCCGAGTACCACTTCCAGGGTCGGGGCAAAGGAACTCGCCCTGCGCTGGCCATCTTGTCAGCCGAGGCCGCAGGCGCTCCCTCCGAGACTGGGGTTCCGGGAGGGGTGGCCATTGAGCTAATCCACGATTTCTCGCTCATCCACGATGACATCATCGACAACGATGCCGAGCGCCGACACCGGGCCACCGTGTGGGCCAAATTCGGGGTCGGCGTCGGCGTAATCGCCGGAGATGCCCTCCACGCCTTGGCGTTCCAAACCTTGCTGTCCGACCCCACCCCGCCCAGGGTCAAAGCAGCCAAGCATTTGGCTGAGGCGATTTCGGCCATGATCGCCGGCCAGAGCATGGACATGGCCTTTGAGGAGATGCCCAACATCACTCTGGAGCAATGCCTGGCCATGGAGCAGGGCAAGACCGGAGCGCTTCTGTCATACGCCTCATCGGTGGGGGCCATCTTGGCCGGGGCTGATGACGAAGTCGTCGAGAGATTGGCCGACTACGGCATGCATATGGGGATTGCGTTTCAGGCGGTGGACGATCTGCTGGGCATATGGGGTGATCCCGAGCGCACCGGGAAGCCCGCGGGGGCTGATCTGCGGGAGCGCAAGAAGTCGGTGCCGGTGGTGATCGCGCTCAACAGCGGCACTTCAGTAGCCGATGATCTGGCCGATCTCTATACCCGTCCCGAGTTGGAAGCCAAAGATGTGAGCGCGGCCCGGGCCCTGGTGGATGTGGGAGGTGGTCGGGAGGGCACCCAGGCGCTGGCCCGGACCCACCTCGGACAAGCGATGTCGGCCCTCGATTCAGTTTCCCAATTCCCTTCGGTGGTGTCCGAGGCGGTGGAGGAGATGCGTTCTCTGGCCCAGTTCATCGTAGGGAGGGACTTCTGATGAGTGCAGAGCAATCCCTGGCCAGGGCCCGCGATCGGCTCTTGAACCTCCAAGACGCCAAGGGGTGGTGGAAGGACGAACTGGAGACCAACGTATCCATTGAGGCCGAGGATCTGTTTCTGCGGGAGTTCTTGGGCATCGCCGACCCGGAGATCACCCGACAGACGGCAAACTGGATTCGCCACAGCCAACGGGCTGATGGCACCTGGTCGACCTACTTCCAGGGTCCGGCCGACTTGTCGGTAACGGTTGAGGCCTACTGGGCGCTGCGCTATGCCGGCGATCCCGTCGACGCCGACCACATGGCCAAGGCGGCTGCGTATATCCGCGGCGAGGGCGGCCTGGAGCGCAGCCGGGTGTTCACCCGGGTCTGGATGGCGCTGTTCGGGCTGTGGCGGTGGGAAGACCTCCCCGCCCTGCCCCCTGAGGTGGTCCTTCTGCCCAAGAACGTGCCGTTGAACATCTACGACTTTGCCTGCTGGGCCCGTCAGACCGTGGTGGCGTTGACCGTCGTGGGTGCTTACCGCCCCGTGCGCTCCATGGGAATCAGCCTGGACGAGATCCGCACAGGCGCCCTTCCCCCGGAGAGAGAGCTCGCCCGGAACGGCACGGTGGCCCGGAGATTCCAACGCATCGACCGGGCGCTGCATATCTATGAGAACCGTCCGTACCAGCGGTTGCGACAATGGGCGCTGAGCCGGGCTGAGCAGTGGATTGTCGCCCGCCAAGAGGCTGACGGCTGCTGGGGTGGCATTCAGCCACCGTGGGTGTACTCCCTGCTGGCCCTGTACGTGCGGGGCTATTCCCTGAAGCATCCGATTCTGGCCAAAGGGCTGGAGGGGTTCGACGCCTGGACCATCGTCGAAGACGACATGCGCCGGCTGGAATGCTGCCAATCGCCGGTGTGGGATACCTGTTTGGCCCTGGTGGCCCTAGCCGACGCTGGCTTGGAGCCAGACGATTCGCAGATGGAGGCTGGAGCCCGCTGGCTGCTGGACCAAGAGGTTCATGTCGTCGGCGACTGGGCTGAGCAGCGCCCCCATTTGGCCCCCGGCGGGTGGGCGTTCGAATTCGAAAACAACTACTACCCCGACTTGGATGACACGGCCGAGGTGGCCCTGGCCCTGCGCCGAATCCGCCATCCCGATGCCAAGCCGGTGCAAAAGGCGCTGGAGCGAGCGGTGGTGTGGGCTCAGGGGATGCAGTGCGCTGACGGCGGTTGGGCGGCATTCGACGCCGACAACTGCTCCCCACTGGTGGCCGAACTCCCCTTCTGCGACTTCGGTGAGGTCATCGACCCGCCGTCGGCTGACGTGACCGCCCACGTGGTGGAGATGTTGTGCGAGCTGGACACCGACAGGCTGGGCTTGCCGGTGGACCGGGAGGCAGTGGACCGGGGGGTTCAGTGGCTGAGCGCCGAGCAGGAGGACGACGGATCTTGGTTCGGGCGTTGGGGGGCCAACTACATCTACGGCACCGGCGCAGCGGTCCCGGCACTCATCAGCGCAGGGGTGCCGACTGACGACGACCGAGTGGTGAAGGCCTGCCGGTGGCTGGAGTCGGTGCAGAACCCCGACGGCGGCTGGGGCGAGGACATGCGCTCATACACCGACCAGAACTGGCGGGGCCGCGGGGAGACCACCCCGTCGCAGACTGCGTGGGCGCTGCTGGCCTTGATTGCTGCCGGCCGGGCTGAGGGGGAGGCAGCTCGTCGAGGGGTGGCTTGGTTGGTGGCCAATCAGCGCGCTGACGGCGACTGGGACGAGCCCTGGTACACCGGGACCGGTTTCTCCGGAGACTTCTACATCCGCTACCACCTGTACCGCCTGGTGTTCCCAGTGATGGCCCTAGGCCGCTGGGTGCGGGCGACCAGCGGTAAAGGGTGACTCTGATGGTGTTTTGCCCGTTGGCCATGGAGGCTAGAGCGGCACGAAGGGGCATCCGCCGAGGTGATGGTGAGGCGACGGTGGTGTGCACCGGCATGGGGCCCAAGCCGAGCCGTCGAGTCGAGCCGAATCACGGGCCAGTGGCTGTGGTCGGCATGGGCGGGGCCGTGGTTGAGGGCATCGAGCCGGGCGATGTGGTGGTGGCCACCGAGGTGTCGGCCGACGATGTGGCGCCGATTGGCCTGCCCCTTGCCGAAATGGTGGCCAAGGGCCTGGAGGAAGCCGGATTCACCGTGCACGTCGGCCCGGTGGCCAGCGTGTCCGAGCTGGCCGTCGGCCCGCGCCGACAAGAGCTGGCCGATCGAGGCGCGGTAGCGGTCGATATGGAGTCGGCTTGGCTGTTGGAGCATCATCGTGGTCCGGCAGCAGTAGTGCGGGTGGTGACCGACACCCCCAGCCGCGAACTCAAAACCGCGGCCGCCCCCGCAAGGATCTATAGAGCACTGCGCACCATTAGTAGGTTGACGCCAGTGCTGACCAAGGAGGTCGTCTGACATGCCCATTCCGCTGAGACAAGCGGCCAAGGTTGGCACCTACGTGTTCAAGAACAAGCTGCGCCGCCGCGACAAGTTTCCGCTGATCGTGGAGCTGGAGCCGCTGTTCGCTTGCAACTTGGAGTGCCCCGGCTGCGGAAAGATCCAATACCCCACCGAGGTGCTGCGCAAGCGGGTCAGCGTTGATGAAGCCGTAGGCGCCATGGAGGAGTGCGGTGCCCCGATGGTGTCCATCGCTGGAGGCGAGCCGCTGCTGCACCCCCAGATCGACGAGATGGTGGACGAGCTGATCAAGCGCAAGAAGTTCGTGTACTTGTGCACCAACGCAGTGCTGCTGCGGCGCAAGATCGACAAGTTCAAGCCGTCGCCCTACTTCTCCTTCGTGGTCCACGTGGACGGGCTCCAGGAGCGCCATGACCTGGCCGTGGCCCGAGAAGGGGTGTTCGACGAGGTGGTGGAGGCCGTCAACGAGGCCAAGGCCAAGGGGTTCCGGGTCACCACCAACAGCACGTTCTTCAGCACCGACAGCCCCGAAGACGTGCGCAGCGTGCTCGACTTCTTGAACGACGACCTAGAAGTCGACTCCATGATGATCTCGCCGGGGTACGCCTATGAGAAGGCCCCCGACCAGGAGCACTTCTTGCCGGTGGAGCAGACCAAGCGCCTCTTCCAAGACGCCTTCTCCGAGGGCAAGCGCAAGAAATGGCGGCTGAACCACACGCCGCTGTTCTTGGACTTCCTCGAGGGCAAGGTGGAGTACGAGTGCACCGCCTGGGGCATTCCCAGCTATTCGGTGTTCGGCTGGCAGCGGCCCTGCTACCTGATGTCCGACGGCTACACCGAGACCTATCAAGAGCTGATCGACACCACCGACTGGGACAGCTATGGCCGAGGCCGGGACCCCCGCTGCGAAAACTGCATGGCCCACTGCGGGTACGAGCCCACTGCGGTGTTCGCCACCATGAAGTCGCTGCGCGAGTCCATACGCGCCGCGGTAGGGACTGGTTAGCGCGCGTCCGGCAGGGCGGCGGGTCCTGTCCCGGCCCAGCCCGCCGTCCTCGATGAACTCCGGGCGGCGGGCGCCCTGAGCCGGGCCACCCCCCACCCTGCCTCAGTTCTCTTTCGTTCCCAGAGCCTCCTGGACTCGTCTTCGCAAGTCGACGTTGACCTTTTGGCGTTCTAGGTGTTGGGCGACGATTAGGGGGCCTTGGGGGACGGGGTGAGTGTCTAGGAAGGTCTGCACTGATTGGGCCAGTTCGGGGGTGGATAGGGCGCTGATGCCGCCGAGCATTCGGGGGACGATGGCGCTGGGGAGGCGTTGGTTGATGCTGTCCCAGTGCGTGGTTATGAAATCCCATGCCTGGGGGCCGAGGTCGCGGTTTTCCAGGCAGCCTCGGAGCACGAATCCGGCGTCTTGGCTGCGTACGGTGCCGTCGAGGGTGGCGGCCAGGGTGCGGTCCATGAGGGCTGAATCGTTGAAGGCGGTGAGCGCCATCAGGTAGCGCAGCTTGAGCTGCGGGGTGGGAGCATCTTGGAGGCGCTGGCGGATCTCGTCGTAGTCGGCCCTGTCGCCGGTGGCGGCTACTACGGCAATGGCGGCGGCGGCCAATGCGGGGTCGACGCCCTCAGCGGCCATCAGCGCCCGGCATCGGGCGATGGCCTCGGCGTCGTTGCCTCCCACGGCCCGGGTGCGGGCGAGCACGCCCCTCAGCTCGCCGATGCGGTCGTTCTCACCGGCGGCGGGCTCCCAGCCCACCCGGGCCCAGGCCGGGCCGACCATGGCGCTCACCCGGGCCTGGAGTCCAGCGCGCCCGTCGTCGGAAACCATGTGGTCGAGAGTGCCCAGCGTGCCGGCCAGTCGGCGCCACACGGCCAGGTCATCCTCCGAGGCGGCCATGCGCTCGGCGAAGGCAACATAGTCGGCCACGGCTAGCCGGTCGGCCACCGTTAGGGCCCACTGATCGTCCACCAGCACGTATCGCTGGAGCGGGTTCAGCTCGGGACCGCCCTCCAGCAGCCGGTCCAGCAATCCGCCTTCGTAGGCCACCCGGTAGAAGCCGTCGGCGGTCGGGTTAACCATGGCCCAGTCGGGGTTGATGGCATCGAGGGCCTCGGGGCCTTCCAGGACCAGCCGTTGGGTGCGTTGACCGGTGCCTGTGCCCGCGGCGGCCACCACTGGAACCTGCCAGCGGGCGTCGTCGGGCTGCCCGTCGTAGCGGAACCTACTTTGGCTGAGCGTGATCGTCCCGCTGTTGTCCCTCGCAGCAGTCACCACGGGGTGGCCGCCCTGGAAGATCCATGAGTCCATGACGTCTCGGGCGGGCTCGCCGGTGGACTCGGTCAGGGCATCCCACAAATCGTGGGTCTCGGTGTTGGCGTAGGAGTGGCGCTGGAGATAGTGGCGGACACCGTCGCGGAATTCGTCGGGGCCGAGAAATTGCTCCAGCATCCGCACCGCAGCGGCGCCCTTCTCGTAGGTGAGCAGGTCGTACATGCCCTCGGCGTCGGCGGGGGAGACCACTGGGTACTCGATGGGCCGGGTGGCGGCCAGGGCGTCCACATCGAAGGCCGCGGCCCGAGACAATCCGAACGCCAGCCAGCGTTTCCAGTCGGGGCGGTAGGCGTCCACCGCCAGCATCTCGCAGAACGTGGCAAAGGCCTCCTTGAGCCAGATGCCGTTCCACCACTTCATGGTCACCAGGTTCCCGAACCACATGTGGGCCAGTTCGTGGGCGATCACGTCTACCGCGGTCTGCCGCTCTTGCTGAGTGGAGCTGTCAGGGTCGATGAGCAGCAGGATCTCCCGGAAGGTGACGCAACCCATGTTCTCCATGGCCCCGAAGGCGAAGTCGGGGATGGCCACCAAGTCGAGCTTGTCGCCGGGGTAGTCGATGGCGAAGTAGTCCTCGAAGAAGTCGAGGCAAAACGCTCCGGCGTCCAGGGCGAACTCGGTGAGATGGCCCTTGCCCACGGGGTGCAGGACCCGCAGCGGTGTGCCGTTTATGTCCACCGGATCGGTGGCTTCCAGCGGGCCGACAATGAAGGCCAGCAGATAGGTGGACATCTCCATGGTGGGGGCGAACGACACCGACCGGCGACCGTCGCCCGTGAGCTGGGAGTCGATCTCGGCCCCAGACGACACCGCCATCAGATCGTCGGGCACCACCAGGGTCACCTCGAAAGTTGCCTTCAGGTCAGGCTCGTCCCAGCACGGGAACGCCCGCCGGGCATTGGTTGACTCAAACTGCGTGGTGGCGATCACCCGCTCATCGCCGTCATCGTCGGTGAACGTGGAGCGGTAGAACCCCCGAAGCTGGTCATTGAGCGTTCCGGTGAACGCCAGGCTCAGCCGGGCCGGCCCGGGCGAAACCGGCTCACCCAGCCGCAGCACCGCCCGCTCGTGTTCGTCGTCGTAGTCGATGCCGGCCAGCGCCACTCCGTTTAGGTCCCCGCCGGCAATCTCCAACTCAGCCGCATTGAGCACGATCTCGTCCGCCCGCTCCAGCACTTCGACATCCACTTTGACCGTCCCAGCGAATGTGAAGGTCTCCAGATCCGGCTCCAACCGCAGCTCATACCGCCGCGGCACCACCGTCTGAGGCAGCCGATAAGGGTTCGAGGAGGCGTCGACCATCGAGTGAGACTAGATGACCTGCCCGAGCTGTTCTGCGCGGAAATCAACGCGGCAGACAATCACTCCTGTTTCCGCTGTCGAGCTTGGGCTTCATGGAGTTGGGCTTGCAGCTCCATTTCGTCTACCTCTCTCAGCACACGCCCCAGTATTGGGAATAGAGGCATTTTGCGAGCACCCAAACCCCAATTGCTCAGCAGTCTCCTAGCGGCTGACGAGTTGCTTGAGCCGCCGCACGGCGGGCGTCCACAGCCACTCGGGCTCGGTGAACCGGTGATGGTTCTCGCCGGGCAGCCCCGTGGGGTCGTAGAAGCTCTTGTCGGTGGTCTTGCGCAGGTGGTTCATCCGCTTCAGCATTTGCAATAAGGCATAGCCCGTCCCCTTGTGGGTCCAACCCTGCCGCTGGTAGTTCCAGTTGTCGGGTGCCAACTCCTGCGCTGCGGCGAAGTGCTTCATGGCACGCTCGCTGTCGCCCACGGCCTCGAAGTGCAGCGCCAGCTTGAACGTCGCCTCTGCCAGCAGCTTGTCGTCGTCGACGGGCTTGAGCCGCTCGGCTAGTTCCCTGCTCGACCAGACGTGCTCGCTGTCGGCTCCCCGCTCGATCCAGTCGCGGGTCGCCTCGGCGAATGAGTCATCGCCCATGCGGACCTTGCCCAGGCCGAACCCGATGGTCGTCTCAGCCGGGTAGACCCCTTCGTTGCTGCGAACGATTTGCCCGTTCTCGTCGATCCACGCAGCCGACGGCACGTTCACCCAGCCGAACAGCGAGCTGATCTCGTGTGTCGGGTCGACAACGCACCGGTAGGTCGGCGAGGCCCGGTCGAACCACTTGTCAACAGCGGTGGGGCCCCCCGAGTCCTGGGCCACGCTGACCAACTCGAACCGGTCCGGACCGATGGATTCGTACAACTCCTGCCAGACCGGCAGGCTGAAGCGGCAGCCTCACCACGACGACCAGGTGAACAGCACCACCTTGTGGCCACGGAGGTCTGAGAGCCTCAGCGTGCTGCCGTTGCGGTCGGTCATCTCGAAGTCGGGGGCGATTGCGTTCTCCAGCCCGGATCGACGGACTTCGGGCACCGAGCCGAGGCTCCACACGTCGCCGTCGCGCACGTGCTTCTGGCCGATCATGTCAGCAAATTCCGAGTAGCAGAACCACACCCAGTCGTCGGCGTCGGCGATCCACTCTTCACGCTTGTCCTCCGGCAGCGGCACGCACAGCTCGCCCAGGCACGCGCCCTGCGGCTTCATCTGCCAGCTGGTGGCGTCGGGCAGCTCGCCGAGTCGCAACCACAGGGCCTCCGTGTCGTCGGTCCGCTGTGAGACCTCGTTCGTCTTGCCGTTTGCGAGGATGATCACGTTTTCTCCGCGAGAGCCGGTTCGCCCGGCCAGGTTTGGCGCTTCGCCCTGCGCCATGTCCGAGCGATACCTGACCGTAGTGCTCGCAGGCGACCAAGGCCAGCAGGCTCGCCGTCGATCTGGCGGGGTCAGAGTCCGAGCAAGTCGGCGATGAGTTCTCGAATCTGTCGCAGCGCGACGGGCCCGATGTTGGTGCCCGTCGTCTCGACTTTGTTTTTCATCAGAGCCCTCTTCGCAAGTACTCCTTCAGGGGATTGACTAGTCCCCACAGAGTAAGAAGGGGCAGCAACAGCTTGGGGTC
The DNA here is from genome assembly GCA_002239105.1 of marine group bacterium Sva0996 bin134. Classification (GTDB taxonomy): domain Bacteria; phylum Actinomycetota; class Acidimicrobiia; order Acidimicrobiales; family Bin134; genus Poriferisocius. The sequence continues at coordinate 152,535 of MPNQ01000003.1, read as the reverse complement.
AGAGGGGTGCTTCATTTTTCGAAGTCGCTGTCGTCAAACTTCAAGGTGGCGGCGTTCTCGGTGATGGTGCGCTGGACGCCGTCGTCGAAGCCTTCTTCGGCGGTGGCCTCTACCTCGATGGTGACGGAGACTTTGGCGTCTTCGGCTTGGGCGAGTTGGTTCACGATGGCCTCGGCGATGTCGGCCGCGGTTCGAGTCCAGCGGTCGGAGCCGAGAGTGACCCGGCCGTAGTAGCGGGTTGGCAACCTAGGCCCGGCGGGTTCGGAAGGCTCCCCTTCCCCATCCTCTTCTGATTCGGTTCCGACGGGGGCAGTAACGGTACCGCCAGCCTCGTCTTCCATTGCTCTCGCCCGTGCGGCTATTTCCGCCTCAATCTGGGAGTTGGCAGCATCGGGATGGACCACTAGGCCGCTGGGGGCGATGGCAGCCAGCATCTCGCCACCTCGGAGGCCGACAAAGCGCCCTCCATCGTGTCCTTCGGCGTAGGCGATCCCATCGGTGGCCCAAACGGTTGACTGCACCCCGTCGCGGATGGCGTCTTCCAATACCGAGCGTCGAACAAGACGGGGCAGGTAGAGATACTGGGTGATGTCGCTCCAGAGCTGGTTGACCGATATGGCCACTTTCTTGTCGCCGGTCTGACCTGGGTCATCCCTCCAGAGGGGGATCCGGTCGAGCTCCCACCGCAGCCGTGTGCCGCCATAAGCCGGGATAAGCGACTCGTCGTGGACCAGCTTGTGGGACACCCGCTCGGCCAACGGCCCCGAAGCGGTCACCCGGGCCGTCTCCCATCGGACTTCGCCAGTCGGGTTGTCGGGGGGAAGCGATGGGTTCAGTACCCAGATGTAGGTCTCGGGAATCCGCGACGCCACCGTCTCGTCGGCATCTGCCGCTTTCGACTCAGCTTGGCGGGCATTTGGCGGATCGAGACTCAAAGACTCGGCATCGTCTCGAATGGACTGCCAGGCCAAGTGGCTGCGAACCGCCTGGCGCAGGTCGCCCAAGCGGGTTACATCGGCGGCCAAGAAAACCAGCATGTTGCGATGCTGTCTCGCCCCTCCGGCGCGCTCTACCAGCGCTTGCTGGGCCACCTTGAGGGCTTCGCTCTGTTCGGTCTTGCTGTCGTGGGGCGAAGTCGGGTCCAAGACCACAAGGCGCGCTTCGTCGGTGTCAGGCACATCGGCGGGTGAGCGGGGGCAATTGTGAACGCCTGCGAACTGGCCTGGGTTGCCTTGGAGGGCTACATCTAGGCGGCGACGGATCTCATCATCCACGTCGGCGTCGTTGAAGTGGCCCTCTGCCCGGTCTCGGGCGATCCGGTTGACGTTGGCTTGGAGGGCATACCAATAGCGGGCACCATCTCGGTAGAGGTAGGAGGCCTGGTCTGACAGTTTGCGGAGGGCGTCACCGAAAATGGCGGGCCGTTCCTCGCCCGGTTGGATGCAGCCGAGCTTTATTGACCGGTCGTCGAGCCCCTTGTTGGCGGCGTGCTGCGACGGGGCCGATCCGAAGTAGACCGTGCGGGCCACCTTGCGGGCGGCAAGGAAACGGCCCAGATTGGGGTTCTCCTTGTCCAGCTTCAACGGTAGGGCATTGTCTCCGTCTACGTCGGCTTCCACCACTGTCCGCCATTCGCTTTCCAAATGGCGGAGCAGCTCCTCGGACACCTTGCTGTCGTCGATGGGGATGGTGGACGGCAGGATCAACAAGTTGGGGTCGTCATTGATCCAGAGGCTGTGGACAACCTCGGCCATCAACCGCAACACGCCGCGGGTGCGCTGGAATCGCTCTAGGTCGGACCATTCTTCGAACAGCCGGTCGAACAGCTCGGGGTGTACTGGATATGTGGCTTTCATCCGGCGCTGGTAGTCGCCCTCCTTGCACTCGGAGGGGAACTCGCTTGATTGCTTCTGGTACAGCTCGCTGAAGGCCTTCACCACCGCATCCCGATTGGCCGACGCCTCAGGTGCCAGATCCTTGAACAGCCGCCTTCTGACGATTTCGAAGCTCTCCTCAGCGGTGGCCGTGCGCCAGTTGGCCTGCATCCGGGCGAACAGGTTCTCCAGCCTCTTGAGCGCTGCCTGGCCTCCCTCACCGCCGACCTCGATCTGCGATGACGGGATGGTGGCCACCAGCAGGGCGCCTGGGGTGTTGTTGGCCGCATCGGTAAGGGCCTGGGCGAAACTGAAATGAGCGTCGAACGACCCGGCGGGCAGGCCGGACACGCCGTAGAGCTGGCGGGCGTAGCCCACCCACTCGTCGATGAGCACCAGGCACGGCGAGAATTCCCGGAGCAAGTCGGTGAGGGCCGCCCCAGGGCTGGTGCCGGTGCGGTCGGCTTCGGCCACCAAGGCGTATCCCTCAGCCCCGCCAAGCTGATAGGCCAGCTCTCCCCATAAGGTGTTGACCACGGTCCCGTCTTCTTTGACAGAAGTCTCTCCAGGGAGGAGCTGGTGTCCGACCAGTACGGCCCGACGAATCGCTTCGCTGGGCAGCTCCAATCCGTTGCCGGCCAATAGCTCTTCGACACCCTTGAGCTGGGTAACCGGCGTTTCTCCTGCCAGGTGGTAGAGAGCGATCAGGGCGTGGGTCTTGCCACCGCCGAAGTTGGTCTGTAGCTGAATGACAGGGTCGCCGCCGCTTCCACTGAACCGGCGGGCCGCTCCTGCAATCAGGCTGGACAGCCCCTCGGTGATATAGGTGCGCCGGTAGAACTCAGCGGGGTCGTCGTACTCAATTGGGGCCTCGCCTCGCCACACCTGATGCAGGTCGGCGGCAAACTCGGCGAGCTGGAATCGGCCCGAGGCCACATCGTCATGGGGCTCCGCCACTTCCCGCCATGCGGGCAGACCGGTTTGCGCCAGGCTTTTCTGTTGGGCCGTGCTCTGAGCCGCTGCCGCTTTCTTCTGCGTTTTGCGGGCTTGCTCTTCAAATCGCTGACGCAACAACTCTTGGTAGAGCTTGTCCACTTGCGCGGCATGGGGGCCGGCGCCAACCGATTCCAGCAAGAGCTTGGCCGTGTCCATCGCCCGCAATGCGCTGTCAGCGGTGAAGGCCTCGTTGTGGGCCCACTTGTTTCTGGCATCCTGCAACTCAGAAACGTAGTTGCGCTCCGTCCGTCCCAATTTCTTGCGGAAAATGGTCTGCCACTCATCCCACATCACCTTCAACAAGAACTGGGGATCAACAGGGTTCACCTTGCGAGCCCGGCCCCCGCTCCGGGAGTCGGCCCGCTGAACCCCAGTGGTCCAGTCCTCCCCGAACTCCACCTCGCACTCACGGGCTACAAATGGCGCCAGCCCTTCACCCAGCAAGACCATCGCCTTGCCCACCCGCTCATGATTAGAAAGTGCCACGCCCTGTTTCTACTCCATGTGACTGGCTGCAAACCTGTTGCCGGTAGTGCGGCGGGTGTCACAAATCAGCGCAAAGTCTCGATTCTCCATCCTCGGTCGGAGACCAGGTGTCGATATGATTCGTTACCGAGGCCGAAACGAGCTTAGGGAGCAAGGCAATGGCTGGCGTGAGCTTTGAATTGATCTCCGACGAAGAGCAATGGGAAATTTTCGACGACGCAGCCCGTCGGCTCTTGAACGTGGACGGTTCAGAGTTCGCACGACGGTGGGATTCCGGTGAGTTCTTGGGCAATGACGAGCCAGGAGTGATGCAGGTCGCCATCTTGAGGCCAAATGGCTGGCCGCACGCCAGCTGAAGTAGTGCAGTAGAGCCGGAGGGTTGAAGTTCGTATGGCAATTGGGGCAGACTTGATGGGCCGAAGGCACTAGCCCGAGGAAGTAGACCCGGCTCCTCTCCGGACGGTGAGCGGCCGGGTTTTGCGCGTCTATGGCAACTTGACTCGTGTGAGGCTGCTGATGAGGCCGAGACGCTCGACCTGTCTGCGCCAGTTCCCTCCGCGTCCCCAAGCCCACGCCACCGCATCGGGGATCCACAGGATGGGCTCGTGAGCAGAACGAAGATGGTAGTACTCGAACGCCGGGAAATCAGCCAGGATGCTAGAGAAGAATCCCAGATTGCTCAAGCGAAGCGCCTTGGACAAGCGCCAGCCAGTTTGACCTACGCCCATCTCGGGCCTGGCGAGGAACCGATCCTGTGGATCGCAGATACCCTGGCATGGGCCTATGGGGCTGGGGGGAACTGGCGCCAGAGGGCTCGCGAACTTGTTGAGCACGTTAAGGATGTAGATCGGTGCCTTCCCTGACGCGCAGGAGCCCGGCCACTCACCGTCCGGAGAGGTACCGGGCTCCACTTCCTCGGGCTACTGCCCTCGGCTCTCTTGATTCTAGGGGTGTCGTTTTGGCAGGACAGTTAGTCAGAGGGGGGGTCAGCAGAGTCTTGCGTGCTCGCCGGAGGTGGGTCCTGCTGGCCGGGCCTCGGTGCATCCAAGGCAGGACCAGGCGGTGGTGGCCCGACAACCACTTCTGTGGGATAGTATCCGCCCCTAAAATCACGATGTTCCTGGCTGGGTCTCTTAGGCATGCTCCCCATTCCAATCCAGTGTGTCTATGAATTCTACAATAGCGATTTCTTCGCCGAACAGCAACAGTCCACCGATACCGAGCAATGGTTGTCCGTCTTCTCTAGTCTTGAATTCACCAGTCTCTCTATCCATGAGGACCGTGGGATACAGATACAACTCGTGAGCTTCTGGATATCCGCTCGCATATGATCTCTTATGGCTCTTGACGTCTTCGCCACTGTTTAGGTCAGAAAACAAGCCTCCAACCCAAATGCCTGACTTGAGTTGACATCGAATCCATCCGCCCTTGCGTCCAGACAGGGCATAGTCCCAGGCTGTAGGGAATCTGTTAGTACCTGCCAGTTTTCGTGCCCATGCCTTTTCTTTCTTCAAACTTGAGCCGTATATCCATCCGATGATTGAAGGAATAAGCAAGTAGATTATGGGAATGGCATATATCAGTCGGGGCAGAATTTTTCCAGCTGCTATCTGATCCCAGTAGTTTGCGTAGAGCCAGTGAAGAGGCCACGCGAACATGGCAAGAAATAACGCTGAGGTTCCCGTTACTCGCAAAATACGGTCCTTGAGACCTATGCCGTATCGCCCAGCGTTGCGTTCGAAGCCCCACTGGAAGAGGGCGCCGGGCAGCAATGCGGCGGCCAACAGAGAGGTGGCTATGGCTCCTGACGTCACGAGTTCTCCTTTAGAGGTTCGACAAGTCCACGCAGTGTACGAAGGGATAGTGACAACGTGGTGTCAAGGCGAACCAGATACGGATATCAAAACTGCTCTCGGCTTGCAGCCGGGTAGCGTTGTCCCTTGTGCGCAAAGACGGCGTCAGACCTGATGAACAAGCTGCCATGGACGCCATCTGCGGAATTGAGGATGTAGCGGGTTACCAGAGGCTGAAGCCTGAGGGCGGTATGCCAACGCCTGACTGGCGGGTGACATTGGCAAACGGGCGGGTAGCCGATGTCGAGGTCACGCTGGCTGCTGACGAGGCCGAATTGAGCTTCTGGGCGCAGATGTCTGAGGTGACAATCGATCCAGAATCCGGGATGAAGCGCCATAAGCCAAAGCGCTGGCCGGACTCGCGGCTGTGTTTTGAGTGGCATGTATGGGTTTCTGACCATCATCCCGCCGACAACAAGAAGAGGCCTGTCAAGGAGCTGGTTGAAGCGCTGGTGAATCTGTTGAGCAGTGTGGAGACCGGTGGGGGTACACCAGCGGAGATGCTGGTCGCTGCCAATGATCAGCTTGTTTCTGCCATGTTGATCATTAACCGTCCCGGATTCCTAGAAAGCGTGGCTCGTGAACTAGCGCAGCAACCGGGCGGATTGGCTCACGATGACTTCGAAGCTCAGGTTGTCGAAGGGGTCCGACGACAAGGACATTGGTATCCAGAGTCCTTCTGGAATCCTGAATCCGCTCGGGAAGTGAGTGTGGTCAAGACCCCTGAATCGGTTGATTCAGGACTTGGGGCGATCATCGCTCATGCATCAACTGGTGATTCGTCCTTTGGCTGGCTCGATCCGCTCTTGCCGACTGTCCGCAACTGCATCAACAGGAAAGCAGCGAAGAGCCAGATGGAGAACGCGCCTGGTGCGAAGTGGCTTGCGGTGATGCTCGAAGGCTCGGCCGGTTGGCAACTCGCTGATCTCCTAGATGCAGGCTCCCAAGTACCGTCACTCTCAGAACTGGCAGACATCGAATTTGGCTGCTTCGACCAGATATGGGCAATTGCCAAACACCCTCATATCAAGAGTTATGTTGTTCTACGCCTTCTGGGCTCCGGGGAAGGCTGGCACCTTAAGGCGGTCCCTCGAGTATGAGGATGGCAATTGCAATTGACAGACATTGAGCCGACGCCTAAAGGCCTAGGGTGGTCTGGTCGGTGGGGGGTTTGTTGGCTAGGCGGGTTAGTTCGGGCCAGGCGGAGACGAGGCTGTTGTAGGCGAGGGCGTCGGAGGCCCAACCCTTGCGTTCGCACGTGTGGTAGAGGCGGTAGGCGAGTTCGCGGGCGGGTTCGACGAGGCCACCGACTTGGCGCAGGAGGTCCGCAGCGGGTTGTTCTCCGCCTATTTCAAGCTCGCGAATCAGATACTGGACGACCTCCCACACGGTGAGGCGATGATCGTCGGCGGGACTCCAGTTTTCGTCGAGCTCCTCACGAGCAAGAAGGCGTACCTTGCCGGAGTGGGAGGCGGCGATGCCTGCTGTAACGAGACCTGCAACGGAGGTATTGCGAGACTTGGAGAGCTGTTCGGCAAGGCCGTAGTCCCCAGATTGGAAGCCGTGTTGTGAGTGCCAGGTCAGAGCCCATCGGGTATCGGTGTCCAAGTCGGCTTCAGCGCTCTCGAGGGCTTCGTCGAGAGTTTGGTTGATAGCGGCGAGCGCGGCTCTCACTCCCATGGGGTTGCCGTCAGCTTCTATCACCTTTGAGTATCGGGAATATATAGCCATGCCCGGGCCGATGGCGGCTTGTGCCAGATCAACGGGTGCAATGTTGACATCCCTCAAGTGGGAGAGTGCATCAGGCAGTTCGGAGGTGAGCCGGTCCAAAAACTCTCTCCGCGAGGTGAGCGGCGCATCGCCAGGCCGAGGTCGACAAACCAGCACGATTGACGATGCCAAAGCGTTGCTCTGCTGCGAGCGCATCCGACTGGCTAACTCGCTGCGTACCGGCCAGGTACCGGTAATTTGGAATCCCGACCCGATTAGGCCCTCCAGCATGGTTTCCCATCCAGTGGACGCTGTGCCGCCATCGTCAGTTGTTTCGGCTTGTTTGAATGCATAGAACACCGACATCGGAAACCGAGGATCCTGGACATCGCGAAGTTGGGTGAACACCTCTTCCAACCCACTCTCAAAGAATTGCTTGGCCCGTCTCTTGTCGCCGTTGTGGCGATACGGGGCGGCGACCAGCTCTTGAGACTTCGGTGCCAGTAGAGTCGAGCAGACCTCTGAGAACACCCCGCCCACACTTCGGCGCAACCACATATAGAAAAAGTCCGAGAGATCGGAGTAACCGATGTTGTCGTAGTAGGGCGGGTCGGTCGATACCACTACAGGCGACACGCTGGGGGATGATGCTTCCCGTTGCATCACTGTTGCCGAACCAGTTGCAGGGGTTTCAGACAGTGCCTTGTGAACGAAATCGACCATCGAAGACCAATTGCCCGCTGAATCAGAGAACGGGTTTGTCTCCGCATAATCCCAGTTCATTGGCAACGCCTGCCTGGCGAAGGTGCTGCGAAGACCTCTGCTGATGTCCCAAGTACACATGCCCGAGCCCCTGTCTGCGCACTTGGACACCGCAAATGCCAGGTACACCGAAACGGCTTCAGCGTAGGCCGCTGCACCGCAGCCGCCGTCGCTTAGCGGAGTAGGGTCGTCTTTCATTCCTGCGGATAGTGCGTTGCCGAGGACTTGCTCTTGGGCATCGCTCACCAAGTCGGCAAACACACATAGGGCAGTGAGTTGGCGATTGGTGAACAGGTCAGCCCACTCCGACAAGCCCCAGTTTGTGACCGTGATCGCTCGGGGATCGTTGGCAATTGCACCGGTAGGTGGGTTAGGGGGTTTGGAGATGTTGCGGGCGGCAGCTTCGTGATCAGCGTTAGGTGGCAGGTAGACGCGTCTGTGACCGTTCTCTGCGACTATGGCGGTGAGACGGGCTTCAAGCTGGTGAGCCTGGGCTTCGGCTTTCACATAGTCGTTGGGGACAGCGGCAGCGCAGAATATGCAGCGGAATTGCGCCCGGCCCTGCTTGGGTGCCTGCGGTGGGCCGCTGGCATTCGTGCCGATTCGGTAGTCAACAGTGCGAGATACAGGGTCTATGGCGGGGTCCACCCACACTGGCTGCCTGCTCTTTTTTGACAGCCACCATGTCGACGCCAGTGGTATTTCTGCCGCGCAGGCCGGATTAGGACAAGTGACAGTACGGGTCCACAGCCAGGCGATGACGGCGGTCTGGCCACCGCCATGCTCAGCGGGGAGTTCGACCTTGGGATAGTGGTGACCAATGCGAACTGCGGCCTGTTCCCGAATCCATTGTCCGTAGTACTTGACGTCGGCGGCGAGGCCTTGTGCTCCAGGCCATGAGCCAAGCGCGAGTGGCCGTTCGGGGTCCGGATGAACGGGCGGTTGTCCGGCGAAGAGTGGCGGGATCTCGATCATGGCCTTGTTGATCAGCACTGCAACTGGATTTAGGTCGCTGGCATGCGCTTCCAGCCCGAGTCGTTGGGCTTCCAAGGGGATGCTGCCGCCGCCAGCAAACGGGTCGAGCACTGGTGGAAGATGACCGTCGCAGCTCGCCGCGACCTCTGCCCGGGCCTTCACCAGGACCTCTGGGTCGTTGCTGTTCTCCCACACCACCAATTCTTCGATCAGCTCGAATAGACGCTTCCGCTCGGCATTCTGGGCCGCTTCAGTGGGAAACCTGTCGGGCTGGCTAGAAGGGTCATCTATCAGCGACGCGAACAGCACCGCCCGGCAGGCAGCCAATGGCTTGCGCGACCACCACAGATGGAGCGTTGAAGGATGCCCATGCCGAATCGACTTCTCTCGAGCTGATGCCGCATTGATGGCATCCAGCGGCAACGCCACCTCAATTAGCTTCCGCCGGTACCCCACAGGACGCGCACCCTACCCGTTCGGTGTGAGCTTGTCCTCCCTCGCCTAGATGCGCCTTCTAAGGCCAGGAGAATCTCGGGCAATTGGAGAATCGGCTTGCTTAGAGCCAATTCTCGGCTGCGCAATGGTGTTGGGGAGCAGGGAACAGCGCTGAGAGACTGCTGGTTGAACACCACGCAAGTAGATCTGTATGCAGGCATCTCATGTATCGGATCATATTCGGTTCCGCAAGGGAAGGGTTATAGTCGTGGGAAGGCATCAGCACTATGTGGCACGGGGTTATCAGAGAGGTTTTGCCGATGGAGAACGCATCATTCTGGTCGACAAGCTAAATCGTACCCGCAAGGAAGTTGGAATCCGCCACGCATTTGTCGCCAGGTCACACAGCACATTTGCTGATTCAAAGGGTCAACTCCGAGATGAAGTGGACGAAGAGTGGGGCCGCATAGAGAATATGTCGATTCGAAATATGCGTCGAGTGACGGATACTAACGCTAATCTCGATGTTGAAGCCACCGCAGCCATCAAAGCAATTGCAGCATTGCACTTTGCTCGAAGTGAATCAATTCGAGATGCCGCCCTTCGGTTTGAACCAGAATTTATAGATGACTATGCCAGACAGGCAGAATCGGATGAACAACTTAAGCAGATGTTTCGAAAGGAGTATGGTAGAGAATCCAGGGAAGGTGAACTCCAAGAACTAGTTTTGGTCAGAGGTGAATTCATGGTAGATTCAAATTTGAGCCAAGTCGACAGAATGCTACACATATACAACACATCACTTGAGATATTCGAACCCTTCTATGTTCAAATTATTAGACCGATGAAAGGGCAATCTGGATTTTCCTTTTGCGATTCGCCGTTAGTAAATCATTGCAGGAAGACAGGTAAGACAGGCCCAAGAGATGGGCTTGCGATCGGCGACTCAGATCTATTGTTGATACCATTAGGTCGCTACATTTGTGCTGCACTAACGGCTGAACAAGACCCTCATGTCACAATATCCCCTTCTTTAGTAGAATATATCAACCACTTGACTTGGGAATCAGCGGTCAGGTTCGTTGCCTATCACCCCAAAGAACATCCGGGCGGCGTCATACCTGATTTTGCGAATTGGATAGCAGGAGCCAATGGAATTGGTTAATATAACACTTGGTGCTAAGAGATATAAGGGCCGAGTGCTCTACTTGGATCATAAGTCTCATCTAAACTATTCTAGTTAGGAAAATATTACCGGGCCTCACCGATTGCCAGTGCTCGCCCTTTTGGATAATGCTCGGTAGTGCTATGTGTAGTCTGGCCAGCGCGCGATTAGTGAGAGCGTAAATCGAAGTCCTATCCACCAATGTGTGAATTAGGCCGCTCGTTGCTCGAGCTTCCGGGCGAGATCGTCGGTGGCGTCCAGCGAAGAAATCATGTCTCCACCGACATCTGAAAGCCTCGCGAGATCGGCTCTCGGAATTTCAGCCTGGTCTTCGAATACGATGATCGATTCGAATTGGAGCTTATGCAGGTGAAAATAGCTAAGCATGATCGTTGTCAGCCGCGCCTTGTCGCGGTTAGGCACTCCGTAGAGGAACAACGGGACATCGCTTTGGCCCTTGATTCGGTAGTCCACAGGATAGGCCTCGGCATTGGGCACCTCAGGCTGATAATCACGCTGGATCCTCTCGGCATCAACAAGACCAGAGAGGCAGTCAGCTAGATCGTCGTAGAAGGTCGATCCGACGTTTGAGCGGGATAGCAATGTCAAGTCGTAGATTCTCGTCAATGCCTGCCCAAAGGTGAAGATGGCTTCGGAGAGTCTTTCCGCGGATGTCTCAAGGTGGAATGCCCCGTCTTCTCGCACAAGACCGGTTTCAGACGTAATTCGCTCCATGAGCATTCCGCGAGTTCCATCAAGAAAAGAGTCGACATCGTGCTCGTAGCTGATGTGCATCAGGGTGTGGCCGCGGTCTGAGAGGCGGAGTCCTCCAGAGGGAGCTTCCGCCAAATAGAAGGGGTAGCTGTCACCGTCGGGAAACTCGAAGTGTGTGCGCAGCATGAACTCGCCGTCTGGGCGTTGCTCAACGTCTACCTCTTGGCAGAGGCGTTCGCACAGGAGCCTTCTTAGGGCGTCTCTGTCAAGGGCCATTGAAGAGACTCGCTTGATTGTTGTTCGAGATGCTGAGCCCCTTTAGGTGGAAGTCCTCAACCAAGCATCTCAAGGCACCTTCGAGATTGGTGTATCGGTCGGTCTCGTCCGCCTCTGACTCAGGTTTCTTGCCTGCCGCGATCGCTGTAGCTGTGGTGCGGTGAATGTGCGGACGATAGACAATCTCACCGTGCCGATGGCTTGGCCCGTTGTAGCGTGCCAAGGTCAGACGTGCCCCAACCCTGGGGATGAATTCGATCCCACAAGAGAAGTCGTTGTCGTCGTGGAGACTCTGTCGTTGGTAAATCGAGAAGCGAACTGAGTCGTCTTGCTGGTCGCATGCTCGAAAGTTGCGCTGACGATGCCCAGGCTTTTCCTTCCAGTGTGCGCCCGGGTTGGTCACACGCTTTGGCGCTGACCGAAGCTCGGCAAGCTCGTCGTCGCTATAGTGCCTGCTTGTTGCCACTGATCAGGTTCCTGTCTCGCATCCATAGTGCCAGTAGGACGAACCATCTTCGCAGACCACGAGCTTGGTTTGCCAGAGCAATCTAGCGAACTGTTTGGCTGTTTGGCCGCGTGCCTTCCGCAGCCGAGATGCTGAAGTGCTGTCGATTTGCTTGCTTGGAGTTTCAGGTGGGAGGGCGTAGGCCGTCACCGCGGCGATTCAGCAAGCTCCCAGTAGGTCTGCCAGTCGAGGGTGCGTTTGTATTCGGCGGGGCTGGGTTCAGCCTCTCTTCCGGTGAAGGGGTCGTAGAGGTAGCGGACTGTGGTGGTGTCGTCTTCGGAGACTTCGACGAGGGCGAGGATGTGGCGGTCGTATTTGTTGAGGGCGCAGATGATCTCGGAGCGGGTGATGGAGAAGTCGCGGGCTCCGGCCACACGGCCTTTGACCTCGATGGTGAGGATGCGGCCATCTCGGTTTCGGGTTTCGATGTCGAAGCCCTTGTTGTTGTGGGGCATCTCGATTGGCTCTCGGCCTAGGGACCGCTCGGCGGCTAGGACGGCATCGACGGCGAGGCGGTCAGTTCGGGTGGTGTCGATGGGGTGCTCGGGTGGTGGGGTGCCCCCGAGCTTGGCGAGCAGTCGCTCGGGAACGATGAAGGCGGCCCCGACTACTCGGGGGGCCAACGGCGAGAGTTTGCGCTGACGGGCTAGTTCTTCTTCTCGCCGCTCCAGCCGCAGCTGAGCTTCTTCGGATCGTTGTCGTGCCCTGGCTGAGTTGATGCGGGCGTTGGGTTTGCCGGCCAACTCGTCGTCTTTGAGTCGCAGCACTCGAGTGTCCCAATGGCTGATCTCCTCGGTGAGGCGCTGGCGTACGGCCTCCAGGGTCCGGTCAACTTGGGAGTGGATTCGGCCCTCTACATCAGCGACGTGGGAGGGGACGTTGTGTTCGACAGCGTGATTGAGAGCGGTGGCCGCGAGCGTGTCCCGAACCCAATCGACATCTGCCAACGGGGCCAGTAGTTGGAGCTCGTCGGGATCGGGGGAGCGGCAGTCCAGATAGGGGTGCTCACCGGCGTCTTCGACTTCGCCGTCTTCGGTGATCTCCACGTACTCGAATTGCTTGGACACCACCCTGCGATGTCCACCGTTGACGGCGGTGCCGTCGACGATCTCGTGCTCTAGAAATACCAGCACTCTGGGCACTTCGGAGGTGGACTCGGGATCGATCAAGATGCTGCCCTTTTGGAGGAGCGACCCATGGCGTTCCAACAGCGCGCCGATGGTGGTATCGAGCAAGGGATGGCCGGGTGAAACCAAGTCGGCAATGGGCCGCCCGGGAACCGATATCTCTTCACGCTCGAAGCAGATGCGCTCATAGCTTGGGAGAAGCCGGCCTCGGCCATGGCCGATATCCCAGTTCCGCAAGGCTTGGGGCACTCGGGATATCTGACAGCGATTCGCTTCCCGCTTGGTGACTTTGCCGTTCAGCAAGTCGAACGCCCCGAAGAAGAACCGCCGGATGAAGCTGGGTTGCAGGCGCATGGCTTGGGCCCGTTCCATCCGTTCTCGAATGTCGGCGATCACCGCATCGCTCAGCTCATCGGAGAGGAGCGACTGATCTTGGATCAGCTCCCTCGTCCGGTCTCCCACCGTGGCGTCCAACACCGCCGTCATGCGGAGTTGTTGGATGGCTGGCTCCTCGGCGGTGATTGCCTCAATGAGCAACTCTCGCAGCGACTTGTCGGAAAATGCCTCTCCCAGCACGTCGAACACCTTGCCGCCCAGGGCCTTTCGCTGTTCATCCAGCTTCTCCAGCAATCGCTCGAACACTTGGCCCTCGCGGGTGTTCTCGGCCACGAGGTTCCAAAGCCGGCACACCTCGGTTTGGCCGATGCGGTGGATGCGTCCGAATCGCTGCTCGATGCGGTTGGGATTCCACGGAAGGTCGTAGTTCACCATCAGGTGGGCACGTTGGAGGTTGAGACCCTCACCGGCGGCATCGGTGGCCACCAAGATGCGCACTCGGTCGTCTTGGGTGAACTGATCCTGCACTTGGCGGCGCTTCTCGCGGCGAACACCGCCGTGGATGTCGACCACCTCGTCGGTTCGTCCCCGAAGGCGGCCAAGTTTTTCGACGAGGTAGTCGAGCGTGTCCCGATGCTCGGTGAAGATGATCAGCTTCTTGGTGCGACCGTGCTCGTCGAGCATCTCGGGCGTGTTCTGCAAGAGGTTGGACAGCTCGTCCCACTTTCGGTCGTCGCCCCGGCGGTACAAGACCTGGGCGCGCTGGACGAGGCCGTCGAGGTCGCTGATCTCGGCCCTCAGCTCGGCGAGTGTTCGGGCGGGGGTGGCCTCGACCTCGATCTGCTCTTCGAACTCCTCCTCTTCGCTGGACAAGAGCTCATCGGGATCGAACTCGTCGAAGTCCGACGGGCGGAAGCCCTCTGGAACCTGACCCAGCATTTCGATTTCGTCTTTGCTGGCCAAAGCCGGGTTGTCCCGTGCTTGTACTGCTTCTGCCAAGCGGGCCGACAAGCGATCGCGTCGGCGCTCCAGGGAGCGCAAGATGGCCCGAGGTGAAGATGCCAGGCGCCGCTGCAAGATGGTGAGGGCAAAACCGACCACGGCTGAGCGGCGGCCCTCGCCTTCCTTCTTGAGCTGTTCGGCCCGGTTCATTCCGTTGCGGACGTACTCGGTGACGTGCTCGTACAGGTCGTGCTCGGCCGGGCTCAGCGTGTACTTGGCGGTGGTGGCTTCCCGTTCGGGGAATAGCCGGGTGCCGTCGAAGCGGAGCAAGTCTTCTTTGATGCGGCGGCGCATCAGGTCTTTGGCCGGCTTGTCGCTGTGGGCGCCTCGGCGGTACTTGCCGGCGAACATGTCGCCGTCCAAAAGAGCCATGAACAGCTGGAAGTCCTCGGGTTTGCCGTTGTGGGGCGTGGCCGACATCAACAAGAAGTGGCGGGCTACGGCTTCGAGGCGTCGCCCGAGCTTGTAACGCTTGGTCTGCTCGACGTCGTCGCCTCGGAATGTGGCCGACATCTTGTGAGCCTCGTCCACGACTACGAGATCCCAGTCGGTACGGTCGAGCTGGGCTTGGAGGTCTTCGTCTCGAGCCAGCATGTCAAGGCGGGCAATCAGCCGGGGCCGCTCGGCCAGAGGGTTGCCCGAGCGGGTGGCCTCGATCATGGCTCGGGTCAACAGCTCGAACTCCAAACCGAACTTCTCGCCCAGCTCGTCTTGCCACTGCTCGGCCAGCCCGCCGGGAACCACGATCAGGCACCGGTCGAGGTCGCCCCTAACGATCAGCTCCTTGATTAACAGTCCGGCCATGATGGTCTTGCCCGCACCGGGATCGTCGGCCAGTAGGAATCGGAGCGGGCGGCGGGGCAGCATCTCCTTGTAGACGGCCTCGATTTGGTGGGGGAGCGGATCGACATCGCTGGTGTAGGTGGCCAGGTAGGGGTCGAACAGATGGGCCAGGCTGATCCGCTTGGCCTCAGCTACCAGGGTGAACAGCTCCGGGTCGGTGTCAAATGACCACGGCCGGCCTTCGCCGTCGAGGGAAAGCTCCGACTCCTTGGAGCGATAGACGATCTCCCGCTCAACATTCCCGCTGTCGTCCTCGTAGGTGAGGTTGACGGCATCCGAGCCGATCCATTCGGCGTCGATCACCGTTACTACCTCAATGGGGGCAACACCTCTGACACGGGCGCCCTTGGTGAGTTCTTCCAGTCGGCCCATCGCCCGGCGAGCGTAGCCCCGTGTTTCCCCGAACAGCTAGCGACCGTCTTGGTGTCGGCGTGGATCTGAACTGGTTCCGGCGGGTACTTGCTGCTCTTGAGGCTGATTCAGGCGTCGCTGCGGTGGATGGCGCGGGTGTCTAGGCCTAGGTAGCTGGTGATGACGGCGGGGTTGGATCGGACTTCGGCGGGTGTTCCCTGGGCGATGATGGAGCCGGCTTCGAGGCAGTAGACGCGGTGGCTGATCGACATGATGAGCGGCATGTCGTGCTCGACGATGAGCAAGGAGGCGTTGAGATGGCGGCGGATTTCAACGATGAGGGGGCCGAAGGCCTCGGCCTCTCGCTGCGCCACTCCGGCAGTGGGCTCATCGAGGCACAACATCTGGGCGTTGAGGGCGAGGAGTCCGGCGAGTTCGACGATTCGGCGGGTGCCGGTGGAAAGGTCGGCGATTTGGCGGTCGGCGTAGCGGCCCAAACCGAGGAAGTCGATCAGATCGTCGGCTTGGGCCTGTGAGGAGCCGTTGCTCTGCTTAGTGCGGCCCGCGGTCAAGAGTCCCTTTGGATTGGGGGCCGCAGCAGAGGAGGCGGCCACCAAGACGGTCTCTCGGACGGTGAGCTCGGGAAACAGGGTTGCAGCCTGGAATGTGCGGCCCAGTCCTCGTTGGGACCGTTCGGCAGGCTTGAGGCGGTGAATCGGCCGGCCGTAGAGCTCGACGCGGCCCTTGGATGGGACGAAACCGCCGATGGCGTTAATCAGAGTCGACTTGCCGGCGCCGTTGGTGCCGATGAGCCCCACAACCTCACCGGGGGCCACTTCGATGTGGGCGTTGTCAACCGCCAATCGGCCGCCGAAGCGCACGGAAATCCCGGTTGCCCGCAGCGCCGGTTCAGAGGTGTCGGGCACCGCGGCCGGAACCGCTAGCGCGGTGGGCACGGAGTGGATTTGCTTGGTCGGGGGTGGTGGTCGGCGGACTTCCAACCAGGCCACGATCCGGTCGCGGGCGGAATAGGCGATTTGAGCGAGTCCGCCGGGGAAATACAGAAGAAGGATCAGCAGGCCGACGCCCGAGGTGAACAGGGGGATCAGCCGGTTGGTGGGAGCGAAGGCAGGGAGGCCGATCACCCACAGCGCGCCGAACACCGGCCCGATGGTGGCGCCGATGCCGCCGATGATGGCCATGGAGATAAGCCGCAGGGATTCCCCGGTTCCGAAGAAGCGACCAGTCAGGGGAACTTCGTGGATCACTCCGGCCAAAAGACCGCCGCCAAGCCCGGCAACCGCGCCGGCCAGGACGAAGGCACCCAGCTTGGTACGCGCCGGGCGAACCCCGTAGGCCGCCGCGGCGTCGGCATTGTCCCGCAGGGCCCGGATGGCCCGGCCAAAGCGGCTGCGGTGAATGCGGGCCACCGCCACTAGCACCACTGTCAATATCCCGAGCAGTAGCCAGTAGTAGGTGCGCTGTCTGTCGAGGTCGAGCCCGAACACCTGGCCTCGGCGAAAGGAGACCGAGGTGGTGTTTCCATCGCTGAAGATGGGCCGGCGGAAAAGGTACTCCTCGGTGGCCAGGGCGAGAACAAACGTGGCCACGGCGAGCAGAAGGCCGCGCACCCGCAGTGCGCCCACGCCCACCAGCCCGGCAAACCCGGCGGCAATGACTGATCCCAGGACAACCGCGGCGGCGAAGGGAATGCCGCTGGCTTCGAAGTCGATCAGCCGGCTGTTGCCCCAGCCGATGTCCATTTGGATGCCCCGTTGGAACGAAGCCGCGGCGACGGCGCCGATTCCGGCGAAGGCCATCTGGCCCAGCGATAGCTGTCCCGCCCATCCGGTGATGATGGCCACCGAGACCGCGCAGATCCCGAAGGCGAGAATGGTGGCGTAGGTGATCTGCCGTGACGGGGTGGAAACGACAATGGGCAGCAGCACCGCGGCCAACCCAGCCAGACCCAGGGCGATCTTGCCCAGGTGCCGGACCCACCAGATGGACAGCAGATGCTGGGGAATGGGGCGGACCTTGGGAGCGAACGAGTACCGCCCTGGAGCGTCGTCGTCCCGACGACCCTGGACCGCCACCGCCACCAACACGCCGATCAGCAAGACGAACTCGAAGAGCCCGCCCTCAACCGGATAGTTGAACTTGACCAGCGAGAACGTCACGCCGACCACCACGCCTCCGGCCAGGGCGAGCGGGAACGATCGCATCCGGGCGATCACCGCTGCGGCCAGTGAGTTGGCCATGGTGGTGAGTCCCACCGTCTCCAGCCCGCTCACGCTGCGGTCGGCAGAGAGCAGGATCACCGCGATGGTGGACACCACCCCGGCGATCACCCAGATGGTGAGCGATACCCGTTTCGGCTTGATGCCCGAGACTCGCGACAAATCGGGATTGGCCGCGGTGGCCTGCACCGTTCGGCCGTAGGGGGTCCGGTCAAGCAGCACGCCGAGCGCAATCGCCACCAGGGGGGCGACGATCAGCGCGCTGAGCTGTTGACCGGTGACGAAGAGCCCTGCCACATCGGTCAAGGTTGTGTCGATGATGACGGGATAGCGGGTGCCGATGCCGCCGCCGACGTCGGGGTAGGCCAGCAGGATGCCCTGAGCAAGCTGGGCGACCCCGATGGTGGCCACCAATAGGATCACCCTCGGAGCGGTGAACAGCCGGCGCACCACTCCGGTCTCCACCACGGCGGCGAACAGAGCGCCCACCGCGATGGCGGTGAGCACCGCTACCCAAAAGGGAACGTTCCAGCGCAGTGCCAGCAGTGCCAACAGACCGGCACCGGGTAGGCCCATGTTTCCGGCCGCGAAATTGATGACCCGGGACGAGCGGAAAATCAGGACGATGGCCATGGCCAGCATCCCGTACACCAGGCCGTTCACCGCCCCGTCGAAGATGAGCTGGCGGTTGGCTTCGAGGAAACCCAGCGCCATCAGCCCCCCTCGTCTCCCAAGAAAACGGCTCTGACCAGGTCGTCGCGCTCAGCCAGTTCAGAGGCCGGGCCTTCGAACCTCACCTGGCCCTTCTCGATGAACACGGCCCGGTCGGCCAATTCCAGGGCGATGTTGAGCGACTGCTCGACGATGACGATGGTCTGCCCGGTCGATTGGAGCCGCTCGATGTGGCCCATGAGCTCGGCCACCGCAGTAGGAGCGAGGCCGAGGGACAGTTCGTCGATCAGGAGGACTTCGGGCTGGCACAACAGTGTCCGGGCCAGAGCGAGCATCTGTTGTTGGCCGCCCGACAGGGCGTCGGCCCGGTCGTCGAGGCGGGAGCGCAGTTCGGGGAACAGCTCAAGGGCGTGCTCGATTCGACGCTGCCGTTCGGCCTTGTCGTCTCGGAGCTGATAGGTCCCCATCTCCAGGTTGTGGAGCACGCTGAGCGGCGCCCATACGCCGCTTCCCCCCAAGAGAGTCTGGATTCCCATCTCGGTTCGCTGTTCGGGGGTGGAGAAGGTGATGGTGCGGCCATTCAGGCGCACCACTCCCCGTTCCGGAGTGCCGAGGCCAGCGATGATCCGCAGAATGGTCGACTTGCCGGCGCCGTTTGTGCCCAGCAGGGCCAGGGTCTCGCCCTTGCGGACTTCGAAGCCGACATCGAAGAGCACTTGGACGTTGCCATAGCTGAAGTCGACGTCAGCCAAATGCAGGGCAGGGATGTGTTCGGGGTCTTCTCGTTGGCGGTCGTGTTCGGCCTGCTCTTCGAGTATCTCCGCCACGTTGCGCGACAGGTCGCGCCTTATGTGGCGGGCGCCGTTCAACATGAAGGCGCCGCCGACGATGGTGGAGGGCAGGCCGAGCACCAGGATGGTGGTCTTCGGGCCGCTGGCATCGATCACCATGGCCGACAGCAGGCCGCCGCCAGCCGCGCCGATGAAGAAGATGTACAGCGTGGAAAGCGCCGAGCCGATGCCCCGAAGCCGGTAGGGCACCACGGCTTGCATGAGAGGTCCGACCATGGCGAACGCCGCGAACATCATCAGCGAGCCGGGAACGTCCAACACGGCGAAGAGCCACGGGTTGGGCATGTTGAACTGGAGGGGCAGCAACAGCGCCGAGGGCAAGACAAGCGCACCGATCAAGCCCATCGCCCGGGTGGGGTTCTCGCGGTAGAGGCGATCGAAACGCCGCCCGACAAGCGGCATGATGGCGATGACCCCGACCCCCGACGCCGTGGTTAGGGTGCCTCGGCCCAACGGGCCCAGTCCGTACTCGTCCTCTAGGAACAAGGATGTGAGCACTGGTCGGCTGAAGAGTCCGAAGCCCAGAGCGGCGAAGCCGAGTAGCACGGTGCGCAGGGTGGCGACCTTGTTCAGCCGGGCGAACGCGGCCTCAAGCGAGATGGGGGCCGAGTCGCCATCGCCACCCGTCTTGCCCAATACGTCGGTCTTCTCCCACTGGCCTCGCACCGGCTCAGGGAGCCGGAACGCCAACACCGCCACCACGGCCACCGGAATCCACAGGGTGTAGTAGGTCCACCGCCAGCTGACGAGGGTTGCGATGCCGCCGACAAGCACCGGGCTGATGATGCTCACCGTGCGCCCGGACATGATGGAGAGCGACGCGATGCGGCCTCGCACGCCGATCGGGTACTGGTCGGCTATCAGAGAGTTGTGGACGGGGAGGGTGTTGGACTTGGAGATTCCGGTTCCGAGCCGGGCGAAGAAGAACACCACCACATGGCGGGCAAGGCCGGAAAGCAGCGAGAAGAGGCCGAACGCGAGGCTGGCCACCCCGATGACCGGTCCTCGGCGGAATCGGTCGGCGAGCCAGCCCATGGGCAATGCGCCGAGGAACACGAACGACACCGAGGCGGCGCCCAAGAAGACGATGACCCCGTCGCCTACGCCGAAGCTGTCGCGGATTTCGGGAGCGAGAACCGACAGCGCCGCCGATTCGAGCTCATCGAGGCTGTTGAGGATCAACAGGACGAGGAAGGTGGCTATTCCGCCTTTGGCCAGCCCTTCCCGCAGCGACATTTGCTCGCCGCCCACACCGGGAAGGACGTGGTCGGGAAATATCACCTCATCGTCGGCGCCGGTCTGATCTGTCTGGCTGTCAATAACCCGGCGAGAAAGGGCGCCGGCGTCGTCGCTGGCGGCGTCGGTCATCTACCCCCCTTCCCGGTGGTTTGCTTATCGGTGCTCGAACAGATCTTGGGACTCCTGTCGGTGCATGAAGCGCGGGTCGGACAACGCGGCGGCATAGCGGTGGGGCAGGCCCTCCCAAGAGCCGATTCTGGTGTCTCCGTAGAACGGGAACATGCCGTCCCGCCAATCGGTGGCGATCACTGTCAGGGCTTTGATCTCGGGCCGACGCCGGACCAGTTCGAACATGGCCTTGTACCAGGCCCATTGGTCTTCGAAGTCGCCGATCTCGAGCAGCCCGTCGCGAAACGACTCGGGGCGGTCGGGATCGACCAGATTCCAATCGAAGAAGAAGGGACACGACTCGGGAATCATCACCGGTTTCCTCTCTTCCCGGCACCGGTCGAGATAGGCGGATGTCTCGGAGCGCTCAAAGCCAATCGGGGCGAACACGTCCATGGCCGCCCAGTCGACGTACTCATTTCCAGGCCACCAGTCGAACGGGTCTCGAAACTGGAACGAGCCGGCCGCAGAGCACCACGTGGAGGCCACGTTTTGAGCCTCCTCTTGTTTGAACAGCTCGACGATGTGGGGAAAGAGGTCCTTGTAGGCCTCGGTGTCGTGGGGGTCGAAGCTGAGGTTGAACTCATAGCCGATCCGCAGCCACACGGGCATGCCCAGATCCCGCAGACACCGAGCCATTCGGCGCAGCGATTCATCGCAGGCCCCTTTGGCCACCACCCTCTCGACTGGGCGGACGTGAAGCCCCACGATCAGCGGGGTGTGGGGGCGCTTGGCCGATAGGTTGCTGGCCCCTTGGCAGAAGGCGTCGAGAATTCCGTCGCTGGTGTCGTGGACGTGGGCATAGGTGCTCACCACCCCCGGTTTGGGTTCGATGGTGGCTTCGTACTCGACTAGTTCGCCGTCTTCGACCAGGTGGGGTCGATCCTCCACGCCGAGCTGGCCCCAGCAGTGGAGCACCCGTCCGGCGGGCGGCTCAAAAGGAGCGCCGAAGTAAACCGGCTCGCCGGAGCGGTCTGGGAGTTGGACGGTTATCTGCATCGTGCCGGAGTCCCGTCGCATATCCCCAACCTAATGTGAAAACGTAAGGGGCTAGACCTTTGCGGAGGGATGCAGCCGTGCGCTTACGACTCATAGGAATTATCACCGTTCTGCTCATGTTGGCCGCGTCGTGCGGCGGCGGAGATTCAGAGCCTGCCTCGGACGGCGGTGCTCAGGAACCTGAGACCCAGCCGGAAGAAGCTGTGCCTGAGACCGCGCCCCCACCAACAGAAGCTCCTGAGCCCGCAGACGAGTCGGAAGAGCCGGCCACCGAGGATGCTCCTTCGGCGACAGAGGCTCCTGAGCCCGCAGACGAGCAGGCTGAGGCGCCGGAGACCGAGGAAGAGCCAGCCGAGCCTGAGCCGATTGTGCTGACCGACTCGTTCCGGGGCGTGACCTCTGAGGCGATCAAGATCGGCATCGTGATCATCGATCTCACCGTCATCGGCCGCAGCAACGGCGACGTGGAAGCCAAGTGGCAGGCCGTCATCGACGAGGTTAACGCCAGCGGTGGGGTTCTCGGTCGCCGACTTGAGCCGGTCATGGTGGGGTATTCGCCCCTAGGGGATGTCGAGACGGAGGCGGCCTGCGTGAAGCTGACGCAAGATGAGGAAGTGTTTGCGGCCATGGGTCCGCTGCTCACCAATCTGACCTGTTTCACCGACGTGAACGAAACGATCTTTATCAACACCTTCGGGGTCAGCCAAGAGGATTTCGACCGGTCCAAGGCTGTGGCCATCGGCCCAGGCGCGCTCCCTGCCCGCGGCGCGGCAATCAGCGTCCAGTTGCTGATCGATGCCGGGATCCTGGATGGTCCGGTGGCGGTGCATGCCGCCGCGGACACGGGAAGTGAGCGGGATCACTACGTCAACGCCCTGGTGGCCGCCGGAGTCGATGTGGTGTCAGAAACCGAATCCACCGACAGTGGGGGTGACATTGCCGCCTCAGAAGCCGAGATGCAGGCCTTTGCCCAGCGGTGGCAGGCCGACGGGGCCGAGGTAATCCTCGCGGTGGGAATCGGTTCGGCTCTCAACGTGGTCTCTGGCATTGATCGGAGTCCATATCGCCCCAGGTTGGTGGCAACCAGAGGAAGCGGCGTCGACCCCGAACTTTATCGCGACCTCGGCTACACGACCGATGCCCTAGAAGGTGCCTATGCGCTCGGTTCAGTGGGATTCGAAGATCTCGCCAAGGCGGGGGATCCAAGCGTTGTATCCTGCATCGACCGCTTCGAAGCGGCGTCGGGCGAAGTCGTCAATGTCGACCCCGAGGGTGATGAACCGGTGAATCTGAACACCACCATTTGGGCGTGCCAAGCTGTGGAGATATTCACGCAGATTGCTACGGCTGCCGGGCCAGATCTCACCAACGATTCGTTTAGGGCGGCCGCCGAAGGTGGTCTCAGTCTCGACGTGACGGCCAATTCGTCGGCATCAATAGAGGCTGGCAAGTTCGACATCGGCGACAGCGCTCCAATTCTCCTTGCCTATGACGCCGCCGCCGACGACTTCTTACCCGTCAACTAAGCGGTGCTCGGCGTGCGAATGCGCCCCTCCGACGAGGTGCGATGACCGAGGCAGCCCCTCCGTATCTGCACTCCAGCCTGCCCATCTCCGAGCGGGTGGCTGAACTGCTGTCGCGCATGTCCCTGGAGGAAAAGGCCGCCCAAGTAGTGGGCGTTTTCCCGGCAATGTTCATGGGCCAATCCGGCCCCGATCCCGACAAGATGAGCCAATTGATTCCCCACGGAGTGGGCCACATCTGCATGGGCGGGGGTCTCGCCCGACAGCCCCGGGAATTGGCCTCGGCCATCAACTCAATCCAAGAGTGGTTGCGGGACCACACCCGGTTGGGGATTCCGGCCATGGTTCACAACGAGGCGCTGTGCGGCCTGGCCCACGACTCCGCCACCGCCTTCCCCACCGCTATCGGCCTGGCGGCCACCTTTCAGCCACAGCTCATCGAGCAGATGGCTGGGGTGGCCAGCCGTGAGGCTCGGGCGGTTGGCATCAATCACGTGCTCTCGCCGGTGTTGGATGTGAACCGGGACGCCCGTTGGGGCCGAGTTCACGAGACTTACGGGGAAGACCCGTTCTTGTGCGCCGCGATGGGCATTGCCTTCGTCCGCGGCATGCAGACCGACGATCTGGGTAAAGGAACGATCGCCACCGGCAAGCACTTCCTCGGCTACTCCTACACCGAAGGAGCCCTAAACCAGACAGCCAGCCCCATCGGGCCGCGTGCGGTGCACGAGGTGTACGCCCTGCCCTTCGAGGGTGCCATCCGCGATGCCGGACTGGCGTCGGTGATGAACTCGTACTCCGAGATCGACGGAGTGCCGGTGGCCGCATCTCCCGAGATCCTCACCGGCCTGCTTCGCGGCCAACTCGGCTTCCAGGGCTGCGTGGTGGCCGACTACTCGGCGGTGGTCCGGCTCCGCCAGCCCCACGCCGTGGCCGCTACCGATGCCGAAGCCGGAGTAGTGGCCCTGTCAGCGGGGCTCGACATCGAGCTGCCCACGGGAATCTGCTACTCCTCGCTGCCCGCTTCGATCCGAAACGGCGAACTCGACGAATCGGGGCTTGACCTAGCCGTCGAACGGGCTCTCATCCAGCGCTTCCAGGTCGGCCTCATGGACTCTCCCACCGTGGATCCCGACCGGGCTGCTGAGGCCTTCAACCAGCCAGCGGCGCTGGAGCTTTCCCGAACCATCACCGACGCGTCATTGGTGTTGCTGGAGAATGACGGCACCCTTCCGCTCCGCCCCGATGTCGGATCGGTGGCGGTGATCGGGCCGATGGCCGACACCCTGCGGGGCCTTTTCGCGGCGTACACCCCGCCCGCGGGCATCGAGCTCGGTATGGCGCTGTCTCAGGGTCTCGGGGGGTCGATGGCCGGAATCTTCGGAGGCACCGATGATGCCGACGGTTCGGCCGATGAGTCCGCTCCCGATCCCACCCTGGACGCGGTAGCCAGGGTCTTTCACAGCACTGGCGCCATCATCGACCCGGTCGAGCTGGATCGGGCGATTGGAGGCCTGTACCCAGACATGAGCACCATTGCCGGCGCCATTGCCCAATACGCGCCGGTTACGAGCGTGAAGGGCTGTGACTGGACCCGGCTTGACGAAGACGGCATCGACGAAGCGGTGGAGGCAGCCCGAACTGCCGACGTTGTGGTGTTGGCCGTAGGCGAGAAGACCGGCTGGGTGGGCGACGCCACCGGGGGGGAGGGCCGGGACCGCAAGACGCTTGAGCTCCCCGGTGCGCAGTCCCAACTGGTGCGGCGGGTGATCGATGCCGGGGTGCCCACTGTTGCGGTGGTGGTTAGCGGCCGGCCTCTCGATATCGCGGGAGACCTTGCCGGTGCCAGAGCCATCCTCCAGGTTTGGCACCCCGGCCTTGAGGGACCTGAGGCGATTGCTTCGGCGTTGTTCGGCGAGCTGAACCCCGGTGGCAAGCTGCCTGTGTCGTTTCCTGCCGGCGTGGGCGCATCGCCGACGTATCACGGGCACAAGCACGGCAGCGGGTCATCGTCCGACCGCGCCTATGTCGATGGACCCAGCGCTCCAGCCTGGGCCTTCGGCCACGGCCGCTCCTACACCACCTTTGAGATCGGAGATCTCACCCTGTCTGCCACCAGCGCCCGCGCCGGAGAGGTGGTTGTGATCAGTTGCTCAGTGTTGAACACTGGCGATCGCGCCGGGGACGAGGTGGTGCAGCTCTACGTGCGAGACGTAGTGGGGTCGATTACCCGTCCCGTGCGCCAACTGGCTGGCTTTCACCGGGTGTCGCTAGAGCCCGGAGAGAGCAGGCGAGTGGAGTTCGACTTCGATACCAGCCAGCTCGCCTTTCTTGACCGCAGCTTCGAATTGGTGGTCGAAGAAGGCGACGTCGAATTGATGGTGGGATCGTCATCGGAAGGTCTCCCCCTCAGGGCCAGCCTCCGGCTGACCAGCAGCCTTCGTCTCGACCACCGCACTTCGTTCACCACCCCCTCACGGGCGGTCTAGCGAAACAGTTGGTCGTGGGGCAGGTCGGCCCCGATCAGCGGGTTTGGCCTTCGACGCCTACCTGCTCGAGAACTTCGCCGCTGTCGTTGTGGCTGTGGGTGAAGCCGAGTTGGCGCTCGATGGCCACGGTGTCCCGGGAGCGGAAGGCGATCACGTAGGCCCGGCGGAATCCAGCAGTGGAGTTGCCGCCGGAGCCGTGCATGACCCGCTCGTTGTGCACGGTCACATCCCCCCGGGCGATGGGCACGGGGACCGGCTCGTCGCCTTCGAGGAGGTCGGTGCCCAGGGCATGGGAGTCGCCCCGGTCCCCGAACTGGGGAGTGTGGGAGCGCAGCTCCGGTTCCCGATTGGTGGCGGGCACGAAGCGCATGCAGCCGTTGGCGATGGTGGAGTCGTCGATGGCCATCCAGAACGTGGCCGTGCGGGTGTCGGGGGTGTCGGGCCAGTAGGCCATGTCCTGGTGCCAGGCGAACACGGCATCTTCCTTGTACGGCTGCTTGGCCAGAAGTTGGTCGTAGTCGATGGCCATCCCGTCGCCGCACAGCTGCCGGGCTGCCGATGCCGCCCTCCGCTCGTAGATGTTGCCTTGCCACGTGGGGAAGTAGCGCCGAGGGAGCATGACGTTGATGATTGAGAAATCCTCGGGGGATCGGCCGTAGTCGCCAGCCATATCGCAGTAGTCCTTGCCCGGCACCTCTATCTCCCGCCGCAAGAACCGGTCGTAGGTGCTTTCGAGCTCGCTGATCTCCTCGGCAGTAAGCAGCCCTCTCAGGTGCACGTAGCCACACTCCGCGAAGTGGGCCTTCTCCTCCTCGGAAACCCGGTACTCGTCACCGTCAATTCGATTGCTCATGGGACTGTTCTCTGACGCGGATTCGACATGGGCACAGTAGTGGAGGGCGGCCTGGCTCCGTAATGCCCGCAACAGGAAGAGCCAAGTAGCCTCGGGCCGCGCCTAATCGCAGGAGGCAAGATTGCGCGATACAGACGACATTCGGTTCGGCATGGTCGGACACGGCCACATAACCGGGCAGTTTCTTGCTGCCATGGAGGTTGTGGAAGGCGCCCACGTCGGGGCGGTGGCCGGTAGAGACAGCGGTCGGGCCAGTGCCTTCGCCCAAGCTCAGGGCATCCCCGCGAGCTACGGGTCGGTGGGGGAGATGTTGGACAAAGAACAGCTCGACGCGATGTACATCTGCACCCCGCACCCGTCTCATGAGGAGGCGGCTTTGGCAGGCATTGATGCGGGTGTGGCGGTGTTGGTTGAAAAGCCCATCGCTCCCAATCTGGCGGGCGCGACCCGCATTGTGAAAGCGGCCCAGGCTGCGGGTGTGTTCGCCATGGAGGCGATGTGGACCCGGTTTCTGCCCATATATGGGCTGGTACGCCGCTGGATAGACGAGGGCCGCATCGGCGATGTGCGGCTGGTGACGGCCTCGTTCGGATTCTCCGTCCCGGTGATGCCGGAGCACCGGCTGTTCAATCCAAGCCTTGCGGGGGGAAGCCTGCTTGACGTAGGGGTTTACCCGTTGACCATCGCCCATTGGCTCTACGGTTCCCATCCAGTCGAATACGGGGCTCTTGCCCGAGTGGGGGAGACAGGTGTGGACGAGATCGTGTCCATTGCTGCGTCCTACTCGGGAGGCGGGCTGGCCCAGCTCGGCTGTGCCACAGTTTCCGACCTGGAGAGCAGTGCAGTGATTGCCGGCACGGCTGGGTCGATCGAGATCCCGGTGTTTTGGGCCGCCGATCGGGCCATCTTGCGGGCCGGTGGCGAAGAGGTGATCGAGACGATGCCGCATCGGGCCAACGGGTTCGAATACGAGATCGACGAGGTGGTGGACTGCGTCCGCCGCGGGCGCACCGAGAGCGATCGTATGCCGTTGGCGTTGTCGCTGGAGATGGCTGGACTATGCGATGAGATCCGAGGCCGCCTCGGAGTGGTGTACCCCTTTGAAGAGGGCAGCGACTGATGCAGTACATCGAGATTTCTGGGGTGCAAACTCCCATGAGCCGGGTAGTCCAGGGGGCCATCAGCCTGTTTGCCCTTGACGACCCGTCCCGCTTTGCCTTGCTCGACGCCGCGGTTGACGAAGGGATCAATGCGTTCGACACCGCGGTCAACTACGCCACCCCCGACGACGGTGTGGACGCCATTTTGGGTCGATGGCTCCGCCATCGGGGGGGCCGAGAGGGCATCGTCATCTCGGCCAAGGGCTGCCATCCTGAACTCCCCGATTGGGTCCCTCGGGTGAATCCCGACGCCATCAATGAAGACATCAACAGGTCGCGACAGCAGATCGGAGTCGACCATCTCGACCTGTGGCTGTTCCACCGCGACGACCCCTCTGTTGAGATCGGCGGTCTCGTTGAGGCGGTCAATGCCGCCATAGACCGGGGCCATATCGGAGCGTGGGGGGTGTCGAACTGGTCGACGCCCAGGATCAAGTCGGCCGTTGACTATGCCAGCGCCCATGACCTGGCGGGACCGGTGGCCAACAGCGCCCACTACAGCCTTGTCGACCAACTCGACGAACCTTGGGACGACGTGGTCACCCTCACCGGCCCCGACCGGGCCGTCGACCGGGAGTGGCATCGAGAACAAGAGGTGGCGGTAGTGGCCTGGTCGCCGCTGGCCGGGGGATTTCTCAGCGAGCGAATCACCCGCCAAGAGCTTGAAGGCGCCACCGAGGGCCACTTAGCCGACACCGCCCGCTGCTATCTCGACGATGACAACTGGGCTCGCCGGGAGCGGGCCGCCGAGGTGGGCCGCCGGCTCGGCCTGAACCTGAGTCAGGTTGCGCTGGCCTGGGCTCTGCACGCCGACTTCAACCCCCTGGTCATCGTGGCCAACGCCACGACTAGCGAAGTGGCGGAGAACGTTGCTGCGGAAGGCACATTCCTAACCGAGTCCGACTGCCAGTACATTTTCTCCGGCTAGTGGATCTACGCCGAATTTGAGGGGCCTGAGTGGTTGAGTTGGACGTGGTGGGGATCGGCAACGCAATTGTCGATGTGATCGCCACAGAGGAACACGACTTCATCGACGCCCACGGGCTGCTCAAGGGGGCGATGACGCTGATTGATGCTGGCCGGGCCGAGGAACTGTATGCCGCCATGGCGCCGGCCATCGAGACGTCGGGGGGCTCAGCGGCCAACACGGTGGCCGGGGTGGCCTCATTCGGCGGGCAGGTGGGGTACATAGGCAAGGTGCACGACGATCAACTCGGGGAGGTGTTCGCCCACGACATTCGAGCCTTGGGGGTGCGCTTCGAGGTGGCTCCGGCCACCGCCGGGCCGCCCACCGCGCGGTGCCTCATAGTTGTGACCCCCGACGCGGCCCGCACCATGAACACCTACCTGGGAGCCAGCACCGAACTGCACCCCGACGACATCGACCCCGATCTGGTGGGGGCATCTCGGGTGCTGTACTGCGAGGGCTATATCTGGGACGTAGACATCACCAAAGAGGCCATCCGCAAGGCCATCTCGATCTGCTCTTCCTCGGGGGGGACGGTTTCGTTCACCTTGTCGGACAGCTTCTGTGTGGAGCGTCACCACCAGGAGTGGCTCGACTTGGTGGATGGCCCCATTGATCTGCTGTTCGGCAACGATCACGAGATCTGCACGCTGTACGAGACCGGCGATGACTTCGACGCCGCGGTGGCCGCCGTGCAGGGGCGGTGCGCGGTGGCTGCTCTCACCCGAGGGGATCTGGGGTCGGTGCTGGTCACCCCCACCGAGATCATCGAGGTTCCAGCCGCGCCGACGGTCGAGGTGGTGGACACCACCGGGGCGGGGGACCTGTACGCCTCGGGCTTCCTCTATGGCTGGACTCGGGGAATGGATCTGGCCCACTGCGGACGGCTGGGCTCTCTGGCCGCCACCGAGACCATTGGCCAATTTGGCGCCCGCCCTTCCGGGTCGCTGGCCCACCTCGTTTAGCGGCCCGTGCGGGAACTGTCACCGGAGCCTCCTACCATCGAGGCATGAATCCATTCGAACTGGCTGCAAAGGCCGGGGCCGAGCTCGTGGAGCGGTTGGGAGGCCGCTTCGACGCTGCGGTGGTTCTAGGGTCGGGCTGGGCCGATGTAGCCCAGGGGTTGGGCACGGTAAGCGCCGAATTGGCCGCTGATACCATCACCGGATTCCACCCCCCGTCGGTGCCCGGCCACGGTGGGACCCTCCGCTCGGTCACGGTGGGCGGGCGCCGGGGGCCGGGGGTGGCCGGGCGGGGTTCCCCCTCTGAGGGGGGCCACCCGGCCGGAGGGGGGCCCCGGCGCTCGGTCACGGTGGGCGGCCGCCGGTTGCTGGTGCTGGCCGGCCGAGTTCACCTCTATGAGGGGCACACGCCGGCCGATGTGGTCCACGGTGTGCGGGCCGCAGTGGCCGCCGGATGCTCCACGGTGGTGCTCACCAATGCCGCCGGTTGCATGAACCCCGATTTCGGAGTGGGCCAGCCGGTGCTGATCAGCGACCACATCAACCTCACCGGGCAATCCCCGCTTTTCGGACCGGACCCGCCCGAGGGCTATGCCATCCGGTTCACCGATCTGACCGACCTGTACTCGACTCGTATTCGGGACGCGGTGCGAAGGGTCGACCCGTCGGTAGGCGAGGGGGTCTACGCCGGGCTGGTGGGGCCTCATTTCGAGACTCCCGCGGAGATCACCATGCTGGCCCGCATGGGGGCCGATCTGGTGGGCATGTCCACCGTGCTGGAGGCCATCGCCATTCGTCATCTTGGGGCAGAGGTGGCCGGGGTGTCGCTGGTCACCAACGCGGCCGCGGGTATGGGTGGCGCACTCGACCATCAAGAGGTGCTCGACGCTGGCCAGGCCGCCCAGAGTCGGGTCACTGACGTGCTGGGCACAGTTATCGAAGTGCTGTGAGCACCCACGTCCCGACCCCCGAGGAGTGGCTGGCTGCCGACCCCGACCCGGTCACCAGGGCCGAGTTGCAGGAGTTGATAGATGCGGGCGACCAAGAGGGGTTAGACGACCGCTTCGGCGACCGGCTTCGGTTCGGGACCGCTGGCATCCGGGGCCCGATGGGCGCGGGCCCCAACCGCATGAACCGGGTGGTGGTTCGCCAGTTCGCCGCCGCGTTGGCCGAATGGCTCAACTTCCGCGGCGGGGTGGTGATTGCCCACGACGCTCGGGAGAACTCTGAGGAATTTGCCGCCGACGTCGCCGAGGTGCTGGCCGGGGCCGGCTGCTGGCCAGTGACGTTGCCTCCCAACACTCCCACTCCCGTCCTGGCTTTCGCCGTCACCCGCCTCACGTGCGCCGCGGGGGTAATGGTCACCGCCAGTCACAATCCTGTCGGCGACAACGGCCTAAAGCTGTACCTGGCTGACGGTGCCCAGGTAATCCCACCCCACGATCAGGCCATCGAAGCGGCCATGGCCGCCCAGCCGCTGCTCCCCTGCGACCTGCCCGATCGGGGTTCCGACCCGGAGTGGCCGCAAAAGGTCTCGGTCGAAGTGGAGTACATAGCAGCCATCTTGGCCAATGTGCCCCGGCTCTACTCCTTCCACCCGCTGGCGTACACCCCTCTTCAAGGGGTGGGGCTGCACTATGTGAACTTCGCGCTGACAGAGCTAGAAAATGGCGAGCCTTTCGTAGTGGAAGACGAGGCCGAGCCCGACCCCCTCTTTCGCAACGTTGTCTCGCCGAACCCCGAGAACCACGACACCCTGGCCAAGGTCATCCGGCGGGCAACACAGATCGACACCCCGCTGGCGCTGGCCAACGACCCCGACGCCGACCGGCTGGCTGCCGCGGTGTGGGCCTACGAGAACGAGTGGCGCGTATTGACTGGCGACGAGATCGGAGCGCTTCTTTGCGACTGGATTCTGGGATTGGGGGTCGAGTCAGGCGGCGACGAGCGGGTGGTAGCCAGCAGCATCGTCTCTGGCCGGCTGGTCGGCCGCATCGCCGAGGCCCGGGGAGCTACCCATGTGGAGACGCTGACCGGCTTCAAATGGATCGCCCGGGCAGCCGACGGCCTCAAGCCTCGGCCCGGCCACCTGCCCTGGAGGTTTGTGTTTGGCTACGAGGAGGCATTGGGCTTCGCCTGCAACAACAGGGTGAGGGACAAAGACGGCATCAGCGCGGCGGTCCATTTCACGATGATGTGCCGGTGGCTGGCCTACGAGCACGGAAGCACTCCAATCGAGCGGTTAGCGGAGCTAATGGACGAGTTCGGACTACATCGCACCAGTCAAGTCAGCGTTGATCTGGGCGGGCGCCCCGGATCAGAGATCATGGCCGAAGTTCGGGCTGCTTTGCCTGATCAATTTGGAGGGGTGACAGTAGTCGAAATCACCGACTACCTCGACGGAGCCAACGGGCTGCACCCCGCTGACGTGCTCCGTTTCGACCTGGCTGACGGCAGTCGGGTGTCATTGCGCCCCAGCGGCACCGAACCCCTCATCAAGGCCTACATAGAAGTAGTCGGTGAAATCACCGTTCCCGACCCGCTTCTCGCCTTGAGCGAGGCAGTGCAAGAGTTGCTATGAGGCCAGCGCGGCGATCTCGGACCGCTGGTCGGAGGTCATAGACCAAGAGGCCGCAGTCACGTTGGAGGCCACCTGAGAGGGCTTGGTTGCACCGCAGATGACTGAGGCCACCGCCGGGTTGGACACCAGCCACCCGATGGCCAGCTCCAAGATGCTGTGGCCTTGCTCGGCGGCGTAGCTGGTTAGTCGATCCACCGCGGCCAGGTTGTCCTCGCTCAAGAACATGTCGCGCATCTCGCCCTTCCACATGGACAGGCGCGACCCCTCGGGAGGGGTCAGTCCGGAGTACTTGCCGGTGAGCAGCCCGGACTCCAAGGGGAAGTAGGGCACCACCGTCATGGCGGTGCGCTCGCAGGCGTCGATGACTCCTTCGTCCTCCACGCTCCGGGTCAACACCGAGTAGTGGTTCTGCACGCTGGAATAGTTGCCCGCACCCACTTCCGCGGCGGCTCCGGCCGTTTCGTCGATCTGGTCGGCACTGAAGTTAGAGCAACCTATCTCCAGCACCTTTCCCTCGTCGACCAATTCCTGAAGCGACCCCAGCGTCTCGGCTTGGGGGGTGTCGGTATCGGGCATATGGAGTTGGTAGTGGTCGATGCGGTCAGTGTTGAGCCGGGTAAGGCTGGCGTCTACGGCTTGGCGAATCCAGGCCGGGTCGCCCCCCCGTTGCCCCTCAGGAAGCGCCCCGGGATGACCGAACTTGGTGCCTATGACCACTTGGTCTCGCCGGTCGCCCAGCGCGGCGCCGAGAAACTCCTCGGATTTGCCCCGTCCGTACAGGTCAGCGGTGTCGAAGTAGTTGACGCCGGCGTCGATGGCCGCATCTACCACGGTCTGCGTGGCATCTGCGTCGATGGTCATGCCGAAGTTGTTGCACCCCAGCCCGACCACCGAAACCGACAAGCTTCCAATGCTGCGCATCTCCATGCGCCGAGACACTACAAGGGTGGCCGCTCAGGTGACCCTTCGAAAAGGCAATGTCTGCTGGTGTGGGCCGCTACAAGGGATAGCGGTGGGCGGCTTGCTCGTAGACATCGGGAGCAAGCTCGCCCTGGGGCCGCCCTGACCGGACCGCGGCCACCTCGTCTACGGCCACCGTGGCACTTCTCAGACAGCAGGCGATGCCAACGGTGGGGTAGTCGCCGGTGGCGATAACCACGTGGCCATAGCGGTCGGCAACCCCGAAGGAGTCGGCGAATCCCGGCTCAAACAGGGCTGGCGGTCGGGGACTGTCGATCCAGAGCATGCCGATCTCCACGGCATCGAGGCGGTAGACCGCGGGATTGCCGATCGACGCCAGGTGGGCCCTGATGGCATCGGTCTCGCTCTGCGGACCCTCAATGCTCACCATTCGCCCGCCATCGAACGTCAAAGCCACCGTCGAACGCACGTACCAGCCCATGGGCAACCAGATGTCGCCCGGGGACATCACTACCGTGCCCTTGGCCGTTCCTGCGACTGGCGCCGATCCGATCATTCCCCGAGGCCACTCGGCAACCTTGCCCGGGTGGGCCGCCAGCCCGTCGTGTACCCATCGGCGGGCACCTTGGAGGCCGACCCGCAAATTGGTGCCGTGGTTGTCGCTCACATTCAGTTCCTGTCCGGCTTCCAGCAGGTCTAGGCCCCGCTGCACCCGCCGGCTCAGGCCGACGTGGGGCACCACTCCTCGCAGATCGCCGGTGCAGTCGGCGACTACCGAAAGCACCCGGGAGTTCGAGGACACCAGGGTCTCCACCGCATCCGAGTAGCCGTTGAGGAGATTGACGACGATTTCGGGTGGTGTGGGATCGGTGTCTGCTCCGCTCGGAGGCAAATTGTCGATGGAGACCGTTCTTGGCAGGGCGCCGATCTGCTCAAGAGCATGGACGGAAGTGTCCACAAGAGCAGGGTCGGTGGCCCCGTCGGCCAACACTGTGGCCGGGCGTTCTGGGCTGACCCGACACAACTCCAACTGGCGGGCCAACACTTCTACTGCCCGTCGATCTACTGCTTCTGATTTCATTCCGTCACCTATCTACAGTGGCTGAGCACGGCAGCGCAACCGCGGGTATCCCTTAATTCTGTGGTTGGCGGAAGTAATTTCTCTTTTATGTCGGCAAAGTTCTGCGCGCGCGTCTCGTGCGGCGAACGTGCTTCGGCGCTTCTGTTGATCAACGCCCGAGAGCTCGCGGCCTATTTGGTGGGCATCCAGGAGGAGGCCGGTATTGCCGGCGTTCCTCTGTGCCGGTGCCATGCCGATGCGGTCGTCGTGCCGGTGGGATGGACTCAGGCAGACTCACGCCCCCCAGCTGAGGAGGCTGAGTTCGAGCCCGAACTGGTGTTGATCGACGATGGTCCTTCGGAATCGTCGGGATACCCCGGCGCCCTCCGACTTCCCGTTATAGGGGAAGCCGAAGAGGAGGACGATGATATGGAAGAGGCGGTGGGAGAGGTACCCCCATTGCTCAGCCGGGCATTTCGGGCGGCCGGTCTGGACTGAATCAGTCCGCCGTCGTAATTTGAACAGAAAACTGGGACTGAAGGGGCCGGGAATTAGCACCGGTCACTAGGCTTCGGCCATGACCATTGTCGATATCCACGAGAAGCCCAGTGATCTCCTGCTTCCCGATCCCGAGCCCCAGCGCATCCGCTACACGCTCATTTCGGTTGACGACCACCTCGTGGAACCGCCCTGGTTGTTCGAGGGCCGGCTGCCGGCCCGCTTTGCCGATCGGGCCCCGAAGGTTGTCGAGCGCGAAGACGGCGGCCAGCACTGGGAGTTCGACGGGCAGGTCTATCCCCAACTCGGCTTGAATGCCCTGGTTGGGAGGGCTGATCGCAACGACTTCACCATGGAGCCGGCTCGGTTCTCCGACATGCGCAGGGGATCATGGGACATCAAGGCCCGCATCCACGACATGGATCTGGGCGGGATCTGGGCCTCGATCTGCTTCCCCAGCCAGATCACCGGGTTCTGCGGCCGGGTCTACTCCGACTGCTCCGATCCCGAACTGGGCCTGGCGGTCACCCGGGCATTCAACGACTGGGTCTATGAGGAGTGGTGGGGCTCCTACCCCGAGCGCATCATCCCAATGGGCATCACTTGGCTCAAGGACGCTGATCTGGCCGCGGCAGAGATCCGCCGCAACGCCGAGCGGGGTTTTGTGGCCGTCACGCTGCCGGAGATTCCCCACAATATTGGTCTGCCTTCCATTCACAGCGACTGGTGGGATCCGGTGTGGCGGGCCTGCGAGGAGACCGACACCGTGGTCTGCCTGCACGTTGCCTCTTCGGGTCATGTAATGCCCAAAGACCCCGGTGGGCCGGCACTTGGCGTGGGAGCGACAATGTTCCAGATGCACGCCTACACTGCGGCGGCCGACTGGGTGTGGTCGGGCATTCCGGTGCGCTATCCCAACATCAAGATCGCCATGTCGGAGGGGGGCTGCGGCTGGCTGCCCATCATGTACGACCGGCTCAAGCACCAAATCGAGATCTCCGGACATGGACGGGACATGTGGCCCGGTGGAACCGAGATCGGCCCCCACGATGTGCTGCTGCGGAACTTCTACTACTGCACGATCAACGACCCATCGTCCATCGACGCGGTGATCGCGTTGAAGCTGGACAACACCATGGTGGAGACCGACTATCCCCACGCCGACTCCACTTGGCCCGAGTGCCAGGACACCCTGGAGTCGAAGCTGGGGCACCTGAGCGATGACGTGATCCGCAAGCTCACCCATGAGAATGCGGCTCGCCTGTTCCGCCACCCGCTGCCCGACGTCTGCCTGCCGTAGCCGTCTGCGAAATCTCCTTTCGATAGGGGGGCGGCGACAACTATGAGCCGATTCGGCCACCCGGTCATCGACGCCGATGGCCATGTGCTGGAGATCACCGCGGCCCAACAACCCCACCTGGAGCGGGTTCTGGGCGCTGACCTGTATCAGCGGTATCTGTCCGAGGGCCTACCCATGCGCAACGCGCAGAAGGCCCGCAGCCTCGACGAGCGCCGCCGAACCCGGACTCCCCAGGGGGCCTGGTGGGGGACCCACACCGCCAACGTGCTGGACCGGGCCACTGCCATGCTGCCGGCTCTGCTCTACGAGCGGCTGCCCGAGGTGGGCATCGACTACACGGTGCTCTACCCCACCAACACCCTCACCAGCTGCGCGGTGGAAGACCCCGCGTACCGCACCGGGCTGTGCCGGGCGTTCAACGAGTTTTCGGCCGATGTCTACAACCCCTATGCCGAGCGCATGGCCATGGCCGGGATCATTCCGGCCCACACGCCCGACGAGGCCATCGCCGAGCTGGAGCATTGCGCCGCCCTGGGCTTGAAGGTGGTGGTATTCGCCGAAGGGGTCATGCGCCCCATCGACGATCCCGACCACCAAACCCGGTCGGGCTGGCTGTGGCCCGGCCAGCACCACTGGTTCGACTGTTATGGCCTGGACTCGGCCTATGACTATGACCCGGTTTGGCGCCGCTGTGTAGAGCTGGGCTTCGCGGCCACCTTCCACGGAGGCCTGGCGTTTCGCCCTGGTATCCACACCTTCGTGTCGAGCTACACCGCAAACCACATCGGCCAGTTTCAGGCCTTGATGTACGAGCTGTGCAAGACCCTTTTCTTGGGCGGGGTCACCAGGCGCATCCCCGAGCTGCCGTTCGTGTTCTTGGAGTGCGGCGTGTCGTGGGGCACCCAGCTGCTGTGCGACATCATCGAGCACTGGGAAAAGCGCAGCTGGGGTGCCATCCAGCGCAACTTCGACCCCGCACTGCTTGACCTCGAAGAGTTGTCCCAGTACTTCGAGCGCTATGGCGAGGACTTCCGGGCGGTGCTCGGCGACGACTTGGCCTCATACGCCCACGGCATGCCCATCCACGGGGGCACCCCCGACGAGCCCGACGAGTGGACCCGGCTGGGGGTGGACTCGGACGGGGAGATCGCCGAGTCGTTCGCGTCGTCGCTCTACTTTGGATGCGAAGCCGACGACCGAGGAGTGCATATGGCCTTTGGTCCGGCCAACCCCTGCGGTGTGCGGCTCAATGCGGTGTTCTCATCCGACATCGGCCACTGGGACGTGACCGAGATCGGATCGATCATGGACGAAGCCCACAGCCTGGTTGATGAGGGGCTGATCACCGAGGACGACTTCCGGGCATTTGTGTTCGAGAACCCGTTTCGGATGTTTACGGCTATAAGTCCCGATTTCTTTGCCGATACCGTGTTAGCCGGTTATGGCGTATGAGCTTCCCCCCCTTCCCTACGACCAAAGCGCGCTCGAACCCTATGTGAGCGCCAATACGGTGAGCTTCCATTACGGGCGCCACCATGCCGGGTACGTGGCCAATCTGAACCGGCTCACCGCCGGGACCCAGTGGGAGGGCTCCGACCTGGAAGCCGTCGCGATGGGGGCAGAGGGACCGATTTTCAATAATGCGGCCCAGATTTGGAACCACACTTTCTACTGGCGCTCAATGAGACCTGACGGTGGCGGCACCCCCTCTGGGCCGCTGGGCGCGGCCATCAAGCAGTCGTTCGGCTCGATTGACGAGTTCCGCCGCCGGTTCGCCGACGCTGCCGTGGGGCTCTTCGGCTCGGGGTGGACCTGGCTGGTGGCCGACGAGGGCAGGCTCGACATTATGCAGACGTCCAACGCCGACCTGCCACTGCTCCATGGTCGCAAGCCCCTTTTGGTGGTGGACGTGTGGGAGCACGCCTACTACCTCGACTACCAGAACGCTCGGGCCGCCTATGTGGAGGCATTCCTGGATCACTTGATCAACTGGGAGTTCGCGGCCGAGAACCTCGCTGCCGACTGACCTGAGCGCGCCCACTACCATCGCCGCTTATGGCGACTACTGAGGTGACCCAGCCCGTCGATCTGCTGGACGGATACATGTACGCCCACGACCCGTATCCGGCCTATGCCTGGTTGCGGGAGAACGACCCGGTTTACTGGGACGCCAATAACGAGATCTGGGGCATATCCCGCCACGCCGACCTGTTGGCGGTGGAGAAGAACACCGACCTGTACAGCTCGGCTTCCGGCAGCCGTCCCAACATCGAGATGTCGGATTCCATGATCAACATGGACGATCCCGACCACCAGCGCCAGCGGATGCTGGTGGCCCGAGAGTTCACCCCCCGAGCAGTGCGCAAGCAGGAGGACAAGATTCGAGCGGTAGTCACCGAGCTCATTGATCGGGTGGCGCCCCGGGGGTGGTGCGATGTGGTGTACGACCTGGCTGCGCCGCTGCCCGCCTACATGATCGGAGAGCGGCTGGGATACCCCTCTGAGCTGTGGCCCAGGGTGATGCACTGGTCGGAGGCCACCATGCAGGGCGGCGGCGGCCCGGGCTACCACACCGTGCAGGGAGAACGGGCCATTGAAGAGTGGGGGATGACCACCTTCGAGCTGATCCAGAAGCGCAGGGCCGACCCCCAAGACGACCTCATCTCGATGTGGGCCCACAAGGAGATGGACGGCAAGCCGCTGAGCGACGAAGACATCATGCATGAGGTGCTCTTGGTGCTCGACGGTGGGGCTGAGACCACCCGCACGGTGATCGGCACCACCTGCCTGGCGCTGATGGAGAATCCTGACCAGCGCCAGATACTTGTCGACGAGCCCGAAGTGGTCGGCGACACCGCAGTGGAGGAGTTCATCCGCTATGTGTCTCCCATCTTGAACATGCGCCGCACGGTGACCACCGCCCACGAGCTGAAGGGCAAGACCCTCAACGAGGGCGATCAGGTGCTGTTGATGTACGCCTCGGCCAATCGCGACCCCGACGCCTTTGAGAATCCTGACGAGCTGAATGTGCGCCGCGACGCCCGCCACCACGTGTCGTTCGGTTTCGGCACCCACTTCTGCTTGGGGGCGTCGCTGGCCCGACTGGAGCTGAAGGTGATGTTCGAAGAGCTGACCCGCCGGATTCCCGACATGAGGATGGAGCCTTTCTATGAGCCCAGCTTCCGTCCCGGTGCCTTCACCCGGGGTCTGGAGCGCCTGTTCGTGGAGTTCACCCCCAGCGAGCCCGAGGGCGACGGTGCCCTGGGCATGTTCCCGATCACGGTGCAGTGATGGCTGCGTCGGCGTCGGCCATTGAGATCCCGCCGATCATCTCGGTAGACGACCACGTCATCGAGCCGCCCCACGTTTGGCAGTCGCGGCTGCCCTCTCGCTACGCCGACATCGGCCCCCGAGTGGTGACCGCCCCGTGCGAGATCTCCTACACCGGGGGCGTGTTCGCGTGGACAGAGGGCGAAGGTCGGCCCACCTCGTTTTGGTACTACGAGGATCTCCACTATCCGATGGTCCGCACCCACTCCGCGGTGGCCTTTCCCCGCGACGAGCTCCAGATGGTGGGCATCACCTTCGAGGAGATGCAGCCCGGCGCCTGGCAGGTGGAGCCCCGGGTATCCGACATGGACATCGGCCACGTGGATGCCTCGCTGTGCTTCCCGTCGTTCCCCCGGTTCTGCGGGCAGGCCTTCGCCGAGGCCTCCGACATGGACCTGGCCCTTCTGTGTGTGCAGGCCTACAACGACTGGATGGTGGAGGAGTGGTGCGGCACCTCGGGCGGGCGGCTGATCCCGCTGTGCCTTATCCCGCTGTGGGACGTGGACCTGGCCGCGGCCGAGGTCCGGCGCAACGCCGAGCGGGGCGTGCGGGCGGTGTGCTTCTCGGAGATTCCCCCCAACCTGGGCCTGCCGTCGATCCACTCCGGCTATTGGGACCCGTTCTTTGCGGCGTGCGAGGAGACGGCGACCGTGGTGTGCATGCACATCGGGTCGTCCTCGAAGATGGTGTCCACCTCGGCCGACGCCCCTGGCGCAGTGGGCTCGGCGCTGGTCCACTCCAACGCCACCTACTCGTTGGTGGACTTTCTGATGTCGGGGGTGTTCGTCCGGTTTCCCGGCCTCAAAGTGGCCTACTCAGAGGGCCAGATGGGCTGGCTGCCCTACATCTTGGATCGGGTGGACGTGGTTTGGAAGGAGAACGCCGCTTGGGGCGGGGTGGCCGACAAGGTGCCCGAGCCGCCGTCTACCTACTACCGGGACCACGTGTTCGTGTGCTTTTTCGACGACAAGGTGGGCCTAGCCAACATCGACGCCATTGGCTTGGAGACCATCACCACTGAGACCGACTACCCCCACTCCGATTCCACCTGGCCGCACTCCAAGGAGCTGTTGGCCTCGCAGATGGGGCATCTGAAACAGGCCGAAGTGGACGCCATTTGCCGCGACAACGCCATCCGAATGCTGGGTCTCGACCTGCCCA
This sequence comes from marine group bacterium Sva0996 bin134, assembly GCA_002239105.1. Taxonomy (GTDB): domain Bacteria; phylum Actinomycetota; class Acidimicrobiia; order Acidimicrobiales; family Bin134; genus Poriferisocius. Next base: position 112,151 of record MPNQ01000003.1, on the reverse strand, counting down.
CCGCCGCCCAACTTCGGGGCTGAGCGAGCGGGGCGGTGGAGTGTCAGCGGCGGAGAGCTTGGAGTTTGAGGAGCTGGTCGCCGATCTCGGCCAGCGCATCACCGAGGCCGGACTGCGGGGGCTGGTGCTGCGATTCGGCGATGAGACCCGGATCGTGGGAGTAGCCGACCGGATGCCCCCGGCGGCCACGATTGAAGCGCCCCTTGACGAGCTTCACGCCGTGCTGTCGGGGCGCCGCAGCGCCGATGAGCTGCGGGATATGCGGTGGATCGGCAATCCCGAGCCTTATGTCGCCTTACTGGCGGCGACCTGATCTCAGCCCGCTCCTGACAGCTCGCCCAGCAGGGCCTCGGTGCGGGTTCGGGACTGTTCGTCGGTGTCGTAGATGAAGGCCACCAGGTCGGTGACTCCGGCATCTCGGACCTGCCCCAGCTGGGCGGCGACCGCGGATTCGTTGCCGGTGATGGCCAGGTCTTCTACCCCGGGCATGCCCTCACGATCGAGCATGCCCCGATAGGAGGGGATGTCCTTGTAGTGGGCGAAAGTCCGGGCGGCGGCCTCATAGCCAGCGCTGGCGTCGTCGACCACCGAGATGGGAAATCCGGCCGCCACTCTCGGCTGGGGGCGCCCGGCGTCTTTGGCCGCGGCGCCGATGGTGGGCACCACGTAATCGGCCAGGGTGTTGGGGCCGGTGGCCCACACAAAGGTGCCCGAGGCCAATCGGCCAGCGTGGCCCAGCATGATCGGCCCCATTGCAGCCACGATGATCTCGGTGGGGGGCGCATGCGACAGGCCTCGCCACCGGGTGGTGTATATGTCGCCCTGGTAGTTCATGCCTTGGCCTTGAAGCATCGGCCCGGCGATTTCTAGGTACTCCCTCATCTGGCGGGCCGGGCGGGCGTAGGAGAGGCCCATCAGGTTCTCCACCATTCCCTGGTGGCACAGGCCGATGCCCAGGGTGAAGCGTCCATCGCAGGCGGCTTGGGCGGTGGCGGCCTGCTGGGCCAAGGCGAAGGGATGGCGCATCGGCGTGGGGGTCACCCCGGTGGCGATCTCGATGCGGCTGGTGGCGGTGCCCACCACCGCCGATGCGGTGACCGCGTCGATCTCGATGTTGGCGATCCACGCCGTGTCCAGTCCCAGCGCTTCGAACCGCTGGGCGTTCTCGATGATCTCGGCCAACCCTGGCGGTCCGCTCATGCCCGGCACCGGCGGTTCACCCGTGCCTTCTGCTGCCATCGCTCCGATCCTCATGCCCTGCATCGCTGGCCTCCTAGGTCTGCTGTCCGTTCGACAGGGAAGTGTCTAGCGGTCGGTAGCTACTACCGGAAATCCGCGGTGCACGCGGGCCACGGCGGCCATCCCTGCATGCCATACAGCGCATAGGCCATGCGGTGCTGGTCGGCGGGGGCGGCGTCACGAGGGTCTACCCCCACCAGGCGGGGGTAGTGAATGCCGGCTACCCAGTTCCAGGTGCTTTGGAGGAACTGAAAGGCTCCCAGGAATGGCCCAGCAGAACTGTAGGCCCGATAGTTGCCATTAGATTCGCACTGAATGAGATGGTCCCATTGGGCCTGGGTGGTGCCTGCGGGGATCGGCGGGAAATCGGCTGGGTCCGTAGTAGTGGTGTCTTCTGGCGAGGGCGTTGGCCGAGACGGGTCGCAGGCCGGCCAGGGCGCCCATCCCCGCTCTTCATAGAGGGCGTAGGCCATGCGGTCTTGGTCGGCGGGGGCGGCGTCGCTTGGAGTGACGCCCACGAGGTGGGGGTAGTGGCGGCGGGCGAGGCCGTCCCAGCTTGTTTGTCTGAACTCATAGGCGCCGAAGTTCACTCCGTTGGGGTTGGCGTATTGGTAATCGCCGTTGGCATTGCACTGGCGGAGTTGCTCCCACTGCTCCTCGGTGGTCCCGGCGGGGATTGCCGGGTCGCCGGTCTGGTCTTCAGGGGATGGAGTCGGGGTGGCTGTCGGAGCCGGAGTGGCCGTTGGGGTTGGTGTGCCGGTTGGTGTGGGTGTGGCCGTTGCCGTTGGAGCCGGAGTGGGCGTAGCGGTGGGTGTCGGAGTTGATGTTGGCCGGGGTAGGTCGGGACAGCCATCGGGAACAAGTTGGGTGTCGATGTCGAACAAGCATCGGTACTCGTTGAGCAGCGCCTCTTGGGCAGTGATCAGTGTCTCCTGCTCATCGATTAGAGCTTGCTGTCGGGCGATCACCGCATCCCTCTCGTCGGGGTCTTGACCACCCGCCGAAGAGCCAGCCATCCCAAATGCAAGAGCGAAAGCCACGGCCAACGTCACGAAACGGAACCAGCGTCGATGTCCGGTCATGATCCCCTACTTCCTTAGTCGGCTCTGAGCAGCCGGCCCCCGTTCCATGGTAGGAGTCAATGGGAGTCTGCCTGTGGACCCCTAGCGACCTACTGGTATACGGCTAGGCCACTTGGCGGGGGATTTCAAGAGGTTCGCCTAACTGGGCGCAAAATGCTGTCGTCGACCAGGCTATTTTGTGTGCCACAATGCAAGCAGTGGCTGCTATCGGTGTCCTTGATCGCTTAGAGGCGGACTTTGTGAGGAGGCTGGATGCCATGCTGGTTACCGATGCCGGTCGCTGGGCGGTGTTGATTCAACCTGAAGATGGGCGACGCCGCCCTCAGCTCGTAGGTTGTTTTGAAACCGAGAACGAAGCCTGCAGCGCTGGTTACGAGAGCCAGGTCGGGCGACGATTTCTGGTCAAATTGATCTCACAGGAAGACCCTGTGGTCTGCATACCCTGGGCGGTTCCTGCCGATTAGCGCTGATGAGACAGCCTACGCCTGCATCTCAGGGGTAATCGGGTCACACGGACCGATCGTCGACGTGGAGATTGGACTGCTGCCAAGCGAGCTCGAACGACGTCGGCTGGAAGGGCGGTTGGTGCTAGCTCCCCATAGAACCAAGGGCGTCATCGACACCGGTGCTGTCATGACCTGCGTCACATCAAGGATCGCGGAAACTCTCTTATTGGAGCCGGTACGTCAGGCAGTGCTGCAAACTGCTTCAGGTGAGCGTTCAAGCTCTGTGTTCCCACTCGCCGTGACGCTGGGTTGGCGCCAGGATCGGCCGCCAGATCCCATCATGGTTACTGCGCACACGGCCGACATCGCTGGAGCCGAAGTTCTGATCGGCCTAGACATTCTACGTCGAGGAATTCTCACAGTTGACGGCCCTAGCAGGCGGTTCGAGTTATTATTGCCTCGAAGCTGATGCTGGTTGACCAACTTTTAGCACCGGTGGTGTCCCTCCCAATGGGCTCTAGAGCTAAGCCGAGAGCCTGTTCTCGCCTAGCCACTCACGAAACTCATTTTCCTCTTCGTCTGAAAGATTCGGGTTAGCAGCGCGCGTTCTCGCAATAGTGGCTCGTGCTACTGCACTGCGGATCTGCTCCAATGTTGGCGCAGGCATCATATTCAATGGTTGGTCGCCATGCAGCGCACTCCTCACCACATAGCTGATCTGAGCTCTGCCTATCTTGATCCCCTCACCGTCTAGCTCGTCGCGGCACCAGGCTGTACATTCCGTAAGGTTAAAGTTCTTTGTACTCGAATAGCGGGCTAACACAGCAAAGATAGCGTTCCATTCATGCTTCTCCAGTCTAGGGAGATCGGTGATTTTGCAGATTCGTTGAATCGAATCTGGAAGTTCAATGTTTTGCTCTGCTGGATCACGATGGCGCCGTTTATCCCAGACATAATGTCCTGTTATCTGTAGGTTAGGGTTAATCGACTGTAGAAATTTGCTAAACGTCCTGTGACCAAACCATCCATCTGAGTCTTCCGAGAGTTCAAATTCGATCAACAATTCTTGAGCGAATGGTGCGAGAAGCACAGGCTCATCTCGAGCTTGAATATATGAAAGAGCTTCATCAGCAACCACAAGAGCATCGTCACTCATGCTTTTGGCAGTATGTGATGCAGTTTCGGCGTTCATTGAAATCTCTTCAAGAACTTCCTTTTGGTTGGAATGGGATAATGTTCCTGCTTCAAGAAGGACTCCAATGTCAATGACGGCGTCGGCAACTTCTCTGTACGCAGTGGATGTTTGACCGGCTGCTACAATAACTGTTCGACGATTGTCGGCGCGCAAGTGGTACAGCAATGGCGTAAAATCAGCATCACTTGACGCGATTATGAACTCGTCGTATTTGGTATCCTTGGACATATAGAATAATACATCCATGACCATACGGATATCTGCTGCGTTCTTCCCAGCGGCTGTTAGCGAGGGACAGTCAATAACTTCGAATCCAGATCGAGTGAGTCTTGGACGAATACTTGAGAAGTATGTCCATGTTCCTTCACGGTTTGAAACTCGTCCCGATGGATTAAGGTAGGCGCGCCTAACCAATACATCTCTCTTGACCTGGCTTCCTGCATGCTCTAAGAGACGTCGTAACCATTGCCAAGGTTCCTCAGCCATCTCAGCAGCCTGCTGAGAGTCCAGTTCATTCAGGCCAATATATACGTTGTCAAAATCTAGAAATAAGGCTGACTTTAGTCCAGTCTTTGCCACAATCGTCAGTCCTTTTCGGAGTTAGTAAAATGTTGTGTTGCCAAGGGAAAAGCTAGCATAGATTCTAGAGATTCAGTAGACACGAGGCAGAGAACCAATGGCGGCTGCGGCCTGATCTGGTGATCTTGACGTAGGTGGGTGGAGAGGACTTCTCAAGTGACGAGGGCGGCAAGATCGTTGCGGGCAGTTCACTCGCTGACGCCGAACAACTCGGTGAAGTCCCCGGGGCTGAGGATGGGTTGGGCGGGTAGGTAGGGGAACAGGGCTCGCGCGGAGTGGTCGGCTCACAGCCCGGCAGTTGCTTCCTCCCATTGGCAGGGGAGTGGTTGATTTGATTGATGGTGTGATTGGTGGTGGAAGCAGCCCTCTTGGTGGCCTCGGCGAACAATCTGACCCACGAGTCGGTCATCCTCGGCTCGAAGAGGCGGAGGCCGGAGTGGCAGCCGTCGGGGTCGTGGGCGATGGCCATGCTGATGGGGGCGGTGGATCGATTGGTCGCCCCCATCAATGCAGCTTTCGATTGATCAACACCTGACCTACAACTAGCCCCAGTGATCGTCTTGGTATCCCATCATGTCGTCGCCATGAAGTTGTTTGGTGGCGTTGCCGATGCGGACCCAAAACTCGGATGGCGGCCCTCCTCCTTCAACTGCCCTGGCAAAAACCGGCTTGCCGGAGGCTGAGACCGTAACGACGCACGCATCTTTGCCAGCGTATTTCTCAAAGTCGAGTCGCACCGTCGCAGCAGTTGGCGTAGACAGGGCGTTGTCCAGATGCTGGCGTAGGAATAATTCGTAGCCATCTCGGTTTGCCTTGCTGCCCAAAGTCTTCATGTCGTGATCCAAACCGATCACATTCCCGTTGTCGTCCACTCCAATGAGAAGTTTTCCTCCCTCTGCATTGAGGAACCCACAAACTGTCTTGGTGACGACATGCTCCATCCTTTTGTCCTGCTGACTAGAGTGCAGGTTCCAGCGGGCTGTGGATTTGAATTCGACAGTTTGAGATTCACCAGCGTCCAGTAAGTCACCCAGTGTCGAGGTTGAGTGATCGATGCTGTCGTCATTCCAAAGCCGCTCGAAGCCATTTCGAGCCACCCTGGCCATCAGTGCTCGGCGTTTTTCCAAGAAATCCGAGTAGTCGAGTTGTTCCCAGCCGATAGGCAGTGCGTGCCATTCGATTTGCTGTTGGCGCTGATCAGGCGTCAGGCGGCTCGACATTGCAGGCCAGTACTCAGCGGGGTCATCGGCGCCTATGCCGGCGTTCTCTGGCCAGTCCAAGAACGCCATGTTGGCGATGGCATTGACTTGTCGAGTATCTGTGATGCCTCTGGCATTCAGATGGGCCTTGGGGAACAGGTGATGGCGTTCGACCGAGCGGGGCGCACTTCCGTCGGGTTTCAGCATGTCTCTAATAGTGAGGTTGCTGAATAGCAATTCGGCATCGAGCACGTTCAGAGCAGCCCAATAGGAACAGAGAGCAGGGGATTTGGCCGATGAGCTGTCGAGACGAGTGGGAAGAGACACCTCCCAGTAGTCGTTTGTGAAGTTGGCCCTAATCTGACGGTCAAGCTCGTCACAGAAAGCCTCTGCGTTGTTTGGGTCTAGTGAGTTGATCCGGGCAAGATCAGCTTCCAGGGCGGTTTCACTAGACCCTGTGTATCGGCCAGTCGTATGAGCCATGAAGAACCATCGGGCGATCACGGACCGAAGAGTTGAGATACCGATGACAAAGTCTCGACGGCCGATGAGCCAAAGGACGTAGCAGTAGATCAGGGCAGTGTCGGATGTGATCATCCGACGGCCGCGGAAGCCAGCAAGGGTTAGGCACTTGAGGTACTCATGCCAGTTGGTCAGGTCCAACACCTCGTCCTGAGCCAAGCGAAGCCGTTCGAATTGCTCGTCACGCCTATCAGATGACACTTCTCCTGTGTTGAGGTCCTTGCCCCTAAGAATGCTGTAGACGTGCTGCAGACGGGCCCGGCGGAAGGCGAGACCAACGCTTGCTCGCAAGAGTTGATCAGGGCTTGGATCGATGAACGTGTTCTTGGGTGAAGGTCCGTGAACGGATGGGTCCACTGCTTGTCGGCTGAATTGCTCAAGTTCCTTGCGTCCCTTTTCCCAGTGGACAGACATCAGCGTAAGAATGAAATCCGCTTGGTTGAGTTGCACCCCTTCGGAGTTGATCCGCACAAAAATCTCAGCTACCTGCTCTTCGTCGGCATTGGCATTGAGTTGGATGACCTGGAAGCGGAAGTCCCTGAGGTCACGGACCCGGTCAATCCTGCCTTCGAGTTGGTCCTCTTCATCTTCGGCCAGCGGTTCTCCTCGGTTCTCGGCAAGCCTGGCCAAGAAGGTCCGCACTGTTGATCGGTAACGGTCCTTCCATAGTTCGGCTATGTCAGGAATGAACTCAGGATCCCTTCGGATGGCTGCATCGGCCACCTCAAATGCCTCGTCTGAGGGCCGGAAAGCAATTTGGATATGGCGGTTCTCAAAAGACTTGGTGAGTACTCGCTGGCCGGTGAGTACGGCGAACAGGGAGGTCAGACGCTGTTGGCCGTCCACAATGAGTTGTTTGGCCACATTGTCTCGCTCGCCTCCCCCGACCTGGCGAGTGCTGGTATCGGCACCGGTCTCCCAGAACAGCAACGTCCCAATCGGGTATCCCCGGTACATAGAGTCGAACAGGTCGCGAACCTTCGCTGAAGACCATACAAAAGGGCGCTGTATGTCAGGGAGGGCAATCTCGCCATGCTTGATCTCTTCAATCAGATGGGTCAGCGAGTAATTCGTGTCTCGATACAACGTGGGAGGCATAGGCGAGAGAGCCTATGGGTATCCATTAGTTTCATGCACGCCAGAGATTGGGAAAGTCGGCGGCGGCGAATCAGTGGTGGTTGCGGGGCTATTCGAGGGCTTCGACGGCGGCTTCCCAGCGGGCCAGGAGGGTGGCGGCTCGTTGGGCGGCGGCCTCGTGGGCGGTGGCCAAGGCGTGGACTTCTTCGGGGCGGTCATAGATCTCGGGGTCGCCGAGTCGTCGCAGCAGGTCGTCTACTTCGGCATTGGCTGCCTCGTAGTCTCGTTCCAGCCGGTCCAACTGGCGTTTCTGCTTGCCGGTCGTCTGCCGCTGCTGGGCACTGGCTCTACGGCGCTCGACGCGTGCATTACCGCCGCGCTGTCGAGGTTCATCGCCGGCGGATCCCTCCAAGTCTGGCCCTGGAGGCCCAAGCAGGGGTGGGGCCAGCACCGCCTCGTCCACGCCGTAGTGCCATACCGCCCGTCCGTTGCGGACCTCGATAATCGCGTCGGCCACCGACCGGATGAGGTGGCGGTCGTGAGTCACCAGCAGCACAGTGCCGGGATAGGCCGACAGCGCGTCTTCAAGGACATCGCAGCTGGGCAGGTCGAGGTGATTGGTGGGCTCGTCGAGCACAATGAGGTTGACCGGCTCGATCATGGTGCGGGCCAGCGCCAGACGGGTGCGCTCACCCCCGGAAAGCTCCGACACCCGCCGGTCGGCCGCTTCGCCGGCGAAGCCAAAGGCGCCCAGCACGGTTCGCAAGTTCCGCCGGCCGGGGTCGATGCCGGCCGAGAACACCTCGATGGCCCGCTTCGACCCGTCCAATTCGTCGGCCTGATGCTGGTGGAACGCGGCCACCTTCACATTGGCGCCGAGATGGGCTGTTCCCTGGTCGGGGTCCAGTTCGCCGAGGATCAGACGCAGCAGGGTGGTCTTGCCCGCGCCGTTCGGCCCTACTAGGGCGACAGTCTGGCCCCGTTCTACGGCCAAAGTCGCCCCCGATACCACCGGTTCGGCTCCGGGGTCGTAGCCGATCGTCGCGTCGGCCAACTCAACCACCACCCGGCTGGACCGGGGCGGCTCGGCGAAGGCGAAGCGGGTGTTCAGCTCGGCCTTGGAAGGGATGGCGATGCGGTCCAGCTTCTCCAAGGTCTTCACCCTGCTTTGCACCTGCCGGGCCTTGGTGGCTTTGTACCGGAAGCGCTCGACGAACCGCTCCACTCGGGCCACCTCGCGGGCTTGGCGGGCGGCAGCGGCCTCGATGCGGGCTAGGCGCTCCTCTCGGGCCACCACGAATTCGGCAAACCCTCCGGTGTAGGCCAGAGCAGTGCCCTCGGCCAGTTCCATGACCCGGTTGGCCACCGTATCGATGAAGTCTCGGTCGTGGCTCACGAACAGCAGAGCACCGGGCCAAGCGGCCAGACGCTGCTCCAGCCAGGCAACCGAGTCGACGTCGAGGTGGTTGGTGGGCTCGTCGAGGATCAGCACATCGGGCTGGGCCACCATCAGCCGGGCGAGGGCCACTCGCATCCGCCAGCCCCCCGACATCTCTCGCACCGGTCGTTGGGAATCGGCCGGAGAGAACCCCAGCCCGGCCAGCACTTTGGCAGCTTCGGACTCCAGGGCGTAGCCGCCGAGCTGCTCGAATCGGGCCTGCGCCTCCCCATATTCGGCCAGCACGGCGTCGTGGTCTTCGCCCAGCCCGCCGAGCCGCCGCTCGAGGCCGGCGAGCTGTTCGGCCAGTCGGGCCACGGCCCCGGCGCCAGCCATGACCTGCTCGATGACAGTGCCGCCAGCTGAGTCGACGAGATCTTGGGGCAGATAACCGATCTCGGCGCTTTGAGGGCGCCCGACCGTCCCCTCATCGGGTTCGGTAATGCCGACCAGTATCTCCAGAAGCGTGGTCTTGCCGGTCCCGTTGCCGCCAACCAGCGCCACCCGAAGCCCAGGAGAGAGCTGCACCGCGACGTTGGCAAAGAGTCGCCGGTCGCCGTAGGACTTGGCCAGGCCCGATGCGGTGAGCGCAGTCAAACCAGTCGAGCTAGCTGGTTATGGACCGCGAAACCCAGCCGAATCGGGTCGTATGCTGCCACGAACGAGTAAGAAGCGGTCAACTAAGCGACTTGGCGGGGGTCGGTGTGGCCGAGAATGTTGACGTGGCGGAGCTCGCGAACCTGGTCGGGGGGGAAGGCCTCGCGCTGGTGCATGGTCTGGGTGTTGAGCCAGAAGGCGGATTCGCCGACGCTCCAGTTGTGCTCGTAGACGTAGCGGTCTTGGGTGCAGTGGGCGAATAGCTCTGCCAGCAGGCTGGCGCCTTCGTCGGGGCTGTGACCCTCCACGTCGGCGGCGAAGTCGGGGCCGGTGTTGGGCCAAACGCTGCGGCGGCCATTGCGGGGGTTGGTCTGCACCAGCGAGATGCACGTCTGGTCGGCCAGCAGCGCGTCGCCGTCGGTTGCCTTGAAGTACGCCCCAAAGTCCAGCCCGTCGCGCAGCCGGTAGACCACCCCGACATCATTGACGCGAGCCTTGGTGTCGTCGTCCAGGTCGTTGTAGGCGGCCACCAGGTTCAGCCACTTGGTTGTCCCGCCTGACGACGGCAGGGCTATCGCGTCCAAGTACAGGAACTCGATGAGCGGTGGGTTGAAACTGAGATCAGAGTGGTAGGTGACCACATCGCTGCCCCCGGTGCCGACCACCCCGTCGACATCCACGTTGGACACCCGGTTGATGCCGGGGAAGCCGGGAAGGCGGGATTTGTCGGCCAGCGTGGGACGCAGCGGGCCGAACGACTCACAAAAGCCGGTGACCTGGGCGGGGGTGGGGGGCTCTGAGTTGTGGAACAACAGGAGCAGGTGTTCGTCTACCGCCTCCCGCAGTTGGGCGGTGGTCTCCGGGTCTGAGGGGGCAGCAAAGTCGAACCCGGCCACTTCAGCGCCTAGCGGGGCGTCCAGCGGGGCTATCTGAAGGCTCATCGGGGATTGTCTATCAGCTTGGCCCGCTCAATTTGGGGGTACCCCTCCACCCAGGTGGACGGGTCGTCCCAGCGGCCCAGCGGGGGCGGGTGCTCGTCGGGGTCGAGCTTGTCGTAGGGGCCCAGGCTGAAGAACAGATACTCGCAGCCGTCAGGGCCTGACCGCTCCGGGCCGTAAGCGAACCCGCCCCTCACCCAGCGGAGGTCGCCTTCACGGTAGGGCTCCTCGCCCTCCACGATGAACTCCCCCTTGGTCACCAAATACACCGTGTCCGACAGGTGCCAGTGGGCCGCCGCATTACGTCCCGCCCACGATTTCACGTGCATGACCTGATTGCCTGATGCCGGATCCACCAGCCATCGCACAAACGGCCCCGGCTCCCGATCGGGCTCGCCGGGATCGGTGAAGTCCTCCCATTTGACATCGGCAATGCGGATCGGCCGCCGTTCGCCAATGGGGTTCTCGCTCACAGACCCAACGTTAGTGTCCGGCTTCATTTGGCTCTGCGGCGGGGGAGATGAACTGGAGGATCCGGCTGGGGGGGAGGTACTGCTCAGTGATCTGGGCACCCCAAGGGGCGAGGGCGTCTTCGATGGCGTTGCACACCGCGGCAGGAGAACCGATTGCTCCGCCCTCGCCCACCCCCCGCCAGGGGACGTCGCCCTGAGAGGGCCCCTCAAGGTGCTCGATGTCGATGCGGGGGATCTCGGCCGCGGTGGGCAGCAGGTAGTCCATGAAGGTGGATGTGGTGCACTGCCCGCTGTCGTCGTAGACGATCTTCTCCAACAGCACGCTGCCGATTCCCTGGGCCACCCCGCCCCGGATCTGGCCCTCCACCACTGCCGGGTTGATCATCTCTCCGCAGTCCTCCACCACCAGGTAGCGGGGCACGGTCACCAGTCCGGTGCCGGGGTCCAGTTCCACCCAACAGACATGGGTCGACTGGGTCCATCCGCCAGCCGGGGTCCCGAAGTCGAACGATGCGTCGAACCCGTCGCCCAGCGCCTCGTCCAAGGTGAAAGGGGCCATGTAGGACAGACGGGCCACTTCGGCCACCGTCTTGTTTTGGTCGGGCGAACCCCGCACGGCCACCACCCCGTCGGCGATCTCCAGATCGTCGGGATTGGCCTCCAGCATGGCGGCCACTACCGCAAGCAGCTTGTGGCGCACGACGCGGGCCGCACCCTGGGCCGCACCGGCCCCTAGGGTGGCCGCCCGGCTCCCGCCGGTGCCCACCATGTTGAACGGCACCTGGTCGGTGTCGCCGCACACCACCCGCACATCGTCGATGGCCACCCCCAGCTCGTCGGCCACCACTTGGGACAGGGTGGTCTCGTGGCTCTGGCCATGGGGCTGCTGGCTGGTGAACACCGTCACCGAGCCGTCGGGCTCCAGCTTCACCCGGGCCCGTTGCATCGAGCGCTGCTCGTAGGTGAAGCCCAGCGCCTGGCCGTAGTCGGTGGGGCCGGGGCCGGGCTCCAAGTAGGTGCAAAGGCCGATGCCCAGATGCCGCCCCTCGGCTCGGGCCTCGGCCTGGGCGGTTCGAAAGCCCTGGTAATCGGCCAGTTCCACGGCCCGATCGAGGGTCTGGTTGATGGTTATGAAATCCAGGGTGGGGCCGGTGAGCATGGTGCCGGGGAACTGGTCGTCGCCCATGTAGTTGCGGCGGCGCACCTCCAGGGGGTCGAGGCCGAGCCGGCGGGCGATGAGGTCCATGAGCCGCTCCCGCACCCAGCACTCGATCTCCCACGGCCCCCGATAGGCCACGAACGAGGCCTTGTTGGTGGCCACCACCGAACCGCGGAACTGGTAGTGGCGCACCCGCAGCGTGCCGGGCAGCAGCACCTTGATGATGTTGGCGAACAGCGACAGCGGGAGATTCAAGAACGGGTAGGCCCCGTGGTCCATCACCAGATCGGCTCGCAGCCCGATCACCACCCCGTTCTCGTCGAGCGCGGCCTCCACCCTCACTTGTTCCTCGCGGGCATGGCCCCCGGCCACCATGTTCTCGGCCCGGTCCTCCACCCAGCGCACCGGCCGGCCCAGCAGCCGGGCGGCGGCGCACACCGCCACGTCCTCCCGGGTGGGATTGGACTTCAGCCCGAACGATCCACCGATGCTGTCGCAGGTCACCCGAATTCGGGCGGCGGGCATTCCCAGAATGGCGGCCAAATGCACCCGCAGCGCGTGGGGGTTCTGGTGGGAGACCTCGTAGTGAAGGCTGCCGGTGGATGTGTCGTATTCGGCTACTCCGCCCCGGGTCTCCAGGGGAACGCAGGTGTGACGGTGCTGGGTGAGCGTCTCGGAGATGACATGGGCGGCGGAGGCGAACGCTGCGTCGGGGTCGCCCCACACCTCCTCGCCGGACCAGAGCACGTTGTCGGGGGCTTCATCCCACACGGCGGCGCCATCGCCCCCCGCAGCGGCACTTATCACCGGGGGAAGCGGGTCGATGTCGACCTCCACCGCATCGGCGCCGTCTTCGGCAGCGGCCCGGCTGGTGGCGATCACCACGGCAATCGGATCGCCGGCGAAACGAACCCGGTCGTCGGCCAGAGGGAGATGGGCGGGCACGATCAGCGGACCAGTCGCTCCCCAGCCCATGGGCGAGCAGTATTGGGCGAGATCCTCAGCGGCCAGCACGGCCACGACGCCATCGGTGGCCCTGGCATTGCCGGCCTCGACCGCTATCAACCGCCCATGGGCCACCGGACTGCGCACAAACGCAGCCTCCAGTAGGCCGGGTCTATCGATGTCGTCCACAAATCGCCCCGCACCGGCTAGCAGGCGCGGGTCCTCCCGCCGAGGGACGCTGGCGCCGGTGAACCGCATGGCCGCTGAGCGTACATATTCTCGGCCTCGGAAGGGCAATGTTCACCCGGTTGCCACCCGGGCGAAATGTCGGGTAACTCGTGTGTTTCACAAGGCCACCTAACTTCTTGTGCGGTGGTGAAAGCCCCAACAACACGACGCAGGTGCTAAATCCCTCCGGCACGGCGTCAAACTGAACCTTGGCGGGGTGCATGTGAATCCCCTCCATCTGCACCCTGCCGAGGTTCCCAGTTTCTCTATGACAGTTCCGCCGACCATCCTGTAGTCATGAGGTTCCAGGCATGCTGACGCGAAAGTTGGTGGCTGAAGCCGTCGGCACGGCGCTGCTGCTGATCGGCGTGGTGGGGTCGGGCATCATGGCCGAGCGGCTGTCGCCCACCGATGTGGGATTGCAGCTGTTCCAGAATGCGGCGGCCACCGCCGCGGTGCTGTTCGCCATCATCTTGATGTTCGGCCCGGTGTCAGGGGCCCATTTCAATCCGGCGGTGACGCTGGCCGACTGGGCGCTGGGGGGCTTTCCCCGCCGCCACATCGCGCCCTACATCGCCGCCCAGGTTGCTGGCGCGGTGGCAGGTACGGTGCTGGCCAACCTGATGTTCGACCTGGACGCAGTGGACTGGTCGACTAAGGACCGCTCGGCCGGCCACCTGTGGCTGGGCGAGGTGATCGCTACCGCTGGACTGGTGGCGCTGATCTTCGCACTGGTGCGAACCGACCGCATCCGGTTTGTGGCTGGCGCAGTGGCGGCCTACATCGGCGGGGCCTACTACTTCACCTCGTCCACCAGCTTCGCCAACCCGGCGGTGACCGTGGGGCGAATGTTCTCCGACACCTTCGCGGGCATCGAGCCGTCGTCGGCGCCCATGTTCATCGTGATGCAGATCGTCGGTCTGGTGGCTGCGGTGGCATTGATTCGCTTCCTGTACCCCCCGAGCAAACCAGCAGGGCAGCCCGTCTCCTAATCTCAGCCCGTGGAGATAGTGCTAGACGGCCCGGTGCTGGCCGTGGACATCGGTGGTACAAAGGTGGCCGTCGGCGTTGTCGCCCCTGATGGGCAAGTGCTCTGCCAGCGGCGAGGGCCGTCTCAGGCTGCTGACGAAGAGGCGCTGTTCTCCCTGATCGTGGAGTTGGCCCGGGAGGTTCTCGAAGAACACGGCCAGCCGGTGAGCGTCTGCGGCGTGGGCAGCGGAGGGCCGTCCCGAGACAACCATCGGCTCCTTTCGCCCCTCAACATCGCCGTGTGGCGAGACTTCCCCCTTCGAGATCGACTGTCTGAGGCCCTTGGACTACCAGTGGCAGTGGACAACGACGCCAAAGCCCTGGCCCTGGCTGAAGGTTGGGTAGGAGGGGCTGTCGGGGTGGACAACTACCTGGCCATGGTGGTGTCCACCGGCATTGGGGGCGGCATCGTGCTGAACGGGCGCCTGCTGGACGGTGCCGACGGCAACGCCGGACACATCGGGCACATCTTCGTGGCGGAGGACGGGCGGGCCGATGCCGCCGGGGCGGTGGGCCTGTTGGAGGGCCAGGCCTCGGGCACCGCCATCGCTGATCTGTTGGACGGTATCGCCCCCGCCGATGCTCCCAAGGAGATGCGCCGCCGGGTAGGAACCCTGGTGGGGCGGGGAGTCGGCTCGGTGGCCAATCTGCTGGATCTACGCTTGGCCGTGGTCGGGGGATCGGTGGCCCTGGGATACGGCGACGACTTCTTCGACGCGGCCCAAGCCGAGATGGACCGCATTTGCTGCCTGGTCCACTCTCAGGGAGCCCGCATCATCCCCAGCCCCTTGGGCGCCGACGGGGGCCTCGTTGGCGCGGCCGCGGTTGCGGCTCGCAACCAGGGCTAGCCGTCAGTCCCGGAAGGTCTGAATGCGCAGGTGGCGCGCCATGGCTGAGCCCGCGGGGCCGAGGAGCATCTGAGCCCGCAGGTTGCGCTTGTGGAATATCTTCACCAAGTCCTCGTCGTAGCGGGAGGTGTCGTCGTTGGCCAGCACGAACTGCTCGAGTTCGGCCTCGCCCTCCAGCCATGACGCCGGGCGATGGCCCAGCAGCTCGTGGAGGTCGTCTAGGTCGGCCGCAGAGACGGCATCGCCGATCTCGTCGATCCGGGATGCGTGGCGGGCCATGCGGAACATGGTGCGCAGCTTGTAGCGCGCATACTCGTCTTCGATCTGCAACGTGCGCAGGTTGCGCACCAGGTGGTTGAGCACCACCTCGGCTCGGGATTCTCGGGGTTCGGGCATCTCCACGGTGGGCAGTTCCACGTCGAGGATCTCGGCCAGGGCCTCGGTGGCGAACAGGTTGGTCTCGTAGCACCACTGGAGGTTGGTCATCAGATCGGAGTCGGGGGCCGGTTCCCTCAGCGCCGCACTGAACGGAAGCTGGTTGGAGAGGGTGAACATGAAGTGATGGCGCTGGATGGCGTCCAAGTCCACCGGCTCGCCCGCCAATTCGCCGTAGCGGTCGTACAACTTGGCGAAGTTGCCGAATCCGAGCACCGTGTCCCGCTGCCGCCACGCGGCCAAGTCCATCATCGGGTCGCCGATGTGGCCGATCTCCACGTCCAAGACGGCCAACACCCGGCCGTCTTGATGGTGGAACTGCCCGGTGTCCCACACGATGGCCGACTCCCGGCCTCGGGAAAACGGGGGGTTGCGCCGCAGCCAGCCCAAGCTGAACTCCAGGAACGGGTCGGGGAGCGTCTTCACACTGCGGTACAGGGCCTCGTAGCGCCTCAACCCCAACAGTCCGGATTCCTCGGGTCGGTCGGCCCGCATGATTCCCGCATCGACGAACGGTCCGATGTCCAGGGCGTGCATGCGGGCCAGGATGTGCAGATAGTCGTCCACCACTGCGTCCCGCTCGGCATCGGTGCAGTTCTCGAAGTGGTTCTCGCCCGGCACCCGGTCCATGACGTATGCCGTGGGGTCGTCTATCCATCCGTGCACCTGTGCCACGGGAATGCCGTGATCGCCGAGCACGCTTTGCAGACGCATCTCGTGGTCGAGCGGGAATACCAAGGGCATGTCGGTGCGGTCCCCCCGCACGCACAACTCGAGCCGCTCGCCGTCGCGCTCCACATCGGCGAACCACACCGGCCGCCAGCGGGCTTGACGGGCGATCTCGGTAACCGTGCCCCCCAGGTTGTCCTCGAGCCAGTCCACCACCTTCTCGGTGGCGGCATCAGCGTCGATGGGGTCTTTGGTTACGGTCATATTGGACTACTCCCTGGCTAGCTTGAGGCGGTTGGAGATGTTGTTTCGCTGGATGGCGGATGAGCCGCCGATGATGGGCATGACCAGCACGTCGCGTACATATCGCTCCATGTCGAAGTCTTCCACGTAGCCATAGGCCCCCATCACCTGCTGCATCGACAGCACGATGTCTTTGGCGGTGTCGCACACAAAAAGCTTGGCCATTGAGGTCTCCACCGACGCCGGTATGCCCTCATCTAGCAACTTGGCCGCGTGATACGTCATCAGCCGGGCGGCCAGCAGGCGAGTGCGGGCCTCGGAGAGCATGTGGCGGATGGACTGGTGGCTGCTGATGGGCTTGCCGAATTGAACCCGGTCCTGGGCGTAGGCCCAGGCGTCTTCGACCGCACCAGTGGCGATGCCAAGGGCCATGGCGGCCACCTCGATCTTCTCCACATCCAGCCCTGGGCCGGCCAGCTTGGCCCAACCCTGGTTCCATCCCTCGTCACCGCCCACGATGTTGTCGGCGGGCACCTCCACATCGCTGAAGGTGACGTCGGTGGTCATTGACCCTTTAAGGCCCATGGCGTGCTGGGGCTCGATGGTCACCCCCGGCGATGAGGGCGGAATCAGCACAAACGACAGGTTGTGGTAGCGCTCCCCGCCGGGGTTGCTGTTGACCAGGGTGTAGATGTAATCGGTGTAGGTGGTGCCCGAGCAGAACCGCTTGGCCCCGTTGATCCGCACTACGTCGCCGTCGCGGACCGCGGTGGTGGTGACGCTGGCCAGATCGGAGCCCACGTCGGGCTCGGTCAGCCCGTAGGAGAACAGCATCTCGCCCCGGGCCACCAGGGGCAGCCATTCTTGGCGTTGGGCCTCGCTGGCCGTCTCCACCAGGTTCATCCCCGCGTAGCAGGCGCCGTAGATGTAGCCGCTGCCCACGGCGGTGCTGCGGCGGCACAACTCCTCGATCACGATCATGGTGGCGGTGATGTCCCGTCCCGACCCACCGTTTTGCTCGGGGATGGTGATGCCGAACAGCCCCAGATCGGCCAGTTTGTACAGCACACCCCGGTCGAACTCGTTCTCGCGGTCCCATTGGCGGACCAGCTCCCGGGGCATCTCGGCCTCGACGAAGCGCCGAACGGTCTCCCGCAGCAGGGCGTGGTGCTCGGCTTCGGTGGGGTAGTCCATGGCGGCTTCTAGCGGCCGACGAATTCGGGGGGCTCTTTGGCCATGAAGGCTTCGAGGGCGATCACGAAGTCCTCGGTCATCATGGTGAGACCTTCGGTGGACGCAGCCCGGTCTACCACTGCATTGGCCACTTGGCGCAGCCCGGCATTGATGGAGGCTTTAGTGAACTTGATGGCCATGCGAGCGCCGTCGCGCATCCGTTCGGCCATGGCCTGCACGGTGTCGTCGATATCGTCGCCGGGCACGCACTCGGTGATGAGGCCGATCTCAGCCGCCTCGGGGGCCTTAATCAGATCGCCGGTCAGCAAGTAGCGCCGGGCCCGGGCGTAGCCCACCAACTGCGGCCACAGCAGGGCGCCCCCGTCGCCGGCCACCAGGCCCACCGATACGTGGGGGTCGCCGAAAACGGATCGCTCCGAGGCGTACACGAAGTCGCAATACAGGGCCAGCGAGCAGCCCAGCCCCACCGCGGGGCCGTTCACCTTGGCCAAAATGGGCTTCTCCAGGGTGAGCGCCGATTCGGTTATGCGCCGGTCGGCCCGGATCACTCGCTCAACCTCAGAAACGTTCCCGGCCAGGCTGCGCAGCCAGGGAATGTCGCCGCCGGCGCAGAACGACCCGCCCGCGCCGGTGAGGATGGCCACGTCGGTGTCGGGGTCTTGATCTAGGTCGGTGAAAACCCTGGTCAGGTCGTCGTGCAGCACCGGATCGATGGCGTTTCGGGCCTCGGGCCGGTTGAGCACCACCGTGGTTATGCGATCGACGGTGGACACTTCCAAAGCGCCGTAGTCGTCGGGGTTCATGGGTTACCTCCAGTGGCTATTGCCGATCCCGAATTTTTCCGCTCCAAGATGCATCAGCGCAGCAATAGTGCCAGACTTCGCTAGAAGTCGACGTTTTCAAGGAGGAGAGGCGAATGGCGACCTGCCAGCCGGCAATTTTCAACGATATGGGCAAGTACCAGTGGTACGTCCACCTCAGCCGTGGCGACGGCGCTGACTTGGGTGCAATCAAGTCGGCGATATCCGATTGCCGCAGCAACTGTGACGCTCTGGGTATCAACCTGGTAATCGGGCTCGGCCCCACCCTGTTGGCCGACCTGACCGATGATGTTCCCGACGACTTCCAGCCGTACCACACGGTGGAATCCATCGACGGCAGCGGCCGCGAGGCCAAGGGCACCCAGGAAGAACTGCTCCTGTGGATGACCCACGACGAGAAGGACTTGGTGTGGAAGGCCCAGTGGGATGCCCGCATGGCCCTGATCGCTGGTGGTATGAGCGTGGCCCGGGAAACCCCCACCTTCATCTATGGCGAGAGCCTGGACATGACCGGTTTCATCGACGGCACCGGCAACCCTGAGGATGAGGATCAGCCCGCCGTGGCCATCAGACCCGACGGCGAGGCCGGAGCGGGCGGCAGCTTCATCATCGCCCAGCGCTGGGTGCATGACCTGGTGGCCTGGGAAAAGCAGGACGTGCCCACCCAAGAGGTGAACTTCGGTCGGACCAAGGCCGACTCTACCCGCTTGGACGAGCAGGCTCCCCACTCGCACCTCTCCCACGTGGAACTGCGCGAGGGCGAGACCGCCGATGCTTCCAAGCCCAAGCGGGACGAGATCGCCCGTCGGTCCACTCCTTACGCCTTCCACGATGGCACCGTGGGCCTGTACTTCATGGCCTTCTGCAAGACCCAGGCCCCGTTCCGGGAGCGCATGGATGCGATGTACGGCCGCAACGGCCAGGTGCGCGACATGCTCACCGACTTCTCGAATCCCGCCTCGGGCAGCTACTACTTCGCTCCCTCCGTGGAGTGCCTCGACGCCAGCCTGGCCTAGCGATTGCTTCAACCGGCGTGGCGGCGGGTCCTGTCCGGGCCCAGCCCGCCGTCCTCGACGAGCTCCGGGCGGCGGGCGCCCTGAGCCCGGCCACCCCCCACAACGCCTACCGTGTGTGGGGCCATTGAGGGGGGTACTTTGTTAGTGGTTGACGCTATGAACGTGATCGGGTGTCGGCCTGACGGCTGGTGGGCTGATCGCGACGGCGCTCTGATCCGTCTGGTTGAAGACATCAGCGACGCGGGGGTGCCGGCCTTGGTGGTCGCTGACGGTCGTCCGGTACCCAGCCTGCCCGTCGGGCACCACGGCACGGTCGAACTGGCCTATGCCTCCCGCCGAGGCCCCAACGCCGCCGACGACCGCATTGCCCAAGAAGTGGCCGCCATGGAGGATCCGTCAACGGCCACCGTGGTCACATCCGACCGCGACCTGGCCCGCCGAGTCCGCCACCACGGCGCAGTGGTAGTGGGCGCCCGCGCCTTTCGCGACCGGTTGGATCGCCGTCTTCGTTGATAGGAATCCCCTGGTGGAGGCTGGTCGAGAGTTCCAGCATTTCTTCGGCTAAACCGCGGTCATCGACGTGGATTCGTCGAGTCGCTGTTCTAGTGCACCACGGATGAACTCAGAGAGGGATATTCCCAGTTCATCGGCAGCGGCGATCGCTCGGTCAAGTTCACTGGTGGGTAGTTGGAACGAGACCACGTTCCCGACTGGCTTGGTCACCACCACCTCAATGGGCTCGTCTTCCCACTCGTCGGGATCGTCACGGTGCTTGTGGAGTTCCGCGATCTCTTCGTCTGTCATCTGAAACTCCTTCCTGTCTTGCTGTGCCATGCGATCTCTGCGGGGGAAGAAAGCCATCCCGTGACCGCCACACTTAGGGAAAATTCTATGCGATCCTTGGGGCCGCATCCCTCAAGATCGGTTTACACTCCTCATCTACCACGAACTTGCCGCCTATAATCTTGTGGCCCTCGTGCTTTCTATCGAAGCACATCTTCTCTTCATCGGAAAACCGCTTTGTCGGCGCAGACAAGCGGCGCAGGTCTTCGTCCGATCTCATGCAGTCCTGTAATTCTGATAGGGCGTGGCCCGCATCCATGATGGACATGAATTGCTCTTTCGTATCCGGGTCACGATGCTCCAGCACCCACTCGCGTCTGATTTCTGGACGCTCACTGGGGTCCGATCTGTTGAATCCCCAAAACGCATTGGCATCAGCGACCTCGCCGTTCCACTGTGAATAAGCCGCGCTACAATCCGGCCCGTCGTTTCCCCCGTAGATCACAGATAGCGTCGATATAGCTACCAGTCCTATGAGGATTGCGGCAATGTACTCCGGCGACTCTTTCCACCATTTCCAAAGCAGCGACATCTGGTCTCCTAGTGGGTCGAAACAGCAGGTCTACGAGCTTGCAGCTTCTTCAGTTCGTCGCTGTCGCTCGGCTGCGGCAATCAAGAGCTCATGGGCTTCATTTTGGCCTTGGTCGAAGAAGCCGGGAGGCCATTCAAGCACACGACCGAGTTCGTTCATCTCAACCTCTCGAAAGGCAGTATCGCCTTGGTCGTCTCGTTCGGCGAACAGGATTACAACCTGCTTTCTGAGCTCGTCTGAGTCGTCCTCAGCAATCCGACGGCGTAATCGCAGTACCAGATATTCACTATGGGTCTCAACGAGTACATGTTGGCCCCAATTGGTACAGGTCATTAAGAAGTCCGCAAGCCGTTGTTGTGCCGCTGGGTGAAGGTGCAATTCGGGTTGCTCCAAAATTACGAGCGCCCCCGGACCAGCTACCAAGCATTGGACTATGACTGGCAGCAACTGGCTGACACCTACACCAACTGCATTCAGGGGGACTGGTTCATCCAGGCCAGGCGGTACGAGATCAATGTTGTAAACAAGAGGAGTGCCTTCATTTACTGTTATCGAGTCAGCAAGCTCGAAGAAGTGCATCCATGCATTCACAGCCTCTTCGAGAGTCACGTTTGATCCACTACGATTCGGCAGTGGATAGCGTCCCTTGTTTTTGCTTTTGGTCTGAAGAATCGCTGCAACATGCTCTCCAGAAACACCCACATGTCCAGAGTCAGGGTCTAATCCACTTCCAAAAGGTAGATGAGGCGCATGGCGTAGTGGCCCCACATAGAAAACGTGATTTGCAAGATACCTGGAGAAGGCACGCTGTGCGCCAACCAATGGTTGCATCAGGTCTTCGTCAAATATATCGCAGATCAATTGCAGCAACTCTGCGGTTTTGGCTTCTACATGTTCTTTGTCTGTGGAATCTAGATCCTTGTACCAACGGACCAGTTGTGGATAAGCCTCAGGTGAATCTCGCCTCACTATTCCCTTAATTGCCAGTTCAGTATAGTAATCGTAGTCTTGAGTCCGTTGGTGATAATCTTCAGTATCAGCAATAGGGCTGCGAGGTTGCTCATCAACTTCTCTAAACCACTTTTCGACCTGTTGAGACGGTTCAAAGAAAGGAACAAATAAAGAGGCAACCTGTCCGTTAGTAATCTTTGCTTGGTCTATAGGGATGCTTAGGTCGATACGTTGATCAATGTCAAGGTCTTCATGTAGATCTAGTTCTAGTAGCAACTCTCCGCTAAAGTTGTCGAAGTCTCCCTCGTAGTCGAGTCCATCGGCAGCAAGCTCAGAGGGATCATACCCTACAGTATCTCGCTGTAAATCTAAGGTGATTGACCAGAAAGATCCCTTAGCGAATGTCCTAATCGTGCCAATTTGTGCAGATCCAGAAAGATTCTCAAATGGGCCGTCCAATTCTAGTGACCAAAGACCAGTTACCTTTTCTACTTGATCATCTCCTACACCACTATGTCGTTTCCTATTAGAGCGAAATCTAGATCCGGCATTTCTAATGATATCATTTCGATCAGTTTCAAATTGCAGGGAAATTGCCATATATCGGTATCGATCGTATTCTTGGTTGAGCAAAGACCAAAATGTCCCAAGGCGAGTGTACTCACCGTTTAGCGGAAGTTGCCTGCCGTCGATCCTCTGCCTTGAAAGCTGCGCAAGAGTCAAGACAGCTTGCAGAAGCGTGCTCTTTCCGGCTGAATTAGAACCTGACACTATAGTCAACGGTCTTATGCATATTTCGGCAGACTTGATAGATTTGAAGTTGTGTAAGTCTAGGCCAGTCAGGCTTGTAGACCTTGGAGTTCTGAAATCGTAGCGAGGTGTAGACATTATGCCATCTTCTGCATGGATTTGTCACCTAGTGAAGTGAAGCCAATTAGTACTCGTTCTGAATCTATATCTGCGTACGCACTTGCTGGGATCTTTCGTTCCCAACATTCGGGATGAGTAAGCACCTCCAGAAACGGCAATATCCCTTGAACTTGTCCAATGCCGACAACTAGCGCCCCTTTGTCTTTATGTCCGGGAATATCTAAATCCTCCTTCAAGACCGATTGCCTAGATGATCGCCCTCGCTGTGTGTGTTCTGCTATCAATTGAACGGCGCGTTGCTGATCTGGTGAAAGCTGTGGGTACGTATCCAAGAATCGATTGTTGAACTCAGCTGATATAGATGCTGCTTTGATTTGATCTTCCCACCCTGACTCGCAGAGTAGTTCGTTCAAAGTGTCTAATTCCCCAACAAGTGGGTCCAAAACAGGCATCAAATCGTGACAGCGGCGGCGGAAATTATCGGTTAGAAGGTCGAACTCTAGTGATAGTGCCCGGAGGACAGGAAATCTTGGGTCAAGGCCTTCGGGTTGTAGCGGCTGTCCACGACGCAGAGTTACACCGCTTGGCTCATCCCTCCATGCAAGTTTTTCTAGTTGTTCGAGAGTGGACATCTCAATTGCGCCGACGCGGCGCCGCACTTGCACAGTCCACAAGGGACCGTGGAAACGGGTGTGTGCAGTGATCTCGTATCCCAACCCAGTTGAGGCTGGTGGGAGTATCGCATCTACCTCGGTGGCTAGCTCTGTTTGAGCATTCGCCAGCATGCCCTTGAACCATCCATTTTCTGAATCCACCGCAATCAGGAGACTTCCTCCTGCGCTGTAGTCATCAAAGGGGCCGACCACGAGAACATCACCTGGCAACACTTCAATGGGTTCCTCTTCCCGATACTGAGCATCGGCCTGGCTACGGCGCTGGCTCAACGTGTCAAGAAGCCATGCTGGCAAGGCGGATGGGCTATTCATCGCTCACAGCCTGGCAGAGCCGCAAATAGAAGAGTTGGGCGAGTGAGGAGGTTTGTTCAGGAGTCTGGTCGCCCATTTCAGAAGCCAGTGTGTCACGAAGCCGATCGAAGGCCTCAGTCTTCCTTTTGGCTGCTGTGGGCCTGCTGACCCCGAGTTGGGCAGCCAAGGCAGAATCTGACGTACCCGATAGCTTCGCGTAGAGGATCGCCTGGTCAGTGTGCGGTATCGCTTCCATGAGTGTGTCCACAGTGTCTTCCGATTCAATCTCGATACTGCTCTGTTCGGCAATCCAATCTTGTTCCTCACCTAGTTCAAGGAATTCAGGAAGCCAAGATGTCAAAGCCTCCCGCAAGATTCGGCCGAAATCGTTGATCGACAGGCTGCTGCCCGTCGCTTGGAAGCACTGGTGGGCGATTGAGGTTAGGACATCCGAGCGGAAAACGGGAGATGCTCGATCCCCGGTTGCCCGCGTGGTCGGTAGTAGGCGTATAGAAGCCGCTGCTCGGTTGATGTCCTGATCAGAAGGTGGTTGAACATCGACTGTAGACCCGACCGGGCGATATCTGGCCGGTGCTGTGCCGGGGATCGCTTCGTAGCTCGCACTCTCCAGGAAGACGATCAGCCGACTGATCAGACGATCCACCACCGTTCTTCGACGCCTCCTTGCGAGTTCTCGACGAGTCCAAAACCGCAGTAGGCGCCGCACATCGTCGATGGACTGGGCGACATCTAATGCATAGTCAAGCTGTCCTTGGTTGAGCAGTTGTTCGGTCGTGACGTCTTGGACCAGCTCATCGATTTCTCCTTCGCTCCACACAGGCTCGGCTATGGCGTAGACCGCTGGATCGAACCTTCGCGTTACCTCGGTACAAGCAGAACGAATCTCTTCCAGCCATAGTCGGCCGATCCGATGATCGGCGGTCTCAGCAATGAGGAACTCCAGCGCTTGATCGCTCATCGTCGGCCTCGTCTCCTGTTACCCCTAGGAGGTACATCGAGACTCATTGCCCACTCAATGATGTCGTCATTTGGCTCTAGGCAGGAATACTCAGATAATCGGGAGCTGTCCACCGAAAGGAGGTCCATGCGTATAGTGCCTCGTCTGTCCAATTGGCACGTTTGCGATCCACAGGCTCCATTGTGAGGGGGATGCGGTTCTCCCTTAGCTCTCGGTCTAGTTGTCCGTGAAAGCACTGATACGCGTACACCTGCTAAAGAAATGACCAAGCAGGGATGGGCTTTGTCTGGATTCTTGCGTACTGGAATGCCGCTGAACCTGTCCGGCACGATGAACCAGTCGCCATGTTCTGGTTTGTGGGCTGTCATGTAGTCGGCTTTGATCGATTGCATGTAGGGGGAGCGCGTGATGAGGATAGCCAGGGAGAAGGCTCGTTTGGTAAACGATTTGTTGAGTAGGTGCCCGGGCCTTTCGCGACCGGTTGGATCGCCGCTTGGGGTGAACCCAAGATGAACTCGTTCACTTCCTCAGCGGGGGGTTTTGGCTGAGGGGTAGGGTGGCGGGAGCATTTGAAGTCCAGGGGAGGAGGGC
This sequence comes from marine group bacterium Sva0996 bin134, assembly GCA_002239105.1. Lineage (GTDB taxonomy): Bacteria > Actinomycetota > Acidimicrobiia > Acidimicrobiales > Bin134 > Poriferisocius. The sequence goes on along the minus strand of MPNQ01000003.1, from coordinate 87,048 downwards.
TGGTGTTCCCTTCACGATTCGACCTAGTCGTGGCCCAGACCGTTGGGGAAGCGGTGGAGGCCAAGGCAGCCGCGGGGGAGGGGGGCCGGTTCCTTGCCGGGGGCCAGAGCCTCATCCCCATGATGAAGATGCGGGTGGCGTTCCCCGACACGCTGATTGACATCAACCGCATCGCCGGGCTGGACGCCATTGAGAGGGACAACGGGCACCTCCACGTTGGGGCGCTGGTTCGCCACGCTGATGTGGTGGCCTCCGACGCCACTTTCGGGGCCATTGCCTCCGCGGCCCCATGGGTGGCTGATCCCCTGGTGCGCAACCGGGGGACCATGTGCGGCTCGGTGGCCCACTGCGACCCGGAGGGAGATTGGAACTCGGTGCTGTTGGCCACCGGGGCCGACGTGGTGGCCCAGGGGCCCAATGGCGAGCGGTCTATTTCCATTGCTGACTTCATTGACGGGGCGTTCACCTCCACGCTGGGCGAAGACGAGCTGGTGGTAGGGCTCCGCATCCCCGTTCCATCGGGCCGATCAGGTGGGACCTACCTCAAGTTGGAGCGCAAGATCGGCGACTACGCCACCGTGGCGGTGGCCTCGCACTTGGAGTTGGACGATTCCGGCGCCATCTCCGGTGCCGGGCTGGCCCTCACCTCGGTGAACCCGATCAACACCAAGGTGGCCGACGCCGAAGCTCTGCTGGTGGGCCAACAGCCCTCAGACGAGCTGTTCGCCGAGGCCGCCGAGCTGGCCGCGGCAGCCGCTGAGCCCCGTGACGATGTCCGGGGTACCGCCGCCTGGAAACGCCAGGTGGTCCGCACTTACACCAAGCGGGGGCTGGCCGCCGCCGCCCAACAGGCCGAGGGGAGCTGACAATGGAGATCACCGTCACCATCAACGGATCCGACCACGCCAGCGACGTGGAGCCCCGCACTCTGCTGGTGGACCACATCCGCCGCACGGTCGGGCTGACCGGCACCCATGTGGGCTGCGACACCACCAGCTGCGGGGCGTGCACCGTGCTCATGGACGGCAAGCCGGTCAAGGCCTGCACCGTGCTGGCCGCCCAGGCCGACGGGGCCGAGGTCACCACCGTGGAGGGTCTCAAGACCGCCGACGGGCTGCACCCCATCCAGTCGGCGTTCACCGATGACCACGGCCTCCAGTGCGGGTTCTGCACACCGGGAATGATGCTGGTGGGCGCATCGTTCATCGCCGAGAACCCCGACCCATCCGACGACGAGGTGCGCTGGGCCATTTCGGGGAACCTGTGCCGGTGCACCGGTTACATCAACATCGTCAAAGCCATCCAAACGGCGGCCGCCCGGGTCGCCGAGTCGTCCAACGGAAGCTGAGGAGCAATCATGGCTGCACCAACAACTCCCGCTGAGATCGGCGGCATCGGCCACAGCGTCCAACGCAAAGAGGACGCCCGGTTGATCGAGGGCCAGGGCAACTTCCTCGACGACATCGAGCTGCCCAAAACCCTGCACATGGCCATCCTGCGCTCCCCGCTGGCCCACGCCCGCATCAAGGGCATCGACTCCTCGGCGGCCACCTCCCTCGATGGCGTTGTGGCCGTGGTCACCGGCGATCTGATGGACCAGCACGGGCTGGCGTGGATGCCCACCCTGTCGGGCGACACCCAGGCCGTTTTGGCCACTGACAAGGTGCGATACCAGGGCCAAGAGGTGGCCGCGGTGATCGCCACCGATCCCTACATTGCCACCGACGCCCTCGAGCTCATCGAGGTGGACTACGAGGATCTGCCCCCCATCACCACGCCTCAGCAGTCCCTGGAGGAGGGGGCGGCGCTGATCCGGGACGAGAAGGAAGGCCAGACCGACAACCTGGTCTACACCTGGGAGACCGGCGACAAGGGTGCCACCGAGGAAGCCTTCGCCCAAGCCGACCGGGTGGTCACTTTGGAGACCCACTACCCCCGGTCGCATCCCGCTCCTCTGGAGACGTGCGGCATTTTGGCCGACATCAACTCGGTGACCGGGCAGGCCACCATCTACATGACCTCTCAGGCCCCGCACGCCCACCGGACGCTGTTCGCCATGGTGGCCGGGCTTCCGGAGCAGAATATCCGCATCATCAGCCCCGACATCGGCGGCGGCTTCGGCAACAAGGTGCCCATCTACCCCGGCTATGTGGTGGCCACCGCGGCCTCGCTGCTCATCGGCCAGCCGGTGAAGTGGGTGGAGAGCCGCACCGAGAACCTCATCTCCACCGGCTTCGCCCGCGACTACTACATGAAGGGCGAGCTGGCTGTCACCGACGAGGGCCGCATTCTGGGCCTGCGGGTGAACATGTTGTCGGACCAGGGGGCGTTCTACTCCGACGCCCAGCCCACTCAGTTCCGGGCCGGCCTGTTCCACGTGGTCACCGGTAGCTACGACTTCCCCGCCGCCCACATCGACTGCAAGGGCGCGTTCACCAACAAGGCCCCTGGCGGGGTGGCTTACCGGTGCTCGTTCCGCATCACCGAGGCCTCGTATCTCATCGAGCGCCTGGTGCAGAATGCGGCCTACGAGGTGGGCATCGACCCGGCCGAGATGCGGCTGCGCAACTTCATCCAGCCCGAGCAGTTCCCCTATGAGACGGCTACCGGGTTCGTCTATGACTCCGGCGACTATCCCACCGCGCTGCGCACCGCCATGGACGAGGTGGGCTACGAGGACCTGCGCCGAGAGCAGGCTGAGGCTCGAGCCGAAGGACGGCTGATGGGCATCGGCATCGCCCACTTCACCGAGGCGGTGGGGGCGGGGCCCTCGCACACCTATGACATCGCCGGTCTGAAGATGATCGACTCGGCCGAGTTGCGGGTCCACCCCACTGGCAAAGCCATCTTGAAGCTGGGCGTGAAGACTCAGGGCCAGGGCCACGAGACCACCTTCGCCCAGATCGTGGCCGAGGTGCTGGGCATTCCCGCCAACGACATCAAGGTGGAGCACGGCGACACCGACCACACGCCCTACGGCTTGGGCACATACGCATCCCGCTCCACACCGGTGGGCGGCGCAGCCACCGCGGTGGTGGCTCGCAAGCTGGCCGACAAGGCGAAGAAGATCGCCGCCCACTTGCTGGAGGCGGCCGAAGAGGACATCGAGCTGGCCTCGGGAGTGCTCTCGGTGGCGGGCAGCCCCGACCGGTCGGTCACCATTCAAGACATCGCCCTGGCCGCCTACACCAACCTGCCCGAGGGAATGGAGTACGGCCTGGAAGACGTCACCTACTACGACCCGCCCAACCTCACCTACCCCTATGGCAGCTACATCGTGGTGGTGGAGGTGGATCCCGACACCGGGGTGTGGCAGGTGAAGCGCATGGTGGCGCTGGACGACTGCGGCGTGCGGATCAACCCGATGATCGTGGAAGGGCAGGTGTGCGGCGGCCTCACCGAGGGTTTTGCCATGTCGTCGATGCAGTGGATCACCTTCGACGACGACGGCAACTGCATCGGGTCCAATTTCATGGACTATCTGGTGCCCACTGCCTGGGAGACTCCCCGATTCGAATTGCTGGCCACCGAGGTGCCCTCGCCGCATCATCCCATCGGGGCCAAAGGCGTGGGCGAGTCGGCCACCGTGGGGTCGCCGGCGGCGTTCGTGAACGCAGTGATCGACGCGGTGGCCCATCTCGGAGTCCGCAACATCGACATGCCGGTGCTTCCCGACCGGGTGTGGGCGGCCATCGACGCGGCGAGCTGATTTGGTGCTCGTGCCGTGAACGTCGACGTCATGGCTCGGGCGGTTGAATTGCGCCAGCGGCGCCAGCCGTTCGTGCTGGCCTCGGTGATCTGGCGTCGGGCGCCGTCATCGGGCCAGCAGGGATCGCAGGCGGTGATCCTGCCTGACGGCGCAGTGCGGGGCTGGCTGGGCGGGGCCTGCGCGGAGCCCACAGTGATCGTGGAGGCGTTGGCCTGCTTGGGTCACGGCGAGCCCCGGCTGCTGTGCTTGGGGCCTTCGGAGGGCCGGGACCACCACCGGGACCCTGGTCAGGGCCAAGCCGGAGATCAAAGCGACGGGCTGCGCACAATTGCCATGGCGTGCGATTCGGAGGGAGCAATGGAGATCTACCTGGAGCCGAGCCTGCCCGCCCCCCAAGTGGTGGTGATCGGCCGCACACCAGCGGTGGACGCCATCGCCGCAGTGGCCACCGCCATCGGCTGGGACGCGGTGATCATCGACGACGGCGGCCAGTCCGACGACCATGAGTACTCCGAGCTGGTGCGAACCACCCTTGATCTGGGCGATCTGACCATCGACCAGGCCACTGCGATGGTGGTGGCCACCCAGGGGCACTACGACGATGTGGCGCTGGCGGCTGCCCTGGGCACCGACGCCGGCTACATCGGCCTGGTGGCCTCAGCCAAGCGGGCCGAGGCGATGCGCGACTACCTACGCAGCCAAGGGTTTGGCGACAACGACCTTGCTCGCATACACGCCCCCGCAGGCATGAACCTGGGGCGAATTCCCAACCGGGAGATCGCCGCCGCGGTCATGGCCGACCTAGTGGCCCGCCGGGCTGATGGGCAGCTCGCTGCGGAGACCGCTTCTGGCAGCGGAGACCGTCCTGAAGACGCCATCGACCCCATATGCGGCATGACCGTGCTGGTAGCCGATGCCCGCTACCACACCGTCCACGAGGGCACCGACTACTACTTCTGCGCCGCCGGCTGCCAGCAGCGCTTTGAATCTGAGCCGGAGGTGTTCGCCTCCTAGACCGCCCAGGCTTGCCGGTCAGGCGGCGGGGTGGAGGACTACGTCGAGGCTGGTGGGGGAGCGGAGCACGATGCCGGTGTCGGGGGGCACGTCGCCGGCGAATTCGAAGTGGTCGAACCGGTCAAGCAGGTATTCAAGGGTGCGCTCCATCTCCAGTTTGGCCAAGAGCGAGCCGGTGCAGGTGTGGGGGCCGCCGCCGAACGCCCGGACCGGGCCGATCGGGGTGTAGTTAGGGCGCTCCTCGCCCTGGAATCGGCCCACATCGAACACATCGGGGTCGTCGAACCGGGCAGTGTCGTGGTTGGCGCTGGACACAAACGACATCACCTTGCTGCCCTCGGGGATGGTGGTGCCGTCCACCGCCAGGTCGTGTTTGGCCATGCGGATGGTGACGTGGACTGGGGGCCGATACCTGAGGATCTCGGTGACCGCGGAGCTGACCAGTTCGGGATTGTCCTTGAGGCGCTGCCACTGCTCGGGCTGCAAGATGAGGTGCTTGACCAGGTTGGCCAGCGCTCGGTCGGTGGTCTCGATCCCGGCTGAGAGCAAGAATGCGGTGAAACTGCGGACCTCGTCGTCGGACAGCCGTTCGCCCTCGTACTCCATCGAGCACAAGTCCGACAGCAGCTCGTCGCCAGGGCAGGTGCGGCGCTCTTCAATGCTCGGGGTGACGAAGTCGTAGAGCTCGTCGCGGGCGGCCTCTCCCTGAGCGTGAACCACTGGATCGCGGGTCACGTTCGAGGTTCCGGCGGCGACGATGTCGTTGTACCAGTTCCGGAAGTTGCTGGCCTCGCCCATGTCCATCAGCTCGGCAATGGCCCCCAGCGGCACCGGTTCGGTCAGCCCGGTGCGCAAGTCAGCGGTCTCGGGGGCCACCGGCAACTGCTCGCCGTACTCATGGACCAGCCCGGAGACGATGTCCTCGATGGTCGAGCCGAGATACCGGGGGCCCCGTAGGCGCTTGGCGATTATGGCGTCTTTGCGGCGGTGTTCGTCGCCCGACATCTGCAAGATGGCCCGGCCGAAGATGCTGGACGTGCCCGGCTGGTTCATCAGCGGGCCGAACTTGTCACCGTCCTCCAGCATCGAGGTGATGTCCTCCCACCGGGTCAGCACCCAGGCCTGGAGCGGCTCGACCCACAAAGCGGGGGCCTCTTCCCGCATCCGGCGGAAGACCGGAAAGGGGTCGGCCCCCACGTTGTCGGCCAGATAGGCCGTGAATTCTTCAGCGACCGAACTGGAGTCCGACAACGTGGGGGCCTTTCGATTAGGCGATTCGGCTAACCGATCTCGATTCCGTACTCGCCGTCGAAGCTGTCGGCGTAGAACGCGAACGGGTTGGCCGCAAGCATGCCGCCGCTGGCAGCGTCGAGCGAGAAGGCGGCACCGCACTGGCTGTGGTACGGGAAGGCCGACCAGTCGATCGGACAGGTGATGCCCATGGTGTCGAAGCTGCCCTTGAGGGCCTCGGTCAGGCTCTCACGGCTGAGCTCGCCGGTTTCGGCGGCCCGCTCCACGGCCTGGTGGAACACGTAGCCGTTGAGGAAGCCGTGAGCGAAGTTCAAGTTGAGGTGCTCGCCGTCGTAGCCAGCCAGCGATGCGCACTCTTCCATCATGGCCGAAGCCTCGATGTCGTTGTTCGCGGTCAGGAACGAATGGATTCCAAAGGTCTCGTCGCTCACCTCGGGCGGACCCTCGGTCCAGATCGAGTTGGCGGCGATGCCGTGGATGCCGATGATGGGAACGTCGGTGATGCCCACGTCGGCCATGCCCTGCATAACCACCAGGCCAGCGCCCGGCGAGCCGTGGAGGGTCACGTAGTTCACGCCCTGATCGTCGATGGCTGATTGCAGCTCAACCATCTGAGCAGTGACCTCGGTGGCGCCCGGCGCCACATACAGGGTGTTGACGTAGGTGCCACCACCCTTGATTACCGACTGCTCGACATAAGCGGCGAACTCGGTGCCGGAGGGGACCTCAAGGCTGATGCCCATGACCACGGCGTTCTCGATGCCGCCGACAGTGGCGCCAATGTGTCCGGCGGCCAGGTCAGCCTGGTCGCCGTAGTGGGCCAGGTTGTTGAAGTACTGGTCGCCTTCGAGCTGGATGTCGATGGTCTGGGGTGGGCCAATCACCGGCAGGTTCAGGGTCTCGATGTCAGGCTGGAGCTGGGTGCTGATATGCGACCCGCCCAAGCCGACTAGGGCGATGACTTTGTCGTCCTCGGTGAGCTTGGTGAAGTTGATCGCGGCATTGTCGGCGTTGAACTGGTCGTCCTCGGGGAGATAATCGAACATCCGCCCCAATGCGCCGCCGTCCCGGTTGGCACACTCGAAGTAGGCCTCGCTGCCGTGGCTGTTGAATGACTGTGATGAGGCCGTTGGCCCGGTCAGGTCGCCCATCCAGCCGACCCTGATGGAGTCGGAGGTAACCCCGTTGTCCGGGTTGTCGGGCACCGTCATCTCCGCAGGCGCCTCTTCCTCAGCAGGAGCTGGGGCCTCGGTGGCCTCTGGTTCTGGTGCCGGTGCCTCTGTCGGAGCAGCAGTCGGTTCCGGAGCTGCCGGAGTATCGTCATCATCGTTTCCGCACGCCGCTGCGATAAGCGCGAACGCAAAGACCACGACTGCCAGTTTGAGCCAGCGATTCAACATGTGGGGTCCCCCTCCATCATTTGTTGTTTAACAGTTCGCGCTCTGGGAAAGACGCGAACCAGCCGACACCCTAGCTACCGCGGTGCGGATACGTGCAATTCCAAATGTAGGAGGCTAGATAAAAAGCATCTCGAAGTCTGGGAGCCGCTGGCGGCTCAAACCTCGACTTCGGTGCCGAGGTAGGCAGCGATAACCCGCTCGTCCTGCTGCATCGCTGCGGGAGTCCCCTCGGCGATTTTCTGGCCGAAGTCCAGCACCATCACGTGGTCGGCAATCGACATCACCACGCCCATGTCGTGCTCGATGAGGAATACCGTCATGTCAAGCTCATCCTGGGCGGAATAGATGTAGCGGATCATGTCCTGCTTTTCGTCCACGCTCATGCCGGCCATGGGCTCATCCAGCATCAGCAACTCAGGTTCCATGGCCAGCACTCGGCCGAATTCCACCCGCTTCTGCACGCCGTAGGGCAGGTCTCCCACTGGCTCCCGTTTGAAGGCGCCCAAATCCAGCAGGTCCACCACCCGCTCGATGGCCGCTCGGGCGGCCAACTCCCGCTTGACTGCCCGCCGGGTGAACAGCCCGCCCTCAATGAGCCGGGTGTGCTCATGGATGTAGCGGCCCAGCAGCAAATTGGTGAGCACGTTCTCGCCCATGAACAGCCCCAGGTTCTGGAACGTCCGGGCCACGCCCAGCCGGGCAATTTGATAGGGGCGGTAGGAAAGCAGATCTTTGATCGGTTCGCCGTTGGGGTGGAATTGAACTTTGGCGCCGGGCAGCGGCTTGTAGACGCCGGATACCGCGTTGACCAAGGTGGTCTTGCCGGCACCGTTAGGGCCGATGAGTGCGAACAGGGAACCCCGCTCGACACTGCCGCTGATCGAGTCGCAGGCCCGCACACCACCGAACTGCACGGTCAAGTCATCGAAGCTAAGGATCGGATCGCTCATGACTCTGTCACCGGTGGCCTCTGGCCGTGTTCTAAAGGCCGGCTGCGACTCGGCCGCTCGATGGCCGCGTAGGAGGTGTGGGCTTCGCCGCCGCCGCCCAAGTACAGCTCCTGAACCATGGGATTGCCTTTGAGTTCGGTGGCGCTGCCCTCCATCAGCACCCTGCCCAATTCAAGGACGTAGGCGTCGTTGGCGTGCTGCAACGCAAGGCTGGCGTTCTGCTCGATGACCAGGATCGAGGTTCCCCGGGTCTCGTTAATCTCGGTGAGCAATTCGAACAATCGGTGGACGATCTTGGGGGCCAACCCCAACGACAGCTCATCGCAGATAAGCAGGGTCGGCTGGGACATCAGGGCCCGGCCCACCGCCACCATCTGCTGTTCGCCTCCCGACAGCAGGCCGGCGGTCTGGCTGAGAAGCGGACGAAGCTGGGAGAACAATTCCAGGGTCTGCTCTAGCGACTCGTCGATGCCGGAGACGTCGCTTCGGCTGGCCGCACCGCACAACAAGTTCTCCTTCACCGTCAGGTTGGGAAAGAGCTTGCGGCCCTCGGGTACCTGGGCCACGCCGGCAGAAACGATGTCGGGGCTTTTCTTGCCCAGAATTGACTCGCCGCCCAGCACGATGCTGCCCCGGCGCACTCGGCCTTTGTGAAGGTAAAGCAGGCTGGTGATCGACCGGACGAGGGTGGTCTTGCCCGCGCCGTTGGCGCCTAGCACCGAGACAAAACCACCTGAGGGCACGGTGATGTTCACGTTGTCCAGCGCGGTGACGCCCCCGTAGACCACAGTGAGGTCTTGAATCCTCAGGTCGAGTCCGCCGCCGCTCATGGGTTTCTCCTCGCCAGCGACCGGCTCAGCCAGTTCTTGAAGTCCCTCCACATGCCGGCCAGGCCATCAGGCTTGAACATCAAGATGATCACCACCAAGAAGCCCTTTATGGCCAAGTCGATCTCACTGGGGTAGTCGCTGAGGAACTCGATATCTCGCACGAACCACAGCTCTTCTCGGGCCCACTTGAACCACTCGGGCAAGAACCAGAAGAAGGCCGAGCCGAAGATGGCTCCCTGGATGCTCGAGAACCCGCCGACCACGATGATGATGGCGTAGTTCAACACCGTTTGGACGTTGAAGCTGTCCTCACCTCGTGAGCCGATATAGAACGAGGCCAAAACGCCCGACATGGCCACCACCGCGGAAGACAACGCGAAGGCCATGAGCTTGGAACGGGCCACGTTGATGCCCAATAGCGATGCGGAGACGTCCCGGTCTCTCACGGCGGCGAAGGCTCGTCCCTCACGGGTTCGGATCACGTTCACCATGAACAGGATCGACAGCACCGTGATGGGCATGAGCACCCAGTACCACCGGAATTGGCCGGTGATGATGAACTCGCCGTTCTCGTCGGGATCGATGCCGGGCAGCCAGTGCAGCCAGGAGGCGATCCGCGGGGAGTTGACGCCCTTGAAGCGGATTCCGACAAAGCCGAAGTACTCCTGGAGGTACTCCCGCCATACCAGCATCATCACGAAGTGGAAGCCGAAGGTGGCCAGCAACAGATAGAGGTGCTTGAGCCGCAGGGCGGGCAGGCCGGAGATGGCGCCCACCACCGCCCCAGCGAGGGCCGCGGCCGGCAGGGCCAGCCACATGTTTCCGCCGCTCCACTGCACGCCGACGATGCCGCCGACGATGCTGCCCAAGGCCAAGAACGCCACGTGGGCCAGGCTGATCTGGCCGGAATACCCCACCAGCAGGTTGAAGGCTGCTGCCCCCATAGCGAAGATGAGCACCAGATTGACCACCGCGAACCAGGTGGCCCAGGGGAAGTCCATCGGGGGCGTGAAATCGGAGGCCAGGATGAAAGGCAGCACCAGCAGCCCGAACATGGTCAACGCGGCCCACGACCGGTCGCTGGGAGTGCGCCATAGCCGCATGTCCTCGCGGTGGGTGAGCTCACCCCGCGGTGTCCATTTCCAGGCCAGCCGAGCGACCAGCGCCAAGATGGCTATCGTGATCGCCGCCTTCCACCAGAAGTTCAGATCATCGGTGGTCGCCCCCAAGATGAATGGGACCACCGCGGCGACCACGAAGGGCAGGAAGCGCTGAAGGGTCGAAGGGCGGTAGGTCTGATCGGCTTGCTGGGCGGCGGGGTTTTCCGTGGCGGTCATACCCGCTCCAGGTCCTTGCGGCCCCACAGGCCGGTCGGGCGCACCAGCAGCACCACGAACATCACCGAGAAGGCCACCGGCTCTCGCCACTTGGTTCCCAGGTGGCCATTGGCAAACTGCTCTATTACCCCCACCACCAGGCCGCCGACGATGGACCCGCCCAGCGAGGTGAGCCCGCCGACCACCGCGGCCGGGAAGGCCCGGAGGCCGATGGCTTCGATGCTCCGGTCGATGGCGCCGGTCACGTGGCCGAACAGCAGCCCCCCGACGCCGGCCATCACCATGGCCGCGGCCCAGGTCATGGCGTAAACCTTGTCAGGGTCGATGCCCATGGCCGCGGCGGCCTCGATGTCGTCGGCCACCGCCCGCATGTGCAGCCCCAGGCGGGTGTACTTGAAGAACAAGAAGAACAGCAGCACGCACAGTGCCACCACGCCGAAGATGACGAGGTCCACATGCCTCACCGTGGCCCCGCCGACCTCGAAGCTGCCCTGGGGCAGCAAGTCGAGGCGGGCTCGCTCGGTGGGACCGTAGAAGATCAGCAAAAGGGCGCGGATGATCGTGGCAATGCCCAGGGTGATCAGCACAATGGCGAAGAACCCCTGCCCGACCATTCGCCGCATGATGCCGTAATGGACCACTAGGCCGAACACCAGCATCACCAGCAGCAACACGAATACGCCCAAGAAGAAGTTGAGGTTTTCGGAAATCAAGAACGTCAACGCGAAGTAGGCCCCGAGCATCAGGAATTCCCCGTGGGCCAGGTTCAAGACATCGGTGCTCTTATAGACCAGAACGAAGCCGAGGGCGACAACGGCATAGATGGCACCCAGGGCTAACCCGCCGATCAACAATTGCAGGTTGACGCTTGGATCAGCCGTGAAGTTGCCGAAAGCTAGAAGCATGGCCCCCCTAGGTTTGACCGGGCGTTGCCGGTCAACAGAGAGCGACGGTAGTTTCGCTGGCTGAAGCCGACAAATCCCTGAGGTGCCAAATATCGGGCGTCCAAGGTTTATGACTGAGAGGCAAATGGAATGTCTGGTGCAAATGACGGACTGTCCGATCGCATCGCCCGATTGGAGGCACGAGAGGAAATCCGCGAGCTGGTGGCCCGCTACGGGATGGTGGTGGACGACCGGGACATCGAAGGTTTGGCCGAAATGTTCACCTCCGATGCGAAGTTCGGACTGGCTGATGGCATGGTGGCCAACCAGGGTCGGCAGGCGGTCATCGACTTCTACACCGAGCGCATGGCCGCGTTCGGGGCCACCTATCACTACCCCCACAGCCACGTCATCGAGCTGGATCCCGACCGCCCCGGCCACGCCACCGGCATGGTAAACGCCCACGCCGAACTGGGCCTCGACGGCCGGACGCTGGTGACTGCGCTGCGCTACTTCGACGAGTACAAGGTGGAGGACGGGCGTTGGTGTTTCGTGGAGCGGAAGGTGGCCATGATCTATTACATGGACATGGCCGATTTGGCCGACGGCGGGCTTTGCGACGATGACCGCAAGCGCTATTTCGGCACGGTCGGCCCCGCAGAGATTCCCGAGAGCCTGGATACCTGGAAGAAGTTCTTCGCCACCGTCGGCTGAGCGGTTGGCGGCTGAGTTCCCCGAATAATCAGGCGGCCGACATGCCGCCGTCGATCACGATGGCGGTGCCGGTGGTCCACGACGATTCGTCGGAGGCCAGGTGGAGGGCCAACTGCGCGATGTCGGCGGTTGTGCCTAGGCGGCCGATGGGGTGACGGATCACGGCGGCTTCGATCATCTCGTCGACGGTGGCATCCGCAGCGACATTGGCCGTGGCCGAGAACCCGCCCCGCTTCTCGTAGGTGGCCCGCACCAGGGGGGTGGGCACCGTGCCGGGGCAAACGGCGTTGACCCTTATGTTGTCGGGGCCGTAGTCCACCGCCATCTGCCGGGTGAGGCCGATCACCCCGGCTTTGGCCGCGGAGTAAGCGGCAATGCCCGGGACCCCGATCACCCCGCCGACGCTGGCTTGGAGCACCAGCGACCCGCCGCCGGCTTCGATGAGGTGGGGTAGGGCGAACTTGACCGATAGCCACTTCCCGGTGAGGTTCACCCCGATGACCCGGTTCCATTCCTCGAGGCTGAGGTCGCCGGCCCGGCCCGGACCGTCAACACCGGCGTTGGCGTAGACCGCGTCGAGGCCCCCGAAGGCGGACACGGCCTGCTCGGTCATGGCCTGGCAGTCGCCGGGCTGGGTCACGTCCACCCGCAGGCTTATGGCCGAATCGCCGATCTCGGCTGCGGTGGCCGCGGCGGCGTCGGCGTTGATGTCGGCGCACATCACCTGGGCGCCCTCGGCGGCGTACAGCTGGGCCGCGGCCTTGCCGATACCAGAGCCCGCCCCGGTCACAATGGTTCTTTTGCCTGCCAGTCTTCCGGTCATGGCGGCGGACCCTACTAGTTTCGCCGTATGGCTCAGGAGTTGGTACTCACAGAGGCAGAAGTCCAAGAGGAGTTCTTCGAGCGGGGGTGGACCGACGGGTTGCCGGTGGTTCCTCCCACACCGGAGCGGGTCCAGGCCATGCTCGACTTCGCCGGCGTGGGAGCGGGCGACATTGTGGGCAATGTGCCGGAGCGGTCCCGAGAGGTGACCGCCGAAAAGGCGGCGGTCAATGCGGTTATGGCCGGTTGCCGCCCCGAGTACTTCCCGGTGGTGCTGGCCGGGCTGTCGGCCATGCTCGACCCCCGATTCGGGTGCCACACCGTGGTGACCTCCACCGGCGGCGCTGCGCTGTGTGCAGTGGTGAGCGGGCCGCTGGTGGCCGATCTGGGCTTCAACTCCTTCCGCAACGCGCTGGGGCCGGGCTACCGGGCCAACGCCACTGTGGGCCGAACCCTGCGTCTGGTGGCCATGAACGTGCTGGGCGCCCGGTCGGACAGCCTCGATGGCTCGTCGCTGGGCCATCCCGGCAAGTTCACCATGCTGGTGGCCGAAGAGCCCCCGCCCGAGGGGTGGCCGCCGCTGCGGGTGGAGCTGGGCTACAGCGAAGGCGACACCACGGTGACGATGTTCCCATCGGAGGGCCCGCACCAGGTGGCCAACCATCTCAACGGCGACCCCGAGGGGATCCTGCTGACGCTCGCCGCGGCCATGACCAATCCGTCCACCTACGCAGTGGCCAAAAAGCACCAGGTGTTGCTGGTGATCGGACACGAGCACCGCCAGATCCTGGCCGAGGCCGGATGGACCAAGCAGATGGTGCGAGAGTTCTTGGCCGAGCACAGCAGGGTCACTCCCGAGCACTTGATGTCCAGCGGTGTGCTGTTGGAGTACACCGCCCAAAACGACATGACCCCCGACGCCGACGGCAAGCTCAACACGGTGCGGGGACCCCACGACATCTTTCTGGTTACCGCGGGCAGCCCGGGGGCCGGTTGGTCGGCCTACATCCCGAACTGGGCCCCGACAGTGCACTCCGAGGCCACCACCCGAAGGGTGGCCGCTCCGGGTGATGGACTACCCTTAGCGTAAGGGAGGAGATCGCATGTCGTCTGTAACCGTTCTGTCACCGGTGTACGAGCAAGCCCAGGTGGATGAGGTGGCGATGGCCCCCCGGCGCACTCCCAGCGAGCCGGTAGTGATCGGCGTAATCGAAAACGCCAAGAACAACGCCAAAGAGCTGCTCACCTATGTGGCCGAAGGCCTGCGGGATCGCCTCCCGGTGGCCGACATCGTGGTCCACTCCAAATCAGCCGCCGGCAAGCCCATCGACGCCGACGCTGCCGAGATGCTGGCCGCCCGCTCCCACCTCATCATTTCCGGCCTGGGCGATTGAGGGGCCTGCACCGCGTGCAGTCTGCACGACGCCGTCCACATGGAGTCCCGGGGCATCCCCTCGATGCTTCTGATCACCGAGCCGTTTGAGCCGGTGGTCGAATCCTTCGCCCCCACCGTGGGCATGGCCTCCTACCCCGCAGTCACCGTCCCCCACCCCGTCTCCACCCTCGACGACGAATCCCTCCAAAAGCTGGCCACCACCATCATCGACGAGGCTGTAGCCCGTCTGACGGCTTGAATTCCGCTGATCTGGTCAAGCAGTATCCACAAGCAATGTCATAGCAGGTGGGTACGATACAAAAATGGAATTACACTCGAGTCACAGGGGGGTGAGAGTGGCTGGTCTGCAGTGTTCAGCGGTGCCATCGTCTCGCTCGCAGGACCTACTTTGTGGTGGTTCCGCGTTGATAGACCTTGGACTTGTTTCCTGCCGGGCAGCTTCGGCCATGCGAAAGCTGGAACACGATTGTCCGCTTGACGAGATCGACACTCAATCACTTTCCAAAATCCGGGATTTGCTTCAAGCCTCTGCGGAATCTGTGGAGTTCTTCGCTTCAGGAGGTCAGTCAGGGAACCTTCCCGCTGACGCGCTCGTCCCGCAGGTTGATGCCGCGATCGGGGTAGCACAGATTGAGAGCCTGGTCGGTGACGGGGAAGAACTATTCAAGAGCTTGCTGAGTCTTGCTGCATCGTTTGAAGAGGTTGTCAATGGTGCTCACGCTGAGATCGCTGATGTCATGTCCCAGTTTTTGACACAACTCTCGGAGTCAGTGTTGATGGACACTGCGAGTACGGGAGAGTTCGTGGCCCGTTTGTAGCGCGGCATGGAGGATGTCAATACCCTGTACGTTGACGAGTTGCGTCGCGCCATCGAGATTCGAAGTAAAGAACTAGGACGCGTCGTCTCGGACCTACAAGGATCGGTTCCTAAGGCACGTTCGTCCCTTCATCGAGCGTACAATCTCGTACGTGGTCTTCCTCATGGGCTGACAGCCTTGGCTACTAGTGAGATCGATCGCGCTCCTGACCCGACAACGGCTCTTCCCTTCCTTCAGATCCTGCTTCGCCATCTCTCTTTAGTAGCCGACTTTGTGGAGGACCACCTCGCGCATGGCGGTCGCCACGAACTCTCACAAGCTTTGTCGGATGAGGTAAGTGAGGAACTTGGGAATCTCAATCTTGAGTTTCACAACGTTGTTATCTCGCACGGAGAAGCAACGAACTTCACCACGCTTTTTGGAGATATCGACGCCCATGTCAATGGACCGGTAGACCTGAATGATCCGTCAAAGCCTGAGGTGGAACGGTTTTTCGCTCTCTTCCGAGTCCCAAGAGTCGAAGGGTCTGGAGTTTTCTGGAAGCCGATTCTTCTGGGCCATGAAGTAGCACATGTCTACGTGGGAAAGCGGAACATTGTTGATCAGATCGATTTGGCATCCACTTTCGACTTTGACAAGGCGTCTTCAATCTCTAGTTCGCTGGGTCCTGATGAGTCACTAGCGTCCAATTCGAGAGTCCTGTTTAGGATCAGCCAGTCGTGGGCAAAGGAATTACTTTGCGATGCTCATGCGCTTCACAGATTTGGGCCGTCGGCAATTGCGGCTCTGGCAGAATACTTCGCAACCATAGGAGCACTGGATAATCTGAGTGAGACACACCCACCTGGTTGGCTGCGAATTCACCTGATGCTCGACTGGCTCGGTCCGGTAAATGATGCACGCCTTCGTCAAGTAATTGAACCATGGGACAGTCTTGCGTCAAATGCACCCTCGTTTGAAGTTCCGTGGGCTGATTTTCTCTCACAGTTCTTTGTCGATCATGGTTCAAAGCTGAAGTCGCTGGCTGGAGACTGTCCCGCTGATGGCTACAAGTCGGCTGACCGGCACGAGGAAATACGCCTTGTCGCTGATCGTCTGGGCATGGGCATTGCAGGCTCAGAGACGGTGAACACAACTGGTGGACGTACTGAGAAGCAAGATGTAGTCAACGCGGCCTGGATCGTGCGGTCAGAAGAAGCCGAAACCCCAGTAGACTCGCTAGCTCGTAAAGCAATCGAGAACATCGCGTTTATCGACTCATGGCTCGAAGCTGACGGAGACCTCCCAGCGATCATCGTGTCGGATCCGCCAGATCGGTCGGTAGGGAGTGCGTTGTCACAGGCATCTCTGCTTGCTCGTCTTTCGCGGCGGGATGAACCAGGGGGGATAGTCGTCACGCCTCTTCTCCAGTTTCCGAAGGGTGCTGCACTCGATCTCCGGCTTGGCAATCGGTTTATCGTCTTTCGCCGAACGGGTGATTCCTCGTTCGACCCTCTTGATCGTGACACGGATTCTCGGGCATTTCAGGTCTACCGCGAGTTGTCGTGGACCGAACAGATCGTACTCCACCCGCAAGAACTCCTTCTAGCGGCGACCCTTGAGTACTTGGTGCTTCCAGCGGATATCACCGCTCAGGTCATTACCCGCTCAAGCTATGGCCGGCTTGGCTTACTCTCTGCCACCGCAGTTCAGATCCATCCGAACTATCACGGATGCCTGACACTTGAGCTAGTCAACCTCAGCAATCTCCCCTTGGTCCTGACGCCAGGGGAACGGGTAGCGCAACTGGTTGCGTGGACGACTGATCCGGTTGAACCAGGCGACGAGAAGTATCACTGCCCGATCGGGCCTGAGTTCTCCAAAGCGCGAGTAGATGCTGAGTCTGACGTACTCCGGGCGATCCGCGGAGAGTAGTCAACACGGATATAGACGCCTCTGCTGCGGGTTCTTCAGTCAGACAACGGTTCCAAACCGGCGCACACACAACTAGCTGTAGTACCCATTGGAGTTGTGTTCGCATGAGGCGGGAAGGTGGGCAATCATGCCGCCCACGGTCCAGAGGCAGAGCTACTGGTACATCGTCCCCCTATTGCCCTATCGCTTATGCAGGTCGCACCGAGTTGCGCCGGCGAGGGCGATTTACAGGATGGCCTTGACGGAGACCCGGTGATCCGAGGTATATGGTCGCCCGACGGCGGGTCTCTGGTACCATCGTTGCAACATTCGCTAACAGACCCTAATCGAAGGGGGGCCATCAATGAGCGCTCCTAATGCAATAGCGCTCTCGCTCACCGTCCTCCCGTTCATCTGGATCTTCTACGCTCTCATCCGTGCTTCGCTCAAACCACCACCCGAGCCCGAACCGGACCCGTTGGCCGAACTCGTGGCCAATCTCCCCGAGCGGACCCCACGCCAGAAGGCTCTCGATGGCCTCGTGAAGATCATCGAGGACGAGGACGAGAGTTGGGACGGTCGTAGGATGGCTGCTTTTTGGCATCAGGAGGTCACCAATACCGGTGACCTTGAACGCGCCCAGCAGTTCCTTGATTCCTACTATGGCGGTTGCGACAATCTGCTCATGGGAGTTCGTATGAGACCGATCCCGCATCGCTACGAGCGGCCCTTGTTCTAGGGGTCGCCCGAGCAACGGCCCAAATCATCGTCAAACTGGTGTGATCTCATATTTTTCCAAACCGTCTAGTCAAATATCGGGTATTTCGATCGCCCCAGCGATCAACTTGTAGCAGTCATTATTTTGCTCCGGCCATGGACCACCAAGGCTGACTGTCAGCCACCATTCAGACGATGACCGACGCCCATTGTCGCTGGTATTGAGATCGAAGGTTACAGACAAGTCATACTCTGCTCTTGCGTGAACAAAGACCGCTCGGAGTTGATTGTCTCTCCAATAGAATCTTGGGCGGGTTGCTCTGATCAGCAACAGAGACTCTTCGACTCCTTGCTCTTCAATCTGCGACCATCTCACTTTGTTGCTTGTAGTTCCGAAGAGCGTGTCGCCGTCGTACTCACAATCCGTAAGAAAATCGGATACTTCACTTGCTGTACGTTTTCGAAGTAGATGCCAATTCCGATCGGAAATCAAATGGTTCTCTGGTTGGTTTATAAGAGGTGTTGCACGATCTATCACAAGACCGACAACATCAAGTTGCTGAATTTGATGCCCGTCAGCAACTTGACATTGCGAATTAGAAATGGCCCCTCCAGTGGAAGTAGAGACTGGCCGTATCCAAGAGCCGTTTGGGAGCAGTCCTGCAATGCATCGCTCTTTGTGTTTCCAGGAATTCGCCATGCACAGCATCTCGATTTCGGTCATGGGGGAAACCTCAGGCGATGACGGAGCAAGTACGGGGGAGGTGGATGGGGGTCACGTCGCCCCAGTGGTGGCCGAGGTACTCGACTACTAGTCGGCGGTGGCAGTGATCTGGGGTGTGCTCGCTGCACAGGAGGGCGGTCCGTAGATCGAAGAGGTCGGGAGAGAGTTTGTCTTCGATCTTCCTGTGAGCCATCAGTTCGACGAAGCGCGTCTCGTAGTCATCCCAGCTCAGATGCTTCTTCTGGTACCCCTTGAGCAATTCTTCTGTTGGGGCGAGCAGGTCAGGCTCGTGGACGTATTCGGCGTTGCAGAGGTGATCGAGAAAGTACCTAAGGTCGTCTCGCTTCGCGAATCCTGAGAGCTGGCCAGCGTTGTTCAGGCGTACGTCTATGAGTCGGCCGACGCCTTCGTCTCTTAGGAGGCCAAAGAAGCTCTCCGCGGTGTGTTTGGTGAAACCGATTGTGCAGATCTCCACGGTGCCTCGTCCTCAAAGAAGGTTTGCTGCTTGTGCCCATCAGTATCTTGGCTGAGTTGCGATTCATCAACTAGTTCCCCTGAGCCTCGAATGTGGGTGACCTCAACGGGAGCGTGCGACTCTAGGAGTGCCCGGGTGATGAGCTGGCGACGGTGGCAATCCGTTGGGTCCTCCTCGCTGCACATCACTGCCACTCGGAAGGTGGCTGATCCTTTGACGATGCGGTCGAGGCCGCTTTGGAAGCGCTCGGTCTTGGCGAGTTCGCCGTAGAGAACGTGGCTGTCCTCGTCGTAGAGTTCGGGCTCAGGTGGGCGCCCCCCTAGTTCCTTGCCAAGAAATAGGTAGCGAAATCCAGCGTCTTTGAGGGATTGGCGCAACGGCTCTTGGTTGAAGTGCCCCTGATATGACGAATAGGGCTGAGACCGCACGTCAACCACTACATCGATCTCGTTGGAGTTCAACAGTTCCAAGAAACGCTCGATGCTGTGGTTGGAATGCCCAATGGTCCAGAGACACTCCTGTTCAGTCATGTCGCTCAGCCTATGTCTTGGTAGTGACAGTTAGGCGATCCCTACTTCCAGGGGTCGCGGAGGAAGGCTTCGAACTGGGTGGCTAGGTCGTCGCCGGTGGGGAGGAGGTCGTCGGCCTCGTCGATCTGCCGCTCTAGCTGGGCGACGTAGTTCCTGAGGTCGTCGTCGCCCGCTACCGCGGTATCAACCCGTTCGCGCCAGGCGGCCGCGGCCTCGTCGAGTTCCCGGTGGTCGGTGATGATGCCGGTGATCAGCTCGAACCGCTTGAGCAGTGACCGGGTGGCTTCGGGGTTGGGTGGTCCGGGTACATAGTGAGGGACGGACACTCGCAGGGAAATGACCGGGATGCCGGCTTGGTCTAGAGCGTCGTGAAGCGCGCCCACCAGGCCGGTGGGGCCCTCATAGGTGGGGCGGCCCAATCCGAACATGCGGGCCAGCTCCGCGTTCGTCGAGCTTCCCACCACTCCCAGCGGACGGGTGTGGGGGGCGAGGCCGACCATGGCCCCCAGCGTGACCACCAACCCGGCCCGGCACTCGGTGGCCACCTCCACCAGGTAGTCGGCGAAGGTCCGCCACCGCAGGTGGGGTTCCACCCCGTCTACCACCACCAGGGGGTGCTTGGCGCCGTAGCGCTCCACCCCGGCGACCTCGGTTCCCGGCCAGTCGATGACTCGATTGCCGTTGTCGTCCAAACGGACTTCGGGGCGGCGATCCTGGAAATTGAAGAACCCTTCAGGGTCGATTCGAGCCAGGGTCTCGACGCCGTTGGCGCTGTCCTTCAGAAGTCGCACCCCGGTGGTGGCCGCGTCGGCCGCGTCGAACAGGCCCTCCAAAGCCACCACCATGACCGGGTTGGATTGGGAGGGTTGGTCCACCAGCCATTCCATCTCCGCCGCCATGGCCCAAGACTCACATTTGCGTAGCGCGATGGCAAGCCGATTGAAGGGGCCGACTGTCTAGGCCAACTCGCACCGGCTCGGCGGTGGGGCAAGCCAGATAACGGTGAGACAAACTGGATTGATGACCGGGCTCGGAGTCTTCGACCTCGACGGAAGGGTGGCGTGCATCACCGGCGGGGCCAGCGGAATTGGGGAGGCGGCCGCGGAGACGCTGGCTGTGGCCGGTGCTGCAGTGGTGCTTGGCGATATCGATGGCGACGGGGCAGCCCGCACTCGGGATCGGATTGTGGCTGACGGCGGGCGGGCGGTGGCGATGGCGGTGGACACCACTCAGGCCGATCAGGTGAATGCGCTGGTTGCGGCGGCAGTTGACGAGTTCGGGCGGCTGGACGTGATGGCCAACGTGGCCGGCGTGGGCAGCTACGGCGACGTGGTGGACGTGACTGAGGCCGAACTCGACCGGGTGCTGGCCATCAACTTCAAAGGGGTGTTCTTCGGGTGCCAGGCGGCAATGCGGGTCATGGCCCCTCAGGGGTCGGGCTCCATCGTGAACGTGTCGGCCACCGCCATCAACACCCCCGTGGGGGGACTATCGGTGTATGCGGCCACCAAGGCGGCGGTGGCCATGCTCACCCAGTCGTTGGCGGTGGAGGCCGGGCCCGACGGGGTGCGGGTCAACACCATCGCCCCGGGCTTCACCTTGACCAACTTTGTGGGAGGGCATCTTCGCGACGACCAGGGGCGGGTGGACCCCGCCGAGATGGACAGCTACCTCAAGCTGATGCGGGACCGCTCCCCAATGGGCGATGTGTGCGAGGCATCTGATCAGGCCAATCTGATCTGGTTCTTGGCCTCCGATGCCTCCCGCTATGTGACGGGCCAGATCTTGCGGGCCAACGCCGGCCAGAGCATCACCTGGTAGCTGCCTAATGAGTGCGAAGCGCAGGGTCGAGTTGCGGGCCAACGGCATCGAGTTTTCCGCCGAGGCCGAGACCCGCACGACTTTGGCCGACTTCTTGCGCCGCCAATGCGGGCTCACCGGCACCCACTTGGGGTGTGAGCACGGGGTGTGCGGGACCTGCACGGTGCTGGTGGACGGCACTGCGGTGCGGTCGTGCCTCATCCTGGCCGTGCAGGCCGACGGCACCGACGTGTCCACCATCGAGGGCCTGGTGGACACGAGCGACCCGGGCAACCCGGTGCTGGGACCGGTGCAGCAGGCCTTCGCCGACGCCATGAGCTTCCAGTGCGGATTCTGCACACCGGGAATCATCATGTCCACCGTGGCCTGGCTGGCCGACCGCCCAGCTGAAGCTGATGAGCCGTCCGATGGTGAGATCCGAGAGTTCCTGGCCGGCACCCTGTGTCGCTGCACCGGCTACACCAGCATCGTCGAAGGCGTCCGCCTAGCCGCTCAGCGCTCCTCATCGGGCGGGCCGTAGCCGCCTCCGCCGGGGGTGGAGACTTCGAATCGGTCGCCGGGCTCCACCTCGGTGCGGAACACCCCTGGGTAGTCCTCGATTGAACCGTCGGCTCGCAGGACGCGGTTGACGCCCACCGCGCCGGGTGAGCCTCCTTCGATGCCGTAGGGGGCCACTTTCCGCCGAGACGACAGCACGTTGAGGCTCATGGGCTCTTCGAATCGGGTACGGCGCACCACCCCTTCGCCGCCTTGGTGGAGGCCCGCGCCGCCGCTGCCCTGGCGGATGGAGAAGTCCTCCACTACCACTGGGTGGCGCTGCTCCAGCACCTCGGGGTCGGTGAGCCGGGCATTGGTCATCCCGGTGTGCACTGCGTCGCAGCCGTCCCGCTGGGCGGTGGCTCCCGCGCCGCCGCACACCGTCTCGTAGTACTGGTGGCGCTCGTTGCCCCACACCACGTTGTTCATCGTCCCCTGGGAGGCGGCCACCGTGCCCACCGCACCGAACAGGGTGTCCACGATGTGCTGGGAGGTCTCCACATTTCCGGCAAAGACCGCGGCGGGCTCGACGGGGCTGATCATGCTGGGCGACGGCATGATCAACTCCACCGGATCCAGACAACCGCTGTTGAGCGGGATGCTGTCATCCACCAGGCAGCGCAGCACGTACAGGACCGCGGCCCGGCACACCGGTTGGGGGGCGTTGAAATTCCCGGGATGCTGGTCGCTGGTGCCGGTGAAGTCGACGGTGAGCGTCCGTCGGCCGCGATCTATGCGCAAGGCCACCGACACTTGGGAGCCGTCGTCGAACGCTACGGTGAACGAGGCGTCTTCCAGGCGATCAATCAGTCGGCGGACCGACTCGGCGGCGTTAGCCCGGACATGGTCCATGTACGCATGCACTGTCTCCAAGCTGTAGTAGTCGATCACCTCGGCCAGGGA
This sequence comes from marine group bacterium Sva0996 bin134, assembly GCA_002239105.1. Taxonomy (GTDB): domain Bacteria; phylum Actinomycetota; class Acidimicrobiia; order Acidimicrobiales; family Bin134; genus Poriferisocius. The sequence goes on along the minus strand of MPNQ01000003.1, from coordinate 64,323 downwards.
CACTGCTCCCTTCTGACAGGCGGCCAGCTGGGCCTTGATATCAGCGATGTTGACGTCGGGGTTGCGGGCCGGCCACTCGGCGCCGTTGAGCAAGGCCCGGATCTCTGCCTCCTGGAACCGCCCGCCCCGGGCTAGAACCTCGCCATCGAACAGCACCCCCTCCTCGGAGATGTGCGACGCGTCCGCAGGAGCTGAGCCGGGGACTGTGCCGCCGATATCGGCGTGGTGACCACGAGACGCGGTGAAGAACAAGACCTCATCGCCGCCGGCATTGAATATCGGCATGACCACGGTCACATCGGGCAAATGGGTGCCGCCGTTGTAGGGGGCGTTGGTGATGAAGGCGTCGCCAGGCGCCATGTCGGGATGGCGGGCGATGATCGCTTTGACCGACATGTCCATCGAGCCCAGGTGTACCGGCATGTGAGGGGCGTTGGCGATCAGCTCACCGTCGGGGTCGAACACCGCGCAGGAGAAGTCCAGACGCTCCTTGATGTTCACCGAAGCCGCAGTGTTCTCCAGAGCCACCCCCATCTGCTCGGCCACGTTCATGAAGAGATTGTTGAAGATCTCCAGCATCACCGGGTCGGCATGAGTACCCACCGCCGCATCGGGGCGGGCCACCACTCGGTTCAACACCAGCTCGCCGCTTGGGGCCGCTGCGGCGGCCCAGCCCGGTTCAACCACTGTGGTGGAGAGGGGGTCCACGATGACCGCGGGTCCGTCCACGGCTGCCCCAGGGCCCAGATCGGCCCGGTCGAAGAAGGCGATGCGGTGGGCTTGCCCCTCGAAGCTGGCCTCGTGGTGGGCTAGGGGTATGGGTTCGGGCAATGGGTTGGCCAAGGGCTGTTCTGCCAGGGTCTCAGACAGGCTGCTGCGGCCGATGGCTTCTGCTTGGATCGACTCCAGCACGATGGGCGTCTCGGGGGAGGCGAACCCGAAGCGGGTGCGGTGGAGGTCTTCAAAAGCCGCTTTCACCGGCAGGTAGTCGTCGGCCGCCACCTCGAGGGAGGTGTCGGATCCCTCGTATCGCAAGAAATAGCTGGCCTCGATGTGGATGTGGGAGTGGGGCAAGTCGGCGGCTACCTCGGTGTAGGCCGCTGCGGCCAACTCCCCGATGTCGGTGGCGATGGCGCCCAGCAGATCCTCGGTGAGGGTTTGGCCCACAGCCCGCTCGGTTACCGAGCGCACGTCGGCCAGGCCGATGCCCAGCGCCGAGAGCACCCCGGCGTGGGGATGGATCAAAACCGTGGACATGCCCAGCTCGTCGGCCACCCGGCAGGCGTGCTGGCCCCCGGCCCCGCCGAAGCAGGCCAAGGTGTAGGCGCTCACGTCATGGCCCTGCTGCACCGAGATGGTTTTGATGGCGTTGGCCATGTTCTGGACCGCCACGTCCAAGAACCCCTCGGCGGCCCTTTCGGGGGTCCACGATTGTTTGGTGGCCTCGGTGATGGCCGCAGCCAGATCGGCGAATGCGGTCCGGGCCGCGGCGGCATCGAGAGGCTGGTCACCGCCGGGGCCGAACACCGCGGGAAAGTGGTCGGGGTGCAGGCGGCCGAGAACGACGTTGGCGTCGGTCACGGTGAGCGGCCCGCCATTTCCGTAGCAGGCCGGGCCGGGTTCGGCGCCTGCGGAGTCAGGGCCCACTCGGAAGCGGCTGCCGTCGAACGACAGGATCGAGCCGCCCCCGGCGGCCACGGTGTGGATCAGGATCATCGGCGCTCGCACCCGGACCCCGGCGACCACCGCGTCGGTGGTGCGCTCGAAGCGGCCGTCGTAGTGGGACACATCGGTGGAGGTGCCGCCCATGTCGAATCCGATCAGGCGGTAGTGGCCGGCGGCCTCACCGGTGCGGGCCATGCCCACCACCCCGCCGGCCGGGCCGGACAGCAGCGCGTCCTTGCCCCGGAAGTGGTCAGGGTGGGCCAGGCCGCCGTTGGACTGCATGAAGAACAGCGACGTGTCGATCTGGTCCTCGACGGTCTGGATGTGACGGCGCAGCACCGGGGTGAGGTAGGCGTCGGCCACGGTGGTGTCGCCCCGGGGCACCAGGCGGATGAGCGGGTTCACCTGGTGGCTGGCTGAGACATGCTCGAACCCCACTTCGGCGGCGATCTCGGCCAGACGGGCTTCGTGATCGGGGTAGCGATAGCCGTGTACCAGCACGATGGCCGCCGACCGCAATCCCGCTCGGCGGGCCGCGGTCAGCTGCCCTCGGGCGTCGTCCTCATCTAATGATCGTTCCACGGTGCCGTCGGCCCTCACTCGCTCGTCCACGGTGATCACCTGGCTGTACACCATGTCGGGCAGCACGATGTCGAGGGCGAACAGGTCGGGCCGAGTCTGGTAGCCGATGCGTAAGGCATCCGCGAACCCCTTTGTGGTGACCAGCACGGTGGGCTCGCCCTGGCGTTCTAGCAGGGCGTTGGTAGCCACCGTGGTGCCCATCTTCACCTCGGCCACTTGGTCCGATGGGATCGGCTCATCAGCGCTCAGTCCCAACAGGGTCCGGATGGCCTCCACGGCGGCGTCGCGGTATCGGGGGCTCTCCGACAGCAGCTTGACGGTATCGACATCCCCATCGGGTCGCCGGGCCACCACGTCGGTAAACGTGCCGCCCCGGTCGATCCAGAAGCTCCAACCCTGTGACAACGCCTCGGCCATGGCCAGCTACCCGCCCTGCTCGGTGGCCACACGGTCGGCCACCGCCATGGCATCGGCGATGGCCTCGTCCTGGTTGATGTAGCGGTAGGTGGCCAGCCGCCCGGCGAAGTACACCGGGATGTCGAAGCGCTCGGCAATCTCTTTGGCCAACTCGGTGTTGCGGCGCTCGTTGGCCCCGTCGGCGGTCAGCACCGGATAGTGGCGGCGGGGGGCGCCCGGCATCTCCTCGCTGACCACCGTGCCCCCGATCTGCTGCCCGGTGGCGTGCTTGGTTTCCACCGTGCGGGTGTAGGGCACTCGGGCCGACGGGCGGTTGGTGACATAGGCCGGGGTCAAGACGCCGCCGGGGTCGTCGGTGGGGGAGTAGCTGGAGCGCATCTCGATGCCTCGCCACTCCAGCTCGCCCGGGCAGCGGGCGAAGTCGTCCAGCGCGGCGGTGATGATCACCGCCTCGTAGTCCTGTCCGAGGCGGTCGGCATCGTCAACGGTGATCTCGGTGTCTAGGGTGACGGCCACGGTGGACAGCACCGACTCGATCACCTCGTTGATGCCGTCGGGCGGGAAGTACTGCCACCGGTCTCGGAACAGCCCCCGATGCCCGTCGTGGCGCAGCTCCACTCGCTTGGGGGCGAAACGGGCCGACAGCTCGGTGGCCGGTCGGCCCCACTGTTTGGCTGTGTAGTCCCGGATGAACAGGTCATAGAGGGTGCGGCCCATCATCGACACCACGAAGTCCTCGAAGTTGTCGCCGACGGGCTCAGGCGGCAGAGAGGCCAGTTCCCGCTCCACCGTCGGCCACACCGGAAGCTCCTTCAGCTCGTCCACTTGGGGAGGCCACGACAGCAGGTGGCTCTCGTCGTCGTCATCGTCGGGGGATAGGTAAACCTCGGTTAGCACCTTGTGGTCGTAAGGCCGGGTAAGGCCGTGAGCGTTCACGAACTGGTTCACCGCGGCGTTGGAGGTATGGAAAATGTGGGCGCCGTTGGGCTCGTACACCACCCCTTTCATGGTCTCGGCCCGGGAATGCCCGCCCACCACGCTGGTCTTCTCCATCACCTCCACCGCGAATCCGGCCTCAGTGAGGAGCCGCCCGGCCACCGCACCCGTCCACCCGGCCCCGACGATGCCGATTCGGCTCCTCACCGGGTGTGCCTCAAGGGGCGTGGCGGCATCGGGAACTCCAGTCGAACGTCTCGGGTACGGTAGGGGGGTTGGGCTCAAATAGCCGAAAACGACGATAGCGCAGGGGTAAGGCGATGTTGGACTGTGTAATCCGGGGTGGGTTGGTGGTCGACGGCACCGGAGCGCCGGGTCGGGTGGCCGATGTGGGGGTGCAAGACGGTCGCATCGTTTCCATCGGCAGGTCGCACGAGCCCACCAGCCAGGAAATCGACGCCGACGGGCTGGCGGTGGCCCCGGGGTTCATCGACGTTCACACCCACTACGACGCCCAGGTGCTTTGGGATCCCCACCTCACGCCGTCGTCGCTGCACGGGATCACCACCGCCATTGGGGGCAACTGCGGCTTCACCATCGCACCCATGGTGCCCGACGAGGCCGATTACGTGATGCGGATGCTGGCCCGGGTGGAGGGAATGCCCACCGAGTCACTGGAGGCGGGTCTGGACTTCGGCTGGTCGTCGTTCGGATCGTGGCTGGATCGTCTGGAGGTAGGCGGCTTGGGGGTCAACGCCGGATTTCTGGTGGGTCACAGCACGATTCGCCGCCTGGCCATGGGGTCGGCATCGGTGGGCGAGGCTGCCTCTGAGCAGCAGCTGGAGACCATGAAGATGCTGCTGGGCCAGAGCTTGGCCGAAGGCGGCCTGGGATTCTCCTCCACCAAAGCATCGGCCCACAACGACCATCACGGCGACCCCGTGCCGTCTCGGGCGGCCACCGACGCCGAGATGGTGGCGCTGGCTGGCGTTTGCCGGGATCACCCCGGCACCACCCTGGAGCTCATTCCCAGCATCGACCCGATATGGGCCCCGGAGATCTACGAGATGATGACGGCAATGGTGCTGGCCGCCGACCGGCCCCTGAACTGGAACCTGTTCAACGTGCGGCCCGGCGAGGACGCCTATTTGGAGAACCGCCTAGGCTCTGCCGACCACGCCCGGCAGCAGGGGGCCACCGTGGTGGGGCTCATGCTGCCCGACATCATGCAGATGCGGCTCAATTTCGCTACCGGGGTGCTGTTCGACACCTTGCCTGATTGGGCCGAGATCATGCACCTGGACCCGGCAGCCAAGGCTGCGGCTCTGGCCCGCCCCGACGTCCGCCAGCGCCTGCTCAGCGGTGCGGCCCAAGCTTCCCATCGCACGTGGGTGCGGTGGGCCGAGACCACAGTGGTGGACGTGTCCTCTCCAGCACCCCATTTGCAGGCGCTCGTGGGTCGCAACGTCGGCGAGCTGGCCGCAGAGCGGGGCCAGCATCCGTTCGACGTGATGTGCGACATCGCCTTGGAAGACGACCTGATGACCGGGTTCGGGCCACCGGTGGTGGGCGACGATGACGAGTCGTGGAAGAAGCGGGCCGAGATGCTGGGCGACCCCCGGGTGTTGGCCGGGGGCTCCGATGCCGGGGCCCATCTGGACATGATGATGACCTGGGGGTGCACCTCGGCGCTGGTGGGCGACACGGTGCGGGATCGGGGGCTGCTCAGCCTGGAGCAGGCGGTGAACCTGGTAACCGACCGCCCAGCCCGCCACTACGGCCTGCGGGGTCGGGGACGGCTGGCCGAGGGCTGGTGCGCCGACATCGTGGTGTTCGATCCGGCCCGCCTCACCAAGGCCCCGGTGACCACCGCCTGGGACATGCCCGGTGGGGGATGGCGCCTGACCGGCGGCGCCGAGGGCATCGAGCACGTGCTGGTCAACGGGGTCGAGACCCAGCGATCGGGCGCCCTCACCGACGCCCGACCTGGCCAGGTCATTCGATCCGGCCGCGACACCGACACGGTCACCGCTGCTGGCCCCTGATTGCCAGAGATAGTGTCACCGCCTCCGATAGGGTGCGGTCATGACACAGTTGTCATTAGAAATGCCTACTGCGGTGATCCCGTTCAAGTCGCAACTCTTGAAGTGGATTGGAAACAAACAGCGCTTTGCCCATGAAATCGTCTCGTATTTTCCACCACGGTTCAATTCATACTTTGAACCATTCTTGGGCAGCGGGGCTGTTCTGGCAACTCTTGCTCCCCCAAAGGCCGTGGCTTCAGACTCGTTCGGCCCACTGATTGACATATTCAAGACTCTGCAGGAAAATCCCGGTCTTTTGAAGCGTTGGTACTTCGACCGTTGGATCAAGTTGGATATTCATGGAAAAGAACAAGTATATGAAGAAGTTAAGACATCTTTTAATTCTAATCCTAATGCTGCTGACCTACTGTTTTTGAGTAGATCATGTTATGGAGGTGTAATCCGGTTCAGAAAAGACGGAGTCATGTCAACTCCATGTGGAAGCCACAATCCAATAGGTCCGCAGTCGTTCAACAAGCGAGTGGATGCTTGGTATGAGCGTACTGGTGGAACAGAATTCAAACACATAGACTACCGCCTGGCAATGAACTTAGCCGAGGAAGGTGATGTGGTTTATTGCGACCCTCCTTACTCGGATACTCAGAGCATTCTTTACGGGGCTCAAGACTTTAGCTTCGAAGATCTTATAGACCAGATCTCAAGATGTAAACGTCGTGGAGTCGATGTTGCACTCAGTATTGATGGAACAAAGCGTTCGGGACAAGTTGCAATAGATCTACCCATTCCTGTCGGGTTATTCGAAAGGGAAGTGTTCGTAAACTGCGGAAGATCAATGCTAAAGAGATTTCAGATGGGCGGGCAGACACTGGAAAGCGAAGTAGTCAAAGATCGATTGTTGCTTACATACTGATATTATGGTTCCAAATTCAAAGTTTCTCAATCAGTCCAATAGGTTCTGGGCGTATGTAAGAGCTATCAGCGAGAAATTTGGGTACACGCGTCGCAATACTTCTAGAGTCAGTGCACCAACTGAATCCGAAGTCATGCAAGCTGTTGGGGATCTAGGTTTGAGTGGATCAGATATCAAGTTTGAAGATAAGTTGACTTCGAGAGGGCATCTGCTAATCGAGTACTTCCACTATAGAGCTGACACATTGAACAACCAGGTCAAGGGGATGCTCATGGATGCTGAAGAGGCTCGAGCGCTTTTTCAAGACACTCGTGCACGTCTAAATCCCAAATGTCCATTACCAATGAACAAGCAGAAGGCCGAGAAGAGAGCTGAAGCTTACTTGACATGTCTTGTCAACATGCTTATTGAGTCGGCGATAGGTGAACGCAGTTGCGATTATGATCCTAGGAAATTGACCAAAGTAACTGATGGCAGCCAATTGCTAAGTACATTGTCAAGGCGGGTGGATGGTGCATTTCCCTCTACTGTGAATCCAATAGCAATTTGGGAAATCAAGGAATACTACTACACCACTACCTTTGGAAGTAGAGTGGCGGACGGAGTATACGAAACGCTATTGGATGGTATGGAACTCCGAGACCTGAGGGTTGATGAGGGAATTCATGTTAACCACTATCTCATGGTTGATTCCTACAGGACTTGGTGGTCCGACGGAAGATCGTATCTTTGTCGTATCTTGGACATGATGCACATGGGTTACGTGGATGAAGTTGTATTTGGTCGAGAAGTTATTGACCGGATCCCAATACTTGCTTCCGAATGGCGTGAGCAGTTAGAAGCATTGCCAAGTTGAGAGGGACATGTGCGCCTTTGTCGGCAAGCATTACTCTTCTCCTCCATACGCTGTACTATGAAACCGCTAGACTACGTGGAACAGTGAAGATGTGGGCGAGGCGGGCCGTCGGCGTCTGTAGCGCTGTGTCCGCAACCGCATAAAGACCTTCTAGTGCTGCTCAAGAAGGGCTACCACGGCACCCACCACAAATGTCCTAGGATCACCACCAAGCGCTGCGCTGACGAGTTCTCATACCGCCATAACGAGCGCCCGGGGGACACCTTTGACCAGATGGCGGGCCTGGTGCGGAGGATGGGCGGCAGGAGGCTCACCGACGAGCCACCTGGTCGCCCACGGCCCTCACGCCCTCAAGAGGCTGGGGGAGGACGCAGAACTAGCCGAAGAAGTTGCTCGTTAGTAGGACCGCACACATGTGCTAGACAGGGGCGCATTTCCCTCTTCGAGACGGTGTAGACGTACCACAGCAGCGGGGCTTCACCGCCCCCCTGTTGGCGTCAGACACCTCGGCGGGCGTGAGCACGGCACGATCCCTAACTTTGCGAATATTCCCTTCTAAGGTGATCGAAATTGCATAGGCCCGGTGCTATGCACGGTAGGACCTTGGACGCCACGCTCGACAGTTAGATCTGACCATCGTGGTGGGCCAGAAAGGTAGTGGGGGTGGTATACGAACAGCGTGGCTCCGCAGAGCCACCAGCCTCTCTGGACCAGGGCGACGGCGTCGGCTTCTGAGAGTCGGGAGAAAGCGGTGGGTATCGACGAGAGTTGGGTTCTTTGGGCTTCGCTGTGCTCTTCGTTGATCTCTCGCCATTGGGCGAGACGCTTGCTCTGGGCGTCGTCGAGTTCGGCCCCGTCGAATGAGGAGGTGAGGTTGAAGTTCGTGCAGGGGCGCCCACCAGATTCTTGTTGTCTGAACATCTGGCGGACGCGAAGCGAGCTGTTTTGGCGGTGCATGATCGAGTTCGCCCGCCAGAGGCGCCCTGCTATCGGGAGTCTTCCCATTCCCCGGCGCGATCCCCGGTCGAGGATGGCTCCTGCGTCGACAGAGATGACTAGCGCATCCCCGAGGCCATCGTTTTCCCGTTCACGCCTCATCACTGATTCGAGGGCTAGATTGTCGTAGACGCCACCGTCGACGAGTTCTACCGGGTTTCCGGTGTTGCAGGGGAACCCGAGGTGCTTGACGTCGAGCGGCGGGAAGCAGCCGGGCACGGCCGCTGACGCGGCCACGGCTGTTGCCAATCGCAGCCCGGTGCCTTGGGTGGGGATGCTGCCATTGACGTAGTCGCCGGCGACATCGGCGTCGAAGCGGAACCGCACGCCTTCGGTGGCGTTGGTGGCGTTGAACATGAACCAGCACCCAGCCGCGAGGTCCTCAAGTTCGCGCCCATGGAGGAACCGGCGGTCGAGGCGGTCGGCGAGCACGTCGGCAAGGTTCTTTCCCGGAAGGAGGGCTCTCCACGCGTTCTTGAGGAGGTCGCCTTGGAACGACGAGCCGGTGATCCCCTCCAGCACTGGCCGGAGCACGAGCTCGTCGAACGCGGGCTGCGTTTGCGCTTTATCCCAGTGGGCGGCTGTGGCGGCGTTCGCGAGCGACCCTCCGGAGACGCTGGAGAAGATGCGGACATCTGGCAGAAGGCCGGAGTCGGCGAGGAGCCGGAGGGCTCCGAGCGCGGTCAGCGTCGCCCGGAAACCGCCGCCCGAAAGTGCCACCATTATGGACGTCCGCCCTGGAGAGACGGCGTGGAGGGGCGTTCGGGGCGGCATCGGGTGCCGGCACGGCTTCGGCGAGGCTGTCGGCTGCACCGGGTAGGTCTGGGAGGGCTCCACCGCTGGGGCTGCGCCGCGGGCCTCTTCCGGGGTTGTGGGCGCTGTGAGGTCGGGCTGTGTCACTTTGGCCGCCCATCGGGGTTTGTCTGGTGTTCCGGCCCAGACGACTACGAGGCTGGCGCCTTCTTGTTGTGCTTTTTCTGCGGCGGTGTCCAGGTCTGTCTGCGACATCTGGGGCGTACCGTGGGGGTGGGCGTGCCAGTCGCCCAGGTATCCGGCCCTGAGGTGTGGGCTGCCCAGCTCGAATGCCTGGCTTCTCTCGGCAGTACCGTCCATGCCGCGCACGAACTTTGTGGGCTCTTTGATGCTGTCGGGTGGCGGACCGAAGGCGGCATCCACGGTTACGGTCATCGAGGCGTCGTCTCGTTCTCCGTAGAGCTCCCCGCCGGTCTCCGGCTCTGGAGCAGTCCCGAAGCTGTCAGAAGCGGCCTGGTTGATTGCCTGCCGGGCGGCTTCTGAGATCAGCACGGTGTACCCGCCGTCGGCAGCGACTGCGGTCGGGGCCGGCTCGACGCACCGGAAGTGCTGGCGGCCAGGCTGCTGCTCGCAGTGGGAGAGGACGCAGAACTCGGCGGTGTGGGCGCCAGGATCGGCCAAGAAGCGGCCGATCTGGTTGGCGAGCGTGCCGGCCGCGGCGGCGGCGTCGGCTGCGGAACCGTGGAACGTGGGAGCCGAGCAGCCCGGCTCTGGTTGGACCAGGCTCTCAGCGCTGTCGCCGTCCCAGAACGCCTCTTCGAAGTGTGCCGTCCCATGTGTTCGGGCCAGGCGCTCGACGGCGCGCCGTGCGGTGTAGGTGGGCCCGGCGGCCCCTTCTGGGGGTGAAGCGAACATCGCTGTCGTCGAGCAGCGGGCATCGACGAGGACCGACACGACCGCCGGAGTGTTCGGTGTGCGAGCGATGTGTCGCTCCAGGGCGGCGGCAACTTTGCGGCTGGCGGTCGCGTCGATCAACAAGTCCGTCCCGGAGAGGCCGACAACGGTCCCGTCGGAGTTCAGCACGCTCTTCGGATGGGCTTCGATCTTGATTGGGTGGGGGGCGACTCGTTCCAATCGTTCTTTCAGCGCTTTGGCCTTTTTCCTGGTGACCTGGGGTTCTTCGTAGGGCTGCCTTGCGATCAGGCCCGGGCCGACCCTTCCTCTGTCCCAGAGGACCAGACGTGCGGCGCCTGCTCTGGCGATCATCTCGGCGAGCCACGCGCCAAGCGCCCCGCACCCCCAGATCTCAACGGATTTCCCCTTGAACGCGCCCATCGGGGTGCTTTGGTCTCTGCGCACAGTCACCGAGGGGCGGGCCTCGTGCACTTCCGCCCATTGCAGCGGCTCGTCATCCCACCACCTGATGATCGACTCGCGGGCGTTTTCGGCCTGTTCGCCATCTATGGCGAGGTCGTTCAGGACGCGGAACTTGTCGGCCAGGCCGGCTGGGAGCTCCCATGCGACAAGGTGGTAGCGGCGGGAGCTGCTCGTACCCCGGTTGAGAGTTCCCACGACCACCAACAGGGGCGCGCCGGGCGGATTGTGCAAGCACGCGTCGCGGAGGTGCTTGACGATCATCCTCCCCTCGAAACCGAGGTCTTCGAGCTGGAACAGCAGGCGTCCGAACTTCCATTCATGGTTCTCCGAGATCGGCCTGTCGGACAGCACCGCGGCGGCAACTGGAACGCTGTCGTCTGGCTCGGCGCCGCGAAACCTCACGAGGTCTGCCCTGTTATCGCCCGACCGCTCGATTTCCGCCCACAAGAGCCGTTTGTTGTCCCCGTCGGGGACTTCGCCTCGGACCACCAGCTGAGTGCCGGACAGATCGAAGTTCAGCGGCAGGTAGGGGTGGACGGGTCCGCCGTCGGGGTCCAGGCGGCCAGCCGCGGCGTCGGCGAGCCACTCGCTGATTTGCTCCACGAAGCCGTACATGCCGTCCGACGGGACCCACTGCCGGTCCTCGTTGATGTACAAACACAGGTCGTTCCAGAACACGTGCGGGTTCACGTCGAACCGGTAGTCAGTGGTGTGCAGGGTCGGAGGGAAGGTCGGGTACCCGGCGGGGATGCGGACCTCTAGGTCCTCGTTGTCGCCGATCGGCAGCCCGCCCGGGTAGCGGCGCATCCCGGCCGTGGATATCCGCACTGGTACGGTCAGCGGCTTGCCCGGCTCTGCCCCCAAGCTCTCAGCATCGCCCAGAACAGCGAGCGCGCGGCTGCCGGTTTGGGATATCGCCCGCAGTTCGCGCAGGGCGCGTTTCTGATGCTCAGTCGTCATCGGCGGCCGTAGCCGCTCGGCTTGGAGGCTTTCGGCCTCGGACGGGCTTTCTTGACATCCCTGCCCAAGTCAGTGCTGGCCGCGGCGGCGGCTTCCGGGCGCGCATAGCCGCACGGGTCGCCTACGGAGAAAACCACCGGGTCGGGGTCTTCCTCGGAGCCGTGGGATCCGGTGCAGACCATGTGGTCGGCGCCAAATATCTTGCTGTACTTGTCCCAGGCGACCCGGTGGGGCGGGTCAGCCCCGTCCTTGTCGGACTTGGGAATCGGCGGCGAGCTGGCCACCGCCCACGCTCCGTCGGCCTTGGCGGCCTTCAGGCCTTCCACCACCTTTGTGTCCGCGCTGCCTTCGCTGTCGAACAGCGCCCCTTTGGAGCAGTGGTGGGGCATGACGAGCACATCGAACTCGACGTGGGAGTCGTCAGCGTTGTCGAAAAGGTCGCCGAGAGCTTCGTGGGCTAGATCTCCCAGCAACAGAAAGCGCTGCGAGCAGTCGCCATCGGCCAGTGTCACCTGCATCGCGAGGCTTGTGTCGTTGCGGTCCGCATCCTCATCGGCCTCAGCCGGCCCGCAGAACACCGCGGTGAACCGCCCCGAAGTGTCGTGCCCGTCGATCGACTCCACCGCAGTGCCGATTTCGGACTTGGCCGAGTCGGGCAGGTCAGAGTACGGCTTGGAGGCCAACACGTCCTTGTGGCCTATCACCCGGATGCGATCCCCCGACTTCGCCTTGCCCTTGACCGCGATCTTCAGCCTCCGGTCGGCCTCGTTTCTGAATGCCTCGGCGTCGTCTGAGAGTTCGGACTTGTACTCGTCGAAGATCCTCGGTGTGACCCACAACTCTCCGACTACGACCTTCTCTATGAGGTCGCCGAACCCCCGGCAGTGGTCCAGGTCCGGGTGGGTGAGGGCGAACGCGGCCAAATACGGCTTCCCGTTGACCTCCGGAAGGATCTCAGCAAGCTGGTCGATTACCGCAACCTGTGGCTCGTCGTCGTCCTCGCTGAGCTCCAGATGGTTCAAGTCGACCTGCAGAACCAGCTCACCCGAACCACCTTCTTTGCCGGTCAAGAGCGTGAAGCTGTCACCAGCGCCGACAAACCACGACACAAACCCGATCCCGGGCAGCGAATCCCTATCAAACATGACAAAACAAACCTTTCAACAACGGCTAACGCCTGCTGCACTGACAGGCCCCCAGCAGCGCTCCCCAAACCCTCGCCCCCCTGCCATCTTGGGGCAGAAAGCACTCGCAGCGGCCCGAACCGAACATATCATCGACCAGTGACAAATAGGCGGAACGAAACACGCAATACACGACCCCGCCACCCAATGCGGTTCGGGCCGCGAGGGATAGTCGAATCCACTATCTCCTGGTTCTCCAACTAGGGGCAGCTACACCGTAACTCCGCCCAGCGAGCAGACTGCCGGGACGCCGCCCTCTGCCTCGCTAACATCATCTTGATCTCGGCGGAGGTCATCTACTGGAGAAATCGCTCTAGTCCCTGAACAACCGACCATCCACAAGGGCCCTAAGCTTGATCGAGTGCCGAATCTGGGACAAATGGCGACTGAAGGCTAGAAAGAGCGGGTGATCGAGGGTCCTGATCGGCGGGTGCCGCGCTCGGTGCATGCCCTGGGCTATCGGGACTACCGGCTCTACTGGACCACCAGCGTGGTGTCCAACATCGGGTCGATGATGTATTTGGCCGCCATCGGCTGGCTGGTGGAGGACATCACTGACGATCCTTGGAAGGTGACGGTGGCGGCCACCGCCGGACTGATTCCGCTGTTGGTGATGAGCCCGTTCGGGGGATCGCTGGCCGACCGCTATAGCCGAACCCGCCTGTTCTTGGCCACGGTGGTGGGCCAGATGGTGGTGGCAGTGGCGTTGGCCTGGGTGGTCCAGATCGACGCCGAGACGTTCTGGGTGCTGGTGGCCTTCTCCATCGGCGGGGGCGCCACCGCGTCGGTGGGTGCGCCGGTGCAGCAGGCCATCGTGGTGGAATTGGTGCCGAGCGGGGCCATGCGCAACGCCATTTTCTTGAACTCCACCCAGTGGAACATCTCCCGGGCGGTGGGCCCCATGCTGGGCGGATGGCTCATCCAGTTCTGGGGCCCGGCCGCGGCCTTCTGGTTCAACGCAGCCAGCTTCACCGTGCTCGTCGTGGGGCTGAGCCTGCTGCCGCCGCGGCCACCTCCGGGGGCTTCGTCGGGCCGGGGCTTTGTGGCCGACTTCCTGTCGGGACTTGAATACGCCCGGGGCATCGAGGGCATCCGAGTGGTGATGCTGGCCAGCTTCATGCTGGCCGCGGCCATCTCCCCAACCCAGTGGCTCGCCCCGGTGATCGCCGACGACGCCTTCGGTGTCGACGCTGCCGGCTTCGGTGTGCTGTTGGGCGCATTCGGGGTGGGGTCGCTGGTCGGCGCGGTACTGCTGCTCCAGTTCGACCGGGGGACCGCGTATAGCCGTCTTGTCACAATTGGCTTCACCACCGTGGCGCTGTTCACGCTGGTGCTGGCGGTGGTTCCCACCTTCGCATTGGGAGTGATGGCCATGGGCGCGGTGGGCCTGGCCTTCATGGTGACCATGCCCACCCTAACTAGCGCGCTGCAAACCCTGTGCGACGACGCCTACCGGGGTCGGGTGATGAGCCTGTGGATGATGCTGTTCGGCTTAGCCGCGCCGGCGAGCATCCTGTTGCAGGGCTGGATAGCCAGCTCCATCGGCATCCGCTGGGTGCTGGCCATCACCGCCATCATGGTGGCCGCCTACCTCGTTAGCCAGCTAGCCCTCGGCCGCCTCCGCCACCTGGACACCGCGGGCTGAGCGACCGCTACAGGATGATGCCGTTGGGGCGGGGGACGCCCTGCTCTTCGCAGTAGCGGTAGTACATCTCCAGGTTGGACTGGGCGTTGGAGATGTACTCCACGTCGCCGTCGGGGTCGAGGTACTCCACGTCGCCGTAGATGGCCGACACCAGCTCGGTGGGCTCGGTGTTGTCCTCAGGCACGAACAGGGTGTGGATGGAGCCTGCTGGCTCGTAGAGGTAGCTGCGGCCCCGGTTCATGAAGTCGTTCTCCCGGTAGCCCCAGGCCCCGCTCAAGGTGAAGGCCAGCACCGGTCCTTGGTGGCGGTGGGTCTGCACGGTCAGGCCGGCGGGCATGAAGCCGTGCAGCACGTACAGGCCGTCGTCGGCGTTGACCTGGAGAAGCCGCATCCGCGCCCCCACCGCGATGTTGTCCACGAAGGGCACGTCATCGATCCCCACATGACGGGCCGACGGGATCACCTGGTCTAAGAGGCTCATGTTCTCAGGCTAGCTGTCAGCCCCATCGAGGAATTGAGCGGGCTGGGTCGTAAAGCTGGCTCAAATCCACGGGCTAGTTCTAACATCTGCCCGTCTCCCATCGACAAAAAGGGGAAAGCCGTGTCGAGTTCTGGTTCGATTCTGGGAAATTCTGTCGTCCGCCTCGAAGATCCGGGGCTGTTGACCGGCGCGGAGCGCTTTTACGACGACTTCACCCCCGAGGGCACCGCCTATGTCACGTTCGTGCGCTCACCGGTAGCCCACGCTGCCATCACCGAAGTCGATGTGCTTGAGGCCCAGGCCATGGACGGCGTGCTGGCGGTGTACACCGGCGACAACATCGGCTTGCCGGCGGTTGCCGGCTTCCCCATGCTCCCGGTGTTCGAGCGCCCACAGATCGCCGCCGACCGGGTGCTGTTCGTGGGCGACATCGTGGCCGCCGTGGTTACCGAGACCCGCGAGCAGGGCATGGACGCCGCTGAGGCGGTGTTTGTCGATTACGACCCGCTGCCGGCCAACGCCGACCCCGAGAAGGCACTGTCCGAGGGCGCTGAAGTGCTGTGGCCTCAGAACGAGGGCGGCAACCTGGCCTTCCACACCGAGCTGGGCGAAGACGACGGTTTGGCCGAGGCGGCCCACGTGGCCGAGGTGAAGATGGAGAGCCAGCGGCTGGCCGCGGTGCCCATGGAGCCCAACGGGATTCTGGTGGAGCCGGGCACTCCCGACGGCGGCATGACGGTGATCTTTCCCAGCCAGGCCCCCATCGGCCTAAAGGACGGCTTCGCCGGCCTGTTCGGCCTGGACGGCGACAGCGTGCGGCTGATCGCCCCCGCGGTGGGCGGCGGTTTCGGGGCCAAGACCGGCCTGTATCCCGAGTACCTAGTGGCCGCCAAGGCCGCCTTGGAGTTGGGTCGCCCGGTGAAGTGGACCGAGTCGCGCTCTGAAGACATGGTGTCGCTGGTGCAGGGCCGGGGTCACATCCTCACCGCCAAGATGGGGTTTGACGGCGACGGCCGCATCACCGGGATGAACCTGCACTGCCTGGCCGACTCCGGGGCCTATCCGGCCATCGGCAGCTTCTTGCCCATCCTCACCCAGACCATGGCCCAGGGCGTGTACCAGATCCCCAAGATCAGGTTCTCCGCCGACGCGGTGGTGACCAACACCACCCAGATCGCCGCCTATCGGGGCGCAGGCCGGCCCGAGGCCACCCAGATTCTGGAGCGGGTGCTGGACGTGGGGGCCGACGAGCTGGGCATCGACCCCGCCGAAATCCGTCGGCGCAACTTCATCGGCGCCGACCAGTTCCCCTACGCCACCATCACCGGGGCCAACTACGACTCCGGCGAGTACGAGAAGGCGCTGGACGCCGCTCTCGAAGCCTCTGGCTACGGCGACCTGCGGGCTGAACAGACCTCCCGACGGGACTCAGGCGACTCCAAGCTGTTGGGCATCGGCGTTTCGGCCTACGTGGAAATCACCGCTCCGCTGGGCCTGCACACCGAGTACGGCCGGGTGGACGTGCTGAGCGACGGCACCGCTGAGATCCGGGTGGGCACCAGCGCCCATGGCCAGGGCCACGAGACCTCGTTCTCGATGATCGTCAGCGATCTGTTGGGCGTGCCCATGGAGAGCATCAAGCTCATTCAATCCGACACCGCCGAGATTCCCCGAGGCGCGGGCACCCTGGGATCGCGCTCGCTTCAGACCGCGGGCAGTGCGGTGTACAAGGCCAGCGAAGAGGTGTTGGCCCAGGCCAAGGAGCTGGCTGCCCAGCAACTGGAGGCCAGCGCCGATGACATCGTGGTGGGCGAAGGCGGCCTGCACGTGGCCGGCGTGCCTGCCCAAGCAGCGTCGTGGGCCGATCTGGCCTCCGCGGCCGACGGCGGGGTAATCACCCACGAGCTCGACTTCGACCAGGGCGGCGCCAGCTTCCCGTTCGGGGCCCACGTGGCCGTGGTCGAGGTGGACACCGAAACCGGCGGCGTCGAGTTGCTGCGCCACGTGGCGGTGGACGACTGTGGCACCATCTTGAACCCACTGCTCGTGGCTGGCCAGCAGCACGGCGGCGTGGCCCAGGGAGCGGCCCAGGCGCTGTTCGAGTGGGTGCAGTACGACGAGGACGCAAACCCCCGCACCTCGAACCTCACCGACTACCTCATGCCCTCAGCGGCCGAGCTACCTTCCTTCGAGGTGAGCAACACTGAGACGGCTAGCCTGCTGAACCCGCTGGGAGCCAAGGGCATCGGCGAGTCGGGCACCATCGGTTCGACCCCCGCCATCCACAACGCGGTGGTCGACGCGGTGTCGCACCTGGGCGTGGCCCACATCGACATGCCCACCACCCCCGAGCGCATCTGGCAGGCTCTGGCCGCCAGCTAGACCGCTCCGGCCTCAGGCCGGGACTATTCGAAGTCGAGGCCCAGAAGCTTGATGGCGTTGCCGCGGGCGATCTTGTAGACCGACTCGGGGTCGAGGTGGCCGAACAGGCGGGTGGCCACCTCTTGGGTGTTCGGCCAAGTGCCATCGGCGTGGGGGTAGTCGGTCTCGAAGGTGATGTTGTCGACGCCGACTCGGTCGAGCAGGTCGATGCCCACGCTGTCTTTGAAGAAGCAGCCGTACACCTGGCGGTAGTAGTAGAACGACGGCGGCTCGGGAATGTTGCGCCGGGCCTGGCTCCAGCCCTGGTGGGTCACCCACACGTCGTCGGCCCGTTCTAGGGCATAAGGGATCCACCCGATCTGGGCCTCGGCGTACATCAGCTTGAGGTCGGGGTAGCGGTGCAGCACCCCGGAGAACAGGAAGTCGACCATCGAGGCCGCGCTGTTGCAGAAAATGAGCGAGGCGGTCACCGCGTCGGGGGCGTCATCGGCGGTGGAAACGGTGCGGGTACCCGAGCCGATGTGCATGCACACCACCGTGGCGGTCTCGGCGCAGGCGGTGAAGAACGGGTCCCAGTAGCCCGAGTGGATGCTGGGCAGCCCCAGCCACGTGGGCAGCTCGCTGAACGCCACCGCCCGCACCCCCCGCTCGGCGTTTCGGCGGATCTCAGCGGCGGCCAGCTCGGCGTCCCACAGCGGTACCAGGCACAGCGGGATCAGCCTTCCCCCGGAGTCGCCGCACCACTCCTCGACCATCCAGTCGTTGTAAGCCTGCACGCACAAGAGCGAGAGCTCTTTGTCCTGGCGCTCGTTGAACAACTGCCCACAGAACCGGGGGTAGTTGGGGAAGCACAGCGAGGCGTCGGTGTGGTTCACCTCCATGTCGGCGATGCGGGCCTCGGGCTGCCAGCAGCCGGGGCGCATCTCGTCGTAGGTGATGCCGTCGGTGGACAGCTCGTCGTATGGGTATCCGGCCGCCGCGATGAGCCGCTTCACCGAATAGGTGTGGTCCTCATACAGCCACCAGGCCACGTTGCGGCCCTCGGTACCGGGGCGCTCCCGGTAGGTGCCGCCGTCGAGCACCACCTCGCCCTGGGGCAGGTACTCGATGCGGGGCCCGATGTCGCGGTACTTGGCGGGCAGCCGGCTGGACCACAGGTGCGGCGGCTCCACCACGTGGTCGTCCACGCTGATGATGCGGGGCACCTCGGTGCCAGCAGGAGCATCGGCAGCCGGGCTCATGCAGGGGCCTCGGACATCTCGGGAGCGCCCACTGCGGCCAACACGCTGTCGACGAACTCGGGAACCAGCACGTCGAGCTGCGCTTTGTTGAACGCCTGGCGGTGGATCACCTCAGCGCCCTTGTAGGCCAGAAGGTCGGCGATCTGGTCGATGCAGTTGCCCGGATGCCACTTGTAGGTGGCGAACGCGGCCACCCGCTTGTGGTGCAGCGACGGCAGCGTCATCAGCTTGGCCGTGCCCCCCGGTCGGTGCCCGAACAACACCAGCCCGTCCACCCAGGTGCCCACTGCCAACAGGTCGGCCTCGGCGATCTCGGAGAGCTTCAGCCCGTGTACCGGCCGCACCGACACCTCGTAGCCCGCCTGGCGCAGCTCCCCGCCGATCATCTCTGCCGCCCGCTGGGTGTTCCCCGTGCGGCTCTCGAAAATAACCACTGCCTTCATTATTGGAACCTCACGGCTTGACTTCTAGCATTTGCGCTGCCCAAGTGCCACGATCCCCGCAGTTGGAGAACGGGAATCAGACCTTACCAGCCCCGTGTATCCCATATTGTGATACACTTTTCTCATGGCCCATGCTGTCTCAGTCCGGCTCGATGAAGAGGCGGTCGGTGCCCTGAATCGGCTCACCTCCACCGGGATAAGCCAGTCAGAGGCGATCCGAAGTGCCCTAGTTGAAGCGGCGAATCGCTTGTACGACATGGACTCCCTTGCCGCTGAGGCCAAGGCGCTTGAGGCCGACGAATTCGACCGGGCCGAGATGCTGGCTGTCGCAGAAATGATGGAGAGCCTGCGTGCAGAGAGGTGATGTCTACCGGCTTCGTCTCCCTAAGGGAATCGGCCATGAGCAGCAAGGGGAGAGGTTCGGCGTAATTGTGCAGTCGGATGCCATATTGCCCCGGTCAGTCGTCCTGGTAGCGCCGACGTCTACCAGCGCCCACCCAGCTTCTTTTCGCCCTGAAGTCCACGTGGCCGGATCAGCTACCAAGGTATTGGTCGAGCAAGTTGGCGCCGTGGACGCCGGCCGACTCGGTGATCTCGTCGGTCGGCTTACGCCCGAAGAGCAGTGGGGTGTAGACACAGCTCTGACGGTCGTTGTGGGTCTCCAATAGACGGCAACGCGCTCGCTGGCCCTTGTTCCCGCCAAGTGCCACGATAGTGGGATGGGCAAGTACGGGTACTACGTGATCGACTCCGATGGGCACGGCGGCGAGCCGCCCCAGTGGCGCCATGGGATTAGTGCCGAGTGGCGGCCGAAGATGGTGGAGTACGTGGCCAAGATGAAGGAGATCTACGGCGACCTGCCGGGGGCCGGATCGCCGGTGCACACCGAGGACCAGCAGAACTACGGCGAGTACGCCGCTGGCGAGCTGGACTTCGAGACGCCGCTTCAACGGGAGGGCATGGCCGTGCCCGGCCCGCGGATGACCGACATGGATCTTGAGGGCATCGACGTGACCGTCATGTTCCCGCCGGGATCAGGGGAAGAGTGGGCGCTGGGCGACCCGGGCTTTTCCGCCGAGCTGTGCCGGCTGCTGAACGACGCCCGGGCTACCTACGCGGCTTACGACCCCACCCGTCTGAAGCTGGTGGCCAAGCTGCCCCTGATCGATCCCGAGCGGGCCGCCGCCGAGCTGGATCGGTGCTTCACCCAGTACCCCGATTTGTTCGTGGGGATGGTGACCGCCCAGCACGTGTTGGACCGCAACCTGAACCACCCGGCCCTCGACGTCGTGTGGGAGGTGGCCGACCACCACGGGGCTGCGGTGTGCGTGCACGGCGGGGGCCAGGCGCCCGACCAGGTGCCCATCGTGTTGGACCGCTACAACACACGGTTGGAAAAGCACGCTGTCACCCACCCGTTTGGGGCCATGTTGGCCACGATGAACTTCACCGTGGGCGGCCTCCTGCACAGGTTCCCCAACTTGCGGTTGGGCATCATGGAGGCCGGCTGCGGCTGGCTGCCGTTCTGGCTGGAGCGCCTGGACGAGGAGTACGAGCTGATGCCCGACCAGGCCCCCATCTTGGATCGCAGGCCGTCGGAGTACTTCCTGTCGGGGCGGTGTTTCGTGGGGGTGGAGTCCACCGAGTCGGCCCTGCCCTACGTGATGGACCAGGTGGGCGAAGACATCTTGTGCTACTCCTCGGACTACTGCCACTGGGACTGCGACTTCCCCCACTCGGTGAAGCTGCTGGTAGAGCGCGACGACCTCAGCGACGAGCGCAAGCGCAAGATCCTGACCGACAACCCCGCCAAGCTGTTCGGGATCCCGGTTCCGGCTTAGTCGGTCCTGGGGCCGAACCAGTCGGGGAGGTCCAATGGGGGGTGGGGGAGTTCGGTGATGCCGCGCTCTTCGAGGATGGAGGCGTACTCGGTTTTGTCGGCGGGGGCGGGGCGGGAGTCGCCGAAGTAGATCTCCAGGATCTCGGCGCCCTGGTCGCCCACCTTGATGGGGCCGAAGGTGGCCAGGTGGGGGAGCTTGATGAGGGATCCAGCCCGGCACAGCTCCTCGTCGAAGGTGACCTCTCCGTCGATGACGAAGATGAAGTGGTCGCTGTTGTGGCCGTGGCGCTCGAGCACCAGGCCGGGGTCGTAGCGGGTGTGGTACACGGCCCGCTCCTGGGTCAGCTCCATCAGCTTCAGCCACACCGACACCCTGCGGCCGTCGGCGTGCTGCTGGCTCTTCACCTCGGCGAAGTCCATGTCCTCAGCGTGGATGTAGGACACCTGGGGCTGTGGTTCGGTCATTGCTGGGCTCCTCGGTTATTCGGCGCTGCTCGCGGAGACATCACCGGAACATCTGCAACGCTTTGCTGTCCGAGGCGTCTTCGGGACGATCCTCGTCGTCAGACTCAACCGGGATCAGCTCATCGGGCGGGGTTAGGGCCAAGCTCACCGGGGTGTCCAACTCGATGGGGTCGTGCAACCCCAGCTCGTCGCCCATATCTCTAAGCGCGGGCAGCACCTCGTTGCCCATCAGCTCGATGCAGCGCAGGGAGTCGTCGTGGTTGACGCCGCCGTCGTTGCCCCACAGCATGAGGATCGACGGGCGGCAGGTTTCCAGCACCACTCGAAGCTCGCGGATCACCTCATCAGGGGTGCCGGCCACGATCTCTCGGGCGGCCAGCTGCTTCTCAAACCGCGATGCCCGCGAGCCCCGGATCTCGGAGTTGGCCATGCGGGCATAGTCCAGCCGACGAGCCGAGGAGCCGTAGCCGGCCGGACTCGTCCAATAGGGGTGGCCGATGCCGGTGAACTCGCCCTGCATCCACATGAATTCCCGGGCGTTCTCCCGGGCCTTGTCGCCGTCTTCTTGCACGTGGACTCGCAGCAGATAGCCCCGGTTCTCCGGCCCGGGCTCATAGCCCGAGGCCCGAGCAGCCTGGTCGTAGATCTGCCACAGCTCGCCGGTGAGGTGCAGGGGGGTGTTGAGCGAGATGTAGGGATAGCGGTGCTGGGCCGCCCAGCGGATGGTCTCGGCGCTGAACACGCCGGGCACCCAGATGCGGGGGTGGGGCTTTTGCAGCACCCGGGCCCAGGGGTTGACCACCCGGTACTGGAAGTGCTCGCCCTCCCAGGAGAACGGGCCGTCGTCGGTCATGGTCTTGACCAGCAGGTCGTGGGCCTCGTTGAACCGCTCCCGGTTGTAGGCCGGGTTGGCGTTGAGGCACACCGACTCCTGGCCGGCGCCCCGCACGATGCCCGAGATGAGGCGGCCCTTGGAGATCATGTCGATCATGGCGATCTCCTCGGCGAACATGAGCGGGCTGTCGTAGGTGGGCAGCGGGTTGCCGAGCTGCACGATCTTGGCCCGCTCGGTGATGGCGGCCAGGATGCTCGACATCACGGTGATGCGGGCCTGCATGCAAAACGGGGCGTTGTGGTGCTCGTTCACCATGATTCCGTCGAAGCCCACCTGCTCGGCCAGCTTGTACTCCTCGATGCGCTCGTTGAACAGGCGGCTGCCCTCCACCGGGTCGTAGTACTTGTTGGAGAACAGCACCGAAGTGAAGCCCTCCTTCAAGCCCTCCTCGGCCGGGTATGCGCTCATGGGCTGCTCGGTGAAATACGACAGGAACATCAGCTACTTCCTCCGGTGATGATGGCGGCGAGGGATTCGGGGGCTTCCAGGTCGACTGCGTGGCCGCAGTCGGGGACGATCTCCAGGCGGGCGTCGGGCAGGGCTTCGACGTAGGCGTGGGCGCACTCCAATGGCACCACCGCGTCGCTGTCACCCCACACCACCAGGGAGGGGACGGTGACACCGCCCAGCAGGGGCCGCAGACGGCGGTTGTACATGTAGGGCTTCCACCCCACCCGGGTGGTCATCTCCCGGTTCATGTCCCACATGACCAGGGTGTCGTCGCCGAGAGGGTGCTCGTCGGGGTCGTCACCGTTGCTGTGGAAAATGGCCTCGTAGACGTCTTGGCTTGAGAAGGCGGCCTGCACATAGTTGGAGTGCGACACCAAGAACTGGTCGTAGATACGCCCCTGCTCGGGCAGCAGCCCAGCTGCGCCCACCAGCACGAGCCGCTTGAGCAGCTCCGGGGCCATGGTGGCCAGCTCAGCCGCCACCCACCCCCCGAACCCGCTGCCCACCAGCTCAACCGGCCCAAAGTCCTTGGTCCGCAGCCACTGGCCCACAATGAGGGCCAAGTCCCGGGGATGGCGAGCCCAGTCGGGCTGCTCCGATCCCTCCGGCCCCCCATAGCCCGGCAAGTCCAAAGCGTGAACGGAGTAATGGTCGGCTAGGGCCTCGTGGATCGGCATCCACCCCGGGTTCCCGAACGAGTGGTGCAACATAACCAGCGGATCCCCCGACCCCCCGGTGAACTCCCGCATCCCTAGCCCGGCAACGGTTGTCGTCACGGTTTGCATCGCCAAGACGCTATACCGGCCCCAACGTCGGGCGCAGGCTGAGGCCTAGCTCACCCGCCGGGGTTGGCGGGGAGGTGGTCGAGTTTCCCTGCGGGGCGGGTGCGGGCGTATTCGGTGATGATGGGGTGGAGTTGGGCGGGGCTGGCGCCGTGGAGGATGACGCCGTCACAGCCTAAGTCGAACTGGCCCCGGATCTTCTCCACGCATTGGGCGGGGGTGCCGGTGGCGGCGGGGGCGAGCCATTCTTCGGGGATCAGGGTGGCTATGTGCTCGAGTTGCTCGGTGGTGGCCACTTGGTCGATGGCGCCTTGGAAGTTGGCCACCAACTCGTCGGCTAGGAATCGCTCCAGCGCGGCTTGGTCCCAGTTGTTGGTGCGGGCCATGAGCTCGGGGTAGCCCTGGAGGTAGGTGGCCATGCGGCCCACCGTCTTTTTGAGCCTCACGTCTTCGGGCAGGTGGTCGCCGATGGTGGCGAAGCAACTCCACACCTTCACCGAGGCCGGATCCCGCCCGGCTTTCTCGGCGGCCCGCTTGACGTCGCCCACTACCCGAGCGGTGGTCTCGTCGGTGAAGAAGGTGTGCAGCACCACGGCGTCGAAGCAGCGTCCGCCCAAGGCCAGAGAGTTGGGGCCGAAGGCGGTGAGGGCCATGGGGATGTGCTCGCTGCTTGCTCCCATGAGGGTGAGCACCGGGTAGTTGCCGATGGGGCCTTCGTGGTTGAAGATGGGCTCGCCTTGCCACAGCCGGCGCATTACGCCCACGAAGTCCTCCATCTGGGCGGTGGTGATGGGGGGCAGGCCGAACGCCTGCGACAGGCGGTCGACCCCTCGGCCGAGGCCCAGGCAGAATCGCCCGCCGGTGAGCTTGTGCATTGTCATGGCGTAGGCCGCGGTCACCACGGGATGGCGGGTGTGGTGATTGGTGGCCGCGGTGGCGATGCCCATGGTCTCGGCGGCCACGCCGACCGCTCCCGACAAAGTGGCCGCCTCTTTGATGTTGAACCGCTCGCTGATGAATACGTTGCCAATGCCCAGCTCCTCGGCTTGACGGACTTCATCGATCAGCTCCCGAGGCGACTCCGGCGCCCCCGCCAAGGTGTAGAAGCCGAGCTCGTTCATCTGGGGCATGGGGTCTCCTCGTCGTTCTTCGGGCCGGTTGGAGGTTAGGCCAAGCCGCGGTCTGAAGGTGCTGCCAGAAACTGTCACTGGGGATTCATAGGATGGCGGGCCTATGGAGATTGTTCTTCTTGTTGTTGTCGTGGTCCTAGTGGTCGCCTTGGCCGTTGTGGTGCAGCGGTGGCGCCTTGGCGGGGGTGGCGTTCAGTCTGGCGACGCAAGTGAACTCAGGACTCGGGTGGCCCAGTTGGAGGTTCAGCTTGCTGAGCGCGATCAGCAACTCGGCGAGGCGCGAGGCGAGCGCGATGCGGCCCGGGCGGGACTGGAGGAGGTGCGGGCTGAGCGGGAGGCTGCGCTGCGCGAACTGGCCGAGGTCAAGGCCGATCATCAGGCTCGCACCCAGGAATTAGCCAAGGCCCGCGAGGAGTTGGAGACCCAGTTCAAGGGAATCGCAGCTGATGTGGTGAAGACCAACAGCGCGACCTTTTTGGAGCAGGCCAAGGAGCAGTTCGAAAATCAAAAGAAGCTCAGCGACACTGACCTGGAAAAGCGACAGAAGGCGATAGACGAACTGGTCAAGCCGGTCAAAGAAAATTTGGCGAAATTTGAGGAACAGGTTGTCGCCATGGAGAAGGACCGCAAAGGGGCCTACGACGTGCTGCGGAACCAGGTCGGCCAGCTGCGGGACACTGCTCAGAATCTCAGCGAGGCTCTGCGGTCCCCGCAGATGCGAGGGCAATGGGGAGAGCAGCAGCTTCGCAACATCCTGGAATTATCAGGTTTGAGCGAGCGCATCGACTTTGTCGAGCAAGACACAATCGAATTGGGCGAAGGCCGGGGTCGGCCCGATGCTGTGGTCCACATTCCGGGTGGCCTGGAGGTGGTGATCGACGCCAAGACCCCGCTGAGCTCCTACCTGGACGCGCACCACGCCGATGATGATCAGCGGCAGAGCGAATTCCTTAACAACCACGCCAACACCCTCATGGGCCATGCCAAAACCCTGGGCGACCGGGACTATGCCGCGGCGGTCGACGGTTCCCCCGACTTCGTGGTCATGTTCGTGCCCGCCGAGCCCATCCTGGACGCAGCCATGGACGTGAAACCCACGTTGTGGGAGGACGCGTGGCAGAAGCACCGAGTACTCATTGCCACTCCCGGTTTGCTCCTGGCTTTTCTGCGCACGGTGGCCGTGGCTTGGCAACAGCAGGATCTTCAGGAAAATGCCCAGAAGATCGCCGACGGGGCAGCCGACCTGTACGACAGTTTGAGGGTTTATGCCGGTCACGTCGACGGTGTGGGCAAGGGGCTGAATCGAGCGGTTGATGCCTATAACAGGAGCATTGGCTCCTTGGAGGGCCGTGTGCTGCCCCGGGCCCGCAAATTCGAGGATTGGGGAGTGGTTCCCGGGTCCAAGCAGATCGAATCAGCCACCTCTGTGGAGGCGATTGCCCGGCCCGTCGCAGCCCCCGAGTTGGTTGAAGCTGAGGCAGAACCGAGCGTGCAAGAACTGACTGGAGCAGAGGACGACTGAGGGCCCTACCGATCGGTCAACAGCCGCGGGGGGATCAGCCAGTCGAGCTGGCCGGTGTTGTCGGGGTTGAGGCTTACCCAGGCCAACGCGGCGGTGGGTATTCGTAGATCGGCGCCGGTCAGTTGTCCGATTGCGGTGGAGGTGGTCGGCTCGTGCCCGACCAGCATGGTGACTGGGGCTCGCCGCTGGCAGGCCAGGGCGAGCATGTGGTTGACCGATCCGTAGTACAGCTCTTCGGCTGTTTCCGTTGGACAATCCCAACCTCCCGCTTCCTTGGCCAGCTCGAGGGTTTGGCGGGTTCGGGTGGCGGGCGAGCACAGCACCAGATCGGGCACATGGCCCGCCTCGGCCAGGAATCTGCCGACAGCCGCGGCGGATCGCCGTCCCCGCTTGTTCAGCGGCCGCTCGAGGTCGTTGGAAATTCCTGCGTACCAATCGGATTTGGCGTGCCTCAAGAAGATGACCGCGGACATGTCGCAATACGCTAGGCCGGTGCAGCAATCGGTGTACGACGCGGTGGGCGGACAGCCCTTCTTCGACCAACTGGTGGACCGCTTCTACGACGGAGTGGCCGACGATCCGGTGCTGCGCCCTCTGTATCCCGAGGATTTGGGCCCTTCGCGTAGCCACCTGGCCGGATTCTTGGCCCAGTACTGGGGAGGGCCGCCGCACTACAGCGAAGAGAGGGGCCATCCCCGGCTTCGGATGCGCCACGCGCCGTTTGAGATCGGCGTCGCTGAGCGCGATGCCTGGATGGACCACATGCGGGCATCGGTAGGTGAGTCCGATCTGCCCGACGACATCCGCACGGCCATGCTGGACTACTTCGAGTCGGCTGCCTCCCACCTCATAAACAAGCAGCCTCCTGCCCCGCCATCTGATTCCCGACGACTTCCGATCAGTTGACCGACGCCACCTGGCCAGCGATAGCCGGTGATGGCTGGCTCACCGCTTCCAGGTCGATGTTGTACAACTCAGCCACGTTGGTGAGGGTGAGTTTGCGACGGTCTTCCTCGCTCACGCCCGCGTCGTCGAACTCCTTGGTGATCAGCTCGTAGGAGCGGGGCCAGGTGGCTGCCCCGTGGGGGTAGTCGCTCGACCACATGAAGTGGTCGCTGCCGGTGAACCGCAGGTTGTTCAGCCCGATGGGGTCTTCGATGTAGGTGAGGTACACGTTGCGGCGGAAGTACTCCGAGGGCGTCATGGTCAGCGTGTCATCAATCCGACTCCAAGCTCCGCCATAGGTGATATCGAGTCTCTGCTCCAGCCGGGCGGCGTAGTCGATTCCCCCCTCGGCAGCCACGATCCGCAGGTCGGGATGGCGTTCGAACACCCCGGCGGCGATTAGCTCGGCTGTGGTGTGGGCCAGCTCGTCACGAGACGTGATCCCGAAGTAGTAGGTGCCCTCCACCGTGACGCCGTAATTGCCGATGGCCTTGGTTTGGTGGCCGCCAAATATGTGGATGGAGATCGGCATCGAGCGCTCGGCGGCGGTGGCCCACAGCGTCTCATACCGGTCGGAGAAGAAGCTGTACTCCCGGGTGGCGGGCGGGGAACTCCAGATGATGGCGCCCCGCAGCCCCATGTCACCGCAGCGGTTGAGCTCGGCCACGCCCACTTCGATGTCCCAGGTGGGAATCATGGCGACGCCGATGATCCGGTCGGCATCTACTGCGCAAAACTCGGCCAGCCAGTCGTTGTACACCTGGATGCAGGCCAGCTGGAGCTCCACGTCGTCGTATTGCAGAAGCGACAGGCCGGCAGTGGGGTAGACCACATCGGCCACCGTGCCGTCCACCCACAAGTCGGCCAGTCGGGTCACCGGGTCGTGACCGCCGGTCGCCCCCACCCAGGCATCGGGGTCGGAGGCCAGCAGGGCATCCACCTCGCTCTGGGTCATCCCGGCGTTGCGCGACAGGGTCAGGTTCACCCCCCGTCCCATGTCCGGGGCTTCGAAGTACCAATAGTGGTTGCCGGGGTCCTGCACCGCTCGGGGGGCCCGGTCCCGCAGCCGCTCCAGCCACAGGTCACCCGGTTCGACAACGTGGGAGTCCGATGAGATCAACACGTCGGCAACAGTATCCGCTCCGCGGTTTTGGTTGCCTCAGTAGGACTTGCCGCGCCCCGCTGGCAGCAGCTCAACAGTAATGGCTCTACTAGGAGGCAGGCAGGTGGGACGTGGCTCCCCGACCCAGCATCCGCAAAAACACGCCGGAGCGGGGCTTGGGGGAAAAGAAGCTCGACTTGGGGGGCATGAGCCCCTTTTCGTCGGCCACCGCCATCAGATCGCGCACCGACAAGGGGTGCAGAGCGAAGCCCACTCTGTTCTCCTCATCGCACCGGCGGGACAGCTCATCGAAGCCTGCGGAAGCAGGCAGATAGTCGACTGCGCTCGGTTGGCTGAGCTCGTCGGCACCGAGAACGGGACCGAGGATGGATAGACGCAGCCGCTCCACGTCCAGCCTGCTGACTGCACCGTTGCCGACGGCCGGCGGCAACTCCAGCCTGTGCCACGATCCCCCCAGGTAGAGCCCGGCAGTTCCCGGGCCGCTGGGCCGGGCGGCAAATGAAGAATGGACCGGGGTCACCTCAGCCTCCTCCGACAGCGCTTCCAGGCAGTCCTCTGCTCCGCGATCATGCTGGTCGACTGCCAGTCGGTGGAATGACTGCACGTGGAGCTGGTCTTCGGGGAACACCACGGCCATTGTTCGAGCCAAAGTCGGATCACCCGGCTCGGCCTCCAGGGCTCGCACCGCCGCCGCCGACCGGTGGTGTCCGTCGGTGACGTAGAGAATCTGGTTGGCAAAGGCCGCGGTCAGCGACTCGGTGTAGTTTTCCGGCACCGTCCACACCTGATGGCGGACCGCAGTCGACCCGAACTCCAGTTCGGCGGGCGCGGTCGATGTGATGTCCATCATTTGGCGGTACAACTCGGCCGATGACCGCACCGCCATGGCCACCGGGCTGGAGGTGGCGCCCACCCCTTGGAGGTGGGAAGTGAGCAAGTTTGCCCGATCGTCGTGGACGTTCTCATGTATGCGTATGCGGCCGTTGCCGAAGCCCCGCACTGGAACGGTGCACACCACCCCGGTCTGCATGCCCTGTTTGTAAGTCAGGCGGTACAGGTACAGCGCCGGACGACCGGTGTCGATAAACGCATTGGCATTGAGGAGACGGGTCAGGGCAGCGGCGCCCTCACCTACCAAATCGTCGGGAGACAAGTCGGAGTTGCCGAAGAGATCCTCCCGGCTGCGGGTCACGTTCATGTAGCTATATGGGTTGGCCGCCACTAGGGCCCGGCGCTGAAGAGGCGACAGGTTGTCGTAGGCCCGGCTGATTACCCGCTCAGCCCAGTCGGGATGCACGAGCCAGCCGGCGAACGGGGCGATTATGGGCTCGACCACTGGGCTCTGCTCCACTGCCGGGGGCGTATCGGTCATTGCGCCGCCTCCGGATCGGTGTCCAGCACAGAGGCGCAGATCACATGTTCGATGGCGCTGAGAGTGCCCAGAAGCTCGTCGTCGATTGTTCCGCCTACCTCGATGATGGCCACCGCCGCTTCCGAACCGGAGAAGATCCGATTCTGCATGTTGGCCACGTTCAGGTGGAGCCGGCTCAACTCTTGCAAAACACAGGCCAGCACACCCACTCGGTCGTGGTGGCGGATGCTCAGCGTGGCGGTGCGGTTGGGAACCTGCTCCAGGTTGACGCAGTCGAGCACAACGCCTTGGCGATAGGCCTCGATCACCTCGGCGGTACCCTCGGCCACTGCCATCTGGGCCTGTTCGGTGGAGGCGCCGATGTGATGGGTGGCCGTTACCTTCGGGTGGCGGGCCAACTCCGAGCTGATCTGCCCGATTCCACCCGACGGCTCGTCGGCGAATACGTCAAGTCCAGCCCGCAGGTCGGTGGAATCCAAAGCGGCCAGCAGGGCGACCTCGTCTACCACCTCGCCCCTGCTGGTATTGATAAGCACCGCATCAGGCTTCATAGCCGCCAAGAATTCGGCATCCACCATCCCAATGGTGTCCGTGCCGCCGGGGACGTGCAGCGACACGATGTCGCTGGCGGCCAACAGTGTGGCCCTATCGGGCACTTCCGCAACCCCGATGTCGGCCATGCGGCGGCGCACGTCGCGGGTTCGGTCATAGCCGGGCTCGGCGATGACTCTTAGGCCGCAGGCACAGGCCCGCTGGGCGACTTCGATACCGATGGCGCCCATGCCGATGATGCCCAGGGTGGAGCCAAAGAGCCCTCGGGCCTTGCTGTACGTCTGCTTGTTCCACTCGCCGGCCCGAAGATCGGCGGTGGCGGGGGCAATGTGGCGGTCAATGGCGAACATCAGCCCGATGGCCAGCTCAGCCACGGCGATGGCGTTGCGTCCGGGCACGTTGCACACGAATATGCCCAACTCGGCAGCCCGGTCGGCATCGATGGTGTTGGTTCCCGCTCCGGCCCGGACCACCAGGCCGAGCTGGTCGGCCGCCTCAAGGGTGGCTGCGGTGACCTTGGTGCTGCGCACCACCAGCGCGTCGAAACCGGAGATGTGCTCGGGCAAGGTTTCAGCAGTAAGAGATGCGTCTACGACACAGTTATCGCCCCCGTCCCGCAGCCTCTGAATGGCGCTCTCGGCCAGGCTGTCAGCAAAGAGGATTCGCATGACTGGAACTCCGTGGTTGTTCTGCGGGCGATTGGCTGCTGGCCAGTCCAGCAATAGGCCGTGTACCGCATAGCGGAACTGTTCCACTTCACGATACATGCCATTGCAGACGATGTCCCGCGAAAAACAGGAAACCGGGAACTCCCCTCGATCACCGGCAAAGGCATGTCAAAGGTAGGAGGTGCAGCAGCTAGCCCGGTATTTTCAGCGGCGTGGCAGATGGACGCGGTCGGGGAGCGGTTCCCCGGCGAGGGCGGCTCGGGCGCACGGCCAAGATGGCCGGTTTGGGCGCCCGCAGCGGCGGACGGTGGGCGACGGCCAAAGCCCGCCAGGTGTTCGCCGACGCCCAGCGGACCGAAGCCCTCGACGCCGAGCGGGAGCTTCGCACTGCGGCCGATGTAGTGGAAGTGCTGGGCAATATGAAGGGTGCCCTCATGAAGATCGGCCAGATGGCCAGCTACCTGGATGTCGGCCTGCCCGAGCCCACCCGGGCCTCGCTGGCCCAGCTTCAGGCCAACGCCCCGCCAATGAGCCCGTCCCTGGCCGAGTCGGTCGTCACCGCCGAACTGGGCGCCCCGCCCGGCGAGCTGTTCGAGCAATGGGACCCAGTGCCCATCGCGGCGGCGTCAATCGGCCAGGTCCATCGGGCGATTGCCGCCGACGGCCGGGCCTGCGCCGTGAAGATCCAGTACCCGGGCGTGGCCGAGGCCATTGCCGCCGATCTGGGATCGGCCCGGATGATCTTTCGGGCGCTTTCTGTGCTGTTCCCCGGCCTCGATCCCGCCCCCATTGTGGAGGAACTGCGCCAGCGGCTCACCGAGGAACTGGACTACGAGCACGAGGCGTCCAACCAGCGCCTGTTCTACGACCACTTCCAGGGCCACCCCTACATCGCCATTCCCGAGGTGTTCGGCGACCTCAGTTCGGCCCGAGTGCTGACCACCGATTTGGCGGTGGGAGCCACCTTCGAAGAGGTGCTGGGCTGGCCCCAAGACCAGCGCAACCGGGTGGCTGAGACCATCTACCGGTTCTCGTTTGGTTCGATCTACCGACTATGGGCATTCAACGGCGATCCCCACCCCGGGAACTACCTCTTCGGTCCCGACGGCTCCGTCATCTTCTTGGACTTCGGCCTCGTGAAGCGGTTCACCTCAGAGGAGACCGCCCAGTTTGAGCGGATGCTCACCGCCATGGTGATAGACCGCGACATCCCCCGGTTCAGAAGAGAGCAGGTGGCCGCCGGGCTGCTGCCGGCCGATGCGCCGTTCAGCGACGACGAAGTGGAGGCGTTCTTCACCCATTTCTACGAGTTTGTGCTGACCGACGAGACCCGGACCTTCACCCCTGAGTACGCCGCTGCGGGCGTGAAGGCCATCTTCAACGCCACCGGTGAGCACTCTGAGTTGAAGAAGGTATTGAATGTGCCGCCCTCGCTGGTGGTGCTCCAGCGGATCAACCTCGGGCTGATCTCGCTGTTCGCCCAGCTGGGGGCCACCGCCAACTGGCGGAGGATCGTCGAGGAGCTGTGGCCGTTCACTGACCGGGCTCCATCAACCCCGATGGGAATCGACGCCCAGCCCTGGCGGCAGTCACTTCAGCAGTAGCAAATGAGTCCCAGCCAATAGCCTGACCTACGCTTCCCGGCCATGAGCATTTTGGGCAACGAGGTCAGGCGGGTGGAAGACCCCCGGATGCTGACCGACGGAGGAACATACGTGGCCGACATCCCGGTGGAAGGGGCGGCCCATGTGGTGTTTGTCCGGTCGCCCATCGCCCACGCCCATCTGCTGTCGGTGGAAACCAGCGAAGCCCGTTCCATGCCCGGTGTTGTCGAGGTCGTCACCGGCGCCGACCTCGATCTAGCCCACCGACCGCCGATGATGGGCGATGCCGCCATGTCCCGCCCCCTGTTGGCCACCGGCAAGGTCCGTTTCGTCGGTGAGCCCATCGCCGCTGTGGTGGCCGAGACCGTTGTCCAGGCCACCGACGCCGCCGAGGCGGTGTGGGCCGACTACGACCCGCTGCCTGCGGTGGTCGACGCCGAAAGCGCCGCCGACGGCCCCAAGCTGTTCGACGACGCCGAGTCCAACGTGGCCATCGCCTTCCCCCCGGTAGCCGAGCTGGACTTCAGCGGCTGCGACGCGGTGGTCACCCATCGCATAGTCAACTCCAAGATCTACGCCAGCCCCATCGAAGGCCGGGTGGCCGCCGCCGCGTGGGCCGACGACGGGCGCCTCACCTGCTGGTCGAGCACCCAGGGCGCCCATTCCGCCCAAGGGGCCATTTGCGGCGCACTGGGCCTGGAGCCGTCGCAGGTTCGGGTGATCATTCCCGATGTGGGCGGCGGTTTCGGGACCAAGGCTGCCCCCAGCGCCGAAGAGTGCCTGCTGGGGTGGCTGGCCCGCCGAGTGGGTCGTCCGGTGCGCTGGACCGAGACCCGCACCGAGAGTCTCCAAGCGCTGGGCCACAGCCGAGCCCAGTTCCAGACCGTGACCCTGGGAGGCACCGCCGACGGTCGCATCACCCACTACCACCTGGACATGCTGGCCGACGCCGGGGCCTATCCCGCGGTGGGAGCGCTGCTGCCCACGTTCACCGGGCTCATGGCCCCGGGCAACTACGACATCGAGAACGTGGTCTGGTCGGCCACCGCGGTGGCCACCAACACTGCCCCGGTGCAAGCGTTCCGAGGGGCCGGTCGCCCCGAGGCCACCGCGGCCATCGAGCGAGCCGTAGACCTGTTCGCCGCTGAGATTGATATGGACCCCGCCGAGGTGCGCCGCCGCAACTTCCTCGCTCCCGACGCCTTCCCGCTTACCACCCCCACCGGCGCGGCCTACGACTCCGGGGACTACCGGTCCACTCTGGAAGCCGCCTTGGAGGCGGCCGACTACGACGGACTTCGGGCCGAGCAGGCCGCCCGTAGGGAGCGGGGCGACCGCCAGCTGCTGGGCATCGGTCTGGCCTCCTATGTGGAGGTCACCTCGCCGATGGGCCCGGTCTGCACAGAGACGGGGAGCCTGGAGCTGCGGTCCGACGGCTCGGTGCTGGCCCGCACCGGGGCCACCCCCTTCGGCCAGGGCCATGTGACCACTTTGTCGATGGTGGTGGCCGACACTTTGGGCATCGACATGGACCAGATCGAGATGATCCACGGCGACACCGACGAGATCCCTTCCAGCGACATCACCGGGGGGTCTCGCACTGCCCAGATTGCGGGCTCGGCTCTGTTCAACGCGTCTGAAAAGCTGATCGAGGCGGCCCGCCCCCTGGCCGCCGACCTGCTGGAGGCCGCCCCCGCCGACGTGGTGTTGGATTCTGAGACCGGCCAGTTCCACGTTGTCGGCACGCCGGCCCGGACCGCTGGGTGGGCCGACGTGGCTGGAGCGGCCGACCAGCCGCTGTTCGTGGAGAACGACTTCGAACAGCACGGCCCCACCTTCCCGTTCGGCACCCATTTGGCGGTGGTGGAGGTGGACACCGGCACCGGAAAGGTGAGGCTGGAGCGGCTGGTGGCGGTGGACGACGCCGGCACCCTGCTCAATCCGCTGCTGGCCCACGGCCAGATCCACGGAGGGCTGGCCGCAGGAGCCGCTCAAGCGCTGATTGAAGAAGTCCGCTACGACCCCGACGGCAACCTGCTGACCTCCAACTTCGCCGACTACGGCGTGATATCCACCACTGAGCTGCCCAGTTTCGAGTTGTTCGAGTCGGTCACCCCTACCCCGCTCAACCCGCTGGGGGCCAAGGGAATCGGCGAGTCCGGCACCGTGGGCGCCACCCCCGCCGTGCAGAACGCGGTGGTCGATGCCCTGTCCCACCTCGGCATCCGCCACCTCGACATGCCCACCTCCCCCGAGCGGGTCTGGTCGGCCATGGAGTCAGTCAGCTAGCGGTTGCCCTACTGTTGCGGGCCATGAAGTTCGGCATCGGTTTCGCAAACATCCTCCACTGGACCACCGCGCAGGGAGCGGTGGAGTTCGGGCAGGCGGCCGAGGCCGCTGGGTTTGACTCGGTTTGGACGGTGGAGCACGTGGTGTACCCCGACGAGTACGCCTCGCAGTATCCCTACGACCCGACGGGCAAGATGGCGATGACCCCCGACTCCCCGCTGCCCGACCCGCTCATCTGGTTGACATGGGTGGCGTCGGCCACCACCACGCTGCGGCTGGGCACGGGCATCTTGATCCTGCCCCAGCGCAACCCGGTCGTGCTGGCCAAGTCGCTGGGCACGCTCGACTCCATGTCGGGTGGCCGGGTCACCCTCGGAGTGGGCGTGGGCTGGCTGAAAGAGGAGTTCGAGGCGCTGGGCATCCCTTGGGAGCGCCGGGGCCAGCGCACCGACGACTACATCGGGGCCATGCGGGCCCTGTGGGATGCAGACAGCACCTCGTTCGACAGCGACCACGCTTCGTTCTCCGGGATCAGCGTGAATCCCAAGCCGGCCAACGGCCGGGTGCCCATCGTGATCGGCGGTCATTCCAAGGCCGCCGCCCGCCGGGCCGGTCGGCTGGGCGACGGTTTCTGGCCCGGACCCCGGGAGGGGACCTCCATGGCCGAGCTCATCGACGTGATGCACCAGGAGGCGGCCGCCGCGGGCCGGGATCCTCAGAGCATCGAGATCACCATCGGGCTGCCCAACACGCCGATGGACGATCCTGCGGGGCTGGTGCAAGAGGTGGCCGATTTGGGGGCCCACCGCCTGATCGTGCCGTCGTTCTTGTTCTTTGCCGACACCGCCGAGACAATGGCCGCGTTCGGGGCGCAACTCCAGGCCGCGGCCCAATAGACAACATCGAGACACCCCGACTGGAGTTTCAGTGAGCAATATCGAGCAATGGCACGCCACCGCAATAGAGCGAACCGGGCTAGATGACTTCGGCCGCGACGATTATCTCGAAGGCCTGACCGTGCTGGAGGAGTCGCTGGAGGCCGAGGCGGCCATGACTGACATCGGCCGATTCGCCATAGGCGAGATCATCACCGGGGCCCTCACGGGCCGCCTCAAGGCCGAGGCCGGCCTGAAGGGCTGCCCTGAGGCCGCCAACGTCAATGTGGAGCGGCCATTGGTGATCATCGGCCTTCCCCGCACCGGCACCACCGCCTTGCACCAGTTGATGGCAGCCAGCCCCCACTTCCAAGGGTTGGAGCTGTGGCTGGCCGAGATGCCCCAGCCCCGGCCGCCCCGCAACCAATGGGACCAGAACGACGACTACGTAAATTGCAAGGCCAAGATGGACGCCATGGCCGAGATGAATCCGGACCAGGCCGCCATCCACTTCCAATCGGCCGAGTTTGTGGATGAGTGTTGGAACTTGTTCCGCCACTCATTTGCCAGCGTGACGTTCGAGTGTCTGTTCCGCATACCCACCTATTCGGCCTGGTGGGCGGGCTGCGACATGGGTCCGGCCTACGCCCAGCACCGCCGCAGCATCGGGCTGATCGGCGTTGACGAGCCCGACACCTGTTGGCTGTTGAAAGACCCCAGCCACCTGTTCGCACCCGAGGCGTTATTCGCCACGTACCCCGACGCCAACGTGGTGATGACCCACCGGGATCCGCTGAAAGCGGTGGCCTCGGTGTGCAGCCTCACTGGGGTGAGCCGCCAGGGGTTCGAGCAGTATCCCGACGACATTGCCCTTGGCGCCGAGCAGACTGAGCTGTGGGCCCGGGGCATCGAGCGGCTGCTGGCCGCCCGAGCCGGTCGGGAGGACAGGTTCTACGACCTGCACTTCGCTGACTTCCAGGCCGACCCGCTAAGCAGCGTGGCCGCCATCTGCGACCACTTCGGCTACCACTTCGACACCGCCGCCGAGCAGGCCGTGGCCCAGTGGGCCGCCGACCACCCCAAGGGCGAACACGGTGTCCACGATTACAGCCCCGACCAGTACGGGCTGAGGGCTGAAGTCGTCCATGAGCGATACGCCGACTACATCGAGGCTTGCGAGGTGGCAGTGGAATGAGCGAGATCGATTTGGACAAAAGCTGGGAGGAGTTCTGCGACCTTCTTAGGGACGCAGGCCGCCAAGTGTTGGAAGCCGCACCCGACGACGACTTCGACCGGGCCGAGGGGTTGCGCTACGTCACCCGGCTGGCCGCCAACTTCCTGAAGGCCAACTTAGAGGAGTCCGACCCGGCCCGGGCCATCCTCAACCAGTCAGGGGTCAAGATCGGCTTGGACAACCCCGACTACGCCTACGGGGGCGCCCGGCTGTCGCCCCGCTTCGACTACCGGCTGTCGGGCCGCCTCAACGACGCCCACTCCATCCGCATGGGGGCGTTCAGCGGCGGCTTGGGCACCCCCGAGGGGCTGATCCGGGACAGCTACCTGACCACCGAAGACCTTGCGCTCGATGATGAAGGCTGCTTCGAGGTGGCCATCAGCGCCGAGGCCCAGTCCGGCCCCTGGCTGGCCATGAAGGAGGGCACCAACTCGCTGACCATCCGCCAGACCCTGCTGGACCGGCCCAA
Organism: marine group bacterium Sva0996 bin134; assembly: GCA_002239105.1. Classification (GTDB taxonomy): domain Bacteria; phylum Actinomycetota; class Acidimicrobiia; order Acidimicrobiales; family Bin134; genus Poriferisocius. Next base: position 27,235 of record MPNQ01000003.1, on the reverse strand, counting down.
CCAGACTCCCGCCGAGATGACCCTGGAGCGGACCGACGCCGGCAGCCCTCCTGAGCCGGTGGACCCCGAGCGGCTGGCCGGCGCGCTGGGCCGGGCCGGGTTCACCGTGGCCGCGGTGGTGGGCCAGTTTCTGGGATGGACCGCCAGCTTTGTCGCCCATACCCACGAGGTGCGGCCCATCGACCCCCAGCTCTTGGCCTTTGCCCAGGGCGACCCCGACACCTCGTACAACTACGGCTATTTCGACCTAGGCCCCGACCAGGCCTGGATCATCGAGTTTGAGCCCCCCGAATGCGAGTACTGGAACATCCAGATCGGCAACCACTGGCTGGAATCCCTGGACTTCGAGTACCACCAAACCAGCCTCAACCACCACACTGCCGCGGTCGAAGACGACGGCACAGTGCGGGTGGTGGTGGCCCGGCGCGATCCTGGCCACCCCAACTGGCTGGATACCGCCAGCCACGCCCGAGGCGGCCTAGCCCTGCGTTGGGTAGGAGCCGACCACGAACCAGAGGTTCGCTGCCGCGTTATAGAAATCTAAATTTCGTGGCTGGGCCTGCCGGGGCCGGCGGCGGGCTCGCCGCTCATGTCGGCGTTGAGCTGAGCCTTGGCCATCAGATCGGCCACCACCGGCTGCAAGGTGGTGGGGTCTTGGGAGTCGAGGGGCACGTTTGGCCCTAAGGCCCAGCCCTCGGCAATGCCCAACCGGCCGTTGCCCACAACCCACACTCGGCCGGTCACGTTGGCCGCCTCAGGGCTGCACAGCCAGGTGACGATGGGGGCGATCCAGGTAGGCGACATCGTCTCCTGGATCTCTTCGGATACGTCGGCGCCGCCCATCAGCGGGGCGGTGAGCCGGGTCAGGGCGCTGGGGGCGATGCAGTTCACCGTGACCCCGTAACGGACCAGTTCCATGGCCGAGATCACTGTGAAGGCGGCGATGCCCGCTTTGGCCGCGCCGTAGTTGGTCTGGCCCACGTTGCCGAAGATGCCCGACGGAGATGCGGTGTTGATGATCCGGGCTTGGAAGCTCTGCCCGGCCTTGGTCTGCTCCCGCCACCAAGCCGCAGCATGGTGGACCGGGGCGAAGGTGCCCTTGAGGTGGACCTGCACGACCGCGTCCCAGTCGGCCTCGCTCATGGAGAACACCATGCGGTCCCGCAGGATGCCGGCGTTGTTGATGAGGATGTCCAGCGTCCCGAACGTGTCGATGGCCTGGTGGATCATGTCGCGGGCGGCGTCGAAGTCGCTCACGTCGGCGCCGTTCACCACCGCCTCGCCGCCCATGGCCCGGATCTCCTCAACCACCTCGCCCGCCGGTCCGGCATCGCCGCCGCGGCCGTCAGGGTCGGCACCCAAGTCGTTCACCACCACTTTGGCGCCGTGTTGGGCCAGCATCAGGGCGTATTCCCGCCCTATGCCCCGTCCTGCGCCGGTAATGACCGCGACTCGTCCTTCACAAAGCCTGCTCATGATGTCGATCCCTCGTGCTTTCGAGCCCCTCGTTCGTTCATGGGAGCTTCGCCGACGAACTATAGAAGGGCATCAGCCAGGGTTCGCCATTGGGCCAGGGGCAGCTCACCTCGGGGAGAGAGCACCTGCACGGCCACGTGGTCGGCACCGGCGTCGTGGTGGGCCTGGATGCGGGCCCGAATGGTGTCGAGATCGCCCCAGGCCACAATGGCATCCACCAGCCGGTCGGATTGCTCAGCCACATCCTCCTCGGTAAAGCCCAGCCGAAAGAGGTTGTTCACATAGTTGGGGAGCCCCAGGTAGAGGGCCATGTTTTCCCGGGCCAGCGCCCGAGCTGCCTCAGGATCGGTCTCCAGGCACACCTTCTGCTCGGGGGCCAACAGGGCGTCGGGCCCCATGATCTCCCGGGCGAGGGCGGTGTGTTCGGGGGGCACGAAGTAGGGGTGGGCGCCGGCGGTGCGCTCAGCGGCCAGGGCCAGCATCTTGGGGCCCAGCGCAGCCAACACCAGCGGCGGGTCTTCCTCGGGGGCAAGGGCCATGTACATGGCCCCTTCCATCTCGTTGAGGTAGTCCACCATGAAGGAGTAGGGCTTGGAGTAGTCGAGCTTGCGGATGCCCTCGATGAACGGCCCGTGGCTTACGCCGATGCCCAGTAGGAACCGATTATCGAACGCCTCGGCCACCGTTTTCTGGGCCGCGGCGGTTGTCATGGGGTGGCGGGCGTGGATCTGCACGATGCCGGTGGCGACCTTCAGCGTGCTGGTGGCGCCGAGCATGACCGACGCCGACACGAACGGGTCGCGGCCCACGGCCTCGGGGATCCACAGCGTGGGCCAGCCCATCTCCTCGAGCTCGGCGACGACCTCTCGTACCTGGCTCGAGGGCCGCTGGTCGAGAACGCCCTGCCACAATCCGATTCTTCCGATGTCCATTGTTTCCTCCGCTTCCCCGAGCTCAGTGAACACGATATGAGCGGCGATGGTAATGCCGGCCTATCAACCGGTCGCATCGTCGGTACTACGCTTCGGGCCGTGCCCAGCTATGAGAACTTGCTGTACGAGGAGTCCGACGGGGTGGCGGTGGTCACCTTGAACCGGCCCGAGCGGCTCAATGCCATGGACAACACCTCCTGTGAAGAGCTACGAGCCCTGTGGGCCCACCTCCGCTATAACGACGACGTGCGGTGCGTGATCCTCACCGCCGCGGGGGAGCGGGCGTTCAGCACCGGAGTGGACATAACCGGTTCGTGGAAGCAGCCGGCCTCGCCGTTCATGGTGGACGACCCCATCTCCACCGTCGGCCCCAAGTCCAACGACTACTGGCGCCCGGTGATCGCCGCGGTGAACGGCATGGCCGCTGGCGGCGCGTTCTATCTGCTGGGCGAAGTGGAGTTCATCATCGCCTCCGACAATGCCACCTTCTTCGACCCTCACGTGAGCCACGGCATGCCCGCAGTGAACGAGCCCATGTTCATGCTCCAGCGAATGCCGCTGGGCGAGGTCATGCGGATGTCGCTGCTGGGCCGCCACGAGCGGATGTCAGCCCAGCGGGCCTTTCAGATCGGGTTGGTGCAAGAGGTGGTGCCGCTGGACGAGCTGATGGACGCAGCCCGCTGGTGCGCCGAGGCCATCGTGTCGGCGCCTGAGCGCCTGGCCGTCGAAGCCACCATGAAGGGTCTGTGGACCGCCCAAAACACAACGCTGGCCAATGCGGTGAACAGCGGGGTGGCCTTCTTGAGCCTGGCCGGGGCTGAGGAGGAGATCACCGAGAAGGCCCGAGGCATCAAGGAGCAGACCCGGATCGAGCCCCGCATCCGATGAGTTCTTCTGAGCCCATGGGTCCCGGCGCGCTGGGCGGGCTGCGGGTGGTGGACCACACCGACATGCGGGGAGCGCTGTGCGGCCGGGTGTTGGGCGACTTGGGGGCCGAGGTGATCCGGGTGCCGCCGGTTCCCGACCCCGACGGGCTGGCCCACGCCCACCGAAACGCCAACAAGGCAGCCGGCGATCCCGTTGAGCTGGATTCGCTGATCGCCGATGCCGACCTGCTCATCGACAATACCGGCCTAAACCTCGACGAGCTGACCGATCGCCATCCCACCCTGGTAGTGGTGGCCCTGACCGACATGGGGCTCTCCGGCCCCCGCTCAGACTGGAAGCTGGAGCCGCTGCCAGCGTTCGCCTCTTCTGGCGGGCACTATCTGTCGGGCTTTAGGGAGAAGTCGCCGTGCTGGCATCCCGGGTATTTGGCTCACGACTGCGCTTCGGTGTTCGGCGCCGTCGGGGGGCTGGCCGCGGTGATGGACCGCCGTCGTCACGGGCAAGGCCAGGTGGTGGAGATCAGCGTGCAGGAGGCAGCTCTGTCCGGGCTCAATCCGTGGTCGGTGCTCATCCCCGACTACGTGCGCCACTTCCCCGAACTGCCTGCTGAGGGCCGTCGCAACGCCGATGGCAACTACTGGATTTTCCCGGCCCGCGACGGCTGGGTGCGCACCGTTATCGGTACGCCCTACCAGTGGACTGGCTTCGTGGAGGTGTTGGGCAACCCCGACGCCCTGACCGGCCCCGAGTGGGCCGACGGGGTTTTCCGAGGGAGGAATCGCGACGTGATCCATATGGTGGCCGATGCGATCACGTCGCAGCGAGATCGAACCGATCTGTTCGAGCACGGTCTGGCTGCGGGTACCACCATCGGCGTGATTCAGTCGCCCAGCGAGTTCGCCGCCCATCCCCAAGTAGTGGGCCGGGGCTTCTTCCGCTACGACGTGGAGAGATCCGAGAATCTGCCCGTGCCCAACGCCCCGTGGCAGCTCTCGGGCACTCCCGCCGGAGTCCGCAACCGGGCACCACGGTCAAATGACGAGCGAGTTCAGTTCAGCCATCGCTCCGCCGACAATCCGTGGGCACCAGGCCCGTCCAACGGCTCAGGCGATAGCAGCCAACTCCTGTCTGGAGTGAGGGTGGTGGAGTTCGGCATGGCTGCGGTGGTGCCCGAGGGCACCTGGATGCTGTCGGATTTGGGTGCCGACGTCATCAAGATCGAATCGGTGGCCCATCCCGATTCGCTGCGGTTCGCCGGTCGCGGCGACCTCAACAGGGCCTTCCCGTTCAATGCCGAGAGCCGGGGACGGCGCTCGGTGGCACTCGACATGACGACAGAGAGAGGCCGCGAGCTGGCTTTGGAGCTGTTCATGGCCGCCGACGTGGTGGCCGAGAACTTGCGGGGCGGATCGCTCGACAAGCTCGGCCTAGGGTGGGACGACATATCGGCCAAGCGGCCCGACCTGGTGTACGTGTGCTCGCAGGGCTACGGCCGGGGCGGCCCCATGGGCAAGATGCCGGCCTACGGGCCGCTCAACGCCAGCTTTGCCGGGGCCCACTGGCTGTGGAACCACGCCAATGTCCCGTATCCCTGCGGCACCACGCTCAACCACCCCGACCACATCGCCGGCAAGCTGCTGGCGGTGGCTGTGCTGGCCGCCCTCGACCACAAACAGCGCACCGGAGAGGGCCAGCTCATCGACATGGCCCAAACCGAAGCTGCCGCCTACCTCATTGGCGAGGTGTACATGGCCGCGGCCGAAGCCGGCGCCGATCCCCAGGCCCGTGGCAACCGCTCAGAGGAAGTTGCTCCCCATGACGTGTACCGAGCTGGTGGCGACGACGACTGGGTGGCGCTGGCCTGCCACGACGATCAGTCGTGGCAGCGGGGCTGCCAGGTCATCGGTGTGGAGAACCGGTGGCCCACCAACGCCGACCGGCTGGCCGATGTAGAAACGGTGGACGCCGCAGTGTCGGCGTGGATGGCCCAAGGCCTGGCCGCCGAGCGGTCCGCGCGATTGCAAGCCGCCGGGGTGTCGGCCATGGCGGTGATGGGCCCCTTCGACCATCTGGGTGACGAGCACTTGGCCGCTAGAGGCGCGCTCGACGTACTGGAGCACCCGGTTGTGGGCAAGGAGACTCACGTGGCCAATCCCATCCGCTTCAGCCGCACCGCCAAGCGCACCGCTGGGCCCTCCCCGTTGCTCGGGATCAATACCGTCGAAGTGCTCGGCGAGGTACTAGGGATCCCCTCCGACGAAGTGGAAGCCCTAGCCGAAGCCGGCGTGTGCCGCTGAGGTCGATTCAAGGAACAAGGGAGCAAGCATGAGGGTTTTGGTGATGGGCGGGAGCCAGTTCAACGGCTTTTCGCTGGTCATGGAACTGGTGAAGCATGGCCACGAGGTTTCGGTGTTGAACCGGGGGCGCACGGCGGTGGACTTCCCCCGGTCGGTGCGCCGGTTGGTGGCCGACCGTACTGACCACGACCAAGTGCGCTCGGTGCTCGGCGGTGAGAGCTTCGACGTTGTCCAGGACATGAGCGCGTACCACCCCGCCGACGTGGAGCTGATGACCGAGGTGTTCGAGGGCCGGATCGGCCACTACATCTTCGCCTCGTCCACGGTCATCTACGCCCCTACCGACATCTTGCCTATCACCGAAGACCATCCAGTGGACCGGGGTCCCAATCAGAACGAGTACGGGCTGCACAAACTGCTGTGCGAGGACATCCTCATCGACGCCTGGCGCAGCCGGGGGTTCCCGGCCACCATCGTTCCGTTCTCGATGGTGTTTGGCCCCCGCAACATCCTGGCCGACCGGGAACAGCGGATGATCATGCGGCTGCTGAAGGGCCGCCCAGTGCTGATCCCCGGCGACGGCACCACTGTGGGCCAGGTGGGGCACGTGGACGATCAGTCCCGGGCCCTGAGGATGATGATGCTCCAGCCCCAGACCTTCGGAAAGCGCTACAACCTCACCGGCAGGACCTATCAGTCAGACGAGGGCTACGTTGACACTTTCGCCCAGGTGCTGGGCACCGACGCCAACAAGGTATTCATCCCCGCCCCGGTGATGGACGACCTGTGGGACGGCGCCCTGGTGTTCCAGGAAGGGCAGGCCTCCCCGGTCAACATCGACATCCGTAGCTCAGATGAGGCCCGAGCCAATGCCGATCAAACCCGGCGGCGGTTCAAGCTGGCCCAGCTCGTGCAGCGACTGGCCCCCAACCTCCACCGCTGGAACCGCAGCGTGGTGTTCTCGGTCGATCGCCTGCGGGCCGATATCGGCTGGGAGCCGGAGTACACCCTGGCTGCCATGGTCGACCACGTCCACCGCTGGATGGTGGCCGAGGGCCTCGACCAGAGCCTCGATCTGGATTTCACCTTCGAGGACCAGATCGCGGCCCATGTCGGGGGTTGAGGGCACCCGACCAATTAGGCAGAGTCGGCGGGCTCGGTAGCGTGAGATGATTTGGCTATGAACTGGCCTGGGGGTGGGTCGGCCGGACTCTCCGGCCCCCAGCAGGCAATGGTGCCGTCGGCTCTGATGGCGCAGGAATGGCTGTATCCCGCCGCGATGGCCGCGAAAAGACCGGAGGGCGCGTCGGACTGGCCCTCGTTGCTTGAGCCCCAGCAGGCGATGGTGTTGTCAATCTTGAGGGCGCAAGAGTGGTAAGCGGTCGCTGCGATGGCGGTGAATTGGCCGGGAGGCGCGCCGGTTTGGCTGTTGCTTCCCCAGCAGGTGATGGTGTTGTCGGTCTTGAGGGCGCAGGAATGGCTAGTGCCGGCTGCGATGGCGGTGAATTGGCCGGGTGGCGCGTCGGCCTGTCCGTGGTCGTTCCGGCCCCAGCAGGCGATGGTGTTGTCGGCTTTGATGGCGCACGAAGTCCAATAGCCGGCTGCGATGGCGGTGAATTGGCCGGGTGGCGCGTCGGCCTGTCCGTGGTTGTTGTTTCCCCAGCAGGTGATGGTGTTGCCGGCTTTGAGGGCGCAGGAATGGCTGGAGCCGGCTGCGATGGCGGTGAATTGGCCGGGTGGCGCGTCAGCCTGCCTATAGCCGTTGCTTCCCCAGCAGGTGATGGTGTTGTCTGTCTTAAGGGCGCAGGTATGTCTGTTGCCGGCTGCGATGGCGGTGAATTGGCCGGGTGGAGCTTCGCTTCGGCCGCCGCCATTGTTTCCCCAGCAGCCGATAGTACTATCGGCTCTGATGGCGCAGGAATGGTAAGTGCCGGCTGTGACGGTAGTGAATGGGCCCGCAGGTGGATTGGCCGGGCTCTCCTTTCCCCAGCAGATGATGGTGTTATCGGCTCTGATGGCACACGAAAAGTAAACGCCAGATGCGATGGCGGCGTACTGGCCCAAGGGCGGTTCGGTCTGTCCGCTGTCGTTGCTGCCCCAGCAGACGATTTTGGCGATGGTGTTGTCAGCCCTGATGGCGCACCAGTGGTCAAAGCCGGCTGCGATGGCGGAGAACTTGTCTTGGGGCGCAAGAATCTGGGCTCCGCGGGACGAGCCCCAGCAGGTGACGGTGTTGTCGGCCTTGATGGCGCACGAAGACCATGCCCCGGCTGCGATGGCGGTGTACTGGCCCAATGGCGGTTCGGTCTGCCCGCTGTCGTTCCTTCCCCAGCAAGCCACGGTATGGTCGGTTCTGATTGCACAGGAATGGCTGTTGCCGGCTGAAATGGCGGTGAATCGGCCTACGGGTGGATCAGACTGTCCGTTGCCGTTCCAGCCCCAGCATGCGATGGTGCTGTCGGTTCTGATTGCACAGGAGTAGCTGTTGCCGGCTGAAATGGCGGTGAATCGGCCTGGGGGCGGATCGCTTTGGCCTTGCCCGTTGTTTCCCCAGCAGGCGATGGTGCCGCCGGTTCTAATGGCGCAGGAATGGATGTCGCCTGTTGTGATGGCGGTGAATCGGCCTGGGGGCGCGTCGCTTTGGCCATAGCCGTTGCCTCCCCAGCAGGCGATGCTGTTGTCGGTCTTGATTGCGCAGGCATGGCTGAATCCAGCTGCGATGGTGGTGGAAGCGTTTGTCTCTATTGGCGTTGTGTCGGGTTCGACTGGTTGGCCGTCAGCGCAGCCGCCGGGGACAACTTGGGTGTCAATGTTGAATCGGCAGCGGTAGGCGTTTAGCAGCGACTCCTGGGAGGCGATGAGGCTGTCGCGGACGTAGATCTCGTTGGCATTGGGGGTGCCGGCGAAGGGTTCGGGCTCAGCGGCGGGACGTGCCGGGACACCATCGGCGCAGCCGCCGCGGACGATCAAGGTGTCGATGTCGAATTGGCAGCGGTAGGCGTTGAGGAGTGATTCCTGGTTGAAGATCAGTTGATCACGCGTGGCGATGTCGGCGGGTGTGGCGGTTTGCGCAACAGCGGTTGCCGGCAGGTAGAGCGTTGTGGCCGATAGGGCAATCGCCGCGAAAAGCGGGATGGCCAGTCGTCGCCGCCGTCGGAGGCGGGGCGGGAGGGGCATGGCATCCGAAGAATACCAGGATCGCTATTCCTGGACTCGCTCGACGGTCAAGGCGTAGCTGACGCCTCGCCCTCCTGACTGCTCGTTGATGTAGATGTCGTAGTCACCGGCCTCACGCGCGGTGAATCGAAGGTGCGCGTTGACGGCAAAGCCCAAGCCGGTGAGTGGGTTGGTGCCATCGCTTTCGAATGATTCGCCGGTCTCACGGTTTCTCACCTCAATCCTGGTGTCAGCCAGGATTGAATCAGTGCTGATCTCGATGATGTCGCCTTCTTCAAGGGTGATCTTGAACCAATCGGTATCGTAGGTGTAGTCGAAGAAACCGTAGAAGATCTCTACGTCGCCTTCGGCCAACAGGGTGGTGCCGTCGACTTCGTCCCTATAGGGGTGAAGCCTGACCGTGCTCTCCAGCGTGAATTCGTATTCGCCGTCGGAAACGCTGCCAATTCTCACAAAGTGCTTTCCGCTGCGGAGAACTTCGAATGTCGTCTGCTCGACGCCTTTTGTCGTGGAGTTTTGGGTGACAAGCGTCTGCACCGAGTCCGAAACGATGATGACCCCGTTGCTCTCACCGGTGATCTTGATAGTCGCCTTGGTTCCCGCGGCGGCATTGAAGGTGAAAGCGGGGCTGTCGATTCCGCGTGCTCCCGTTACCTTGTGCTCGAATTCCCCGACCTTCCTAGGGGCTCGGCGGATCCTCTCCGACTCGGGTGGCTCGTAGCTGTTGATCAGCCTCTCGACGATGATGGCATCGTCGGCCGCTGACGTTGCCAGTGCGAAGCCGGCCGTGCTGAACCGCCAGGTGGAGATGCCGACCACAATTCCTTGCGAGTTGACTAAGGCACCACCGCTCTGTCCGCCGGCGATGGCGGCGTCGGACTGGAGCACGGTAAGGCCGTAGGTGGCCCATTCGCGCAGCCGGGACAAGATGCCCTGGGTGATGGTGGGTTGCGGGAACAACTCGGGCTCAGATGGGTATCCCACCAGGTAGAGGTCGCTGCCCAGTGGTATGTCGTCTCGCTCGGCAAACGTCAGCGGCTTGAGCGGGACATCGATCGGGCCCAGTACGGCCAAGTCGGCCATGAAGTCCGACCCTACAACCGGCACGTCTTGGAATTCGGTGCCATCGGGAAACACCACCCAGGCCTTGTCGTCGGGCCACACCACATGGTGGTTGGTCACGATGTAGCCACCTTCGATCAATATCCCGCTACCGAGCTTTGACGACGTCTCGATCAGCGCAATAGAGGGGGAAACCAGTGCGTAGATCTCGGCAGGAGACAGCTCTTCACCCGCTGGGGGCGGTGTCGGACGGGCGGGCTCGCTCGGCGAGGGCTCGGGTGTTCCGCCGTCGCAGCCTCCGGGGACGATGGGGGTGTCAATGTTGAATCGACAGCGATAGGCGTTGAGCAGCGCCTCTTGCGCGCCTACCAGCCAGTCGCGGTCGGCGAGGTCCTGGGCAGTCGGAGCTCCGGTGAAGGGTTGGGGCTCTTCTGCGGGGAGCACCGGTGCCCCGTCGACGCAGCCTCCGGGCACCTGATGGGCATCGATGTCGAACCGGCAGCGATAGATGTTGAGCAGCGCCTCCTGCTCGGAAATCAGCTGATCGCGCCGGGCGATCTCGGCAAGGCTGACAGGCTGCGCCCCGGCGGTGTTGGCCACCGCCAGAGTTGTGGCGAGTACCGCGACGACAACCGCCACACGAATGGCCAAGCGCCGACGCTGTATCGACTTGGCCCGGACAGCAATGGGAAGTGTGGATGTCGCCATGGCCACCTGTTAGTTGCTCTTACTCGGTGCCTATGCCGAGATGGTGGGTAAAAGGGCTTGGCGGATGCGCCAGATCAGGATACCGGCGGCGAGAACGGAAAGGCCGGTTAGTACAGAAGCGCCGGGCAGGGTGATGGCCAAGGTGACGCAGCCAGCGAAGCCCAGGCCGCTCAGCGCCCGAGGCCACCGCCGCTGGGTGGGGGAGAGGGTCCAGGCGGAGGCGTTGGTCACGGCGTAGTAGAACAGCACGCAGAACGAGCTGAAGCCAAGCACATTGCGCAGGTCGGTCAGCGACACCAGCACGATTACCACCGCGGCCACCGCTGCCTCGGCGTAGTGGGGCACTTTGCGGGTGGGGTGAACCTTGTCCAGCGCCCGGGGCAAGTCGCCTTCAGCGGCCATGGCGAAAGTAGTGCGGCCCACCCCGGCAATGAGGGCGAGCAGCGCCCCGGCAGAGGCGATGGCCGCACCCACCCTGACAACCGGCGTGAGCCCGTTCCACGACCCGGCTTCGGTGGCCGCAGCCAACGGAGCGGACGCTTCAGCCAGCACTTCGGGGCCCACCGCCCACAGCGCGGTGGCCGACACCGCGGCGTACACCACCAATGTGATGCCCAGCGCGGCGGGGATGGCCCGGGGAATAGTCCGAGCCGGATCCTTGATCTCTTCGCCCAGTGTGGCGATGCGGGCGTAGCCGGCGAAGGCGAAGAACAACAGGCCGGCCGACTCGAGGATCCCGCGGGCTCCGCCAACCCCCCAGTCAGCCAAATTGTCGGATTCGGCGGTGCCCCCGCCCACTGCGGCGACCACCACCAGCGTGAGGGCGATCAACACCAGGGTGACGGTCACCCAGGTAGCGGCGGCGGTGCGGGTGATGCCCCGCAGGTTGATGGCCGTCACCACCACAACTGCGGCGATGCCTGCGGGTCGAGGAGCTTCGGGGAACGCATAGGCCCCAAAGGTGAGCGCAGACACCGACAGGGTGGCCGACTTGCCGATCACGAACCCCCAACCGGCGCTGAACCCGGCCAGGTTCCCGAGCCGCTTGCGCCCGTATACATAGGTGCCCCCCGAAGCGGGGTAGATGGCGGCCAACTGCGCCGAGGAGGTGGCGTTGCAGAAGGCCACAACGCCGGCCACCGCCAGTCCTATCATCAGGCCTGACCCGGCTGCGGCTGCCGCTGGCCCGATGGCGGCGAACACGCTGGCCCCGATCATTGAACCCAGGCCGATCACGATGGCATCCCCGGTACCCAGCCGACGGGCCAGCCGAGTGGGAGGGTCGCTCACAATCAGACAGGATAGGGGCCATGTCTGAAGACCAAGTGACCTACGCGACGGACGGGGCGGTGGCCTCGATCACCCTCAACCGACCGGACGTGTTCAACGCGCTGACCGACGAGATGTTCGACCAGATCGTGGCCTTCGTCCGCCAGGCCGAGGCCGACGACGACGTCAAGTGCATCGTTTTGGCCGGGGCGGGGCGGGGGTTCACCGCCGGGTTCGACCTGTCCAGCCCCGACGACTTTTACGGCGGGGCCGAGACCAAAGGCGGGCGATTCGCCATCGCCGGGCTGCGCCGCCGGGCCTGGGTAATGCGCGATCTCCTGTACTCGGCCAAGCCCATCGTGGCCCGAGTACACGGGCCTTGTATCGGCGCCGGGTTATACCTGGTGCTGGTGTGCGACTTTGCCGTGGTTTCTGACGACGTGGTGTTCGGCCTGCCCGAGGAGCGGTTCGGCTCCGCAGGCACCTCGTGGCTCTACCCCATGCTGGCCTCCCAGATCGGGCTCAAGCGGGCCAATGAGTTGGTGGTGACCGGGCGCAAGTTCGACGCCGCCGAGGCTGACCGGCTGGGCCTGGTCAACCGGGTGGTGCCCCGCGATGAACTCGACGAGGCGGTGGCCCAGCTCACTGGGGCGCTGGCCAGCCTGCCCCGAGACGGGATCGCCACCGGCCGCGCCGTGGCCCACCTGGCCTACGACATGCTGGGCATCGGCCAGGCCTTCACCCCCCACTACGGCGTCCACCCCCTGTTCGTGATGGGCACCCGCCGCAGCCCCGACGAGTTCGACTTCCACGAGACGTCACGGGAAAAGGGCATGAAGGGCGCGCTGGCCGAGCGCGACGAGCGCTTCGGCGGCGACTACTGGGGCTGGTAGACAGTCTTGGGCTGGTAGGGCACCGAGGGGTCGAAGTAAGGGCGGTCTCCGTCCACGGTGCAGCGGCGCACCTCCCGGACCTGGGGATAGTGATCCGACACGCCCCGGTGGTTGGTGGACCGCTCGTCCCAGATGGCCAGATCGCCCTCGGTCCACGACCATCGGCAGTGGAGCCGGGGCTGGTTGATGTGGCGCAAGAGGAAGTTGAGCAGAGCCTCGCTTTCGGCCTCGTTCAGGCCCACCACATACTGCTGGAAGTTGGTGGCCACATACAGCGCCCGCCGCCCGGTCTCGGGATGGGTGCGCACCAGCGGGTGGTTCACGCCGGGATAGGCCTCCCGCAGCAATGGCACCAAGTCCCAACTACCCGACTTCTCGGCCATGCTGGTGCAGAACTGGGGATAGTTGGAGTGGTGCACTTCCAGCCCGTCGATCATGGCTCGCATCGGCTCCGACAGGGCGTCGTAGGCCGAGGTGATGCTGCACCACATGGTGTCGCCGCCGTAGGGAGGAACGGCGGTGGCTTGGAGCAGGGCGACTTTGGGAGGAACCTCGATCCAGGTTACGTCGGTGTGCCAGTTGTCGGTGGTCGGCAGGCTGTCGGCGTCGTCGCGGATCACTGATGTTGACGGCTCGGTGACTCCCATCACCGCCGACATCGGGAAGATGCTGGGCTGGCCCCAGCGGGAGGCGAACTCCAGTTGGTCGTCTGCGCTCATGGGCACGTTGCGGAAGAAGATCACCTCGTGGCGGAGCAGCGCTTCGTGGACCTCGGCAAACTGCTGGTCGGTCAGGCCGTCTCGGGGGTCCACGCCGGAGACCACCGCGCCCAGCGAGCCGCCGATCCGATCCACCTGAATGGTCTCGTATGACTCTTCAGCGTCGATGCCGGGGGTGAGGGTCACGGTCATGGGGCTATTGTGCCATCTCGTCAGCGACTAAGCCGATGAGGAGGCAACTGATGCGTACGATCTTGGACGGGCTCAACTTTTCCGAGGGCCCCCGGTGGCGCGACGGCGCCTTGTGGTTCTCCGACATGCACGCCCACCGGGTGGTGCGCACCGACCTGGACGGCAACGCCGAGACGATGGCGGTGGTCGACTGGGACGACCCTTCGGGATTGGGTTGGCTGCCCGACGGACGGCTGCTGGTGGTGGCCATGTCCACCCAGAAACTGCTGCGCCAAGAGCCCGACGGCTCGATGGTCGAGCACGCAGACCTGTCGCCGCTGGCCATCGGCGACATCAACGACATGATCGTGCGCTCCGACGGCACCGCCTACATCGGCGACATGGGGCAGAAGATCCATGCAGGGGGCGAGCGGCGCGCCGCCCAGACGCTGAGGGTGTCTCCCGATGGCTCGGTGAGCGTGGGCGCCGACGGGATGGAAGCCCCCAACGGTCACATCCTCACCCCTGATGAGGAAACGCTGATCGTGGCTGAGAGCGCGGCCTTCCGGCTCACCGCGTTTGATGTGGCTCCCGACGGCACCCTGTCCAACCGGCGAATCTACGCCGAACTGGTCCCCGAATCGGACAGGGCACCGGTGGCCCCGCCCGACGGCATCTGCCTCGACGCCGAAGGTGCGGTGTGGGTGGCCGACCCCTTAGGCCTGCGGGTGTTCCGGGTGCTGCCCGGCGGCGAGGTGACCGACTCCTACGACATGGCCCCCAAAGTGCCCGTCGCATGTGTGCTCGGCGGCGACGACCGCCGCACGCTCCTCATCTGTGCCGCCGACGACTGGAAGCGAGAAGTGGTAACCGCGGCCAAAACCGGTTCCATCTACGCCACCGAAGCCGTCGTCCCCGGCGTGGGCAAGCCTTAAGCGACAGGACTGGGCGTCAACTCGCGCAGGCTGAGGGAGACGCCGGTGTCGGGGTCGAGGGTGACGAGCACTGCGGCGGGTTCGCCTTCGAGAGATTCGGCGGTGGCGCCGGAGTAGGCGATCACCGCGGGGGATTCGCGGATTATCTGGTGGCGATGGATGTGGCCCAGGGCCACATAGTCCCAATCGATGGCGTCGAGGTGGCTGGGGTAGATGGGAGACGAGCGGTACGACGGTGATTCGTCGGGCATGACCAGGCCGTGGCCCATGGCGATGCACCAGCCTTGGTCTGGGCGGGTGGGGAGAGCGTCGAGGGGGTGGAAGCCGGGGTGGTGGTCGTCCATCGACTTACCCCACACGGTGAGGTCTAACTCCTGATAGTGAGTTGTCGAGCCTTCGAGGTCGTCGAGGATGGTGATCGGGAGTTCCTGAATATAGGGGCCAAACCGGTGGAGCACCGACGACTCGGGATGAGCGTCGTGGTTGCCGGCGATCATCACCACCGGGCACGACAGCCGAGCCAACTGGTCGGCTGCCCAGCTCAGCACGTCGTCGCCAACCCGGTTGTGGTCGAACAGGTCGCCTGAGATCATGAAGATGTCCACTGCCTCGGCGATGGCCAAGTCGACCGCGGCGGCAAACGCTGCCTCCTGGCGCCGGGCCGGACCAGTTCCCAAGTGGCAGTCAGACGTGTGCAACAGCGAGAGGGGTCGGCGTTGTTGGTGTTGGTTGTCGGTCACTAAGCCCTCTGATCTATGGGTTGACGTAGGCTCGCCAAGGATTCCACTCAGGAAGGCAAGGCTATGGCAGAACGGACCACCGACGGCAAGGTTGCGCTGGTCACCGGGGCCAGCAAGGGCGGCACGGGCACGGCTATTGCGATTCGACTGGCCGCCGAGGGTGCCCGAGTGGCAATCACCGCCCGCGACGAGCAGGGATTGGCAGCAACCAAAGACCGAATCGAATCGTTTGGCGGAGATTGCCTAGTGATTCCATCGGACCTCAGCGATCCGACAGGTGCCCGCACCGAGTTGGTGCCTAAGACGGAGGAGGCGTTAGGCCCCATCGACTTGCTGGTCAATAACGCCGCATTCGGCGGCTACCACCCATTTGAGGAGGTCACGCCCAAGCAGCTTGAGTTGAGCTTGCAAGTCAACCTGTGGGCGCCCTGGGAGTTGATGAAGGCCGTCATCGACGGGATGCGGGAGCGGAGGAGCGGTGCGATCCTGAACCTCACCACCTTCTCAGCCGAGTTGCCGCCCGGACCCCCGTTCCCGACGAGCAAGCCATCGAAGGCTGGGTTCGTCTATGGGGCGCCCAAGGCGGCGTTGAACAAGCTGACCGTGTCTGCCGCCAGCGAGTGTGAGGGGCAGGGGGTGGCGGTGAACGCCCTGACCCCCCAGGCGGCTATCGCTACTCCGGCGCTGGTTGAAGGCGGCTGGATCGACGAGGAGATGTTTGAACCGTTGGAGACCATGGCCGAAGCTGCCTTGGCCTTGCTCACTGGCGACCCCGACGTGCTCACCGGGCGCATCGCCTTCAGCCTGCAACTCCTGGTGGAGCTGGATCGACCGGTGCGCGATCTCATGGGCGAGTCGCTGGTGGAGGGCTGGCAGCCGCCCGACATCCCCGCGGCCATCGCCCGCCAGGAAGCCAACCTCGCCCGACGAGGCTGGCCCGATGCCTACACCTTCGGCCGAGTCCACAGTCCGCGCCCATGAGCGACGAGCTGATTATTCGGATCGTCACCGATCCTGAGGTGTACGCCGATCCATATCCGTTGTTGAGAGAACTGCGAGAGACTGCGCCGGTTCACAAGCTCGGCTTCGCCGACTATTGGGTCCTAACCCGCTACGAGGACTGCCGGATGGCGCTCAGAGATCCCCGTATGGGCAACGCCGAGCCCGGGGACGAGGTTCCAACGCTCACCGCCGAGAGAGTGCGCACGCCCCAAGAAGAGCGCACCTTCTTGTTCTTGAACCCGCCTGACCACACTCGACTGCGCTCGCTGGTCAGCCGGGCTTTCACCCCCCGACGGGTTGAAGGTCTGCGGTCGGCGGTGGAGGAAATGACGGCCGAGCTGCTCGATTCGTTGGCCGTCTCCGGCGGGGGAGACCTGATCGATCAGCTGGCCTTTCCCTTGCCGGCCAATGTCATCAGCGAGCTGGTGGGGGTTCCTCTGGCTGACCGCGATTGGCTGCGACCGTTGGTGTCCGATCTGGCTGGCACCCTCGAACCGAACCAAAGCCCAGAGGATCTGGAGCAGGCCGAGGCCTCGGGTGAAAAAGTCAAGGCGTACTTCGACGAGTTGATTGACCGACGGCGGGCCGAGCCTGGTGACGATCTTTTGTCGGCGCTGATCGCGGCCAGCGACGGCGAGGACCGGCTTTCCCAAAGAGAGATCGGACTCACCCTGTCGCTGATATATGCCGCAGGGTTCGAGACCACCTCCAACCTGATTGGCAACATGGTCCACACGCTCATCCGCCATCCCGACGAGCTAGCACTGCTGCGGGCCGACCGGTCGCTGGTGCCCGGCGCGGTGGATGAAGTGCTGCGCTATCAGCCTCCCGTGCAGGCAGACGCCCGCTACACCTTCGAGGACGTGGAGATCGGCGGGCACTCCATTGCCAAGGCCAGCATGGTGCTAATGCTCCTGGGAGCGGCCAACCGCGACCCTGATGTGATTGACGATCCCGACCGGTTCGACATCACCCGCCAAGACACGCCGCTGCTGTCGTTCGGATCGGGTATCCACTACTGCTTGGGGGCATCGCTGGCCCGCCTCGAAGGCCAAGTGGTGCTGTCCGGCCTCCTCAACCGCTTCGAAACCTGGACTCCCTTGGAGCACGATCCCCCTTGGAAGGACAGGCTCACCTTGCGCGGGCTGGCCCGCTTGCCGGTGGCTTTGTCCTAACTGTGGACGGTGAAGCTTCTGCGCCGGTCGCGGCCGAATCGGAAAATCGAGTAGTCCCGGTCGAAGGCGATTGCCTCGTACACGCCGAGGCGCTGCATTACCGACCAGCTTGTGCGGTCGACGATCGAGAAGCCTTGGTCCGGAAACGCCTCATAGATCTGGGCGGCGACTTCAAGGTCGGCGAGCGTGGCCAGTTCCACCCGGGAACGTCCCTCACGGATGGCGTTCACCAATACTTCGGCCGTTCCCTGGCCCAGCCTCTTGGCTGCCAAGTGCCAGGTCTCAACCAAGACGTGATCGCTGGTGAGCAGATGGCCGTCGAATTTCTCCAGTAGAGACGTGGCCCGTCTATGGCTCGCATCACCGGAGTCTGCGGCGGCATACCAAGTCGAGGTGTCAACAAAGACTGTCACTGCGTTCGTCTCGCCCAGTCGGCTTCAACCGCTTCGCCAATCGCTGTGCGGTGCTCCGATGCGATATCGCTGCCCCCAGAGTTGCCGAGGCCGAAGATGAAGGAAATGTCGGCCTGGGGTTTGGGCGCGGAAAGGTCTCTTTCGATTAGTCGGCGGATATATTCGGCCATGCTGATTCCCAGTTCAGCGGCTTTTCGCTTCACTCCAGCATGTTGTTCAGGCTCTAGAGCGATTTGTGTACGCATGACGCTACATCATAACAGCACTTATGCAGATACCGCCACCATGTCAGATTGCGATGCTTGCTGGGGCCGAAGGCAATGGCCGCCGATCAAAAAGCGATCGGCACTGAGGCGTAGCCCTGCTGGAAGGAGCCGGGCAGGCGGACCACCTCGTTAGCGGATACTTCGAAGTCGGGGATGCGGGCCAGGGCCTCCTCGATGATGACCCGGCCCTCTAGGCGGGCCAGATGGGCGCCGATGCAGTAGTGCAATCCGTGGCCGAAGCCGAGCTGGCGGGGCGGGCGCCGGTGGATGTCGAAGCTCTCGGAGTCAGCGCCGAACTCCCGCTCGTCGCGGTTGGCCGACTGGTACAGCAGAAACACCCGGTCGCCGGGGGCCATCTCCTGGTCGCCGACCACTGTGGGGCGGCTCACCGTGCGGCCCAAGTGCTGGATGGGCACTTCCAGGCGCAACATCTCCTCGAAAGCACCTCCGCTAAGCGAAGGATCCTGAGCCAGGGCGGCCCGCTGGTCGCCGTCGGCGGCCAGGTGGATGAATCCGCCGCCCATCACTTTGGGTGTGGTCTCCACCCCGCCGGTGAACAGAGTTGAAAGCTGAATGGCGGCGTCCTGATCGTCGAACGGGTGGCCCAGCAAGTCCACCCCCAGCAGTGATTCGATGTACTCGGGGCAGTCTCCCGCCCTCTGTTCGGCCACGAAGCTGCACAGGTACTCGTGAATCTTGGCCCGGGCCGCGGGAGCCCGATCGTCGTAGCGCATGGTCTGGTTGGCGTAGTCCACCAGCTTCTCCCCGTCGGCAAAGGGGAACCCCAGCACCAGCGAGGTGCCGGCCACTGACACCGGCGAGGCCAGCTCAGTGACCACGTCCAACCGCCCCTGCTCCAGCCCGGCTTCCACGCAATCGGCGGCCACCCGGCGAAGCTCGGCCTCCAGCTCGGCCACCGGCCGCGGGCGCAGCGGGGGATAGAGGATCTTGCGGATCTGGGTGTGGGCTGGCGGGTCCATCTGGGAGAAGCTGAGGAACGGCCCGGTCGGCAGCGGACCGAGCTCGGCTTCGGCGGGCTGAAGCACTTGGTCTCGCAGGAACACCGGCCCTTCGGCGATGGTGAACGATTCCCGGTCGCAGCTCACTTCCCACAACTCGGCGAAGCGGGGCAGCGCCCAACCGTGATACTGCTCCAGTCGATGCACCCCGCCCGCAGACCGCAACTCCCGGTAGATGGGCAGCGGATCAGTGGCCACTTCCGGTGAGAACGGGTCGTAGTCGACGGTCAATTCACTCCCCAATGGCCTTGCTGCTCATTGCCATTCATTGTGATAGAGACTGCCTTATGGGACTGAGTGACCGCACGCCGCCGACCGCTGAAGAGTACGCCGCTTTTCGGGAGCGGTTCTGCAACTGGGGCCGCTGGGGGGACGACGACGAGTTGGGCACCCTCAACCACATCACCCCCGAGGCCCGGAGGGCCGCGGCCGCCCTGGTGCAGACCGGGGAGACGGTGTCGATGAGCCGGCCCATCGACACCCACGCCGGCCCGGCCAACCCCTATCCGGCCCACCACTTCGTGGGCGCCGGAGACGCCGGGGCGATGGCCGACTACTTCGGGATGTTCATCCACGGGTTCGTACAGACCCACATCGACGCCCTGTGCCACCTACCGGTGGACGGCGGGGGCAAGTTCTGGAACGGCAGGGAGTTCGCCAAGCCCCCCCTGCCCGCCGACCACACCGGCACCATCGACTACTGGCGCGACGGCATCGTCACCCGGGGGGTCCTCTACGACGTCCCCCGGTTCCGGGGCACCGATTACGTGGCCCCGGGCGAGCCGGTCCACGGCTGGGAGCTGGCCGATGTGGCCGCGGCGCAGGGAATCGAGCCCCGGCCCGGCGATGCGGTGTGCATCCGCAGCGGCATGGACGTGTACTTCGAGAAGACCGGCACCTCCCAGGGAATGGGATCCAATGCCGGGGTCCATGCCTCGGCCATCGAGTTCCTCTATGAGACCGACGCATCCTGTCTGACCTGGGACTTCCAGGACGCACCCCAAGACGATCAGGGCATACCCAATCCGCTGCCCATCCGCATCGCGCTGCACGTCCACCACATCCTGTTGCCGTACATGGGGATGCCCATTATCGACAACGCCGATTTCGAGGCCGTAGCCGCCCGCTGCGCCGAACTGGGCCGCTGGGATTTCCAGTACGTATGTGCTCCGCTGGTGTTACGCTACGGCACCGGTTCACCGGTGAATCCCTTGGCAATTTTGTAGCGCATCACCTTCTTCATCACCCACTGCGAGGCCAGGGCTTCGGTATATCCGCAGACAACCTTGTAGCACTGGAGCGCTTATGAGGTGTGATGGCTGATCTCGGCGATCGGGCCCAGGTGGTGATCGTCGGTGGCGGGATCATCGGCTGTTCTATCGCGTACCACCTCACCCGCCGCGGGGTGACCGATGTGCTGCTCATCGAGCAGGGCCAGCTCACCAGCGGCACCACCTGGCATGCCGCCGGACTGGTCAGCCAGCTCAAGTCCAGCCACAGCCTCACCCGTCTGGCCACCTACTCGGCCCAACTGTTCGAAGAGCTCGAAGCCGAAACCGGCCAGGCCACCGGCTACCGCGCGCCAGGATCAATCTCAGTGGCCGCCGACAAAGAGCGGTGGGAGGAACTGCTGCGGGGCATGTCCATGGCTCGCACCGTGGGAGTGGACATCCGCGAGATCGACCTCGACGAGGCCCTCGAGCTGTGCCCGCTGCTCAACATCGACGACCTGGTGGGCGCGCTGTTCATTCCCCGAGACGGGATTACCTCGCCGGTGGACACCACTATGGCTTTGGCCAAAGGCGCCCGGGCCCGAGGGGCCCGCATCGTGCAGGGAACCGCGGTGACCGGGGTGGTGGTGGAAGACGGTCGGGCGGTGGGGGTGGACACCGAGGCTGGCCGGATAGAGGCCGAGACCGTAGTGCTGGCCGCCGGCATCTGGACCCGCCAGCTGGCCGCCACCGCGGGGGTGAGCGTGCCGGTGCAGGCCTGCGAGCACTTCTACATCGTCACCGAGCCCATCGAGGGCGTGCAGCCCAACATGCCCACGGTGCGCGACCCGTCCAACTACACCTACTTCAAGGAAGAGACCGGCAAGGTCATGGCCGGCTTCTTCGAGCCTCGGGGCAAGGTCTGGAACCTCGACGGCATCCCCCGAGACCTCCAGTTCAAGACCCTGCCCGAGGACTGGGACCACGTCGGGCCGATCTTCGAGCGGGCCATACACCGCATGCCGGTGCTGGGGGAGGCGGGCTTGCAGCTGTTCTTCAACGGCCCAGAGGCCTTCACCCCCGACGGGGTGTACTACCTGGGCGAGTCGCCCGAGGTGGACGGCTGCTTTGTAGCCGCCGGATTCAACTCGGTGGGCATCCAGTCGGCGGGCGGGGTGGGCTGGGCGTTGGCCGACTGGATCGTCGACGACCACCCGCCCATGGACCTCTCGGCGGTGGACATCCGTCGCTCGTTCGGATTCCAGTGCGAGCCTGCCTACCTCGATGCCCGCATTCCCGAGAGCCTGGGGTTGCTGTATGCCATGCACTGGCCGTTCCGCCAGTATGAGACGGCCCGGGGCATCCGGATGTCGCCGCTGCACGACCGCATCGACGCGGCCGGGGCAGTGTTCGGCGAGGTCGGGGGGTGGGAGCGGCCCAACTGGTTCGCCGAGTCTGGTCAAGAACGGGAGTACCACTACAGCTGGGGACCTCAGAACTGGTTCAAGGCCAGCGGGGTCGAGTGCGAGGCGGTCCGCAACGCGGTGGGCCTGTTCGACCAGACCTCGTTCGCCAAGTTCACCGTGGAGGGCCCCGACGCCATGGCCCTGCTCAACTGGATCAGCGGCAACGAGGTGGATGTGCCGGTGGGCCGGTCGGTCTACTCCCAGTGGCTGAACGACCTCGGCGGAATCGAGGCCGACCTCACCATGACCCGCCGGGGCGAGAACTCCTATTGGGTGGTCACCTCCGCGGGCACTGCTACCCGCGACTGGGCCTTGCTCAGGCGAGCCGCCCGGGGTCGCAATGTGGCCATCAGAGACGTCACTGATCAATACGCCGTACTGGGGCTTATGGGGCCGAACTCGCGGGCGGTGCTCAGCCAGATCTGCGACACCGACCTCGGCAACGACGGCTTCCCGTTCGGCACCGCCCAAGACCTGAGCGCAGCCGGCACCGATGTGTTGGCGCTGCGCATGACCTATGTGGGCGAACTGGGCTGGGAGCTCTACGTGCCCCGCGACCAGGCCGTCGCCCTGTACGACGCTTTGGTTGACGCGGGCACTCCCTTGGGGCTGCGCCCCGCTGGCTACCACGCCATGAACTCGCTGCGAATGGAGGCGGGCTATTGCCATTGGGGCCACGACATCACCGACGAGGACACCCCGCTAGAGGCCGGGCTGGGATTTGCGGTGGCGTGGGACAAAGCCGGTGGTTTCCGGGGCCGAGACGCGTTGGCCGCCCAGCGGGAGCCGCCCCGCACCAAGCGCCTCATCAAGCTCCGCCTCGAAGACCCCGAGTGGCTGCTGTACCACGACGAGCCCATCTTTCGGGACGGCCAGATCGTGGGCCGCACCAGCAGCGGCATGTGGAGCTACACCGAGGGCCGAGCGCTGGCCATGGGCTATGTGGAATGCCCCGACGGCGTGACCAAAGACTGGCTGGAAGCCGGTCAATTCGAAATCGAGCCAGCCGGCCACCGGATTGCGGCCACGGCGTCTCTTCGTTCGTTCTACGATCCCCGCAAAGAGCGGGTTCGACTCTGAGACTCAAGGAGCGGCCAGCCAATGCGCGATGAAGCCCAGGTTGTGATTATCGGCGGCGGGGCTATGGGCGCGGGCCTGTTCTACCACTTGGCCCACGAGGGCTGGACCGACACGGTGCTGGTGGAAAAGGGGGAACTGTCGTCGGGGTCCACCTGGCACGCCGCGGGTCTCATTCCCCACTTCATAGGCAGCCTGAACATGGCCAAGTGCCATGCCGTGGCTCCCGACCTCTACGCCCGCATCGAGGAAGAGACCGGGCTGGCCAGCGGCTGGCACGGCACCGGCGCCATCCGCCTGGCGCTCGACCGCCACCAGGTGGACTGGTTCCGCTACGTCAGCGGCATGCTCGACCTGGTCGGGATCGAAAACCACCTGATCGAGCCCTCCGAGATCCTCGACCACTGGCCTTTCATGGACGTGTCCGACGTGCTGATGGGCATATGGACCCCTCACGACGGCTGGACCGACCCGTCCAGCGTCACCGCGGCCATGGTCAAAGGCGCCCGGCAATTGGGCGGCGAGGTCTACCGCCACACGCTGGTCACCGACATGAAGCAGCTTCCCGACCACCGCTGGGAGGTGATGTGCGAGGTCAAGGGCGAGACCCACCGCATTGTGGCCGAGCACGTGGTGAACGCGGCCGGGTGCTATGCCCCCCAGCTCGGTGCCATGGTGGGCCTGGACGTGCCCATCGTGTCGGTGATCCACCAGTACCTCATCACCGAGGCCATGGCCGAGATGAAGGAGCTGGGCGACTTCGACCCGCCGGTGATCCGCGACCCCCGGGCGTCGGCCTACTACCGCAGGGAGATCGACTCGCTGCTGGTCGGTCCCTATGAGCGGGAAAACGCCCAGACTTATGGGCTCGAGGGCATCGACTGGGACAAGCACTTCTATTTGACCCCGCCCGACCTCGACCAGCTCATGCCCTGGCTGATCGAGGCTGGCAAGCGGATACCGGCCTTCTCCGACGCCGGTATCAAGACCGTGGTCAGCGGGCCGATCACCCACACCCCCGACTCCGGCTATCTCATGGGACCGGCGCCGGGCCTGCGCAACTACTGGCTGTGCGCGGGTGCTTCCATAGGGATCACCCAGGGACCGGGCGCGGGCAAGTACCTGGCCCAGTGGATGGCGCACGGTCAGACCGAGATCAACGTGGCCGAGATGGATCCCCGCCGCTTCGGCGACCACTGCGGTCCCACCGGCCGGTACGCCATAGAGAAGGCCATCGACGAGTTCCACGAGATGTACGCCACCCGCCTCCCCGGCGAGCAGCGCTTCGCCGGCCGTCCCCAGAAAACCGACCCCATCTACGACCGCCTCGACGCTCGGCAGGCCCAGTGGATGGAGATCTTCGGCTGGGAGCGCCCCCAGTACTACGGCGAGCCCGAGGCCCACACCTTCCGGCACTCCAACGCCTTCGACATCGTGGGGGTCGAGTGCAGGGCCACCCGGGAGCGGGCCGGCATCGCCGATCTCACCGCCTTCTCCAAGTTCGAGGTGACCGGCGCCGACGCCGAAGCGCTGCTCGACCGCCTGACCGCCAACCGCATGCCGGCCAAAGACGGGGGGATGCGCCTCACCCACTTCTTGACCGAGCTGGGCGGCATCGAAACCGAGATGACCATCACCCGGCTGGCCCCCGACCGGTACTACCTGAACTCGGCCATCGTCGGGCAGTTCCACGACCGGGACTGGCTGGCCCACCATGTGCAGCCCGGCGAAGACGTCACCGTCACTGACAGAACTGACGAAATGGGCATCCTGGCTGTATCCGGCCCCCTTTCCCGCCAGATCCTGGGGCCCCTCACCGATGCGGAGTTGGAGGTGCCCGGGTTCCGCTGGCTCACCGGTCAGGAGATCGAGGTGGCCGGGGTGCCGTGTCTGGCCCTGCGGGTGTCGTATGTGGGCGAGCTGGGCTGGGAGCTGCACCACTCCCAAGAGCACACTGCCGAGCTCTACGACGCCCTGGTGGAATCCGGCGAGCCGTTGGGAATGGTCCACTATGGCGCCTACGCCATGAACACCATGCGTATAGAGAAGGCCTACAAGGCGATGGGTTTCGAGCTCACCACCGAGATCACTCCGGTGGAGGCCGACCTGGGCCGATTCGTGGACTGGTCGGGCGAGTTCCAGGGCAAGAAGGCCTCCGAGGAACGGCTGGCCATGGGCGACGACATCGAGATGATCCTGGTGTACTGCGAGGTGGACACCACCGACAACGACTGCCGGGGCAACGAGCCGGTGTACGACGGCGAAGAGCTCATTGGGCTGACCACCTCGGGCACATGGGGCCACACCACCGGGCGCGGCCTGGCCTTTGCCTACGTGAAACCCCAGTACAAAGCGCCGGGCACCCGTTTCGAAGTGCAGCTGATGAGCGACCGCCGACCGGCGATGGTGCTCGACGGCCCGGCCTACGATCCGAACAACGAGAAACCGAGGGCTTGATATGAGGCGTACGTTTTCTGGCCGCGAATCGAGGGCTTGATATGGCGCGACGTGCAGGAGGCAGGGCTGCCCGGGTGGCCATGCGGGAGGCTCCACCCGAAGCCGACGCCCGGGCCGTTTGGCCGGGGATGCCCGGCGGTGCCTACAAGCCGCTGTCTGAAGGGCAATGCGACGACGTTTTCGAGGCCTCCCTCGGGCTTTTGGCCGAGTTGGGCATGGGGCAGGCCACCCCGGAGATCATCGAGGCGGTCACCGCCAACGGGGGCCGAATGGACGACGACGAGCGGCTGCGATTCCCCCCCGACCTCGTCAAACGGATCGTGGACAGCGCCTGCAAGGAGTTCACCCTGTACGGATTCGATCCCGACCGGGGGGTGGAGATCGGCGGCAACCGGGTCCACTTCTGCACCAGCGGGGCCGCGGTGATGATGCTCGACCACGACACCAAGCGCTTCCGCCCCAGCACCCTGGCCGACCTCTACGACGTGGCCCGGATCGTCGACACCCTCGACAACATCCACGTGTTCGTGCGGACCCTGGTGGCCCGCGACATGGAGACCGCCCGGGAGGTGGACATCAACACCGCGTATGCCATCGTGGCCGGCACCACCAAGCCCCTGGGCACGTCCATGTTCCACCCCGACCATGTACACGAGTGCGTGGATCTGTTCGACATGGCGTTGGGCGCCGAGGGGGAGTTCGCCCGCCGCCCCTTCTGCATCGCCAACAACACCTTCGTGGTGCCCCCGCTGCGCTTTGCCGAGGAGTCGGCCCTGTCCCTGATGGAGCAGGCTCGCCGGGGCATGCCGGTCAACCTGCTGTCGGCGGGGCAGGCCGGGGCCACCTCGCCCGCTGCGCTGGCCGGATCGCTGGTGCAGGCCCTGGCCGAGTGCCTGGCCGGGCTGTGTGCGGTGAACCTCGTTCTGCCCGGCCATCCCTGCGTGATGGGCATGTGGCCGTTCGTGTCCGACCTGCGCACCGGGGCGATGAGCGGGGGCAGCGGCGAGGAGGCCATCATCAACGCGGCCGCCGCCCAAGTGGTGAACTACCTGGGGCTGCCGTCGGGGGTGGCCGCCGGCATGGCCGATTCCAAGCTGCCCGACAACCAGGCCGGTGCCGAGAAGGCCAACGCCATCACCCTGGCCGCCAACGCCGGGGCCAACATGATCAACGAGTCGGCCGGGATGCTGGCCAGCATCATGGCCTGTTCGCTGGAGGCCCTGGTGATCGACAACGACATGCTGGGCGCCATCAACCGCACGGTGCGGGGCATCGAGATCACCCCCGAGACGCTGGCGGCCCAGGTGATCGCCGACGTGGTACACGGCGAGGGCCACTTCCTCGGCCACTCCCAAACGCTGTCGCTCATGCAGACCGAGTACGTCTACCCACTGATCGGCGACCGCCTCAGCCCCGACGATTGGGTAGACGCCGGCGCCCGGCTGATGGCCGACGTGGCCCACGACTACGTGACCGAAGTGCTCAGCCGCCCCAAACCCGAACACATCACCTCCGAATCCGACGCCCGCATCCGCGAAGCCTTCCCCATCCGCCTCGCCCCATTCTGTTAGCCGGTGGGGGGTCTGTGAGACCCTTCTTGTCTTGTGTGGGGGGTGTTTTTTGTTGTGTTTTGGGGTGTTTTGGGGTTTTGCGCGGTGTGTTTTGCCTGGTTGGTAGGGTGTGTTTGGTGTAGTACGGCGATTGGAGTGGCCTGATGTTTTTGAGCGCTGGTTTTCGTTGGGTTCGGGGGAGGCTCGTGGCGGTGGCGGTGTTGGCTGCTGCGGTGTCGGTGTTGGGTGTGGTGTTGGCGCCGGTTGGGCCGGTGGGGGCGCAGTCTGGTGGGGGCGGGTCGTCTGATGCGTCGTTGTCGGGTTTGGTGGTG
>MPNQ01000061.1:2500-10164 GCA_002239105.1 marine group bacterium Sva0996 bin134 | reverse complement strand
GCCAAACCTACTTTCTGTTCGCCCCCATGCTCATCCCGCTGATCATCTTGGCGGTTCCCGTGGTTGACGTGCTCTGGGCGGTGCTGCGGCGGACTCGGGCCCGCACCAGCATCACCGCCCCCGACAAAGAACACTTGCACCATCGGCTGATGAGCCTGGGCCACGGCCACCGCCGCAGCGTGCTGATCCTTTGGCTGTTCACCGCCTTGATGTCCACCCTGGTGCTGTTCCCCACCTATGCCGGGGAGGGAGAGGTGATCATTGTCCCCGTCGCCGCGGCGCTGGTGTTGCTGCTCTACACCGTCTTCCACCCTATATTGCGCCGCCGCGCCCCCTGATCGCCTCAATACGGCCTATTGGGCAGGCAGCCTGATGATTTGGCCCCGTAGCCTGGTTCGCGAAACCATTTCGGCGAGGCCAATCCACTCGCTATAGGGGCCCGACCCGTGCCAACTGCAATGACGCAGAATCGCCAGTTTCACAACCGCCAGAGCGCGGGAGACGCCCTTTCCATCGCCTTCGAGTTGGTGGCCACCCCGGCGGTATTCGGCTTCTTCGGCTGGCTCATCGACGGAGCGCTGGGGACGACGCCGATTTTCACGCTGGTCTTGTGTCTGCTTACTGCTTCCTACACCTCGTGGAAGGCCATGAGGGCCTACAACGAACGCATGGAGGCCTACGACCGCAACCTGCCCAGCCGGCGGGCCGAGTCTCAGCCGGAGTCCGCCGATGGCTGAGCAGGCCGCTCAGATGCCGGCAATGGGCGAGGAGGCCCCCGAGCGGGCCTTAGCCCAAGACATGGTTCGCCGGGGGCTGATCGGCGGCCCCGTGCTGGTCGGAGTGTGCGCTGGAGTGTGGGGGTTCGACGGCCTGTGGTCGAGCGGCTACGCCCTCGGGTTGATCCTGGTCAACTTCTGGCTGGCCGCCTCGCTCATCACCTGGTCGATGCGGATTTCGCCCACCATGTTGATGGCCGGAGTGATGGGCGGATACTTCATCCGCCTGGGAATTCTCACCGGGGCCTACTTCCTGGTGAGAAATACCGGATGGTTTGAGGCCCTGCCGTTTGTCATCACGCTGGTCGCGGCCCATATTGTTCTGCTGGTTTGGGAGACCCGGTATGTCTCCATGTCCCTCGCTTATCCCGGCTTGAAACCGCAAGGAGCCACTCAGTGAACGTGTTTGCCCTGGACTTCCCCCCGGTCTCGCACCTGTTCGTATGGCCCGACTTCTTGTTCACCGACACGCCGGTGGCTCTCAACAAGACCGGTTTGATCTATATCGCCGCGATGTTGCTCACCGCCGGGCTGTTCTGGGCTGCGGGGCGGCGGCGAGCGCTGGTGCCCACCGGGGCGCAGACGGTGGCCGAGGCAGGGATCGAGTTCGTTGAGAACAGCATCATCATGCAGACCATCGGTCCCGACGGCCGCCGGTATCTGCCCTTCTTGACCACGCTGTTCTTCTTTGTCTTCTTCAGCAACATCTTCGAGGTGGTCCCGTTCATCCAATTCCCGGCCAACTCGAGGATGGCCATTCCTCTGGCCCTGGCGCTGGTGGTGTGGGCCATCTACCACGTGGTGGGCATCCGGGCTCAGGGCTTCTACCACTATTTCAAGGGCGCGCTTTTCCCGCCGGGGGTGCCCAAGGCGCTTTACGTCTTGGTGGCGCCCATTGAACTGCTCCAGATCCTGCTGATCCGCCCGCTGTCGCTGGCCATCCGGCTCTGGGCCAACATGGTGGCCGGCCACCTGCTGCTGGTGACCTTCGCGGTGTTGTCGGCCGCGTTGTGGGGAACCCTGTATGTACCCGCAGTGCTGCCGTTTGCCGCACTGATCCTGCTCACCGCCTTCGAGATCTTCGTCTCGGCCCTTCAGGCCTTCATCTTCACCATTCTCACCGCCGTGTACATCGGCGGATCCCTACACCCCGAGCACTAGGAGACATTTACCTTGCTTGCACTTATTTCCCTCCTTGCCCAGTTGACCGGTGACGGTGAAGCGGGCCTGAGCGCCATCGGCGCGGGCCTTGGCTACGGCCTTGCCGCCATCGGCCCCGGCGTAGGCATCGGCATCGTGGTGGGCAACGCCATCACCGCCATGGCCCGCCAGCCCGAGTCGGCCGGGGTGGCCCGGACCACGATGTTTTTGGGCATCGCCTTTACCGAGGCGCTGGCCCTCATCGGATTCGTCGTCTTCATCCTCCTTCTCCCATGAGCAAGCGGCTATGGGCCGCGGCTGCCGTAGTGGTGGCCGCGGTCGCGCTCAGCGCGTCGGCGGCCAACGCCGCCGGAGAGACGGTGGGCTCCTGCATCTTCGATGAGCTGGGAGAGGCCCAGTTTGAAGGCATCGAGGGTGACGGCTTCACCGCGGTCAAGGAACTGAAGACCCAGTACAAGGCGGGCGACGCGCATGCTGAGGAGCTCAAGGAGGACTTCGAGAAGGATCTCGAAGGCTGCCTGGAGGCGCCCAACCCGATCATCCCCGAGCTCACCGAGATCATTTGGGGCGGCGCGGCGTTCGTGGTGCTGTTGGCCCTGATGAAGTGGAAGCTGTTCCCGGTGGTGAAGAACCTCATGGAACAGCGCACTCAGCGGATCCAGGACTCCCTCGACGACGCCGACCGGGAGCGGGCTGAGGCCGCGGAGGTCAGGGCCCGCTACGAAGCGGAACTGGCCGACGCCAAGGCCGAGTCTGCCCGCCTCGTGGACGAGGCCCGGGAGCAGGCCGCCTCCGTGCGAGCCGACCTTCAGGCCCGGGCCGAGGCCGATATCGCCGACATGCGGGAGCGGGCCGCGGCCGACGTTGAGGCATCGAAGCGCCAAGCCATCGCCGACTTGCAGTCGGAGGTGTCCGACATCGCCCTCGGCGCGGCCGAGGCGGTGCTGGGCCGCAGCTTGGAAAACCCGGAGATGCAGCGCCAGCTGGTCGACGACTACATCGCCAGCGTGGGCGCTGGCCAGGACTGAGTCAATGGCCGAGCGATCTGTCAGCTACGCCGACGCCGTAGCCGCGGTGGCCCGGGCCGAGGGCAACCTCGACGTGGTGTCTGACGAGCTCTTCCGCATTGCTCGGGCGCTGGAGGGCTCTGATGAGCTGCGGATGACGCTGTCCGACCGGCAAGTGCCCGCGGCTCGCCGCCAGCAGATCGTGGAAGACCTGCTGGGCGGCCAGGCGTTGGAGACCACCACCGCGTTGGTGTCGATGATCGTGGCCGCGGGGCGGTCATCCGATCTGATCGGCATCGCCCAGGAGGCGGTGGAGATCAACGCCCGAGACCGGGGCCGCTCGGTGGCCGAGGTGCGGACTGCGGTGGCGCTGACCGATGACCAGGCTGGACGGCTGTCGGCCGCGCTGAGCGCGGCCACCGGCCATCAGGTGGACATCAAGGTGATCGTCGATCCCAGCATCATGGGCGGCGTGGTGGCCACCATCGGCGACGAGGTGATCGACGGATCGGTGCGCCACCGCCTGAGCCAGCTTCGGGACACCTTCTAGTCCGATGCGATTGATTTGATGAACGTTTCTTACCGAGGAGAGCAATGGCAGAGCTGACCATCGACACTGGCGCTATCGCCGAGGCCATCCGCCGAAACCTGGAGGGATTCCAACCCGAGGTCGAATTGGCCCAGGTGGGTCGGGTCACCGAGGTGGGCGACGGCATCGCCCGCATCTCCGGCCTGCCCGGCGCGGCGGTGAACGAGATGCTGGAGTTCGAGAACGGGACCATTGGTTTGGCCCTGAACCTCGACGAGGATTCCATCGGCGCGGTGGTGCTCGGCGAGGTGGACGAGATCGAAGAGGGCCAGGCCGTCCGCTCCACCGGCGACATCTTGTCGGTCCCGGTGGGCGACGCCCTTTTGGGCCGGGTGGTGAACGCCCTCGGCGAGCCGGTGGACGGCAAGGGTCCCATTGTGGGTGCCGAAACCCGCCGTATGGAGGTGCAGGCCCCCGGCATCACCGGTCGCAAGCCGGTGCATGAGCCGATTCAGACCGGCATCAAGGCCATCGACTCGCTCATCCCCATCGGCCGCGGCCAGCGGGAGCTGATCATCGGCGACCGCAAGACGGGCAAGACCACCGTGGCCATGGACACCATCTTGAACCAAAAGGGCCAAGGGGTGAAGTGCATCTATGTGGCCATCGGCCAGAAGGCCTCCACTGTGGCCCAGGCGGTGGCCACACTGGCCGAGCGGGGCGCCATGGAGTACACGGTGGTGGTGGTGGCCCCGGCCTCCGACCCGGCGCCATTCAAGTACCTGGCTCCCTACGCCGGCTGCGCTATGGGCCAGCACTGGATGGACAACGGCGGCCATGCCTTAGCGGTGTACGACGACTTGTCGAAGCAGGCCGAGGCCTATCGGCAGATGGCGCTGCTGTTGCGTCGCCCGCCGGGACGTGAGGCCTATCCCGGCGATGTGTTCTACCTGCACAGCCGACTGCTCGAGAGAGCCGCCAAGCTGAGCGACGAGCGGGGGGCGGGCTCGCTGACCGCGCTGCCCATTATCGAGACCAAGGCCGGCGACGTATCGGCCTACATTCCCACCAACGTGATCTCCATCACCGACGGACAGATCTTCTTGCAAGACGACCTGTTCAAGTCGGGGGTGCGGCCTGCGGTGGATGTGGGCATCTCGGTATCCCGGGTGGGCTCCGCTGCT
This sequence comes from marine group bacterium Sva0996 bin134, assembly GCA_002239105.1. Taxonomy (GTDB): domain Bacteria; phylum Actinomycetota; class Acidimicrobiia; order Acidimicrobiales; family Bin134; genus Poriferisocius. Next base: position 5,507 of record MPNQ01000061.1, on the reverse strand, counting down.
CAGATCAAGGCCATGAAGACTGCGGTGGGCACGCTCAAGGCCGACTTGCAGCAGTTCCGAGAGCTGGAGGCCTTCGCTGCCTTCGGCTCCGAACTCGACGCCGTGTCCCAGGCTCAGCTCGACCGGGGTTACCGCCTCACCGAGCTGCTCAAACAGGGCATCCAGACGCCCATGCCGGTGGAGGAGCAAGTGGTGTCGCTGTATGCCGGCACCCGGGGCTACCTCGACACCATCCCCGTCGAAGACGTGGCCCGCTTCGAGTCGGAGTTGTTGGAATGGGTCCGGACCCGCAACGCCGGCCTGATGTCTGCTGTGGTGGATTCCGGCGCGGTGGACGAAGAGGGGCTGGAGGCCGCGGTTTCGGCCTTCGCCGCCCAGTTCGAGTCGTCGGCCGAGCCCGAGGGCGATGAGCCCGACGCAGAGGCTCAAGCCGCGGCAGAGGCCGGGGTGGTCGACGCCGACCACACACTTCCCGAGACCGACATCCAGCGCCCTGAGGAAAGCTGATCTATGCCGGGTGAGCGCCAGCTAGCTGACTGCCATTGGGCGAGCGGCTGCCAGGTGGGTGAGTAATGCCCGGTGGTCAGGAAAGGGCGCTACGCCGACGCATCTCGTCGGTGCAGTCGACGAAGAAGATCACCCGTGCCATGGAGCTGATCGCCGCCACCCGAGTGGTCAAGGCCCAGCAGCGGGCCCATGCCGCCCGGCCCTATTCGACGAAGCTGACCAGCGTCATCGAAGATGTGGCCGCCGGTGGGGCTGAGGCCTCCCACCCGCTGCTGGAGCGGCGGGAGCCGGTGCGCCGGGTGGGATTCGTGGTCATAACCTCTGATCGGGGTTTGGCCGGCCCGTACAACAGCTCGGTGATCAAGGCGGCTGAGCGGGAGCTGATGGACGCCCAGACCAAGGGGCAGGACTACTCCCTCATTCTCATCGGCAAGAAGGGCCACGATTACTTCCGGTTCCGCAACTACCGCATCGACGAGTCCTTCACCGGCATGAGCGACACCCCCACCTACGACGACGCCCGCCAAGTGGCTGAAGTTGTGGCCGATCGGTTCGAATCAGGCCACATCGATGAGGTGATCCTGGCCTACATGGAGTTCTTCACCATCGGCACCCAGCGGGTGGCGGTGCGGCGCTTCCTTCCCCTGGAGAGCATCGACGTGATAGCCGCGGCCGGCTCGGGTGAGCTGCGGGCCGCCTTCGAGTTCGAGCCCTCCCCCGAGGGAGTGCTGGAGTCGCTTTTGCCCCGGTATGTGGAGTCGAGGCTGTTCTCGGCCCTGTTGGACGCGGCCGCCTCCGAGCACGCCAACCGCCAGCGGGCCATGAAGGCGGCCACCGATAACGCCGAAGAGCTGATAACCAAGCTCACCCGGGCCATGAACAGAGCCCGCCAAGACGCCATCACCACCGAGATCATGGAGATCGTCGGCGGTGCCGAAGCCCTTAAAGAAGAGGACGATGACGGCGACATAGCCGATCTCCTCGCCGCCACTGCCAACCTGTAGGAGTTTTACTGATGTCGGAGAACCTCAAAGACGGCCGGGTCGTGGCCATCGCCGGCCCGGTCCTCGACGCCGAGTTCCCCCCGGACGCGTTGCCGGAGATCAACACCGCCATCGAGTTCGATGTGACCGTGGACGGCCGGACTGAAACAGTGAAGGCCGAGGTGGCCCAGCAGATCGGTGATGGCCGGGTGCGGGCCATCGCCCTGAAGCCCACCGACGGCCTCACCCGGGGCACGGTGGTGCGCAATACCGGCCAGGGCATGACCGTGCCAGTGGGCGACGTGACCCTGGGCCACGTGTGGAACGTGGTGGGGGACTGCCTGGACACCGACCGCAGTACCCTGGACGTGGGCGAGGAGTGGGAGATCCACCGCCCGCCTCCCTCCTTCGACTCCCTGGAGCCGTCCACTCGTATGTTCGAGACCGGCATCAAGGTCATCGACCTGCTCACCCCCTACAAAGAGGGCGGCAAGATCGGCCTGTTCGGCGGCGCCGGTGTGGGCAAAACGGTGCTCATCACCGAGATGATCAACCGGGTGGCCACCCAGCACGGCGGTGTGTCGGTGTTCGCCGGAGTGGGCGAGCGCACCCGTGAGGGCACCGACCTGTTCTTGGAGATGGAAGAGTCGGGCGTTTTGGACAAGGCCGCCCTGGTGTTCGGCCAGATGGACGAGCCGCCTGGCGTGCGGCTGCGGGTGGGCCTGGCCGGGGTGACCATGGCCGAGTACTTCCGCGACGTGCAGAACCAGGACGTGCTGTTGTTCATCGACAACATCTTCCGGTTTGTTCAGGCCGGCTCAGAGGTGTCCACCCTGTTGGGCCGCATGCCCTCCGCGGTGGGCTACCAGCCCACTCTGGCCGACGAGATGGGCGAGCTTCAGGAGCGCATCACCTCCACCCGGGGGCGGTCCATCACCTCACTACAAGCGGTGTACGTGCCGGCCGACGATTACACCGATCCGGCGCCGTTCACCTCGTTCACCCACTTCGACGGCACCACCGAGTTGAGCCGCGACATTGCCGCGCTGGGCATCTACCCGGCGGTGGACCCGCTGGCGTCAACCTCGACCATCCTCACGCCCGAGGTGGTGGGGGACCGCCACTACGGCGTGGCCCGCAGGGTGCAGGAGATCCTTCAGCGCTACAAGGAGCTTCAGGACATCATCGCCATCTTGGGCCTCGACGAGCTGTCGGAAGAGGACAAGGTGATCGTGTCCCGGGCCCGCAAGGTGCAGCGGTTCCTGTCGCAGCCCATGTTCGTGGCCGAGGTGTTCACCGGCATGGGTGGAATCTTCACCTCGGTGAACGAGACGGTGGACTCGTTCGAGGCCCTGGTAAACGGCGACCTCGACGACCTGCCCGAGCAGGCCTTCTTCATGGTCGGCGGGGCTGAGGACGCCCACCGCAAAGCAGCCGAACTCGAGGCCCAGGCGGCCTAGCTGTGGCTGAGGGTTGCGAAGCGTTGGAACCGAGGAAGTAGCGATGTCCCTGACCGT
>MPNQ01000060.1 GCA_002239105.1 marine group bacterium Sva0996 bin134 | reverse complement strand
CGAGCCCGTTCTCGGCAATGAGCCTCCGCACCACCGGCGACAACACAACGCCGCCGCCGACTGAGGCCGGGGCGCTCACCTGCGGTTCGGGCGCAAGGGCCGGTTCGGGCGCAGGCGGCGGCGCGGGCGGCGGCGCAGGGGCCGGCTCAGGCGCAGGCGGTGGCGCTTCTACCGGAGCGGGCGTGGGGGCAGGCGCTGACCCTACGCCAGCTCCGTCCTCGCTCAAGACGGCGATCACCGCGCCCACCTCCACGGTGTCGCCCTCGGCGGCCACGATCTCCACCAGCACCCCCGACATGGGCGAAGGGACCTCAGAATCCACCTTGTCGGTGGACACCTCGAAGAGCGGCTCATCTTCGGCCACCTCTTCGCCCACCTGCTTAAACCACTGGACAATGGTCCCCTCCATCACCGTCTCGCCCAACTGCGGCATCCTGACCTCAGACATCGAGCCTCCCAAGCTCTCTCCGCCCCTCCGCCTCAGACATCAACGCTCCTCATTTGACTTCTCTCTGCTCAGTGCAGGGCCCGGCCAGTGAGCGACAGCACTGTCTCGCCGAACAGCTCGCTCATGGTGGGGTGGGGCTGGATGAACTCGGCCACCTCGGGCACCGTGGCCTCCCAATTCACCGCCAGATAGCCCTGGCCCAGCTGCTCGGTCACCCATGGTCCCACCATGTGGACCCCGAGGATTCGCCCAGCGGTCCCATCGTCGCAGCGGTCAGCGATCACTTTGACCAGACCGTCGGTGTCCCCCACGATCATGGCCCGTCCGTTGCCGATGAACCGGTGCATCGAGGCAACCACATCGAACCCGGCCTCTTGGGCCGACGCCTCGGTGTGGCCCACGAAGGCCACCTCCGGGTGGCAGTAGATGGCCCACGGAACATTGGCGTAGTCCATAGGCGAGGGTGATTCCCCCAGCAAGTGCTTCACCACCATGATTGCCTCGGCGAACGCCACATGGGCCAGCTGCGGCGTGTTCACCACGTCGCCCACCGCATACACGCCGGCAGCAGAGGTTTGGCAGAACTCGTCGACGGCCACATAGCCCCCATCGTCCACCTTCACCCCGGCCGCATCCAGGCCCAGGCCGTCGGTGAACGGACGGCGGCCCACGCACACCACCACCGCGTCCACGCCCAGGGGGTCGGCGCCTTCGATGGCCAACTCCACACTGTCGCCGTTGTCGCGACAGCCGTTCACCACCACTCCGGTCCGAATCTCGATCTTGCGCTTCTTGAACGCCCGGGTGAGCATCTTCACCACGTCGTCGTCGGCCCCCAAAAGGATTCGGGGCAGCGCCTCCAGCACCGTCACCTTCGTCCCCAGATCGGCCAGCATCGAGGCGAACTCCAAACCGATGGCCCCCCCGCCGATGATCGCCGCCCGCTCGGGCAGGTCGGTGATGGACAGCAGCTCGTCGCTGGTCAGCACCCGCTCGCCGTCCACCTCGAATCCGGGCAGAGTCCGGGGCACCGACCCGGTGGCCAAGATCACATGGTCGGCGGTCAGAGTCGCGTCGCCCGATTCCCCGCCCGACACCGACACCGTCCGGTCAGGCCCGAGCGAGCCCCACCCGTCGAGCACCGTGACCTTGCGGCCCTCCAGCAGCTTGCCCACGCCCTTGTGGAGCTGATCCACGATCTTCTGCTTGCGGGCTTGGGCCGCTCCCATGTCCACCGTGGGCGAACCCGCAGCAATGCCGAACTGATCGGCGTGGACCACGGTCCGGTATACCGACGCCGTCTCCAGCAGCTCTTTGGCCGGGATGCAGCCCACATGCAGGCAGGTCCCGCCCAGCTTCTGCTTCTCCACCAGAGCGACGTCGAGGCCGGCGGCGGCACCGTACAGCGCGGCGGCATAACCGCCGGGGCCACCGCCCACTACCACCACGTCATGGCTGCTGCTCATGGGGTTCAGCCTACCGGTGAGTTGGTCAACGCAGGATGAGCACAGCCTGTACGGCGAACGCCACCAAGATGGCCACCCCGCACAGCAAGGACAACAGAATCAACCGGCGCGTGCTCACTATGGCTTCAGCGGCTGCGGTTGCGGCGACGACGGCCCATGTACCAGCCGACCATCTCGGTGCAGACCACCGAAAGAACGATGGTGATGAGCAGTAGCAGGAATACCGGCAGGTCCCAGTCCCACCCCAAGAAGTTGACCCGGGTCTCATCGGTGTTCTGGGCGATGAACACGATCAACGCCACCGCGGCCAGCGCGCCCAACACCATCCGGGCGTTGATCTGCCGGAGCACATCGGTGAACGACCGGGATCTTGGCTCTGCCCTCTCGGTGCCCTGATGATCAACGGGAGGTCTTGCTTCGGGCTCAGACATGGCACAACGCTACCGCGACCAACACAGCGAGGCGGGCCTGATGCGATCGCTGCGCCCGTACACTGAGTCCTATGAGAATTGCTGTGGCCGGAGCATCGGGGCTGATCGGGACGGCTCTGGTCGGCCACCTCGAATCTGCGGGCCACCAGGTGGTCCGACTAGTGCGGAACAAGGACTCCCGCGCCGACAACACCCGATACTGGAATCCGGCCACCGGCGAAATCGACGACGACGCCTTCGACGGCATCGACGGGGTGGTGAACCTGGCCGGCGCGGGGATCGGCGACCGCCGCTGGAGCGAGCGCCGCAAGCGGGAGCTGCGCTTAAGCCGGGTGGACGCCACCGAGCTGTTGGTCGAGGCCATGAGCGCGGCCGCGACGCCGCCCTCAGTGCTGGTGGCCGGCTCGGCAGTCGGCTTCTACGGCGACCGGGGAGACGAGGTTCTCACCGAGCAGTCGGGGCCCGGCACCGGTTTCTTGGCCACCCTGACCGCAGACTGGGAGGAGGCCGCAGCTTCAGCATCCAGCGCCGGCATCCGGGTGGCTCTGGCCCGCACCGGGCTGGTGGTGTCCGACAATGCTCCCTTCCTCACCCGAATGCTGCCCCTGTTCAAGCTGGGCCTGGGCGGCCCGCTGGGCAATGGCCGGCAGTGGTGGCCGTGGATCACCCTCGAAGATGAGGTGCGGGCCCTGGCCCTCTTGCTGGAGTCCGGCCTCGCCGGACCGGTCAACCTGTGCGCCCCCAACCCGTCCACCAACAAAGAGTTCACTCGGGCGCTGGCCTCGGTGCTGCGCCGCCCCGCGGCCCTGTCGGTCCCCCGCTTCGGCCCCCGGCTGCTGCTGGGCAGGGAATTGGCCGACGGCCTGCTGTTCTCCAGCACCCGAGCCCATCCGGCCGCGCTGGCCGACGCGGGCTTCGAGTTCCGCAACCCCGACCTTGCCCCCGCGCTCGAGCAGTTCCTGGCCTCGGGCCGCTAGAACAGCGACTGCTCTTCGACTACGTCCTGCTGGTCGGCAGCCTCCGTTGCCAATCGATCGGCCTCGTCGTTCCATCGGTCGCCGGAATGCCCCTTCACCCAGCGGAATGCAACGGGCCGGGCCTGAACCTGCTCGATGATCTGCTTCCACAGTTCCTGATTGGACACCGCCTTGCCCTCGGACGTGCGCCACTTTCGGCGAATCCACCCCTCCCACCACCCATCCTTGAAGCAATTGACCACATAGGTGGAATCGCAATACACCTCAAGCGGTCCGTCCAGCGACCGAAGCGCTTCCAGCACCCCCATCAGCTCCATGCGGTTGTTCGTGGTCTGCGGCGCCCCGCCCGACGCCGACTGACCACCGGGCACCACCCAGGCCCAACCTCCCGGGCCGGGATTCCCCCGACAGGCCCCATCGGTATAGACCACCGTGGGTTTTTGAGCTTCGGTCACCCTCTTATGGTGGCACGCTCGCCCAGAAGACGAAAAGCAGACAGGGCGGGTTCCGCACTAGGCATAAGGCAAGGATCAGGTTTGGGGGTCTTGGGGCGGGGGCGGGTTGGGTTGGCCGTTGGTGCAGCCGTGGGGGACTAGTTGGGTGTCGATGTCGAACATGCAGCGGTAGGCGTTGAGGAGGTTCTCCTGGTCGGCGATCAGCTGGTCGCGGGTTCGGATCTCTTGTGGGGTTGGGGTGCCGTCGAATTGGAGGGGCTGGGCTGGGGCTTGGGCGGGTTGGCCGTTTGCGCAGCCGCCGGGGACGACTTCGGTGTCGATGTCGAACATGCAGCGGTAGGCGTTGAGGAGGTTCTCCTGGTCGGCGATCAGCTGGTCGCGAGTTCGGATGTTCTCGATGGTGGGCGCCGCCCCCGCCTCGTCGGCGTCGCCGGTGTCGATGTCAGTGCCGGTGTCGGCGTCGCCGGTGTCGGTGTCGGATGGCGGCGGCGGAGCTGATGGCGGCGGTGCCGATGGCGGCGGAGCTGATGGCGGCGGCGGAGCCGACGGCGGCGGAGCAGATGGCGGCGGAGCAGATGGCGGCGGCGGGGACGGCGGGGGCGGGTTGCCGGCGCCTCCTTGTCCTCTCAAGATGATGTTGACGGTGCCCAGTCGTTTCTGGGGGTGGGGGGTGTAGTAGCGGCCCAGGTCGGTGTTGGCTGAGGTGTCGGCGATGCGCAACTTGATGGTCTTCGTGGCGGTTTCGGCGGAGTCGGTGATGACCACCCGCAGGTAGGCCACAGAAGAGCCGGCCCGGAACGCCACCGTCTTGTCGGGGATGCGGAAATCGCCGGGGTTCTGCGCGTCTGCGTATTCGACTGCGGTGCTCTCCGCGAGCACTTCCACATCGATAGTGAACTCAGACTTGGCGGTGTTGTGGAGCACCACCGGCACATTGAGGATGCCAATGTCGCGCGGCGCGTTCTGCGCATACAGCCCTCCGGGGAGGCCCCCTGTCGCGAAGCGGACCTGCGCGGTGGCGGTGTCGTCGTCGGCGATCGTCACCGTCGCGGTGTCCTGGCCGCTGACCGCGGTCCAGCCCGCCGCCTGCGCCGCAGCGTCGGCGGCAACCGTCACCGTGAAAACCTCGTCCTCCTCCACCACCTCATCGTGCCCGATGTCCACCTTCAGCGTCGCAGTGGTCTCACCCTCATCCACAGCCACCCGCGCCGGGGCGCGGGTGAGGTCGAGGCGCGAAGCGCCGCCCGAAAAGTCATACGCCACAGAGAACGCGATCCCGCCCGCGGGCGCGGCCTGCCCCAAAGTCACCGTCAACAACGCCGCACCCTGCTCAGCCACCGTCGCAGCCGACGTGATCGAGTACTTAGTCGACACCTCAACCACCGTGACCGCCACCGACCCCGCCGAAACACCGCCGTAATCGCTGTCAGAGCTCGCCACCGCATGCGTCACCGTGGACGAGCCTATGTCCACGCCGGTCACAGTCACCGGCTGGGCGGTCTTCCAATTCGACGTGGTGAACACCAGCGCCCCCGACACCGTCGCCTTCGCCGGTGTGCCGCTCGTGGGCGTGATCGTCACCTGCGCGGTCGGCTGGGTGTTCAGCCTCACCGTGTACGTCTCCGTGGACCCCTCGAACACCGACACCGAACTCCTAGACAGGGTCACCCCGGGGGTATCGTCATCGGTGATCGTCACCGTCACACCCGTCACCGTCCAGCCCGACACCGTCGCTGTCAGCACGATCGTCTCGTCGCCCTCGGTCGCCTCGTCGTCGGTGATCACCACCGTCGCGCTGGCCGACGACTGGCCCGCCGGAATCATGATCGCAGCAGGCAGCACGTAATCGGTACCCGCGGTGGCGGTGCCCGTGGCGCTCAGCGGCACCGACACACCGCCGGAGGGGGCGCGCCTGTTCAGCGTGGCGGTCACCTGCACCGAACCGGCCCCCTCCCCGACGCTGGCGTTCGCCGCGCTCAGCGTCACCGCCGCAGGCGGCAGCGCCAGCGTGTAAGTGCGAATGGAAGTGCCGTCCTCAGCAGTCACCACAACACTGGCCGGCAACGACGCGACCGCGATCGCCGCGCTGGCCGCGCCGCTGGTCACCGCCTGCGCAGAGCCGCCGGTTGGCTGCACGCTCACCGTCGCAGCAGCATGGCTGACCGTCGGGGTGACCTTCACATGGGTCACCTCAGCGCCGATCCCCAACGCATACGACGTGGTGGCTGAAGCGAACGACGGCGACAGCGCCACGTCCGTGTTGAACGCGGAACCATCAGTGCTCGACGTCACCGACAACGCGCTCAAAGACGCGTCGGTCGACACCTCGCTATGCCCCAAATACTGGGCCAAACCGATCTCGGTGCGGTCCGTTTCGGCCACGTCATAGTCGGGGAAGGCGCGAGACACCTCGCCGGCCACCGAAATCTTGAGGGTGGTCTCGCCGGTCACAACATTGCGTTCACTCCACAAAGCGACTGCGTGGGCGATGTCGCGGCCACCTGAGAGGTTCGTGCGAACGACACCATCCGTCCTGAACCCCGAATCAAGCATCCCGCTGGAGTTGTAACGCGCCAACAGCCAGTAACTCTGGTCGTTGCTCTCGATAATGTCGGTGGAACTACCCACTACTACGACGCTGCCGTCGGACTGCAACGCCAGATCTCTGTAAGTGTTGTCGAACCCTGCGGTCGACAATTCTGCCCAGCCGTTGCTGTCGAACGTTGTGTCCAACACACCCGCAGTCGTGAAACGGGCCACAACCGCGGTGAAATTACCGGCGTAACCGGCCGCCACGATCTTGTCATCGGGCTGCACCGCCACCGCCAACGCACGCGCGTTGTCGTTGCCTGCGGTGAACCCGAGACGGGTCACCACCGAACCAGTACCGACCAGCACACCGCTGTTGTCAACCTTGTCACCAAAACTCGCGTCAGGCGCCAAACCAGTAGTCCATCTCGACACCACGAACACGTTCTCGTTCGTGGACCCTTTGTTGGTGGAGTACCCGACGGTGACGATCCTGCCCGCAGAATCAATCGCCACATCAAGCGCCTCGTCATATTTCTGGGCGCGGCTCAAATCCTGAAACCTACAGTTATGCGTCGACCCCGCACCGTCTACCGACCCGTCAGCATCCAAGCGACACACAAACGTGTCGCTGTGACGATCAGGGTCAGTCGCCGCTTGCCCATAACGCAGGCCAGCCACCACGATCTTGCCGTCAGACTGCAAAGCCACCGCGTGGGACTGCTCGACATAACCAGCATTCGTACCTATGGTCACTTTGCCGTCAGTGTCGAAAGCCGTGTCGAGGGTGCCGTCAGTGTTGTAACGCGCTATCGCCACATCACGGCTGCCACTGACCGTCGCATATCCAACCACCACGATCTTGCCGTCGGACTGGACCGCCACGTCATACGCTCGGTCGTCGCCGCCGAAATCGGTGACGACCTTGCCGCCGGAGCCGAAATCGGGATCCAGATCACCATTGAACTGATACCGCGCCACCAAGAAATCTTCGTCAGTGCCGTTATGGGTATAACCCACCACCACATGACCGCGAGCACTGGCTGCCACACCGTACGCGGCCTCGAACCCCGCAGCGAACCCGGTTGTCACCGTGCCCGCCTCGTGGATGCCGAAACCCCCCCGCGAGCCGCCGTCGTTCGAGCCGTCAGCCTTTATGCGAGCCAACGCGAACGTGTTGGACACACCATTATTGCTGTAACCACCAACCACCAGCTTGCCACTATTGGTCTGGAGCAACGCATTCGCCCGCGACGCCTCATCTAAAGACGGGGAGAAACGGAAAGCAACCCGGTCGCTGCTCACCCCCCCGAACCCATTAGATAAACCGCCGTTCGCGGTGAAACGAACCAACACCGCCCGATCCTCGTCATAACCCCCCGCGACTATCGTTCCCGAACTCTGCAACACCACCCCACGAAACGCCGCGACACCCGACCTGATAAGAAAACCTTTATGTTGGTTGGGAGTAGCTGTGAGCTCCCCGAACTCGCCGTCCAAAGCACCGCCAGAATTGAAGCGCGCTATCGCACCGCTGCCATCCCGCGACCCCGCCAACACATACTTCCCGTTGGATTGAACCGCCAACGCGAACGCCTCGTCATCACCACCAGTGCCCAAAGACGCCGTCTGCTTGCCGTCGGTGTCGAACCCGGTGTCCAACACACCCGTCGACGTGTACCGCGCCAACGCGAAATCCTTATGATCATCAGACGTAATGGCGGGAGTGCCATTGTTGCTGGTCGCGAAGCCGGCCAACACGATCTTGCCGTCACTCTGAACCGCCAACGCACGCGCCCCAGCAGCCACGCCAGCAACAAAATCTGTGGTCACCCTACCGTTGCCACCAAAACCCGTGTAAGCCTGCTTGGGTGGAGTCGCCGTCGGATCAGCAGCCACGTCTCCGTCAGGGTCGCCCGCGTTATGAACCCGAAACGCCCCGAAACCGTTGCCCGCCTGCCCCGCCGCCACGATCTTGCCGTCGGACTGGATCGCCACCGCGTGCGCGATGTCATTCGCAGTACTAACAGCGTAAGTCGCCGAACCAGTACGAGTATTACCGGTGATCTTCCCGAACCCTTTGTGCAAACTGCCGTCAGTGTTGTAACGCGCCAACGCGAAATCGTTCCCGCCGCTCACCGACGCATAGCCAGCCACCACGATCTTGCCGTCGGACTGGATCGCCACCGCCCGCGCCTCATCGGTGGCTCCGCCGCCGACGTCGGTCACCACCCGCCCGCCGGTGCCGAAAGAGGTGTCCAGCGAGCCGTCGGCGTTGTAGCGGGCCAACGCGAAATCCCTATTGCCGACTCCGCTTTGAACCCACCCCACCGCCACGAGCTTGCCGTCGGGCTGCTCCGCCAAACCATGCACCTCACTCTCCAACGTATTGAACGCAGACGACAGCTTCCCGCCAATCCCGAACGTCGGATCCAAATTCCCCGGATGATCCAGCGGACCATGCGACGCCGCAGCCGGCGGCACCGTCACACCCGGCACGCCCACCAGCACCGACGCAGCCGCCAGCGCCGACACCACAAGCGCGGCGAACACGGTGAACATCGTCTCAGCACGGCGGGATTCGGCGGCCATGGCGCTATCGACTCCTTGGGGCAGTTATCGGGGCGCGCGCCGCGGGTGGGAAGCCCGCGCTCGGGTCGTTGAGAGAGCTAGAGCTCGAGGGAGGGGGGGGGGGGGGAGGGGGAGGGAGGGGGCGCGGGGGGGGGGGGGGGGGGGGGGGGAGAGACTCAGGGGAGCATCGACAACGCAGACACCGCCGCTACCGCGCCCGACATCCCCGCTGAAACCAGCACAGCCATACTCCCGCACCTGCACAGACTCAACACAGTAGCCACACTAAACGCCCATGTCACAAGCTGAGGGCTAGGCGGCATTGGCTGCGGCGCTCTTCGGGGAGCAGGGCGCAGAACTGCTCGTACTCCTGTTCGGTGCTGAACACGTCTCGCGCCCTGGTGATGATGGTCTCATAGCAGGCTTCTCGGCTGGCGGGGTGGCTTTGGGGGTCGCTGTCGAGCAGCTTGCAGTACTGCGCAGCCCGAGGCCCGCCGGGTTTTTCCCAAAAGCCGTTTTGGACAGAGCCTTGGGTACACGCCACGTTATGGTCGACCGTTGTTGCGTAACTGCAATAGCCAATGACGGTGGCGGGGTCGTTTCGGCCCACGCTGGCGGCGTCGCGCCCGTAGGAGTTGAAGCAGTGAAGAACCGAGTCGGCCGGGGCCTGGGCGCATTGGCGGGCAACCGCAGCGAGGTCTTGGTTGAACACCGCCAGCATGTGGGTGGTCTGATAGAAGTAGCAGTCGGCCCGGTGTTGGGGGTCCACGACATCGCAGGGGTAGACGGGGTCGTCAAGGCGGAGGTACTCGGTGGTGTGGCCCATGGCCCCGCTGAGCCCGCCGACCACGTTCTCCATGAACACCCCCGAGTAGCACGACTGCTGATCTGACCGGCCGGCGACCGAGTCGCACAGCCCCAGCGACTGGTGCAGTTCGTAGTTCGACCATGCCATGATGCCGTGCCCGATTCCGTGCAGGCACTGGTGGCGGATGAACGGGTTGGGGGCGTCTGAGCACAAGGCGGCCACGTCGTCGGCGAGATTGGCGGTTCCCCGGCTCGCGAACAGCGCCTCGGTCGCGCCGTGGAATCCGCCCGACTGGCACTCATGGGAGGCCAGCGCGAACGAGGCGGGGCCGAACATGTCGTAGGAAATGCGCCCGGCTTCGTGCGCCCGCTGGTGGCAATCGCCGTTGGTGTCGAGCTCGATCTGCTTGAGGACGCTGAACGTGTTCGAGGGTCCGAACCGCTCCATGAACCCCTTCAGTTCGGCGTCGTCGGTGTAGATGCCCGAGTAGCGGGCGACCGCGTCGTCGGGCAGCGCGGCGAACTCAACAGCGGGCATCGCGATCTCCAGGGGCGCCACGCTCCCCTGCGGCCCTTCATCTGAGCCCTGGGCTGATCCGCCGTCAGCCGGCGGGCGGGCTGTGTCGGCCTCTGTGTCGGCCTCACCGCCTTGCCCCTCGGCGCCCGTGGCCTGGGTTGCGACCACCACGCCGCCCGCCGCAGGGTTCAGGTGGTCGTGATATTGCCACTGACCGGCTTCATCGAACACGAACTTCCACGCCCTGCCCGATGCGACCGGCCCCAAGGCGTCGAACTCGGGCAATATCTCATGGGTGGGATGGATGTTCGACGCCGGCCAGAAGTCCACCGGCGACGCGTTCACGAACACCACAGTGTCGCCGACCCCCGCTTCCAGCCGCTCAGGGGAGAACTCCCCATCGGCGGTGTACACGACATAATGCTCCCGGCCATCCCCAGAGTCCACCGGCGCAACCACCGCTGGCTCTGGCGCCCCCTGTGCGCTCTGGTCGGCGCCTGCCTCAGGTGACGGCACCGAGATGGGGGGAAAGGACAGGCCCGTGTCGGAGGGAGCAGCAGAGCCGTCGGGGCCGTCGGAATCATCCAAGGCCACGAACACGAACAACACCGCCTGCACGACGACGAGCAGCACCAGCACGACGACCGCCCCGACGAGCAGACGGTAGCCGCTCCCTGAGAAATTCGAATTGCTCATGTTGGCCCTCGCTGCCCCACAGGCATCAGAGCCTAAGCGAATTGGCCGTCGGGAGTGTTGGTCTGGCCGTGGCTGTTGTCACCCCAACAGGCAATGGTCTTGTCGACTCTGAGCCCGCACCCATAACTCGCGGTGAGGAAGAGGTCGGTGAACTGACCAGCGGGGGGGCTGGCCTGGCCGTGGCTGTTGTCGCCCCAGCAGGCAATGGTCTTGTCGACTCTGAGCCCGCACCCATACATCTGTTCCCAGGGGTCGAGGTAGACCCTGGTGAACTGGCCGCCCGGCGGTGATGCGATGTCGCCCCAGCAGGCAATGTCTTGAGTCTTGCGCAGTCCGCACCCGTAGAAATCAGCCAAATAGATGCGGGAGAACTGGCCGCCCGGAGTCGCCGCGATGTCGCCCCAGCAGGCGATGACCTCAATTGCCCGCAAGCCGCAAACGAAGTCCTCTTTGAGGAAGATGCGAAGGAACTGCTGGTTTTGCGGAGCGCTGGCCTGACCCGCGGTGTTGTCGCCCCAGCAGACCGCGGCACGGCCGGTGGTCAACCCGCAGCCGTAGTCTTCGGCCAATACAACGCTGTTGAACTCGCCTGCGGGAGTGTCGGTTTGGCCCGCGCGGTTGTCGCCCCAGCAGGCGACGGTTTGGTCGATGCTCAGCCCGCAGGCGAAGTCGTCTCGCAGGTAGATCTGGGAGAACCGGCCCGGCGGCGGCGAGGCCTGTCCGGCGCGGTTGTCGCCCCAGCAGGCGACGGTTTGGTCGATGCTCAGCCCGCAGGCGAAGTCGTCTCGCAGGTAGATCTGGGAGAACCGGCCCGGCGGCGGCGAGGCGATGTCGCCCCAGCAGGCGACAGTTTGGTCGGCTCGGAGCCCGCACCCTCGGGAATCGGCGATGCTGACCCGGGCGAACCGTCCCTGGGCAGGCTGCCAAGCCTCGTCGCGGCTGTCGCCCCAGCAGAGGAGGGCTTGGTCGGCTCGGAGCCCGCAGGCGAAGTCGTCTCGCAGGTAGAGCTGGGAGAACCGGCCCGGCGGCGGCGAGGCCTGTCCGGCGCGGTTGTCGCCCCAGCACACTGCGGCGGCGTTGGTTCGCAGCCCGCACCAATAGCCTGGCACGGCTGAAGAGTCGCCGCCGGCGTAGAAGCGCACGAACCGCCCCGGTGGGGCGCTGGCCTGGCCGGCGCGGTTGTCGCCCCAGCAGGCGATGGTCTTGTCGACCCTGAGCCCGCATCCGTAGTCCTCCCGAAGGATGATGAGCCGGGGAGGGGGCTGCGCGGCGGCGCGCAGGGCCTCTAGGGCCATGTCGTTGAGGATGAGATAGCACAGGTTGACGTCGGCCCGGTAGCCCCACCGAACCTGGGCCAGCACAGCGCGGCCGTCGGCCGACTTGGCCACATCGACCGGGGTTTCCATCACGTTGTGGTGCCGCGAGCAGCGTTGGGCCGCGGCCTCGTCCACCTCGCCGCTCGACCACATGGGCGCTCCCTGCGGCGGGC
>MPNQ01000059.1 GCA_002239105.1 marine group bacterium Sva0996 bin134 | reverse complement strand
CTCACTGCAAACCAACGCCGCCGCGCCGGAGGCCACCGGCAGTCCGGTGCTGCGCAACGTGTCGGCGGTGATCGAGCCGGGTCAGTTGGTGGCGCTGGTGGGGCCGTCGGGCGCGGGCAAGACCACCCTGGTCGCGCTGTTGAACCGGCTCTACGACGTGGACAGCGGGGCGGTTCTGATCGACGGCACCGACGTGCGGGACGTGACCCAGGAATCGCTGCGCGCCTCGGTGGGCGTAGTTCCTCAAGACCCGCACCTGTTCCATGAGACGGTGGCCGACAACCTTCTCTATGTCCGGCCCGGCGCGACCCAAGCCGATATGGAGGCCGCCTGCCGCTCGGCCCACATCCACGACCTCATCGCCTCGCTGCCCGAGGGCTACAACACCCTGGTAGGCGAGCGGGGCTATCGGCTGTCGGGGGGCGAGAAGCAGCGGGTGGCCATCGCCCGGGTGCTGCTCAAGGATCCGGCCATCGTGGTTCTGGACGAGGCCACCAGCCATCTGGACAGCGAGAACGAGGCACTGGTGCAGCAAGCACTGGCCATCGCGCTCCAGGGGCGGACTGCGGTGGTGATCGCCCACCGGCTGTCCACGGTGACCAACGCCGATCAGATCTTGGTGCTCGACCAGGGAGAGCTGGTGGAGTCGGGCCGCCATGATGACCTACTGGCCGCCGGCGGTTTGTACGCCGAGCTGTACCGCACGCTGGTGCGCAACGAGCAGCGGTCCCCCGCGGAGAGCGCGCTGTGAGCCTGTTCGACTCGGCCGGGGCCAGGGCTGCCAGCGAGCCCATGACGTTCACCGTGGCCCAGCTGGCCAACCGGATCAAGCAGGTACTGAGCGATGCCTTCGGCGACGAGCTGTGGGTGGAGGGCGAGATCCGCAACCTGAGCCGGGCCCGCAGCGGGCACATGTACTTCGACTTGGTGGAGCCCGACCCCGACAACGCCTCCAGCAAGCAGTCGGAAGCGTCGATATCGGTGGCGCTGTTCCGATTCAACCGCGAGAGGGTGGAAGAGACCCTGCGCCGCCACGGCGGCATGGCCATGGAAGACGGGATGAAGGTCCGCATCCAGGGCAAATTGGACTTCTGGCCTCCCGGGGGGCGGCTCCAGCTCTACATGGCAGGCATCGACCCCAACTTCACGCTGGGCGAGCTGGAGGCCGAGAGGTTGCGACTGCTGGAGAAGCTGAGCGGCGAGGGCCTGTTGACCAAGAACCAGGCTGTGCCCTTTCCGGTGGCCCCGCTGCGGATCGGGCTGGTCACCTCGAACGGGAGCGCCGCCCACCACGACTTCCACAATGAGTTGGAGAACAGCGGCCTGGCCTGGGAGGTGGTGCTGGCCGACACTCCAGTACAGGGAACTGAAGCGCCTCCGTTGATCGCCGGGGCCATTAGGGCGGTCGGCCGGGCCGGAGTCGACGTGATTGCGGTGGTCCGCGGCGGCGGGGCCCGCACCGACTTGGTCGCCTTCGACAGCGAGGTGGTGGCGCGGGCCATCGCCAATGCCCCCGTGCCGGTGGTCACCGGGGTGGGCCACGAGATCGACCGGACCATCGTCGACGAGGTGGCCCACGAGGCCCAGAAGACGCCCACCGCCGCCGCGGTATTCATCGTGAGCGCAGCTCGGGCCCATCTGGAAGCCGCGGAGCAGGCGTGGGGGGGCATAGCCAACTGGGCCAGCCGGCAACTGGGCGCTGCCGACCAACAGCTAGTGGCAGTGAGCCAGACCACTGCTCGAGCGGCCGAGGGCCACCTAGACCGAGCGGGCCGAAGGCTTGAGGGAAGGGCCGGGCGAATCCGAGATCTGGCCGAGAACCGGACCCGGGGCGAAACCCGCCGCGTGGATGGCTGTGCCGGGGCCATGCGCCATCGGGCGTCGGCGGCCATTCTCGACGGCCGGCGGACTCTGGAGCAGATGAAGTCGGCCATGGCGAGCCAGTCCCAGAGGGCTCCGAGGGCAGCGTCCAAGGAGCTGATCAACCTGGAAGGGCGGGTGCGCCTACTCGATCCCCGGGCAATCTTGGCCCGCGGTTGGTCGATCACCCGACACAGCGGCAAAGTTGTGCGCGACCCGGCTTCGCTGGCTGTCGGCGATGAGCTGGTGACCACCCTGGCCGAGGGCGACCTGCACAGCACCGTGTCTGAGAATCAGTGAGGAGCACAACCCGATGAGCACACCAGAGATCGGCTACGCCGACGCGCTGAGCGAGCTTCAGCAGATTCTCGGCGAGTTGGAAGCCGAAGACATCGACATCGACGTGCTGGCCACCAAGGTCGAGCGAGCCGCCGAGCTGATCCGGGTGTGCCGGGGACGCATCAACGACGCCGAGGTGCGGGTCAAAGAGATCGTGGCCGGCTTGGACCACCAAGATGACGAGCCCTCCCCTTCCGACCAGGAAGCCGACCGGGACGATTTGTTCGACGACGAGTAGTACAGCGGTCCGGGTGACTGGAACCATTTTCCAGTCACTTGCCATCGCGGGGAGCAGACCTTGCCCATAGAGAAACTCGAGACGGTCGATGCCTTCATCGTGTTCGATTTGGCCAACGCCCCCGAGTCGGTGGGCATCGTGAGATCGGCCCGCAAGATCCTGCCCGGCGGGGCCAGCGACCTGGCCCGGTCGATGACCTACGCCTTCGCCACCTTCGAGATGCGCCGCAGCGGGGCCTCCGCGGGGATCAACGCCGTAGACGAAGACCGGGCCGACGCGGTAGCCAAGTTCACCGCCGAGATCGCCCCCATGGTGGCCTCGGGCCGCTTCCTGCCCGAACCGGGCACCCGGGTGCCCCGGTCTGCGCTGGACGCTTTGGCCGAGGCTGATCCCCGCTCCTCGGTTGGCGAAGTGGCTGACCAGGCGGCCGTGGCCGGAGTGGTGGCCGCGGCGGCCTCCGCTGCCGGCGGATTGGACGGTCGCACCGTAGCCATCGAGGGCTCGGGATCGATCTGCGATGCCCTGACAATCGCGGTTCAGGATCGAGGCGGCACGATTGTGGATATGGATGGCCAAGCCGACGTGCTGTTTGCGGGTTCGCGCATGGGAGTGGTGAATCACACGGTCGCCGAAGGCTTGGAGGTGGGCACCCTGGTTCCCTACGGCCCGATCCCAGTGACCGCCAAGGCTCTGGCCGTACTCAGCCGGTCCGACACCACCGTGGTCCCCGACTTCATCTCCACGGCCGGCCCCCTGTTCGCCTGGTGGCCCACCGGCGACCCCGCCCCCGAGGCCATTGCCGCCGACGCCGCCGCCAAGATCACCGCCTCCCTAGAGGAAATCGCCGATCACCCCGACGGCCTCTTCCTCGCCGCCGCCCAAAGAGCCGAGTCCTTCCTCGCCACCTGGCAAACAGAACTCCCCTTCGGCCGCCCCCTAGCGTCGTAGAGGTTCAGCGCAGCTAGCCGCTGCGGGGGACTTGGTTGAAGGGGAGGTCGCGGTCGGCGGCGGGTTCGCGGGGCATACCGAGGATGCGCTCGCTGATGATGTTGCGGGCCATCTCGGTGGTTCCGCCGCCGATGCAGGCCTGCTGGCGCTGGACATACTCCAGGCCGAATGCACCGGTGGACTCCCCCTGGTCCCACACTAAGGCACTGTCGCCCTGCATCTCCATGGCCACCGTCTGGCGCTCGGTGCGGGACAGTCCGTGGAACAGACGCACCAGCGAACCGGCTGGGGCGGGCAGAAAACCGCCCTCGATGCCCTTTACCACTCGATCCGATAGCAATTCCTCCACTCGGCTGAGCGTCTCTATGTACCCAAGCCGCTGGCGGTGGCGACCCATATCGGCACCGCCGTGGACCCGGGCGATGGCGGCCAGATCCTCCACCCCGTCGGCGGTCCGGTTGCGGTGTCGGCCCTGGGTGTAGGGGGAGGCATTGCCCACCGCGGCCCGCTCGTGGAACAGCAGACGGCTGGCCACCGTCCACCCATCGTTCACCGCGCCCACCACATTCTCGGCGGGGATGATGACGTCGTTGAAGAACTCCTGGCAGAACTCTTCGGTGCGGTCCACCATCTGGATGGGATGGATCTCGATGCCGGGATGGTGAATGGGGACGATGAACATGGTCAGCCCCCGGTGCTTGGGCACCTCCCAGTTTGTGCGGGCCAGCATGAGGGCGTAGTCCGACCGCTGAGCGAACGTGCTCCAGATCTTGGACCCGTTGATGATGAACTCGTCGCCGTCCCGGTCGGCCCGAGTCAGAGCGCCGGCCATGTCGGAGCCTCCGCTGGGCTCGGAAATGAACTGCACCCACAGCTCATCGCCCCGGATCCACGCCGGGATGTAGCGCTGCTTCTGCTCCTCGGTGCCGAACTCCAATATGACGGGCCCGCAGATCGACAGGGTGGGCACGCTGAACAAGACGGGCATGTCGAAGTCCATGCTCACGTCGTCGATGATCTTCTGGTGGGCGGCGGTCAGGCTCTGGCCCCCGTACTCCTTGGGGTAGCACACTGCGGCGTACCCCCCGTCGTACAGCCGCCGCTGAAGCTCCCGGTTGCGGGTGCTCCTCAGGTCATCGTCTTGGGTGGGGTGCCAGGGATTGTCGGGGTCGCGACGGGGCATGTTCTCGTTCATCCACGTCTCGACCTCCTCTCGGTATCGGTCCAGCTCGGCAGGATCGGTTTTGGCATACACGAAGTCGTCCATCGCTCCCCCTAGTACCCCATCATTTTCGACAAGGTCACCCGGTGGTCGCCCGGCGTTCCGAACAACCCCCGGTTGACGGTGGCCCGACGCAAATACAAGTGAAGGTCGTGCTCGTAGGTGACTCCGATTCCGCCGTGCATCTGCACGCAGTCGTGCATGAGCTCCACCGAGTGGTCACCCACATACGACTTGGCCACGCTCACCATCCGAGCCTCGTCCTGGCCTTCTGCCAGGGCGTTGGCCGCCCCATCCACCGAAGCCTGGGAAGCCTCCGACCAGAGCTTCATGTCGGCGAAACGGTGCTTGAGGGCCTGATACGACGCCAGAGGCCGGCCGAAGGAGTAGCGGTCGAAGGCGTACTCGATGGTGAACTCCAGCACCTTGGCCGCCGACCCCGCGTTGTCGGCGCACTGAAGAAGCTGCATTATGAGGCTTTGGCGGGCCACGTCGGCCTCGGCAGCCGCTCCCGGTGCCCCCACAAGGGCTTCGGGGCCGACGGCCACTCCAACCAGCCGCACTTCGGCGAAGCGACGGCCCAAATCCAGCGACTCCTGGGGGTTGACGGTCACACCGGGAGCATCGGAGGGCACCAAGAACTGGGCCACACCATCGGCGGTGCGGGCGGTGACCAGCAAGTGTTGGGCCTGCGCACCAGCCTCCACCGCCACCTTGGTGCCGGTGAGCGCATAGCCGCCGTTCGACGGAACAGCCGCGGCGGTAACGTGGCTAGCGGTCCAGTCGCCGCCCGGCTCGCAGAACGCCCAGGCCAAAACGACCTCGCCGGCCAGAACCCCCTCGAGCAGCGCCTGCTGGTCGGGCGAGCCCGACCGGGCCAGGGTGTCGGCCACCACATTGGTGGGCATGAACGGCCCTGGCGTAACTCCCCGGCCCATCTCGTCAGCCACAATCGTCAAATCCACGATCGGTCGCCCGGAGATGCTGCCGCCGCCCAACGATTCGGGCACCATCAGCGAGGTCCACCCCAACTCAGCAGCCGCCTGCCACCAGCTCTCGGGGCACCCGTCCGGCAGCTCGTGCCACTCCCGTACCACGCTGATGGGGACTTCGGCCTCGATGAATCGCCGGGCGGTTTCCCGGAAGAACTCCTGATCGTCGCTCAGATCGAAACGCACCGGGGCCATTCCACCACGACAACGCCAGCGGGTCACATTGAGCGGGCTATTGGGTCGTTGGCCCCATATATCGCCCGGTACGCTTGAACAGTCCGGGGCTGTAGCTCAGCTGGCTAGAGCACCTGCTTTGCAAGCAGGGGGTCGTGGGTTCGAGTCCCATCAGCTCCACAAATGGCGGTTGCCTCCAACATGCCCCCGGCTGCTTTCGACAGCTTTGGCGCTCAGGGGTTCTTAATTTTGGACGGGTTCGCTCCGGCCGAGGTGGGCAACAGGATGCTCGACGACGTGATCGGTGTGGTGCGGGAGGCCGATGAGAGCGGGATCACCCCGGCAGGGATGTACGTCGCCCCCGAGTCCCAGGGGAACCTAGACGGCGTCCACCCCGAAGACACCGTCTCCAAGGTGTTCACCCTCCACGACCGGCCGGTGTTCTCTTCGTTTCTGCGCGACGAGCGCATCGCCGGGATATTGCGCGACCTGATCGGCCCCGACGTGGACTGCTTCTTATCGCAATTCATCTTCAAGAACCCCGGTGCGTGGGGCCAGCCCTGGCACCAGGACAGCTTTTACTTCCCGTTCGACCCGCCCCGCCCCATCGTGGGGCTGTGGCTGGCAATCACCGAGGCCACGATGGAAAACGGCTGCCTGCACATTCTGCCCGGCAGCCACACCGAGCCGGTCCACGAACACATCACCGACCGGCGGCCCAACGCCAACCAGGGGTACGTGGAGATCGTCGACCACGACATGTCCGACCGGCAGGCCGTGATGATGCAGCCCGGCGACCTCCTAGTGTTCGACAGCCACCTGATGCACTGCTCCACCGACAACATCTCCGAAGGAATACGAGCGGCCATGGTGTTCCACTGCTGTGCGGCCGGCACCGTGGATCTGGGCTTCGAGCAGTTCGACGGCTTCAAGAGTCCCCTGCACCACTTTGACCCCCTGCTCCGCGACGGCCAACTAGTGGAATAGCCAACATGTCTACGCCAACAGCCACGTCACCCTGGTGTTCATGACCGACGGTGCCTACACCCCGCATCCCTGGAATCGGGAATTTGCCTGGCAGCCGGCCACCTCGTCGCCCGTTTCCCTAACTGCGGACCAGACCGACCAGTTCAACCAACAGGGGTTCTTTGTGATGGAAGACCTGCTCGATGCTGACACCATCGCCGCGGTGGTCGAGGAGATCGACGCCATCGAGGCCGAAACCGAAGCCGGCCTTCGCCAAATCGAGGGCGAGCGGCTGATGATCGCCGAGGCGGGGGCCATCACCTTCACTCCCCACCTTGTGGCCCGCTCCAACCTTCTGCGCCAGGTGGCCGCCGATCCCCGCATCGCCGCGGTGTGCACCGACCTGGTGGGTCCAGACGTGAACCTGTACTGGGACCAGGCGGTGTACAAGAAGCCCGAGAAGCCCCGCCGGTTCCCCTGGCACCAAGACAACGGCTACACCTTCATCGAGCCCCAGCAGTACATCACCGTTTGGATGGCTCTCACCGACACCACCGTGGACAACGGCTGCCCGTGGGTGGCCCCCGGCGTCCACCTCCACGGCACGCTGGCCCACACCTACGTCGATCCCCTGGGCTTTGAATGCTTTGAACAGTGCGAAACCGCCGTGGCCGCCCCCGTGCCCGCGGGCGGTGCGGTGGTGTTCTCGTCGCTCACCCCCCATCTGACCGGCCCGAACACCACCGGCGAGGTGCGAAAGGCCTACATCCTCCAGTATGCCCCCGCCGGGGCCGAGCTGCTGACCGGCGATCCGGCCCAGGGACCATCCACTGGCCGGGTCCCCTGCGACGCTCCCGAACGGCAGTATTCGGTGACCCGCTCGGGGAGACCGGTGACACCTAGTCGAATATGATCCCTTGAGCCGGGACGGCCTGTCCGGCCCCGGCGCCCATCAGGGGCCACAGAGAGGGAACCCCATGAAGACCAAGACGATGCGCTGGTTTATCGCCATGCTCGTAGCGCTGTCCATGATTGCCGCGGCCTGCGGTGGCAACGACGACGATGACACCGGCGAACCGGCGGCACCGGCCACCGAAGCCCCGGCCGCGCCCGAAGAACCCGAGCCGGAAGCCCCCGAGCCGGAGCCCGAGGCCGAAGAGGCCGCACCCGAAGAACCCGAGCCAGAAGAGTCTGAACCAGAAGAAGAGCCAGAGTTCGAACCGGCCCCCACCGCAGAGCCGGAGCCAGAGATCCCCCTGACCGCCACCTGGCGAGGGGTCACCGCCGAGACCATCACCATCGGTGTCACCTATCTCGACATCGACCAACTGGTCGAACTCGGCTTCTCACCAGCCACTTGGGGCGACCAGGAGAAGGTCATCCAGGCCCTGGTGGACGACATCAACAACCGAGGCGGCATCAATGGCCGCCAAGTTGAGGTCATCATGGACAAGTACAACCCCATCGGGGCCACCGAGGCCGAGGCCGCCTGTCTCCGTGTGACCGAGGACAACGAAGTGTTCGCCGTGCTATTCGGATTCCTCGGCCCCGCCGAGGTGGCCAACACCTGCATCGTCGACCAACAGGAGACGATCCTGGTGGGCGGGACCATCACCGCCGATCGGCTGGCCCTAGCCCGGGCCCCATGGGTCAACGAGAGAGCCCCTCGTGAGCGCACCACCAGCGCGCTGTTCACGCTGCTCGACGAGGAAGGGATGCTCCAAGGGCGCTCGATCGCCATTGTGGCCGACCTCCCCTCAGCCCCCCAGCTAGATGAGGTTGGCAGGCTGCTGCGGGATCATGGCGTTGAGCCGGCTCTCGAAGTAGCCACTTCCTCCAACGTCGCCGACCTCATTGCCCAGAACCAAGAGTGGGCCGCACTGTCGGAGCGCATTAGGGCAGCTGGCGCCGACACCATTCTGCTCGTCGGCAATGCGTCAGCCGGCATTGAAAACGCTGCTATCAACGGCCTCGACGTAGACATCTGGGCAACCGACGCTTCCGGATTGGGCAGCAACATAGGTTCCAATGTCGATCCTGAGTCGGCTAGGGGTGTGATTGCCGTGTCGGCCATGACCGGGGCCCAGACATACGAATCCGATCCGAGGATGCAGGAATGCCAGGACGCATTTGCCGCCGCCCACCCCGATATCGAGGTCAAGCATCCCGACACCTTGGAGGAAGGCGAGCCTCTGTGGTTCACCGCCCTGTCCGGCCACTGCCGCTTCTTCCAGATCTTTGAGTATCTGGCCACCGAAGCCGGTCCCAACCTGACCCACGAGACCTTCGCAGCAGCCATTGAGAACGCTGGCCAGTTCTCCATCGCCAGTCAGCCCTACGCATCGTTCGGACCGGGCAAGTACTCCAGCAACGACTCCTTCCAGCTCGTGGCCCAAGAGCCCGATCTGGGCGCCCGGGGCCAGCTGGTTCCCATCAGCCCGATGCGAGACGCCACTCCCTGATCTGAAAGGAACTGTTCATGTCTGTCTTTGACGACGTCATCCCCACCCTCATAACCGCCACGCCCGCCGAGGGCCGTGAGCTGGCCATCATGGTTGCCCGCAAGACCATCGCCTCCATCCAGACCGATGCCGAGGTCCGAGGGAGCCTGCGCGACGACTACGCCCGCGATACCGCTCAACTCATCAGCTCGGCCCACGTCGTGGCCGTTGAGTTCCAGACCATCGCCGCGGCCAACAACTACTGGCGTTAGCCCACAACCGAACTGACTAGTTCCCCCCAACGGGGGATACGGTTGCAGCCATGAGCGACGCTGCACCCGCATCCCACCCGTTGGCCGAGGCCTTCGCTTCGGGGCGCCCCGCGCTGGGCGCATGGGCGGGGCTGCCCACGGCCATGGGCTGCGAGATCATGTCTAGGGCCGGGTTCGACTATGTGTGCATCGACATGCAGCACGGCCTGGCCGACTACTCCGATGCGCTGCCGATGCTGGCGGCTATCGACCTGGGCACGGCCACCCCGGTGGTGCGGGTGCCGTGGAACGAGCAGGGCATCATCGGCCGGATGCTCGACGCCGGGGCCATGGGCATCATCATCCCCATGGTCAACAGCCGGGCCGAGGCCGAGGCCGCAGTGCGATCGTGCCGCTACGCCCCTGAAGGATCGCGCAGCTTCGGCCCCACCCGGGTGGCGCTGCGCGACGGGCCCGGCTACTTCGCCGGCGCCAATCAAGCCGTGAAGTGCATCCCCATGGTGGAGACCATCGCCGCGCTGGAGAACCTGGACGACATCGTGTCCACCCCCGGAGTTGACGCCGTCTACGTTGGCCCGGCCGACCTGTCGGTGAGCCTGGGCCTGCCTCCCGGCAACAACGACGGCACCACCGCCTTCGACGACGCCCTGGCCGCCATCGTGGCCGCCTGCCAGAACCACGGCGTCGTCCCCGGCATCCACTCCACCCCCACGCTCACCCCCACCCGCGTGGCCCAAGGATTCCGCCTCGTCACCGTCACCGCCGACAACGCCGCCCTCACCTCCGGCGTCACCGCCCATCTCCAGTCCGTGCGATCCACCCTAAGCGGCGACGCCGACGCCACAACGGGCGAAAAGGGCGGCGAATCCCTGTACTGAGCGTTCCCCAGTCCACAAACTACAGGGGAGAAGTTATCAAGTAACTATGGACGGATTTATAAACTATCTAGAGTAGGATTTGTCATTTATCTCTAGTTGGATTTGTAATTTAGTGGCTAGAGTAGGGACATGGAACTCTTCAATCGGCACATCCAACCCCTTATTGAAGAGACCCTGACTTGGGCTCGCGTGATCATGCTCCACGGTGCCCGCCAGAGCGGCAAGACCACCCTTGCCCGGATGATCGCCGAAGCCGACAATGGCACCTACCTTTCGATGGACAACGAAGAACTGCGGGAAGTCGTACTTGACGATCCCCTGACATTCCTGTCCAACCAGCGCTTCCCCCTGGTGATAGACGAAGCCCAGCGCGGTGGCGACAGGCTCGTATTCGCGGTCAAGCAATTAGTTGATGAAGAACGAACGCCAGGACGATTCCTCCTCACAGGATCTACCAATTTCTTGACTGTTCCGAGAATCAGCGAATCTCTCGCCGGGCGGGTTCAGATATTCCGACTCTGGCCGCTTTCTGAGGCAGAGCTGGCCGGCGTACGCCCGGACGAGATCGACCTCTGGTTCGAAGGCACTCCCAGACCAGCCCCCATCTCCGACTTCAATCGAGCCAGCTATCTGGAACGAACCTGTAGAGGGGGGTACCCCGAAGTTGTCAACCTTGACGGCAGCCCTCGGCGACGTTGGTTTCAGGGATATGTCGAGACCGTCATCCAACGCGACATTGCCGAGCTCACTGATATTCGCAAAGCATCAGCGATCGCGCCGCTGTTGAAATGGACCGCGGGGCTCACGAGCAGCACGGTAAATTTCTCCGACGCATCCCGCCAACTGGGGATCAGCCGTCCAGCAATAACCAACTATTTCGAATGGCTTCAAACCGTGTTCTTGGTACACGAACTACCCGCATGGTCTCGGAGCCTCACCGCGGGAACCGCACGACGTCCCAAATTCCACATCACCGACTCCGGGTTGGCCGCAAGCCAGCTGGGTGTGGATGCAGAGGCACTAGCCTCACCTACCGCGCCCGCTACAGGACCGCTGTTGGAAACGTTCGTGGTGAACGAGATCGCCCGGCAGCTTTCTGCATCAACCCGGGCATACACCCTTTCCCACTATCGGGATCACAAGAATCGCGAAATCGATCTGATTCTCAAAGCCGACAACGACGACGTGGTTGCAGTTGAGGTCAAGGCGACGAGATCCCCCACGTCTAAACACCTAGCTCATCTTCAATGGTTCCGCGACAAGCTCGACGCCGTTTCACCGGGCGCCTTCCGAGCCGGCATCCTCCTGCACACTGGGCCCCACACATTGTCGCTGGACGATCGTCTCCACATGCGCCCCATCAGCAGCCTCTGGACTGCCTAGTGGTGTGTCGCAGGTTTAGCGCCGTCGATTGCGACGGCAGCGGCGTTCCTCGCAAGGCGCACCGACGCAGCCATACTCGCAGCGTACGGCAAGGAGGAGCAACGCCGCGAGGGGCGTCGATGCCTAGCAGGACATGCGCGAATAAACCTGCGACACACCACTAGGTTGGCAACGGGGACGAGCCGAACGACAAGCCGCTGGCACCTGGAGAGATCATGCTGTTCGTCGACGACTTCGTCCCTTCCCACCTCAAGTACGCCGGGTGATTAGTAGCGGTGGTCGTCCCCCTGGTGGGGCGGTCGGGTACACGGGCGGCGAGTCCGAACCCCGATATGCCCGCAACGGGCCTGCGTGCCCGGCCGGGTGTGGAACGCCGGGCCGGGCCGCTCGGCGGCGTCGACGGCGCTGGCCGAACGGTGCTCGGCGGCGGCCTGTTCGGCGATTGCCTGGCACAGCCGGGCGCGGGGGCGCATCGCCGTCTCCAGCAACGCGACTTCCCGGTTGTCGGCCATGCCGGGCGGTAGGGCGGCCAGCGCGCCGTCCAGTGCTTCGGGGACGGCTGCGGCCAGCTCGGCCGCCCGCTCGGCCACTGATGCCGGGTCGAGGCCGAGACGGTCGGCGGTGCGGCGCATCCCCGACGCCCGGTCGCCGCTCGACAGGCGGTAGTCCTTGCCGATCTTCATAGCCAGCCGGATGTTCCGGGCCGGCTGGCCGCCGCTGTAAGGCAGCCAGCTGGCCGTGTCGTAGAGCGGGGCGAGCCGCACGATCCCCGAGCCCGGAAGCAGCAACCCGTAGTTCTTGGCATGCCCGTCGGTCGAAGCCGATATCCACTGGTACAGCAGGTAGTCGCAGAACCGCTCCACGTCACCGGGGTCGCCGGGACTGCCGTGCTCCCGCAGCACGCCGGCGATGTCGCCGGGGCCGGGACCGCCGTCCCGCTGGTATTTCATGTTCGGTGGAAGGCCCAGTGCCTGGCACATGTCCTCTTGGTGGATACGGAGCGCGCCGCCCGCCGCCCGGTCGAACCGCTCCACGACGATCACCTCCACCCCGTCGTACACCGCCACCGACGACCGGGCAGCGGGGAGGCCGATCCGCGACGCGACGGCCTGCGTGAGGTGCTCCACAACTGCCTCGTGCGGGTACGGGTCGGACCTGGTCGCTTTGACGATGTGGGTGGTGGGGGTCGCCCCATGCGGCACAGCCCACCCGCCGCCCTCGGTGCGGCGCACAGCGGCTTTCGGCTGCATCCCAGCGAGGCTGAACCCCGAATCGGCGTCGGGGGAGCGGCGGCCGCGGCGCGACGGGTCGGCCTGCTGCGCTTTGAGCCAGGCGGCTATCTCAGCCTCCGATATGGGGTCAACCCCGCCCCGGTCGGCGGCCAGAGCGTCGGCCTTGCCGAGCGGGCAGAACTGGACCGCTCCGGCGCAGTCGGCGCCCATCGGCGTTCCGAGCAGGCGCAGCGTGTCGGCGCGGCCCAAGTTGTGCTCTGCCCGCAAGGCGCGGAGGATGTCGTCGTGATCCGGCAGCAGCCCTTCGAGCCAGGAGCGCAATTCGTCGCCCTCCGCCCCACCGCCGGCGATCGGGAACCGCACCGACAGCGGCGGGCCGTCGAAGCTCCCGTAGGCCGGGTCGTAGGCAAACGCCGGGCTGCCGCTGTCGGACAGGTCGAGCGTCCCGGCCGGGCGCCCGCCGATCAGCACCGACAATTCCACGCCCGCCTACCCCCCGGTCAGCGAGCCGAGAAGTTCGTCGACGTCGGAAACCGGCAGCGGGGTGCGGGCGGCTTGCGGCGTGAAACCGAGATGCCGGATCACGGCCAAGACCTTGCCGACCTCGGCCGACGGCTTGCCCTGCTCCACTTCCGACACCCATTTGCGGGACACGCCCAGTGCGGCCGCCAGCGCGGCCTGGGTCATCTGCGCTTCCTCGCGGGCCGCCCGGATGAAAACGCCGACCTCGGCGGCAGTGCGCATCGGCACCCGGAAGGCATCGCCCATTTCCGACATGCCCATATCGTACCACCGTTCGGTGACACAGCCCAGGTCGGTAACTGAACAGCATCCGACACAGGGGTGGGAGCGAACGGGGTCCAGCCCCTGCCCACACCACGGCGAAGCGAGCCGCCATGATCGACGCCGTTGGGTTTCCTGCTGTCGGGGGCGCTCTGTTTTATTGGTTGCGGCGCCAGCCGGCGCCGAAGAGGTGGCCGTCGTGGCTTGCTGCCCATACTCGCAGTGTTTCGGTTTCGATCCATTGGCCGTTCTCGGTGGCGTGGTGGGCCTCGCCGCCG